>JAYFNU010000041.1:0-38505 GCA_034933305.1 Oscillospiraceae bacterium | reverse complement strand
GCGTGTCCCGCCGCGCACCGCGCGGCGCCGACCCACCAGTAGACAGCGATGAGGCCGTTCGTCGAGCCGTAGATCTCGAGCACGCCCGTCATCACGCTGCCGAGCGTGAGCGCCGCAAGCCCGCACGCCCAGAGGCTGCGCGCCGTGCGCCCCGGCAGCCGCGCCCCGTACAGCGCGAGCGCAAACATCGGCAGCGCGCCCCCCGCGAGGGGGAACGCGAAGGCGTAGACCATCCATGCCGACCAGACGTCGTGGCTGAAATGTTCGTAGACGCCGCCGAAAAAGGCGCAGAAGGCGGCGACCAGCAGATAGACGAAGGCCGCGCGCAGCGCGCGCCGGCGCAGGGGATCAGTATCCGATATAAACAATGTCGCTCACGCTCCTTTCTTTGATGGTCGTGCCGTTGGTCGTCGGATTGTTGACGACCTCCCCGTTGAAGACCATCGTCGACGAGCCGCCGCCGTCGAGGTTGTAGGCGGTCGTCGCGCCGAGGCTCTGCATGAATTCCGCGAGCTGCCACAGGCTAAGGCCCGCGCTCTCGCTCGTGCGGCCGTCGGAGACAACGAACAGATAGTGCAGCTCGCCGACGATGCCGACGGCGGTGCGGGGATTGCTCGCCTTCGCCTTTCCGACCTCCTCGTCCTCGCTGACGGCGATCGTGCCGTCCGTGACGAGGGCCGGGCCGAAGGAGAACACCTGCTGCGCGCCCCCGGCGAGCAGCTCGTCGGCCGTCGTGCCGCCGCCCTGCGCGACGATCTCGAAGGAGCCGTCCGCCATGACGGCGAGGGCGTCGGTCCCGCTGTCGGCCGCATCCCGGTACAGCACGCCGTTGCGGATGACCCAGCCCGCCGTCCGCGCGCCGTAGTAATCGCCGTTGATCGCAAGAATGGCGTTGTTTTCCTGCGCGATGGCCGACGTCGTTTCGGTGACGTTGCGCCCGTAGGCGCTCTGCGCGAACGCCGTCTTCAGATAATCCGCCGACGACACCGTGACGTCCGCGACGTAGATCGTCGTGTCGTATTCCCGGTATTCCGTGAGCGTGATGCTGATGTTGTCGTCGGCGTAGGTGTCAGAGGTGACGACCGCGGCGGACTGCGCGGCCGTCGTCTTCGGCGCCGCCGACGCGCTCCCGACGGTGCTGTATACCCGCGAGATGACGAACGTGTCGAGCGCCACATAGACGGTGAAGACCGTCAGCAGCAGCGCAAAGGCCGCCGTCCACTTTTGCTTCTTATGAGTGTTCCGCATATCGTATCACGGCCGCGCGGCGCCGGCGTCTTCGCCGTCCCGCGCGGGCTCCTTTTGCTTTTCCCTGTTTTTGAAGATGAGCTTGCGCTGCACGGCCCAGCTGAGCGCGAAAAACAGCAGCTCCGTGAGCAGCTTTGCGAGGTAGCGACCGAGGCCCAGCGTCTGCACGAGCAGGCCGAGCACCAGCGTATTGCCGGCGAGCACGGCCGCCGCGAGCAGCGCGTAGCCGCCGAGCGTCCGCGCGACGCCCTCCCGGCTGTTGAAAACGAAGCGCCGGTTGAGCGCGTAGTTGACGCTTGCGCTGACGACGCGCGCGCCGACGTTCGACACGAGCAGGCCCCGCGCGCCGAGCCCCGCCGTCGCCGCCGACAACAGACTGTACAGACCGTAGTCGACGAGAAAGCTGACGAAGGAGGCCGCCGAGAAGCGCAGGATCTCCCTGTAAATGCGGCAGGAGTCGCGCACCGTGCTGAAGTGCGAGCCCCGGTTGTTGTCGTAATAGACGGTCTCGATGGTCACCTCTTTGATGGGGACCGCCTGCCGCGCGCACGCGAGCAGCACGTTCATCTCGTACTCGTAGCGGTCGCCGGGGATCGCGAGCATCATCGGCAGCAGCCGGTCGCTGAACGCGCGAAGACCCGTCTGGGTGTCCCGCACCCGCACGCCCGTCGACGCCGCATAGACCCATCGCGTCACGATGTTCCCGAAGCGGCTGCGCAGCGGAACGCCGCCCTTGAATTCCCGGCTGCCCAGCACCAGCGCATCCGGCGCGCCGAGCGCGGCGTCGCAGACGCGCTGCGCGTCCGCGGGCGTGTGCTGGCCGTCGGCGTCGAGCGTCACGACGACGCAGCCGCCGCCGGAATGTTCCTCGGCGTAATGCTCTTTGATATATTGAAGCCCCGTCTTGAGCGCGCTGCCCTTTCCGCGGTTTTCGGCGCAGGAGATGACCTCGGCGCAGGCGCCGGCGGACGCAAAGATATCGGCGTAGGCGGGACCGCTGCCGTCGTCGACGACGACGCAGGTGAACGACGCCTCCCGCAGCGACTCGAGCAGCCGCAGCAGCAGCAGGTCCGGCTCATAGGCGGGGATCAGCGCGATCTTCCGCGCGCGTTGCTGTTCCATGGCCGTATGCCTCCCTTCGGTTTTCCACACTATAGAGCGCAAAGCTGAAATGCGGCTGAATCCGGCGCGGCCGCGCCGGAAAAATCGCGGGAGCAGCCACGGTCTTTGCGGGGCACGGAAAAGCGGAACGCCCGCAGGGCGTTCCGCCGTTCAGCTTTTCTTCTTCGGGGGCGCCTTTCCGGCGCCGTCCTTTTCGGACTCCCGCGGGGGCACGAGGCTCGCATAGGAGACGGCCGCGCCGCCGTAGCGCGTGCGCAGCGCGTCCATGACCCGCTCGAGCTTTTCGGCGTCCTGCGCGCCCGCCTCGGGCGCAAACAGGCTCGTCTGGCGCGCCGCGGCCGCGCCGAGCCCCGAGACCGTGACGGCGAGCAGGCGGATGGGCTTGGTGATCGGCGACCACTCCCTGCGCACGAGGCCCGCGGCGACGCGGTAGATCTCCCGCGTGCTCGCCGTGGCCGCGTCGAGCGTCTGCTGGCGGGAGATGGTGCGGAAATCGGGGTCGCGGATCTGCACGGTGACCGTCGAGCCGTAAAGCCCCGCGCGCCGCAGCCGCGTGCCCACCTCGTCGCACAGCGGCAGCAGCCCCGCGCGGATCTCCTCCATGCCGACGAGGTCGTGCGCGAAGGTCATGCTGTTGCCGACGCTCTTGGGCGCCGGTTCGTCGCACCGGCGCCGCACCGGGCTCGCGTCGAGACCCGCCGCGTTGACCCACAGCGCGTCGCCCGCCCGGCCCAGCAGCCGGCCGAGATACTCGCGCCCCGCCGCGACGATGTCGCCGATCGTGCGGATGCCGCAGCCCTCGAGCTTCTCCGCGGCGGCCCGGCCGACGAAGATCATGTCCCGCGCGGGCAGCGGCCACAGGATGTCGCGGCAGTTCTCCCGCGTGATGACGGTGGTCGCGTCGGGTTTCTTGTAGTCGCTGCCGAGCTTCGCGTAGATCTTGTTGAAGGACACGCCCACGGAGATGGTGACGCCGATCTCCTCGCGCACCCGGCGGCGCAGTTCGTCCGCGATGGTCCGCCCGTCCCCGAAAAGGTGCATGCTGCCGGTCACGTCGAGCCACGACTCGTCGATGCTGAACGGCTCCACCTGGTCGGTGTACTGCTCGTACAGCGCGTTGATCCTCTCGCAGTATTCGGCGTACAGGCGGTGATGGGAAGGGACGAGCACGAGGCCGGGGCATTTCCGCTTTGCCTGCCAGACGGTCTCGGCGGTGACGACGCCGTATTTTTTGGCGAGCTCGTTCTTCGCGAGGATGATGCCGTGGCGGCTTTCCGGATCGCCGCAGACGGCCATCGGGACCGCCCGGAGCTCCGGCCGGCCGATGCTCTCGACGGAGGCAAAATACGAATTGCAGTCGCAGTGCAGGATGACCCGATCCATCGCCGGCGCTCCTTTCCTTCCGATTCGTTCCCATTATAGCATGTTTGCCGCCCCCGGGCGATGCCCGCCTGCGCCGGGCGTTTTTGCGCCGGCTTGCATTCTTCTGCGTTTTTATATAGAATTGAGGTGACTGAAGGCATCCGCCGCGGCGGACGGATGCGCCTTTTCGGGTTTTCCGCGGCTGCCGCATGCGCCGCGAAAGGAGTGCTTTTGGACAAAGCGCCGAAAAAAGAAAAAGCCGGGCGGAGCGCCGCGTCTTTCGGAAAAAACGCGGAGACCTTTCTGCGCGCGCTCCCGGGCGGTGCGGCCGTCTTTTATCTGCGGGACGGCGCGCTCGCGCGGGTGTACGCCAGCGACAGCGCGCGCGCACTGTTCGGCCCGCAGACCGCGCAGCCCGGGCCGTTCGTCCTCGAGGGGATCGTCCATCCGGACGACGAGGCCCGCATGCGCCGCGCGCAGCAGGAGCTGCTCGAGCTGCTGCCGCTCGATTTCGAGGAGGAATTCCGCATCGCGCGGGCCGACGGCACGATCCGCTGGGTCGCGGCCGCCGGGCGCCGCTTTTCGTCGCCGGACGGCGACGGGTACGTCTTCACGTTCACGGACACGACCGACAACCGGCAGCTCATCGACCGCATGCGCGCGAACGCGCGGGTGCTGCGCGCCGTCGCGGAGCATTCGGAGCGCATCGTCTACTATTACGACCTGCCCGCGCGCAGCATGCGGGCGCTCGACGCCGCGCTGTGCGCCGAAAACGGCCTGCCGCCGGAATGCGAGAATCCGCCGTCGTGCTTCCTGCAGGAGGGCGTCGTGCTCGGCGAGAGCGCCGACGGTTTTGCGGCGCTGTTCGCCGACATCGCCGCGGGCGAGCCGGCGGGCGGCATGCGGCTGCATGTGCGCTGCATCGACGGCGCGGCGCGGTGGTTCGATCTGCGCTACACCTGCGTGCGCTCGGAGAACGGGCGCACCGCCGCCGCGGTGCTGTCGCTGCTCAACATCACGGGGCGCCACGAGCAGGAGCTGTCCTATGCCCGCTATCTCGAGACCATCGGCGCGCACCGGGCCTCACACGCCGTCTACATCGAAACGGACCTGACGGCCGACATGGTCGAAAAATCGGGCGGCGACTATCTGCTGCTGAAAAAGCCGCTCGCGGACATGCGCCACAGCGAGGCCATCCGGCAGCTGTGCGGCGCATATCTGTCCCCCGACGACTGCGCGCGGGCGCTCGAATGCTATGCCGGGGCGCATCTGCTCGCGCTGTTCGCGGAAGGGAAGCGCAGCATCAGCGACGACTGGCGGATCGTCTTTGTGCAAAAGGAACCCCGGTGGGTGCGCATCGACATCCAGCTCGTGCGCGATCCGTATACCGACCATGTGCGCGCCTTTGCGCTCATGCGGGACATCACGCGGGAGAAGGAATCGCAGCTCGCCATCCAGCGCAGCGCCGAACAGGACGGCATGACGGGCCTGTATAACCGCGCCACGGCCGAGCGGCTCATCGCCGCCGCGCTCGCCGCGGACGGCCGGCGCGGCAGCATCCTGCTGCTGCTCGACCTCGACAACCTCAAGCGCATCAACGATACGCTCGGCCACGCGCAGGGCGACCGGGCGCTGCGCGGCATCGCCGACACGCTCCGGCGCCATTTCCGCAGCGACGACATCGCCGCGCGCATCGGCGGCGACGAATTCATCGTCTTCCTGCGCGGCGCGGAAAGCGAGGCGGCCCTGCGCGCGAGCATCTCGTCGCTCATCCGCAGTCTCGCGCGGCTGCGCGCGGGCGAGAACGACGGGACGTACATCCACTGCAGCGCCGGCTGCGCGCTGAGCACGTCCCCGTCGGACACCTTCGACACGCTCTACAAAAAAGCCGACGTCGCGCTGTACCACGTCAAGCGCAACGGCAAGAACGACTACGCCTTCTACCGCCCCGAGATGGAGCTCGCGGACTACCAGTTCAAGGGAAACGCCGACATCTCGCTGCGCTGCAACGAGATGTTCGATCCGCGCGAGCTGCAGCGTCTGCTCGACATGCTCTCGCGGTTCTACCCGCTCGTGCTGTCGGCCAATCTCACCAAAAACAGCTACTATCTGATGGAATCGAAGGACTACGGCCTGCGGCTGCCCGACTCGGGCACCATGGACGAGCTGCAGGAGACGCAGTACCGGCTGCTGCACCCGGACGACCGCGCCGAGTATGCGCGCACGAGCTCGCGCGCGCACCTGCTGGACTGCTGGGCGGCGGGGACGGCGAGCCTGCATTTCTTTTTCCGGCAACTCGACGCCGCGGGCGTTTACCGCTGGATCGAACGGATCATCCTGCTGTACAGGAACGATCTCGGCGACATCTGCGAGTTCTCCCTGTCGCGCCCGTCCAAGGAAAAAGAGAACGATCTCGAGCTGCTGCGGCTGCACAAGATCCTGGAGCTGGCCGTCGCGGCGAGCTTTGAATACATCTGCCTCGTCGACCCCGCGGCGGGGACCTACGAGCTGTACGGCAGCGACGGCAGGAACACCCACACCGTCCCGCAGCGCGGCCGCTTCGACGCGGCGGTGCGGGAGATAAGCGAACGGCATGTCGCGCCCGCCCAGCGCGCCGCGTACGGCGCGGCCGCGGATCTCGAAAACATCCTGCGGCACATGCGGGCCGACGACCGCTACGGCTACCGCTACACGCTCGAGGACGGCACGCGCGAAGTTCAGTTCCACTGGTACGAGCCGACGCGCAGCAGTCTTCTCATGACCGTGCGGCGCGTCGGGCCGGACGGGACGTAGCGCCCGCCGCCCGAAAAGAACAGAAAATCAAACGCCCGCCTGCATCCGCAGGCGGGCGTTTTGCCGCGAAGCGCCCCGGGCCGGGGCGCCGCGCGGACTCAAAGCGGCAGAGACAGTATCTCGGCCGCAGAGCCGTCCTCTTCGATCTCCGTATGCGCTTCGTGCGCAAAGCCGTTTTTGAGCAGCACGTTTTTCGACGATGTGTTTTCCGGGTCGATCAGTCCGCTGATCTTTCTGACGCCGGGGATCTGCCTGGCCGTCGCGACCAGACGCGCCACCGCTTCCGTGGCATATCCGTTGCCCCAGTACGCCGGCAGCAGCATGTACTCGACCTCTGCGGCGTCTCCCCTTCTCCACAGGGAGCAGATGCCGATATAGCTGCCGCCGCGGCGCAAAAAGATCTTGTACGTCCCGGAACTCTCCTCCGAACGGTTGTATTCGAGAATGTTCGCGTAGTACGCCTGCGCTTCTTCCTGCGTAAAGATCCTGCCCATGTTCATGTGCATGACCGCTTCGTTGAACGCGAGTTCTGCAAAATAAGGGAACTCCGCCTCGCCCGCAAACCGCTCCAGCCTGATCCTGTTTTTCATGATCCTTCTCTCCCCGTCCCGTCTCCGCTTCGGTCTCCGGTTCCCGGGCCGTCCGCTTTGCGGCGGCCGCCCTCGCTCCGCCGCTTTTACTGCGCGCCGCTGTCGAACTGGCTGTTGTAGAGCTGCGCGTAGAATCCGTTCTTCTGGAGCAGCTGTTCATGGTTCCCCTGCTCGACGATGCGCCCCGCGCGCATGACGAGGATGACGTCCGCCTCGCGGATGGTCGACAGGCGGTGGGCGACGATGAAGCTCGTGCGCCCCTGCATGAGCCGCGCGAAGGCCTGCTGGATCTTCTGCTCGGTGCGCGTGTCGATGGAGGAGGTCGCCTCGTCGAGGATGAGCATGGGCGGCAGGCACAGCATGACGCGCGTGATGCACAGCAGCTGCTTTTGTCCCTGCGACAGACTGCCGCCGTCCTCCGCGAGCACGGTGTCGTAGCCGTCCGGCAGCCGGCGGATGAAGCCGTCGGCGTGGGCGGCCTTTGCCGCGGCGACGATCTCCGCGTCGTCCGCCTGCGGCCGGCCCATGGCGATATTCTCGCGCACGGTGCCCGCCTTGAGCCACGTGTCCTGCAGTACCATGCCGTAGCCGCGCCGCAGGCTCGCGCGGGTCACCCCGCGGATGTCGCGCCCGTCGACGGATATGCTGCCGCCGTCGACGTCGTAAAAGCGCATGAGCAGGTTGATGAGCGTCGTCTTGCCGCAGCCCGTGGGGCCGACGATCGCCACGCGCTGGCCCGGGCGCACGGCGAGGCTGAGATCCCGGATGAGCTCGCGCTCCGGCGTGTAGGAAAAAGCGACGCCGTCGAGCCGGACCTCGCCCCCGATCCCCTCGAGCCGCGCCGCATCCGGCGCGTCGGGGCTCTCCGGCGTTTCGTCGATGAGCTCAAAGATGCGCGCGGCGCACGCGAGCGCGTTCTGCAGCTCCGTCACAACGCCCGAGATCTCGTTAAAGGGCTTCGTATACTGGTTGGCATAGCTGAGGAAACAGCTGAGGTTGCCGACGGTGAACGCGGCGCCGACCGAAAAGCCTCCCCCCAGCACGGCGAGCGCCCCCGCGAGCGCGACGCCCGCGTAGACGAGGCTGTAGACGAAGCGCGTCGTCGGGTTGACGAGCGAGGAGAAGAACGCCGCGCGCAGCGAGCATTTCTCGAGCCGGTCGTTGATGCCGGCGAACTGCTCCCCGCAGCGGCTCTCATGCGAAAAAGCGCGCACGACCTTCTGGCCGGTGATCATCTCGTCGAGAAACGCCGTCTGCTCGCCGCGCGTCTGCGACTGGAGCCGGAACATGCTGTAGGTGCGCTTCGAGATGAAGCGGGCGACGAACAGCGACAGCGGCGTGAGCACCACGACGACGAGGGCGATCTTCCAGTTGACCCACAGCATGAACGCGAGCGCGCCGAGGATCGTCGCGACGCCGGTGAAAAGCTGGGTGAAGCCCATGAGCAGACCGTCCGCGAACTGGTCGACGTCCGCGACGACGCGGCTGACGATGCCGCCCGTCGGGTGGGCGTCGAGGTAGCGCAGCGGCAGGATCTGCAGCTTGTCGAAGGCCGCGGCGCGCACGTCGCGGATGACGCGGTAGGTCACGCGGTTGTTGACGGCGCTCATGAGCCACTGGGCGAGCGCCGTCGCGCCGGCGACGGCCGCGACGCTCCCGAGCAGACGTCCGACGCCCGCGAGATCGACGGCGCCGGCGCCCGCGATGAGGTCGATGGCGCGGCCGAGGAGGATGGGGACGTACAGCGTCCCCGCGACCGACGCCGCCGCGAGCAGCAGCGACAGCAGCACGAGCGCGCGGTAACGCCCGACAAAGCGGAGCACGCGGCGCAGCGTGCCCGCCGGGGCCCTGTCTTTTTCTCCCGCCATCACGCGTCCTCCTTTTTAAACTGGGATTCATAGATCTCGCGGTAGACGCCGCAGTCCCGCAGCAGCTCGTCGTGGGTGCCGATGCCCGCGACGGCGCCGTCGTCGAGCACGACGATCCTGTCGGCATACCGCACCGACGCCGCGCGCTGCGAGACGACGAACACCGTCGGGCGGTACGGCAGCGCGCGGATGGCCCGCCGCAGCGCCGCGTCGGTCGCGAAATCGAGCGCCGAGGCGCTGTCGTCGAGAATGAGGATCTCCGGGCGCCGCACGAGCGCGCGCGCGATCGTCAGGCGCTGGCGCTGGCCGCCGGACAGATCGCGCCCGCCCTGCTCGAGCGGGCAGTCGAGCCCGCCCGGCCTGCCCTCGACCACGTCGCGGGCCTGCGCGGCGTCGACGGCCTCCATGAGCTCGGCGTCCGTCGCGTCCGGCTTTCCCCAGCGCAGATTGTCCCGGATGGTCCCGGCAAACAGCGTCGCCTTCTGCGGCACGACCCCGATCTTCGCGCGCAGCTCCCCGAGCGGGTATGCGCGCACGTCGGCGCCGCCGACGAGCACGCTGCCGCCGCTGACGTCGTAAAAACGCGGGATGAGGCTGACGAGCGACGTCTTGCCGGAGCCGGTGCCGCCGATGACGCCGACGGTCTCGCCCCGGCGCACGCTGAAGCGCACCCCCGTGAGCGCGCTGTCGCCCCCCGCGTGGTAGCGCAGCTGCGCGTCGCGGAATTCGACGGCGGGCGCGCCGGCGTCGGGCGCGGGCGCGCCCGCGCCGTCCGTCATCCCCGGCCGCAGCTCGAGCACCGACTCGATGCGGTCCCCGCAGGCGACGGCCTTCGTGATGCTGATGATGAGATTCGCGAGCTTGATGAGCTCGACGAGGATCTGCTGCATGTAATTGTACAGCGCGACGACGGCGCCCTGCGTGAGCAGGCCCGCTTCGACGCGCACGGCCCCCGTGTAAAGGAGCCAGATGATCGCCCCGTTGATGAGCACGTAGGTCACGGGGTTCATGAGCGCGCTGACGCGGCCGACGAATATCTGCGCGCGCGTGAGCTCGCCGTTGCGGCGCGCGAATTCCGCGCGCTCCTCGTCCTGCTTGCAGAACGCGCGCAGCACGCGCACGCCCGTGAGATTGCCGCGCGTCGCCGCCGTGACGCCGTCGAGCTTCGCCTGCACGCCGCGGTAGAGCGGCACGCAGACGAGCATGATCGCGAAGACGACCGCGAACAGCGCCGCGATGGCCGCCGCGAAGATGAGCGCCGCGCGCGCGTCGATGGTGAAGGCCATGAGCATCGCGCCGAATACGACGAAGGGCGAGCGCAGCAGCAGCCGCAGCGCGAGGTTGACGCCGTTCTGCAGCTGGTTCGAGTCGCTCGTCATGCGCGTGATGAGCGTCGAGCTGCCCAGCGTGTCGAGCTGCGCGTAGGACAGCTCCTGGATGCGGCCGAACAGCGCCGCGCGGATCTTTGCGGAGAAGCCGACGGCCGCCTTCGCCGCAAAATACTGCGCCGTGACGGAAAACAGCAGGCCGACCGCCCCGAAAAGGGCGAGCAGCCCGCACATGCGCAGGATATAGGGGCGGTCGCCGGCGGCGATGCCCCGGTCGATGATCGCCGCGACGATGAGCGGCACGACGAGCTCGAGCGCGGCCTCGCACAGCTTGAACAGCGGCCCGAGGATCGCTTCCCTTTTATAATCCTTCAGATAAACGAAAAGCTTCTTCATATCCCCTCCGAAATGACGGTTTCCAGTATAACGGCCGCCGGACCGGATTGCAAGCCCGCGCTTTCCCTTTCCCCCGATGTATGCTATACTGTCGCGGAAGGATTATGCAGGGAGGCGGGGACGGTGCGGCTGCATCATTTGTGCATCGAGACGGACTGCTATGCCCGCTCGCTCGCGTTCTACGAGCAGGCGCTGGGCATGGCGCTCGTCGAGGAGACCCCGGGATTCCACGGGCGCGAGTACAACACCTGGCTGCGGGGCGACGGCTTTTTTATCGAGCTGCAGACGCCCCGGCGCGGCGAATCGCTCGCGCGGCCCGAAGGGGAGCGCGCGGGTATCGCGCACTTCTGTGTGTACGCCGACGACCTCGACGCGGCGTGCGCCGCGCTGCGGCGCGCGGGCGCGCGCTTTCTGCAGAAGGGCGGCGCCGACATCTATGAGGTGAACGGCGGCCGGCTGTTCAAGGTCGAAGCGCCCGAGGGCACCGTCATCGAATTCCGCGACAAAGAGGGCGTTTAGCCCGTTTGCATACGAAAGGCGAAACAATGTCGATCGAAAAAGTGCGGAACTATCTCAGCGCGTACGGCCTCGGCGGGCGCGTGCGCGAGTTCGGCGTGTCGAGCGCGACGGTGGAGCTCGCCGCCGCGGCGCTCGGCTGTCCGCCCTGCCGCATCGCGAAGACGCTCGCGTTCGACTGCGCGGGCGAGACGGTGCTCATCGTCGCCGCGGGCGACGTCCGGGTGGACAACGCGAAGTACAAGGCCCGGTTCGGGATGAAGGCGAAGATGCTCCCGGCCGACGAGACGGAGCGCCGCGTCGGCCACAGCGTCGGCGGCGTCTGCCCGTTCGCCGTGAACAGCGGCGTGCGGGTGCTGCTCGACACGTCGCTGCGGCGCTTCGACACCGTCTTTCCCGCCTGCGGCAGCAGCAACAGCGCCGTCGAGCTGACCATCCCGGAGCTGGAGCGGTGCTCCGGCTGCGCGGGCTGGGTGGACGTCTGCCGCAGCCGCGAGCCGGCGCAATGATCTGTCGTCAATCTGCCGCAAAAAAAGCGGACGCCGGCCGGCGTCCGCTTTTGCTTTCTGTTTTTCTTTCTCCCCGGGCGCCCTCGGCGGCCTGCTCCGCGTCTGCGCGATGCGGCCGACGCGCCCGCGGTTCCCGCTTGCCTGCCGTCCGTGTTTCCCCGTTCTACTTGATGAAGCCGTTGAAAACGTGCTTCGACTCTTCGACATAGATAAAGGCGTGTGCGTCGATGCCGTGCACCAGCTTTTTGAGCTCCTTGACGCGCGAGCCGTTCATCTCGATGATGAGCAGATACTTCTCGTCGCCGTACTGCGAGCCGTTGACGTTGACGACCGAAACGCCGAAGCCCGCCGCGCGCACCGCCGCGACAAGCGCGTCGTCGCGGCTCGACGTGACGACCTGCGCGGTGACCTTGATGCGGATGAAGCGGTGGGCGATGCGCCCGCCGATGTAGGTTCCCGTTGCGAAGCCGCCCGCATAGGCGACGGCGGTGTACAGCCCCGCGTCGGAGCTGAGCGCCTCGCGCACGACGAGGTACCAGATGAGCACCTCGACAAAGCCGCACAGCGCCGCGAGCGCCGTCTTCTCCTTGATGGTCAGGACCTGCCGGACGGTGCCGAAGGTCACGTCGAGGATGCGGCAGAAGAATATCTTGAGACAAAGCAGAAAAACCGTCAGCGTCATAGTGCTGCTCCTTTTCAGTCAGTGTGGTCCGTCATCGCATAGCCGGCCGGAAAAAGCAACAGAGACCCGTGAGCCGCAGATCAGCCGAGCTCGTCGGCGCGGCGCACGAGCTGTTCGGGCGAGAGGCTGCGCAGCTCCGCTTCCGCTCTGGTGATGCGCCCCTGGCGGTACAGCTCGAGCAGCGAGTTGTCCATCGAGACCATGCCCGCCGCCGCGCCCGAGAAGATGAGCGCGTCGAGCTGATGGGTGCGGCCGTCGCGGATGGTATTGCGCACGGCGCCGTTGCACAGCATGAGCTCGAACGCCGGCCACTCCTGTCCGTCGCGCGTGGGCACGAGCTGCTGCGACACGACCGCCTGCAGCACCATCGACAGCTGCATGCGCACCTGCTGCTGCTGTTCGGGCGGGAAGGCGTCGACGAGGCGGTCGATGCTGTTCGCCGCGCCGAGCGTGTGCAGCGTCGAGATGACGAGATGCCCCGTCTCGGCGGCCGTCAGCGCGATGGCGATGGACTCGGTGTCGCGCAGCTCGCCGATGAGGATGACGTCGGGGTTCTGCCGCAGCGCGGCGCGCAGCGCCGCCGGATAGCTCTCGGTGTCCATCTCGATCTCGCGCTGGCTGACGATGCAGCTCTTGTGGGCGTGCAGGAACTCGATGGGATCCTCGAGCGTGATGATGTGGCCGCTGCGGGTGCTGTTGATGCGGTCGATCATGCACGCGAGCGTGGTCGATTTTCCGCAGCCCGACGGCCCCGACACAAGCAGCAGCCCGCGCGGGATGTCGGCGAGCGCGAGCACGTTCGCCGGGATGTGCAGCGCCTGCGGGTCGGGCAGCTCGAGCGCGACGACGCGGATGACGGCCGCGAGCGAGCCGCGCTGTTTATACGCGCTCACGCGAAAGCGCGACACGCCCTTCAGCGAAAAGGAGAAATCGTCGTCCCCCTTCGTCTCGAGCCGTTCGGCGCTGCGCCCGTTCGCCATCTGGTAGATCTGCATGATGAGCGCGCGCGTGCGGTCGGGCAGCAGCCGCTCGCCGTCCGCGGGCTCGATGCGCGTGCCGGTCTTAAAGCACAGCGGCTTGCCGGCGACGATGAAGATGTCGGAGATGTGCCGGTCGACCGCCTGTCTGAGCAAATCCGTAAGATCCATGTTTTTTCTCCTCAGTTCTGCGCCGGCGCACAGCGCCAGCTTTCGATCGCGACGCCGACGACGGCGTTCCCGCCGAACGTCAGCCGCACTCTGGAATAGAGCGTGAGCACGTCGCTCACGGGCGTTTCAAAAGACAGCACGGCCGCGTCCCCGGCGCGCTCGAGTCCGATGCCCTCGGCCTCAAGCGCCGCGCCGGCTCCCCCGGGGTCGCTTTCAAGGGCTTTTACGGCCGCGTCGAGCTTTTCCCACGCCGCGGTGTCGGCCGCGTAATAGGCGGCCGTCGTCTGCGACGCGCGCTCGCTCTGCTTTTCGTCCGTGCGCGCGACCGCGAGCGCCAGCAGCGAAAACGTCACGAGCAGCAGCACCGTGAAGATGAGGAAGATCGACACCGCGCCGACGCTGAGCGTTCCTTTTCTTTCCGTCATTGCCCGCCGTCCCCTCCCTCGGCCACATAGACCGACGCCGTCAGGCCGAAGATCTGCGCGCCGTCCGCGCCGCACACGCCGATGTCGGCCTGCCGCAGGGAATCCCCGCGGGCCTTCGCCGTGAGCGTGTAGACGGCGTCCGCTTCGGCGCAGACCTTCCAGTCGGCGTCGTACCACACCCGCGCGGTGTCGCCGTCGGCGCGGCCGCCGAGCAGCGCGGCGCACGCGGCCATATCGCCGCCCGCGGCCTTGAACCCGTCCGCGCAGGAAGCGCAGGCGAAGCCGGCGCCGTCGAGCGCCGCGGCCGCGCGGCTCTGCTTGTAGGCGACCGCGAGCAGCCCCGCGCACACGCCCGCCGCGACGCAGAACACCGCGAGGGCGCTGATGAATTCGATGAGGAACAGGCGGCTTTTGGTGCGGGCCGGCGAAAAGGCCTCGGCCGCCCGGGCGCGCGTTTCGCCGATGGATTCCGTTTTGTCCGTCATGCGCGCCCTCCTTCCGCCTGCACGTAAACGAGGACGCTCGCCTGCGCTTCGCCGCAGACGACCCGCACCTCGTAAAGGCCGCCGGCCTTTTCCTCGACATACAGCGCGTCGGCGTCGGTCACGCGCTGGCCGCCCGCGCCGGCATCCGCCCCCGCGGGGACCGTGACCTCGCACAGGGCGCCGTCCGCCGCATAGATGCAGGTGTCATAGGCCGCGCCCGCGAGCTCGCTGCGCAGCACGAGCCGGTCGCCCGCCGCGGACGCCTCGACGCGGATGTCGCCGCGCGACGCGCACGCGCGCAGCTTCTGCTCGATGTACAGCAGGCTCGTGCGCGTCTCGTACGACGTGTCGGCGCGCGCGGACACGCGGTTGAGCGCGCCCGCGCTGAGCGCCGCCGTCAGCAGCGCGCAGCACGCGAAAACGCCTATGAGCAGGAGAACGGAAAACGCCTGCGCGAAAGATCTTTTTTGCTGCATCGGCAACGCTCCTTACCCGGCGGGTTTCGCGATAACGTAGATCTCGGGGAACAGGTTGCCCCCGAGCGGCTCGTAATGATAGATGAAGCGCTCGCGGTCGAGCGCGAGGTCGTAATGCGCGGCGAGATAGTCGATATCCTCCGGGTAGGCGCCCTCGACGGCGTAGCACAGCGCCGCCGCGCGCGTGACGGAATCCCGCGCGAACGCCAGCGACTCGGCGTCGACCGACGCCGACGCCGCGCGCCCCGCAAACAGCGCCGCCGCAAACAGCGCCGCCGCGACGAGCAGCGACAGCGCGGTGCCCCGTCCCCATCCCGCATTTTTGCTTTTCATTTCCATGCGCGCTTTCTCACAGCATCGTCGAGATGATGCCGACGAGCGGCATCATCACCGACAGCAGCACCAGGCCGACGATGACCGACAGCACGGCGACGAGCGCCGGTTCCACCGACGACACGGCCGCGCCGAGACTGCGGTCGGCCTCCTGTTCGTACCGCGAGGCGATCGTCATGAGCACCTCGTCGAGGCGCCCCGCGCGCACCCCCGCGCCGACCATGCCCGCGTAGGCCCCCGGGAAGATGCCGCAGTCGGCGCAGGCCGACGCGAAATCCTCCCCCGCGTCGAGCCCCCGCTGCAGCCGGGCCGCCTGTTCCCGCGCGGCGGCGCTGCCGAGCGTGCCGGCCGCGAGCGGAATGGCCTCGTCGAAGGGGATGCCCCCCGACAGCATGACCGACAGCGCATACGCGAAGCGGTGCGCCGACAGCTTTGCGGCGAGCCGGCGCGTGAACGGGCCGTTGTAAAACAGCGACTGGAGCCTGCCGCGCCCGCGCGCCGTCGCGTTGAGGATCAGAAACGCCGCGAGCAGCGCCGCCGCGAGCAGCCCCAGCCCGAGCGCCGCGGCGTCGAGCACGTAGCCGGCGCCGAGCAGCCGTTCGAACAGCGGCGTTTCGCCGACGCCCAGCAGCGTGAAGATGCGGCTGAACAGCGGCATGACGAGCGAAAACAGCACGTACAGCACGCCCAGCACCGCGATGAGCATCACGGCCGGGTAGACGACCGCCGATTTGACGTTCGCCGCGAGCGCGTCGTTCTTTTCGTAATAATCGCCCAGCGCCCCGAAGACGCCCGCGCTGTCGCCCGTCGCCTCGCCCACGGCCGTCAGCCGCACGGCGTACGCGGGGAAAGCGCCCGTCCGGCCGATCGCCTCGGAAAAGCTCCCGCCGCCCGACGCCGCTTCGGCGAGCGCGCCGTACAGCGCCTTCTGCCGCGCGTCGTCCGCGCCGTCCCGCAGCACCGTGAGCGCTTCATACGTCGACATGCCGCTTTTTGTCAGCAGCGCGAGGCTCTCGAACAGATCGGCGAGCTGCGCGTCGCGCAAGATTCTGACCGCCATGGGCATTCCTCCTCAATAGAAAAACAGATCGGTGTAATGACTTCCGTCCCCGATATACTCGTTCATGCTCCTCGTGTTGCCCGCCGCCGCGAACGTCGGGTCCATGCGCACCCACTCGGTGCCGTTGAACTGGATGATGCCGTCGACCCAGCCGACGCCCTCGATGTAGACGCTCACCCACGCGTGCATCGTCTGCGTATCGCCCGCGTAGCCCGTCACCAGCTTCGTCGGGATATCCTGCGAGCGCAGCATCGCGACCATCAGCGACGCGTAGTCGAAGCAGATCCCCTTCTTTTCGCGCAGCGTCTCGTCGATGTCGGGCAGATAGCCGCGCAGATCGCCGCCCGCTTTCGCATCGTCGTAGCGGATGTTGCCGATGACGTAATCATAGATGAGGCCGAGCGCCTGCAGGTCGTCGTCGGCCGTCCCGGCGAGCGACGACGCGAGCGACACCGCCTCGCTGCCGGCCGTGAAATTCACATACTGGTTCGCATATAAAAACGGCAGGAATTCGTCGGCGAGCGCGACGTCCGCCGTCGCCGACAGCGCGAGCGCGTACGTCGTGCCCTCGATGTTGGCGTAGACGTTGACGGTGTACGTCCCGTCCCCCAGCGACAGCGGGAAAAAGGCGTAGTCCGCGCCGGGCAGGTCGTAGGTGTAGGTGCTCTCGCCCGCCTTGGTGATCTGCACCTTGATCTTCCGGTTGTCGCCCGTGTAGCGCACGCCGACATAGCCGTCGGCGACATTCGACAGGTCGATGACCGCGTCGCCGCCGGACACCGCGGCGAGCCCCGGCGCCTCGGGCACGCGCACGACGGGCGTGTTGTCCCGCGTCCCGCCGCCGGGCTGCGTTTTTCGGCCGCCGCAGGCGGCGAGCAGCAGCACAAAAGCGAAAATACAAAAAACAGCGGCTTTTCCAAGCGCGCGCGGCCTCATTCGACGGCGACCTCCCTCTCGAAAAACTCGCTGTAACTTTTTATAGCTTCCCATATTTTATCATATGGCGGCAGAAAACTCAATTGAATGCGGCTTTTCTTTTGAACTTCCGCGCCCGCGCGCTTGTAATTCGCCGGTCGGACCGCTATAATTGTTTCATCGGTTTGGAATATAAAGGTAACCGGAAAGGCGGTTTTCGATGACAACCCTCCAGGTCAAGCTCCTCGGCAATTTCCGCATCATCCAGAACGGGACGGACATCGTGCGCGCGCTCGGCGGCTCCAAGAAGAAGATCGCGCTGCTCGAGTATCTCATCCTGCAGTGGAACCGGCCGGTCCCGGCGCCCGAGCTGTTCGAGACCATCTGGCCGCTCGAGGACAACACCAACCCCGAGAACGCGCTCAAAACGCTGGTCTCCCGCCTGCGCAAGGACCTGTCGGCCTACGACGCCGCGGATCTCGTGGCGACGCGCGCGGGCGCTTACATGTGGAACACCGAGGCGGACTGCGACATCGACCTGCATGAATTCGAGTCGCTGTGCGTCGAGCTTCTGTCCTGTCCGGCGCTCGACGACGAAGCGCGCGCGAAGTTTTCGCGCATGCTCGGCCTGTACGAGGGGGATCTGATGACCAACTCCGACAAGGAGTCCTGGGTCGTCTCGCGCAGCGTTTATTATCATGACCTCTATCTCAAGACGATATACAGATACATCGAGCTCCTGCGCGGCGAGAAGGCCTACGAGACCATCTGCGACGTCTGCCGCACGGCGCTCGCCATCGACGCGTTCGACTCGGTGCTCAGCCTCGAGCTGACCGGCGCGCTCACCATGCTCGGCAAGCGGCGCGACGCGGCGTCGCAGTACGACTACGCGTCGGATCTGCGCTACACGCAGTACGGCGGCGAGCGCTCGCCCGAGGAGGTCCGTCAGCTCTACCAGCGCATCCTCGCCGACCGCCGGGAGGCCGACGCCGGCATCAGCGACATCCTCGCGGATCTCACCTCCGCGAACACCATCGCGCAGGGCGCGTTCGTCTGCGACTACGCCATCTTCCGCGACATCTATCAGCTCAACATGCGCAACCTGCAGCGCCTGAACATCCCCGTGTTCGTCGCGCTCACGACGCTCAACTGCGCCGACGACCGCGCCGTCGAGCCGCTGGTGCTGCACAAGGTGATGGGCGAGCTGCAGGAGATCATGCGCACGAGCCTGCGCTGCGGCGACACCGTGTCGCGCTACAGCCCCAACCAGTTTGCGCTGCTGCTGCCGGCGGTCAACTTCGACACCGGCAAGCTCGTGCTCGAGCGCATCAAAAAGCAGTTCTACCAGCAGAATCCCAGCGCCCGCTTCGTCTTCAACTACCGGCTCGTCCCCGTTGAGAGCGACAAGCAGAACGAAAAGTAAATACAAAAAAAGCGGCGGCGGACGCATCGCGCCCGCCGCCGTTTTTTATGCCCGCCGCGCGGGCTTTTTTTATTGCTGCGCCTGCTTGCTGTACTCGATGGCGACATCGCACGCGAGCCGCACGTTGTTGTACGCGAGCTCGACGTTGCTCTCGAACGACTCGCCGCCCGTGAGGTCCTTGATCGCCGCGAGCAGGAAGGGCGTCGTGTCCTTGCCGCGGATCCCCTTTTCCTTCGCCATCGCGAGGGCCTTGTCGATGACGCCCTCCATGTGTTCGTAATCGAGCGCGAATTTTTCGGGGATGGGGTTGCCGACGACCAGGCCGCCCTTGAGCCCCAGCTCCCATTTCGCGCGCGCGATCCCGGCGATCTCGGCCGCGCTCTCGCAGCGGCGGTCGAGCTTGAGGCCGCTGCTCCTGCAGTAGAACGCCGGCAGATATTCCGTCTGATAGCCGAGCACCGGCACGCCCATCGTCTCGAGATACTCGAGCGTCAGCCGCAGATCGAGCAGCGACTTCGCGCCCGCGCAGATGACGGTGACGGGGGTGTTCGCGAGCTCCTGCAAGTCGGCGGAGATGTCGAAGGTCTCCTGCGCGCCGCGGTGGACGCCGCCGATGCCCCCCGTCGCGAAGAAGCGGATGCCCGCCATCGACGCGAGGATCATCGTCGACGCGACCGTCGTCGCGCCCGTTCTCTTTTCGGCGACATAGACCGCCACGTCGCGGCGGCTGACCTTGCCGACGTCGGTGGGGTCGCAGATGCGGTCGCGCTCGGCCTCGGTGAGGCCGACCTTGAGCCGGCCGTTGACGATGGCCGTGGTCGCGGGCACAACGCCCTTTTCGCGCGCGATGCGCTCGACTTCCTTCGCGAACGCGAGGTTCTGCGGGAAGGGCATGCCGTGGCTGAGGATGGTGGATTCAAGCGCGATGACCGGCGCGCCGAGCTCGAGCGCTTCGGCGACTTCCGGCGCGATGTCGAGATATTTGTTCGTTTCCATATAGACTCCTTACAAATACAGCTTGCTGCGCTGTATTGATCTGTATGCGCGGCGTCCCGTTTTTCTGCACACGCCGTCCATTTCATTCTAACCCGGCGCACAGGTTTGTCAATAGCGCGCGGCCATGCATATTTCTCCCGCGCCGGTCCAAACTATGCGCAAAGGGATGTGAAACAGTATGAAAAAGAGCGATGACAAAAAACAGTCATTCCGGAATTTCTTCCACCGCAACGGCTTCTACATCGCGCTCGTCGTGTGCGTGGCGGCCGCCGCCGCGCTGTCGCTGACGGCGGTCAGCCGGATCCTCACGAATATGGCCGGCGAGACCCCGCCCGCGCAGAGCGAGACCGACGCCGCGCCGTCGCAGCCCGTGCCGGCGCCGGACGCGTCCGCCGAGACGCAGGCTCCCGCAGAGGAGCCCGTCGAGGAGGCGGCGGGAAAGGCCAACGCCGAACCGCTCATTCCCATCTACGCGCAGCCCGTCGCGGGCAGCGTCACGAACGGCTTCAGCGGCGGCGAGCTCGTCCGCAGCGCCACGATGAACGACTGGCGCACGCACAACGGCGTCGACTATGCCGCCGCCGAGGGCGCGCCCGTCAGCGCCGTCTATTCGGGCGAGGTCGTCCGCGCCGAAAGCGATCCGCTGTGGGGCTACGTCGTCGAAGTCAAGCTCGACACCGGCTACACCGCCGTCTACGCCAACCTCGCGCTGCTGTCCGTGAAAGCCGGCCAGCGCGTGTCGCAGGGCGACGCGCTCGGGACCGTCGGCTCGACGGCGCTGCTCGAAAGCGGCGAGACGCCGCACCTGCACTTCGAGATCAAAAGCGGCGATAAGTACGTCGACCCCGCGTCGCTGTACTGAACGCCGCGCCCCCGTTTCGCTTAGGGGCAGGAAAAAACGGCGGCGGCGCTGCGGGCGCGGCGCCGTTTTTTCTTTTGCCGTTGACAAACTGTACTAAAATGGTATAATTAACTCGATGCGGCGGAACATCCCTTTTTCCGCCGCGGATGAGGTGGAACTTATATGAAAAAAATTCTCACGGCGAATATCACGGGCATGAGCTGCGCGGCCTGCTCGGCGGCCGTCGAGCGCGCGGTCGGCCGGCTGCCGTTCGTGTCGTCGGCGGCGGTCAACCTGACGACGCAGACGCTGCGCGCCGAATACGACGACGCCGCCGGCGGCGAGGCGGACATCCGCGCGGCCGTCGAGCGCGCCGGCTTCGGCTACGAAGCGCAGACGAAGCCCGCCGCCGAGGAAGATGCGGCGCGCTTCAAAGCGCAGGACGAGGCGCTCGGCGCGCGCAAAAAAAAGCTGATCACGGCGGCGGCGTTCACCGTGCCGCTGTTTTATCTCGCGATGGCGCACATGATCGGCTTCGTCCGGCTCCCCTACCCGGCGTTCCTCGAGCCGATGGAGCACCCGGTCGCCTTCGCGGCGGTCCAGCTCGCGCTGACGCTGCCGGTCATCGCGTGCGGATTCCGGTTCTATACGAGCGGCTTCAAGGCGCTGTTTCTCGGCCACCCGAACATGGACAGCCTTGTGGCGGTGGGCACGACGGCGTCGTTCGCCTACAGCCTGTACTCCTTTGCGCGCATCCTCGGCGGCAACACCGCGGCCGTGATGGACATGTATTTCGAGTCCTGCGCGATGATCATCACGCTCATCATGCTCGGCAAATACATGGAAGCGCGCGCGAAAAAGAAGACGAGCGGCGCCATTGCGGCGCTGTATGATCTCGCGCCGGACACGGCGTTCGTGCGCCGCGGCGGCGCGCTCACCGAAGTCCCCGTCGACAGCCTCGCGAAGGGCGACGTGCTCGCGGTGCGCGCGGGCGACCGCATCCCGGCGGACGGCGTCGTTCGCGCGGGCGACAGCGCGGTCGACGAGTCGATGCTCACGGGCGAGAGCCTGCCGGTCGAAAAGCACCCCGGCGACGCGGTGACGGGCGCGACGATCAACCTGTCGGGCGCGCTCGACGTCGAAGTCACCCGCACGGGCGCCGACAGCACCCTCGCGTCGATCATCCGGCTCGTCGAGGAGGCGCAGGCCGGCAAAGCGCCCATCGCGAAGCTCGCGGACCGGGTGTCCGGCTGGTTCGTGCCCGCGTCGATGAGCATCGCGGTGCTCGCGGCGGCCGCCTGGCTGCTCGCGGGCGAGAGCTTCTCCTTCGCGCTGCGCATCTTCGTGTCGGTGCTGGTCATCGCCTGCCCGTGCGCGCTGGGGCTCGCGACGCCGACGGCGCTCATGGTGGGGACGGGGCGCGGCGCGCAAAACGGCATCCTTTTCAAGAACGGCGAGGCGCTCGAAACGCTCAGCGGCGTGACGACCGTCCTGTTCGACAAGACCGGCACCGTCACCGAGGGCAAGCCCGCCGTGACGGACGTGCTGCCCGCGGAAGGCGTGAGCGAAGCGGAGCTGCTGTCGCTCGCCGCCGCGGCCGAAGCGCCGTCGTCCCACCCGCTCGCGGGCGCGGTCGTGCGCGCGGCGGCGCAGGCGGGCATCGAGCCCGCCGCGTGCGAGAGCAACACGGCGCTCGCCGGGCGGGGCCTTGCGGCGCGCATCGGCGGGGCGGACGTCCTGGCGGGCAGCGCGCGGCTCATGCAGGAGCGCAATATCGGAACAGACGCCTTCGACGGCCGCGCGGCGGCGCTGCAGGGCGACGGCAAAACGCTGCTGTATTTCGCGAAAAACGGCGTGTTCGCCGGGCTCATCGCGGTGGCCGACCGCATCAAGCCGGACAGCGCGAAGGCCGCGGCGGCGCTGCATGCCGACGGCATCCGCACGGCGATGCTCACGGGCGACAACGCGCGCACGGCGCAGGCCGTCGCGCGCGCGGCGGGCATCGACGACGTCATCTCCGGCGTCCTGCCCGACGGCAAGGCCGAGGAGGTCGCCGCGCGCATGGCGAAGGGCGAAAAGGTCGCGATGGTCGGCGACGGCATCAACGATTCCGTCGCGCTCGCGCGCGCCGACGTCGGCATCGCGATGGGCGCGGGCACGGACGTCGCCATCGAGTCGGCCGACGTGGTGCTCACGGGCAGTTCGCTGCGCGGCGTGAGCACGGCGGTGCGCCTGTCGCGCGCCGTCATCCGCAACATCAAGCAGAACCTCTTCTGGGCCTTCTGCTACAACACCGTCGGCATCCCCGTCGCGGCCGGCGTGCTGTACGCCTTCGGGGGCGTGCTGCTCAACCCGGTCATCGCGGCGGCGTGCATGTCGCTGTCGTCGGTCAGCGTCGTGACGAACGCGCTGCGGCTGCGCTCGGTGCGGCTCGACAAATGAGCCGCGGCGCTGTACAATAATTAAATCCAGACAAATCAAATTTAAACGATCGATTACAGGAGAACGATATGAAACAGGAATTTCTCATCTCCGGCATGGAATGCCCCCACTGCTCCGCGCGCGTGCAGAAGGTCCTCGAGGCGACGCCGGGCGTGCGCAGCGCCGCGGTCTCGCACGAGACCCAGAACGCCGTCGTCGACTACGACGAAAAGACCGTCTCGGCCGACGCGCTCGTCGAGGCGATCAACGCGACCGGGTTTACGGTCGTCAAATAAAGCGGACTTTTCGGGGCACACTAAGCGCAGCCTTCCCGAAAGGAGCCGTGCTTATGAAGCTTCCGAAAAAGAAGCAGCCGCCCGTCGACGTCGAGGACCTCACCGCCGCCCTGTCACAGGACAGCGGCCTGTTCGACCCGAACGGCAGCTGGACGGGCGTCCCCTGCGGCGAGCCGCAGGAGCCGACGCAGGATGCGGACGATCTGTAACGGCAAAAAGCCGGCGCCGGCGCCGGCTTTTTTTCTGCCCGGCGCGCGGGGGAATTGACATTGCGACCGGGAATCACGATAATATTCGTGTCAGATACGGAATCCGAAAGGCGGAACGACAGTTGAAATACGAAAAAACGCCGGAACGGGCGGCCCGGCGCAGAAAAAAGAGGATCGCCGGCATCCTCGCCGGCGCCGCGGTGCTCGCGGCCGCGCTCGCCGCATGGGTGGTGTTCGCCGAGCGGCCGTCCGTCGAGCTCAACGGCGCGGCGCAAGTCACGATCACATACGGCGGCGAATACACCGAAAAAGGCGCGCGGGCGACCATCGCCGGGCGGGACGCGTCGGACAGGCTCGTGATCACGAGCGACGTCGACGTCTCGCGGCTCGGCACGTACACCGTGACCTACGCGCTGCGGCTGCCCGCGCCGCTGCCGCTGACGGTGCGCAAAACGCGCACCGTCGTCGTCGAGGACAAAAAGATCCCCGCGCTGACGCTGGCGTTCACGGACGACATGCTGCTCGCCGTCGGCGAGCCCTATGCCGAGCCCGGCTATACCGCCGTCGACAATTTCGACGGCGACATCACCGACCGCGTCGCGGTCAGCGGGGCCGTCGATTCCGATACCCCGGGGACCTACGCGCTGACCTATTCGGTCACCGACAGCAACGGCAACACCGCCATCGCGAAGCGCACCGTCACGGTCACCGAGAATTCGCCGCTGACGGCGGATCTCGCGTCCTTCTCGCTGGACGGCTATTTCCCGTCGGCCATCCTGCCCGAGACGCCCGACGCGGGCGAGGATTATCTGCTCGGCACGGTCTTCGTCGGCGATTCCATCACGCAGAACCTCGCCGCGATGGGCAACCTTCCGTATGCCAACGTGTGGTACAAGGCGTCGATCAACCCGCTGCTCGCGAAGACATGGACGGTCGCCGTCGACGGGCAGGACAGCGGCCTGACCATCGCCGGCGCGGCCGCGCTGTACAAGCCGGCGCGCGTGGTGCTCACGATGGGCATCGGCAGCGTGGGCTATATGCCGGCCGAGGAATTCGCGCAGTACTATAAGGAGCTCATCGGGGACATCCTCGCGGGCAGCCCCGGCACCGACGTCATCGTCCAGAGCGTCTTCCCGGTCATCCACGACTACGACCTGCGCGGCGCCGACGCCGAGAACAACACGAAGATCAACCACTACAATTACTATCTCGCGAAGATGTGCGCCGACATCGGGGTCAAGTTCCTCAACACGGCGCCCATCCTCAAGAACGCCGACGGCTGGGGCCCCGACGACTATTTCATCGACGGCTTCCACCCGACGCGGGAAAAGAACGAAGCCATTCTGTATTACGTCCGCACCCACGCGTGGCGCGCGGACGGGGAGGAAAACCAATGAAAACACGCAGGATCCTCGCGGCGCTCGTGTGCGCCGCGCTGGCGCTCACCGCCTGCGGCGGCGAAAAGCCGGTCGACCCCGCCGCGGCAAAGACGGCCGTCCAGGCCCTCGAGCTCGACGGCGAAACGCCCTTTAAGAATTTCTACCAGCCCGACGACGCCTACATCACGACGGTCATGGGCATCGACACGTCGCTGCTGTCGGACTACGCGGTGCTCGTGTCGAACGACGATCTCGACCCCTGCATGGTGCTGCTGCTCGTGCCCGCGCAGGGACAGCGGGACGCCGTCAAGAACGCCGTCAGCGAGTCGCTCGTCAATTACCAGCGCCGCTGGGACAACTATCTGCCGGAGCAGGCGGTCCTCGTGAGCGACCGCCTCGAGACGGAAGTTGGCGACTGCATCGTCGCGATCATCTCGACGGACAACGACACCGTGCTCGAAACGATCAGGAACGCCTGAAGCCCATGCGCAAAAAAAGACCTGCCCCGCGGGCAGGTCTTTTTTTGCGCGCGCTCACTCGTCGAGCTTGAGCACCGCGGTGAACGCCTCGCTCGGGACCTCTACGGAGCCGAGCTGACGCATCTTCTTTTTGCCTTCCTTCTGCTTTTCGAGCAGCTTCTTCTTGCGGGTGATATCGCCGCCGTAGCACTTCGCGAGCACGTCCTTGCGCAGCGCCTTGACCGTCTCGCGCGCGATGACCTTGCCGCCGATTGCCGCCTGGATGGGCACCTCGAAGAGCTGGCGCGGGATGTGATCCTTGAGCTTTTCGGCGATCTTGCGCCCGCGCGCGTAGGCCTTGTCGGCGTGGACGATGAGCGACAGCGCGTCGCACGGCTCGCCGTTGATGAGGATGTCGAGCCGCACGAGCCTGCTCTCGACAAAGCCTTTCATCTCGTAGTCATAGCTCGCGTAGCCCTTGGTGCGGCTCTTGAGCGCGTCGAAAAAGTCGTAGATGATCTCGCCCAGCGGCAGCTCGTAGTGGATGTCGACGCGCGTCGCGTCGAGATACTTCATGTCGACGAAGACGCCGCGGCGGTCCTGGCACAGCTCCATGATGCCGCCGACGTAGTCGGTCGGCGTGTAGATGTGCGCGTTGACGAAGGGCTCCGCCGCCGACGCGATGGTCGACGGATCCGGGTAGTTGGTCGGGTTGTCGACGTCGACGACCGTGCCGTCGGTCTTGGTGATGCGGTAGACGACGCTCGGCGCCGTCGTGATGAGGTCGAGGTCGAATTCGCGCTCGAGGCGCTCGATGATGATCTCGAGATGCAGCAGGCCGAGAAAGCCGCAGCGGAAGCCGAAGCCCAGCGCGGCGGACGTCTCCGGCTCGAAGGACAGCGACGCATCGTTGAGGATGAGCTTGTCGAGCGCGTCGCGCAAGTCGCCGTAGCGCGCGCCGTCCGCGGGATAGATGCCGCAGAAGACCATCGGCACCGCCTTGCGGTAGCCGGGCAGCGGCGCGTCCGCCGGGCGGTCGGCGCCCGTCACGGTGTCGCCCACGCGGGTGTCGCGCACCGTCTTGATGCTCGCCGTGATATAGGCGACCTCGCCGGCGGTGATCTGCGCGCACGGCTCGAGATCGGCCGGCCGCATGTGGCCGACCTCGACGACCTCGAATTCCGCGCCCGTCTGCATGAGGCGGATGCGGTCGCCCGCGCGCAGCGTTCCGTCCACGACGCGGACATAGATGATGACGCCCTTGTAGCTGTCGTACACGCTGTCGAAGATGAGGCATTTGAGCGGCGCGTTCTCGTCGCCCCCGGGGGCGGGGATGTCGGCGATGACCCGCTCGAGCACCTCGTCGATGTTGATGCCCTGTTTGGCGGAGATGCGCGGCGCGTCGAGCGCCGGGATGCCGATCTCGTCCTCGATCTCGCGCGCGACGCGGTCGGGCTCTGCCGAGGGCAGGTCGATCTTGTTGAGCACCGGCACGATCTCGAGATTGTGATCCGCCGCGAGATAGGCGTTCGCGAGCGTCTGCGCTTCGACGCCCTGCGTCGCGTCGACGATGAGGACGGCGCCCTCGCACGCCGCGAGCGAGCGGGAGACCTCGTAGTTGAAGTCGACGTGGCCGGGCGTGTCGATGAGATTGAGCTCGTAATCCTGCCCGTCGCGCGCCTTGTAATTGAGCGTCACGGCGCGCGCCTTGATGGTGATGCCGCGCTCCTGCTCGATGTCCATATTGTCGAGGAACTGGTTCGACATCACGCGCTTGTCGACGGCGCTCGTCAGCTCGAGGATGCGGTCGGCGAGCGTCGACTTGCCGTGGTCGATGTGCGCGATGATGCAGAAGTTCCGGATGTTTTCTTTCATGTTCGCCCCTGTACCGATTTGAGAATAACGATATTATAACGGCGCGCCCGGCGGCTTGTAAAGAGAAACTCAGCCGGGATACGGCGTGCTGCGGATAAATTCCGCGATGCGCGCGACGCACGCGGCGGGATCGTCGCAGTCCGCGACGGTCTTTTCCATCGGGCACAAGTCGGTGCCCGCGCGGTTTTCGATGAACGGCACGAGTTCGGCGTAGGAGGCCGTGATGCCGCTGCGCAGCAGGAAGGCGAGGCCCGTCTCGCTCATGAGATAGGCGAACGCCTCCCGCACGCCGGCCGCCGCGAGCACCGAGGCCGCCGCCTTGCCGATGATCTTGTCGGCGACCGCAGCGCCTGCGAGCGCGTCGCCGTACTGCTCGTATAAACGGAAAAGCGGCCGCACGCTGTGGCCGTCGTCGGTGACGAGCCGCCCGTCCGGCAGCAGCGCCGCCACCGAGCAGCCGGGCGCGTCGAGCGCGCGGATCGCTGTCTTGATATCCATGCAATACCTCTCCCGGTTCTGTCGCCGCGCCGGCGCCGTGCGCCGCGCGGTCATGCGCATAGTATACCATCTTTTCCCCGCGCCGAAAAGAGCGCGGCGGCGGCGAAAAAACAAAACTTCTTCCCCGCGCTCCGGTTCGTCAGCGAATATGATAAATAAATTGAATTATTATAAAAGATTGTGATATAATGACAGAACCGAAATCAGATTTAAAATCAGCGAGGTTAGTGGATGGCAGACAAGTTCGACGAAAACAAAACGCCATACTATCCGTATTTGCAGAATAACGGTGAACCGCCGCTGTACGCAGCGCCGGAAGCGGGACAGCAGGAAAAGGAAGACGCCCCCTATGCCCCCGCTGCCTACGGATATCCGGACAACCCGTACGCCGCGCCGGCCTATGCGCCGGGGCAGGGGTATCCGGCGTATCCTGCGCAGCCGTCTGCATATGGTCCCTATGTGCCCTATACGCCGGCGGAGCCATACACCCCGCCCGCTGTTCCCTATGCGCCGTACGCGCCCTACGCGCCCGCGCAGGAAACGCGGCAGACGCCCGTCTATCCCGGACAGGCGCCTTATGCGCCCGTCCCCGATTATGCGCAGCCCGCGCCCGCTTATGCGCCGCAGCAGCCGTACGAAGCGCCCGCTTCCTATCCGGCGTATGCGCCGTATGAGCCGTACGCGCCGCAGCCGTATGTGCCCGCCTACCCGACCTATCCGCAGCCCTACGCGCCCTACGGCGCTTATCCCGAGACGGAACCGGCATCCCAGCCCGTCGCCCCCGCGGCGCAGCCCGTCGCCCCCATGACGCAGCCCGTCGCCCCCGTGACACAGCCCGTCGCCCCCGTGACGCAGCCTGTCGCCCCCGCGACACAGCCTGTCGCCCCCACGGAACAGCCGGCCTACGAGCTCCCCGATTTTTTGAAAAATTACGAGTTCGGCTCGTTTTCTTCCCCGGCGTATACGCCGCAGGAGAATTCTTTTACGGCCGCTTATGAAAAGCAGCACCGCGACGCGGAGCCGAAGCAGGCCGCTTCCTTCGACATCAACAAGGTCTTCGGACAATATCTCAACATCAAGGAACCTGCCGCGGAAACGGCGCAGACCGCCGAAGCGGCGCCCTCTTTCGGGGCGCAGACAGCGGAAACGGCGCAGCCCGCCGACGTCCGGCCGCAGGCAGCGGAAGCGGCGCCCTCTTTCGGGCCGCAGGCCGCGGAAGCGGCGCAGACCGCCGACGTCCGGCCGCAGACCGCCGAAGCGGCGTCCTCTTTCGGGCCGCAGACAGCGGAAACGGCGCAGACCGCCGACGTCCGGCCGCAGACCGCCGAAGCGGTACCCTCTTTCGGGCCGCAGACAGCGGTAGCAACGCCGGCCGCGGAAGCGGCGCAGACCGCCGGCCCCGTCTTTGAAATGAAACAGCCCGCCGCCCAGCCGGTCCCGGCGCAGGACGCCGCGGACGACACGTTCGCGCGGTTCGATTCCCTCGCGCAGTCCGTTCCGGCGGCATCGGTCCCCCCGCAGCCGGCGCAGGGCGCCGTGACCTTTGAGCCGCAGCCGGCCGGCACGCCGGACGCCGCACAGGCGCCCGCGGAGGCCATCGAGACCGTCGCGGCGACGCAGACGCTGCCGCAGGATACCGCCGAGGTGTTCCAGGTGGCGGAGGAAATGAGCCGCTCGGTCCTGAGCAACAGCTACAGCAAGGTGTTCACCGACAACAATCTCGCCGAGGAGCACGAGGGCGTCTGCCTTCGCACGGGGCGCATGACGTCGGAGCTCTATTTGCTCAAACAGGGCGGAACGCCCTATCACATGTATGAAAAAGCGTCGCTCGCGCTGCACGACGGCAGCTGCGCCGCGCTCATCAGTGACGTGCCGCTCGCGGCCTACGTGCTCGCGAAGGAGATCGGCGGGCTGTGCGACGCGGGCGATGAGGACGTCGAGCTGAGCGAAACGCCCGACGGCGATTTCCGCGATGCGCTGTACATCGGCGGCGACGAGATGCTGCCGCCCGATACGGCGAGCATCGACTATCTTCTGATGACCCAGCAGCATGTTCCGCTCGAGGACGACGAGGATCCCGAGGAGCGCCTCGGCGTGCTGCTGTCGCAGCTCGGGCTCGGCGACATCGAGTACGAGAACACGCAGGATCTGACCTACAACAAGCGCATCTTCCTGCTGCTCGTGTCGGCGGCGCTCAATCCGTACATCGGCTGCGTCATTCTCAACGATCCGCAGTTCCGCATCGGCCGCGGCGAGGAAACGATCGCCCGGCGCGTGTTCGCGAAGCTGGCGGGCGAGGGGAAGGGCGTGCTGCTCGCGAGCTGCGGCAACGCGCTCATGGCGGCGGTCGCCAACCGGGTCATCGCGCTGCGCGGCGGACGGATCGTCTTCGACGACACTTACAAGTCCTTCCTCGACACCTATTGCCTCGGCATCATGTCCTTCACGAGCACTTCGCCCGATGCGACGGTCGAATTTTTCGTGAAGAAATATCCTGACATCTCGGCGCTCTCCAACGGGAACCTCGTATATCTGCTGCGCAAGCACGAAGGCGACGTCGATCTCGACGCGCTGCTGAAGGACGCGATCGCGAACGGCGCCGATCACCGCTCGATCGTCCTCGACGAAAAGAGCTTTGAAATCGCGTGCAAGGAGGTCCTCAGAGGCATATGACGCTGTATGATTTTTATGCCCGCCGCTTTAAGCTGACGATCGGATATATCGCCTTTTATGCGCTCATCCTGGCGGCGCTCAACTTCGGCATCGTGACCATTCTCGGCCGCTACGGCAGCTATATGCCCTTTATCGTCGCGGATTATCTGTCGAACGACATGCTCGGCGTGGCATATGTTTATACCATCGTCGCGCTCGGGATCACCACGCTGTCGCTGTTCTTCTCGCCGGCCGCGCTGCGGTTCGACGCCATGTTCAGCAACCGCTGGTATCTGCTCGCGAAGTACGGATATCCCGCCGGTTCCATGGCGAGCTGCCGGGTCGCGCTCGCGCTGCTCAGCGGCATCGGCGTCTATCTGCTGGGGCTCGTGCTGACGCTCGGCGTCGGCTCGCTGCTGCTGTTCTCCTTCAGCGCCGGTTCGCTGACGCTCGTCGCGCGGCTCGCCGCCATCGCGGTGATGTATCTGCTGTGCGTGCTGCTCGTGCCGATGGCGATGTCGACGGTGGCGCGCGGGAAATTCGCCGTCATGCTGATCGTGCTGGCCGTGGGCGCGGGCCTGTTCCTGTACATGGCCTACGAGGGCTTCTTCAATTCCGCGGCGCGCGAATCGCTCGAGGCTTCCATCGCGCAGCTCACGGGCTTCGGCCTTCCCTGCATGGCGCTCATCACGCTCATCCTGGCGGGTGGCAGTCTCGCGCTGATCTTCGCCAACGCCAAGAAGCGCGTGCAGACCTACGAGGAGCCCGAGCTCGACGAGCAGGCGCTCATCTCGCTGGGCATCGGCGCGGACACGCTCGTGCTGGAGCGCGGCGCGCACAAATACGAGGTCGTCATCTCCGGCCCCGAGATCAACGACGAGGAAGACGTCGAGATCGACATCCCGCGCCTGACGCGCGAAGAGGAAGACGACGACGCGCAGGGCGGCAGCGAGGACGACACCCGCTCCCTTTCCGCCGGCGAGGAAGATCCGCAGGAGGAGCTCCCCCGCAAACGCCGCGGGCTGTTCGGCCGCCGCCGCGATGAAGAGGGCGACGACGAGGAAGAGGATTCGGAAGAAGACGAAGACGCGGATCAGGACGAGGACGAGGACGAAGACGAGCAGGAAGAAGAACGTCCCCGCAAACGCCGCGGGCTGTTCGGGCGCCGCCGGAACGAGGACGACGACGAGCCGGACGAAGAGGAATAACAAAAGAAGCAGGGCCGCTGCCCTGCTTCTTTTTTTGCCGCCGCGCGCCGCAGCGCGAAAAAAAGCCGCCGGAGGCTCCGGCGGCTTTTTCTGCGCTGCGCTGTCTTATTTCAGGATGCTCTTGAGCAGATCGCCCGCCTTGTCGGCGGTGATCTTGGACGCGACCGTCTTGACGACGGTCTGCAGCTCATCGGCGCTCAGTTCTTCGGTGACGAGCTTCTTGACGGTCTTCAGCGGGTCCTTCGTAAAGGACGTGATGAGAGAGGGATCCTTCTGGATCTTCTGCACGAGTTTCGATGCGATGGATTTGAGATCGACTGCCATGATAAATCACTCCTTGTCAAAATGTCGGGATGGCGGGCGGACTGCGGATCAGCCCGCATTCTGGGCCGAAGCGCCGTCCGCGGCGCCGCTTATGAGCAGCGAGAAGAGTTCGGCGGCGGTGTCGGCCTGCACGGTCGTCACCGCGGCGTCCTCGTTGACCATCAGATACTGATACAGCGTGCTGCCGACCGTCACGGTGGCGCCGAAGCGCAGCGTGACCGTCTTTTCGGCGCCGTCGCTGAGATAGGTGACGCGCAGCGTCGTTTCGCTGCCGTCGAAGCCGTAGGCGGCGAGCGCCGCCTTGTCGGGATCGTAGGCGACGCAGGCGCTCTGCGCGAGCTGGGTGAGATCGTACAGCGCCGTGTCCACGTTGGTGTCGACGATGTCGAAGTCCGCGCCGTCTTTGGCGGCGCGCCACGCATAGGCGGGCGCGGCCGCGGCGGTATCCGATGTGTCGCCCGACGCATCGGCGCCCGTCTGCGCGTCCCCTTCGACCTCGTAGCGGGTGTAATCGCACACCGTGCCGCCGCGGTCGAGCTCGACGGCCGTGACGTCGTCCGCCGTGTAATACGGCAGCGTCTCGTAGGCGACCCAGCTGAGGATGCCGCGCGCGGCGTAATCCGCAAGGCTGTCGTCGACGACGAAGATCCGGTCGTCGCCGCCGAGCATGGCGTACCGGCGGCCGTTGCTGCTTTTGCTCAGCGACAGCGTCTCGGTCGCGCTGCCGTCCGTCGCGGTGAAGACATACTGCGGCGCGTCGAGGCCGTAGTCCGCGGGGTCGCCGTGGTCCGTGAGGATGCGCGAGGCGGAGAGATTCCCGTATGCGTCCGCATACGTCGCCGCGGCGTCCTGCGCGATGGGCCAGTCCGCGTACTGCGCGCACACCCAGCCGTCGGCCGTCTTGTCGAACGAGAGGCCCGCGCCCGCGGCGTCGACGGCGGCGATGCCGGTCACGTCGCCGAGCGAGCTGACGGCCGCGGCCGCCGCCTGCGCCTGCGCCTTCTTCTCCTCGCCGCTTTTGACGGCGGCGGTGATGACGAAGTAGGCCGCGACGAGCAGGGCGAGCACGCCGGCGAGGATGAGCAGCGGCAGATTCTTTTTATTCATACGCGCCTCCGGTCAGGCCTTGCGGCGGCGGTTCCAGACGACGAAGCCGCCGATGAGCAGCGCGAGGGGAATGACAAACACGAACAGCAGGCGGTAGAAGGTGCCGCCCGTGAGGGCGTTCGTCGGCACCTGCAGGCTCTTCGCGTCGATGGAGACGTTCGCGACATCCCCGAAGAAGCTCGCGACGGCGTTGACATAGACGTCGACGTTCGACACGTTCGTGAACGCGGAGGTGACGCTGCTGTCGATGAGATTGATGCTCGACAGCGCGACGACGTGCGAGACGGTGCCGTCGTCGGCCTTCTTTTCGGCGCTGATGCCGAGCGCGTACTCGCCCTCGGTCTGCGCGGTCTCGGTGACGGCGAGTCCCCCGTCGGTCGTCGTGAGGAAGGTGTCGGTGGTGACGCTTTCGTCGGCGCCGTCGGGCATCGCGAAGCCGCCGGTATTGATGAGCAGCACGAGCGCGTCGCTGCTGAGCGAGCCGACGATGTCGCCCGAATTGCCGAGCTCGGGGAAGATATAATAGGCGTTCTGGTAGCAGCGCGACGGGTCGGCGATATAGCCGTCGACGGGGGCGATGCCGTATTCCGAAAGGATCGACTCAAAATTCGCGAGGCGCACGGGCTGCGCGGCGCCGACATACATGACGTTTCCGCCCGCCGCGAGATACGCGCGCACCATCGCGGCCTCGTCGTCGGCGAGATCCGCCGTCGGGCCGTTGAAGACGAGCAGCGTGCAGCCCGCGGGGATGCCGCCGTCGAGCAGCAGGTTGACGCTGTCGCTCGCGAGGCTGAGCTTTGTCAGCCGGTCCTGCACCGTCGTGGCGACGGCGGTCTCGCCGTGCCCCTCGGTGAAGCAGACGAGCTCGCTGTTGCTCGTGCACACGGCGTTGATGGCGCTCGTGAGCTGCCCCTCGCCGTCAAACGCGGTCTCGGTCTTCGTGCCCGAATAATAGTAGGAATATTCGTCGTACTGGATGATGTCGTCGAACGAGACGGTGCGGCTCTTGCCCGTCGCCTCGTTGGTGACGAGGATGGTGTTTTCCGACGCGCCGAGCGACGACACCGTGCCGGGATCGCTGACGGGGTCGACGATCTCGCTCGTGATGTGGTCGCTGTTCTGGACATACTGCTTGACGAGCTTGTCGATGCGCACGTCGAGCTCGTCCGGGACGGCGATGACGGTGAGCTTGACGTCGTCGGTGAGACCCGCGAGCAGCTCCTTCGTCACGTCCCCGATGGTGTAGACCTTCGACGCGCTGATGTCGATCTTCGCGACGCTGTCCGGCAGCAGGCCGACGAGCAGCACGGCGACGAGCGCGATGGCCGCGACGATGACCGTCATGAGCGACGAGCGCGCGCCGCTGCGATACGCGCGCGTGGAGAACATCTCCCGCAGCGCGTCCCTGATCTTTTTGGGCGCCGGGCTCTTCCCGGCGTCGTCGTCCGCGGCCGTTTCCGCGGTCTTCGCGGCGTCGTCCGCGGCCTTTTCCGCAATCTCATCGGCCTGCGCGGCCGTCTGCTGCGCCGCTTCCTGCGCGGCGTCGTCCGCGGCCTTTTCCGCGGTCTCGTCCGCCTGCCGCGCGGTTTCGGCGGCCTTCGCGGCGTCGTCCGCCGCCTTTTCCGCAATCTCATCGGCCTGCGCGGCCGTCTGCTGCGCCGCTTCCTGCGCGGCGTCGATCTTCTTTTTCATTTCTTTTTTCATTGTCCGTGCCTCCTCTCAGCTCCAGCGCCGCTTTTCGAGCGACTGTGCCGTCAGGAACAGCATGAACGCCGTCCCGATGATCACGCTGAGCAGCCCGGAAAGATCGAACAGATTGTTATAGGCGAAGTTTTCATAGATGGACGTCACGGCGATGTCCGCAAGATACACGCTGAAGAGATCGGCGAGCCAGTCGGGCTTGAGCAGCAGCACGGCGACGATGGCCGCCGCGCCGACGAGCCAGGCGATGAGCGCCGAGACCCAGTTTTTCGTCGAGTTGTAGAACGCGAGGCACAGCGCCGTGAGCACGATGGCGACGACCGCCGCGCTGCCCTTTGCCGTCGTCGGCAGCAGCGAGGCGATGCCCTGCCACAAATAGATGACCAGCAGCGCCGCGAAGGTGCCCACGGCCGCGATGACCTGACTCTCGGTCAGCGAGGAGACGTACATCCCCACGGAGATGAACATCGCGCCGATGAAGAAGTAGGCGAGCAGCGCGCTGTAATCCGTCAGCGGATACGACGTGCCGATGCTGCCGATGATGAGCGGGCACACGCAGAACAGCAGGCACGGGAACAGCAGCACCCCGCAAAGGGCGAAGAATTTTCCGAGCACGATGTCCCCCACGCGCAGCGGGCTCGTGAGCAGGATCTGGTCGGTCTTCTGCTTGCGCTCGTCCGAAAAGCTGCGCATCGTCAGCAGCGGCACGGTGACCATGAGGATGAACAGCGTGCTCAGCAGCGTGTAGGCGAAATAGGGATACCCCGAATTGAGATTATAGGCGACGAAATAGATGCCGATGACGGCGATGAGCACCGCCGAAAAAATGGGCGCCGTCATCGTATTGTAGAGCGAATTCCATTCGCGCTTCATTACGGCTTTCATGCTTCCTCCTCCGTTTCATCCTGCGCCGTCAGGTCGAGGAAGACCTCCTCGAGCGACGCGTGCTCCCGGCGCATCTCGAGCAGCGGCACGCCCGCCTTGGCGAAGGCGCCGAAGACCGCCTCGCGGATATCGCGGCCGTCCTGCGCTTCGATCGTGAAGCGGACGGTCCCCTTTTCCCCGCTCTCGCCGAAGCTCACCGAGCAGCCCTGCAGCGCGCGCAGCGCCTTCTCGGCGTCGGCCTTTTTGCCCTTCGCCGTGACGGTCAGCTGCCCTTTTCCGCTGAGCATGTACTCGAGCTTTTCGGGCGTGTCGCAGGCGACGAGCCTGCCGTTCGAAATGATCATGACCTTGTCGCAAACGGCGCTGACCTCGGACAGGATGTGCGAGCTGAGGATGACGGTGTGCTCCTTGCCGAGCGAGCGGATGAGGTCGCGGATCTCGATGATCTGTTTGGGATCGAGGCCGACGGTCGGCTCGTCGAGGATGATGATGGGCGGCATGCCGAGGATGGCCTGCGCGAGGCCGACGCGCTGCCGGTAGCCCTTCGACAGGTTCTTGAGCAGCCGGTCCTGGACATCTTCGATGCCCGTCGTCTGCATCGCCTTTTCGATGGCTTCCCCGCGCGCGCTCTTCGCGATGCCCTTGATCTCGGCCGCAAATTCAAGGTATTCCGCCGCCGTCATGTCGGGATACAGCGGCGGCAGCTCGGGCAGGTATCCGATCTGCTTCTTGGCCGCGATCGGATCGTCGGTGACGCTCACGCCGTTGATGAGCACATCGCCGCTCGTCGCGCCGATGTAGCCCGTCATGATGTTCATCGTCGTCGTCTTGCCGGCGCCGTTCGGGCCGAGGAAACCGTAGATCTGGTTGTCCTCCACGTCGAAGGTCAGGTCGGACACCGCGACGTGTCCGCCGTAATCTTTGACGAGATGTTTTACTTCGATCAAAGCTTTCTTTTCCTCCGGATCTTTTTTTCTATGTTGAATTCAAATCAACGCAAATTGAACGGGCCGCTATGCGGTCGGCAGCGTCACCGTGAACACGGTGCCGTTCGCGGCGTCGCTGTCGGCGCGGATGGTGCCGCCGTGCGACTGCGCGATGCCCTTCGCGATGGCGAGACCGAGCCCGTAGCCGCCGCCCTGCGTGCGCGCCTCATCGGTGCGGTAAAAGCGCTCGAACAGGTGCTGGAGCTTCTCCTTCGGGATGACCTCGCCGAAGTTGCGGACCGTCAGGGCGGCCTTCTTCTTGCCGAGCGACGCGACGCTCACGTCGACGGGCATCGCCGCGTCGCCGTACTTGCGCGCGTTGTCGAGCAGGATCTCGAGCAGCTGCTTGAGCTGCGATTCGTCGCCGATCATCCGCACATCCTTTTCGATGTGGCTGCGCACCTCTTTGCCCTCGTCGAAAAAGACGGGCTCAAAGAGCAGCACGCTCTGGTAGGCGATATCCGACAGATTGACCTCCGAGCGGATCAGCTTCCGGTCGGGGTTGTCGAGCCGGGCAAGCGACAGCAGATCCCCCGTGAGGGACTTCATGCGCTCCGCCTCGTATTTGACGCGCTCGACGCGCTCCTCCTGCGCCGTGCCCTGCGTCTGCTGCGCGAGCAGCCCGACGTTGGAGATGATGACCGTCAGCGGCGTGTTGAGCTCGTGCGACGCGTCGGCGACGAAGCTGCGCTGCCGGTCCCACGCCTGCTGCGCCGGACGCACGGCGAGCGACGACAGCAGCACGCAGAGCGTGAACAGAATGAGGATGGCGCCGCCGCCGACGTACGCCGAGGTGGTCAGCAGCCCGCGCAGCACGCCGCGCTCATAGGTGAGATCCGCGAAGGCGATCTCCGTCGCATTGTCGCCGTCCGCGCGCAGAAAGCGCAGCCCGTATTTCTCGAGCACGCCGCTTTGCGTGCCGCGGTCGAGACATTCGCCGCACACCGCCACAAGCGTGTCGTTGTCGAGTTTGAAAAAGCGGTTGCTCGTCACATAGATCGTGTTCGACTCGTCGATGGTGACGGTGAACGTCGGGATCGCCCCGCCGCCGCCGTTGCCGGGCGCCTGAAAGGAGGACGACCCCTCCTGGAGCGCGCGGTTCAGCGCCTCGTTCGATATGCGCTCGAGGCTCGACCGCGTCATGAGCAGCACCGTGCCGAACACGGCGAGCAGCACCGCGCACACGAGCGCCATCGAGATGGCGACGAACTTCCATTTGAGTTTTTTGATCATGCGCTCTCCTCCAGCCGGTAGCCGGTGTTGCGCAGCGTGACGATCGAAACGCGCGACCCGAGGAAGGTGAGCTTTTTGCGCAGGAACGAGATGTAGACCTCGACGTTGTTGTCCTCGGCGTCCGATTCATATCCCCAGATCTTGAGCAGGATCGTCTCCTTGGTCACCACGCCCCCCGCGTTCTGCATGAGCAGGTACAGGATATCGAATTCCTTTTTGCGAAGCGCTATGCTCTTCTCGCCGCAGGACAGCTCGAGCGTCGAGAGGTTGAGCTCGATGTCGCCGTAGGCGAGTTTTTCCATGACCACGTCGCCTTGGCGGCGCAGCACCGCGCGCAGGCACGCGAGCAGCTCGTCCGTCTCGAAGGGTTTCGTCAGATAATAATCCGCGCCGGCGTCGAGCCCCGTGACCTTGTCCGACGTCTCGCGGCGCGCGGTCAGCAGGATGACGGGCGTGCGGATGCCCTTGTCGCGCATGCGGCGCACGATCTCGAAGCCGCTCATGTAGGGCAGCATCACGTCGAGGATCACCGCATCATAGATCCCCGACAGGGCGCTCTCAAGGCCCTCCTCGCCGTCGTAGAACGCGTCCGCCTCATAGCGCTCGCGCTCGACGATCTCGCACAGGGTGTCCGCGAGTCTTTTTTCATCCTCTACGATCAGTATCCGCATAAACGGACCTCCGGTCAGACTTGTCGTCCGCGCCGGCCCGCGCGGACGTGACCAGCTATCAAAAGCCGTTTTAAGCCGTATTTAAA
>JAYFNU010000040.1:0-6066 GCA_034933305.1 Oscillospiraceae bacterium | reverse complement strand
GGCGCGGCCGGCCTTATGAAAGGAGTGGAAACATGACGGCGATCACGCTGTTCGACAATGCGCTCGCGCTGCTCGCGACCTCGCGCGCGCAGTCGCCGGAATATACGCAGTATGCGCTGCCGCTCATCAACATCCTGCTCGCGGAAACGGCCGCCTTTGACGCGTCCATCCGCGCGGCGAAGGGGCTGGAGGCGCGCGAGGGCGTGCCGTCCGTCGGCGCGCTCGCAGACGAGCTTCCCGCCCAGGACGAACTGACCGCGGGACCGCTCGCATACGGCCTTTGCGCCAAGCTGCTGCTGGGGGACGAGGACATGGCGCGCGCGGCGCTTTTCAACAATTCCTATGTGGCGGCGCTCGGCGAGGCGGCCCGCTTTGTGTGCGCGCCCGTGACCGACGTGTACGGCGGTGACGGGGCATGAAATATGTGAACACGGACTACCGCAGCGCCGGCAGCCTCACCGCCGGCACCGACGTATTCAGGGGCGTCGACCTGTACAATTCGCCGGCCAACGTCAGCATCACGCGAAGCCCCGACGCGCCCAACATGATCCGCGACGTGCCGGGCAAGGTGCGAAAGCGCATGGGGTATCACCGCACGGCGTCCTACGACGGGCGCATCAACGGCATCTTCCTGCTGCATCTGCCGGCGGGCGACGTCGAGCTCGTCCACGCGGGCACGCGCCTTTATAAGGGCGCCGAGGTGCTGTACGGCGGCATGAAGGATGCGCGGTCGTCCGCCTGGCAGTTCGGCGGGCGGCTGTACATCCTCGACGGGCAGACCTATGTCTGGAGCGACGGGACGGCGGCGGGGCCGGTGACGTCGATCGCCTATTCGCCGAAGCTCGTCATCGGGCGCGCGCCGTCGGGCGGCGGCACGCAGTACGAACGGCTCAACCTGCTGTGCAGCGCATGGACGGAGAGCTTTCTTTCGGACGGCACGTCGAACATCTACCAGCTCTCTTTTGACGGGCTGGACGAGGGGAGCGCCGAGGTGAGCGTCATGACGGCGGCGGACGAATGGACGGCAAAGACGGCCGGCACCGACTATACGTTCAACGCGGCCCTCGGCACCGTGACGTTCCTGCCGGGCGCCGTGCCGGGCGCTTCGCCCGTCGACGGCGCGGACAACGTGCGCATCCGGGCGGCGAAAACGCGCGCGGATTATGCCGCGCGCATCAACGGCTGCGATCTCGGCGCACAGTACGGCGTCAGCGCCGCGGCCGACCGTCTGTTCGTCACGGGGAACCCGGATTACGTCAACTGGGACTGGGTCAGCGGCCTCGACGACCCGACGTATTTCCCGGTGACCGCCTACGCCGCGCTCGGCATGCGCACGCGCATCACGGCGTATTCCGTCGTCGACGGAAAGCTCGCCGCGCACAAGGCGCAGGACGAGGACGGGCGCAGCATCATCCTGCGCGCCGGCAAAGCGGCGGACGACGGCACCGCGTCCTTCCCGGTGGTCGGGACGATGCAGGGCGCGTGCTGCGTGAGCGCGCACAGCGTCGTTTATCTGCAGTCGGAACCGCTGTATCTCGCCGAGGACGGCATCTACGCGATCACGCCGGCGGACGTCAGCGCCGAGCGCTACGCGCAGAACCGCTCGATGTTCATCAACAGCGCGCTCAAAGCGCAGACGGACAAGGCCGACGCGGCGGCAGTGCGCTTCGGGGATTTTTACGTGCTCGCGCTGGGCGGGAAGCTCTATTTGCTCGACTCGCTCGTCAAGGCGTATGCGGACGGCGCGCCCTATTCGACGCACCAGTACGAGGCGTATGTCTTTCCGGACATCCCCGCGCGCGTGCTGTGCGTGCGGGACGGGAGACTCCGGTTCGGCACGGCCGGCGGCGGCATCATGGAGTTTTACACCGACCGGGACGCCCCACAGTCCTACGCGGACGACGGCGCGCCCATCGCGGCCCACTGGGATACCCCGCTGCTGTGCGGCACAAGCTTTTACAGGCTCAAGAACTTCCGCTATCTCGCGCTGCGGCTCTTTTCGGGGGCGGCGACGGGCATTCGGGTGAGCGTGCAGAAAAACGGGCTGTGGGAGACGCTTTTTGAGGAGACGGCGCGCCTGCGCTATTTTTCTTTCGCGGCGCCTGATTTTCGGAATTTCAGCTTCTCGACCGATCCGACGCCGAAATGCTTCGGAAAAAGGATCCGCGCGGCAAAGCAGGACAAAATCCGGTTCCGCTTTGAAAACAGCGCGTACGGACAGCCGCTGGGGCTTTTCGACTTTTCGGTCGAATACACCCAGAGCGGCAAAATCAAATAGGAGGCGTCAGCATGACGGAAAACAGAATATTACCGGAGGACCTCGTCGGCAAGGGCGTCATCGCGCTCGACGACGTGCCGGCGCTGTCCGCGCAGGCGCTCAAGGCAAAATTTGAGGAGCTCGTCACGGACGTCGTCGTGCCCAAGCACAACGCCGTCGTCGACGGGCTCGCCGATTACGCGACAAAGGCCTACGTCGCCGGGCAGGTGTTCCTCACGGGCGCCGCGGACATGACGAAGGCGGTCTACGACGCGCAGGGGAACGGGATCGTCGACGACAGCGAGCGGCTCGGCGGCGAGCTGCCGGCGGCCTTCGGGAAAGCGCCGGTGCGTGTCACCGCCGAGATCTCCGCGACGTGGACGGGCACGGCGGCGCCCTACACGCAGGACGTGACGGTCGCCGGCATCCTCGCGACGGACGCGCCGCACATCACGCCGGTGTACTCCGATACGCTCGCGACCGCGCTTTTGCAGAAAGAGGCGTGGGCGGCCGTGTCCGAGGCGGACGCGGGCGCGGGTAAGATCACGTTCACCTGCTTTGAGGACAAGCCGGCGACCGCGGTCCCGATCCTCGTGGAGGTGATGCGCTGATGGCAAAGGCATTTCTGTACGGGAACGGCGGCGGCGCGGGGCTAAATTTCAAACTCAAAGCCTACGCGACCGAGGCCGCCCTGCTCGCGGACAGCCCGGCGGACGGCACCTTCGGCGTCGTGACGGCGACCGAAATCAGCGGCTATGCTTTTGTCGCCGCGACAAGCGAAATCACATCGCCTGCGACCGGCATGGTGGCAATCACAGAGGGAACAGCATCACCCGCATCCTATAATGCGCTGAAAAAGAACATGCTGAATGTTTATCCGACTGCGTGCTATCAGTACAGCGGCAGCTCGTGGCTCGCAAAGACCTGCTATGTGCGGATCGCCGGCGCCTGGGCGAGCTTGAGGAACTGGCTGTACAACAACGGCGTAAATAACGATGCGCTGATCGGAGGATGGACGAATCAAAGCAAGGGAACGTTCACAAAAAATGCCGACAACATGTTCCTGTACGGCGCGAATGATGCCGGCGCCAGCATAGTGCACGGCACCGCGCTGGATCTCACGACCGCCTCCGTTCTCAAAGTAAAGTTTTCGAACACGTACACATACAGCTCGTCCAACTGTTATTGCCGCATGCTCGTGAACAGCACGCAGATATCGGGACAAGCGGCATACAGCACGGGCGCTGCCTATGTCAACATTGCCGACAAGACAGCGAACACGGACGCGGTGGCAAGCCTGAACGTGTCCGCATTGACGGGAACATATTATGTGCATTTCGGCATTGCGGCTTCAACGGGAAACACCATGTCCGTGTATATCAAAGAACTGTGGACGGAGTGACGGATATGAAAACAATTTATATTGACAGCGACTTCAACTGCCACACAGAAGCGCGGCCGAATGACACTGCGGCCGAAACCGACGCGTTCGACGGAAAGTGCGACGCCTACATCGAGGGCTACCGCTTCGTGCCCGCCGGGCAGACGTGGACGCGGGCGGACGGCGTGCAGTTTCAGGGCGAGATGATCGCGCCGCGGCAGGACTATGCGGCGCTCGAGCGCGCGCAAAACGAATATGAAAAGCAGCAGTACGAGGCGGCCGTCGACGAGCTGCTGCTGCGGATCGGAGGTGAGACGGCATGACCAACGCGATCATTCTGCGGCGCATCGCCGCGCTGTATGCGGCGGGGCGCATCGACGACCTGATCCTTGCGCGCTACGCCGCGAACGGCATCCTGACGCAGGCCGAGGCCGACGCGATCATGGGCGGCGCGCAATGAGCCAGTGGGAGACGGTCGGCGTCATCACCGTCCTCGTCGGCCTGTTCGGCGCGGTCATCCCGCCCGTCGTGCGGCTCAACAACGCGCTGACGGCGCTGCAGGTGACGCTCGCACAGCTGCGCGAACTGCTGTGCGAGGAAAAAAGCAGCAATGCGGAGGCCCACAAACGCATCTGGCGGCACATCGACGACCATGAAAAAAGGATCGGCCAACTCGAAAAGTAGAAAGGAGAAAAGGATGAAGATCAAAACGGAGACCATCGTGCGCACGGCGGTGCTGGTGCTGGCGCTCGTCAATCAGATCCTCAGCGCGGCGGGGAAGAGCGTTCTGCCGATCGACGACGCGCAGCTGTCGTCGCTCCTCAGCTCGGCGTTCACCATCGCGGCCGCGGTGTGGTCGTGGTGGAAGAACAACAGCTTCACGCAGCCGGCCATCGAGGCGGACGAGTATCTGCGCGCGCTGCGCGCGGGCGAAGCGGCGAAGGGGGAATTCTGATGGTGCGGTATCCGATGCAGCGCATCGGGGTGACGGCGGGCTTCGGCCTGTACGATCCGCGCGGCGCGGGCGCTTCGATGCACTATGCCGTCGATATCTCGCGCACGCAGCCGAAGAGCTTCGATGTGACCGCGGCGCACGACGGGACCGTTCTCGCGTCGCTCTTTGACACCGCGGGCGGAAACCTCATCGCGCTGCGCGGCGGCTACAACGAGAAGCTCGACGTCATCACGCGCTACGGGCACCTGCTCAGCCGCGCCGTCCGAACGGGAGACGCCGTGCGCTGCGGCGACGTCATCGGCGTGCAGGGCAACACCGGCACGGCGACGACCGCGCAGCACCTCCACTTCGAGACGTGGCTCGTGCCGAAGACATACGCCTACCGCGCGGCCGACAGGCCCCTGTACGCGGTCGACCCGCTGGGCGTCTGTCAGCTCGGGGAGGACCAGCAGTTCGTCCGCGACGCCTGCACGCGGGGGTATGCGGCGCTGCCGTATCCCGAGCCGAAGCTGCCGCTGCGCGAGACCGCGGGGACGCTGCGGATCCTCGGGAACCCCGCGATGTATTTCTATCCCTCGGCGGCATGCTCGCCCTACGTGTCCGGTTACACGCGCTGCAAGAGCGGCATCGCGGATTTTTTCGGCGATCGGGAATTCCCGGCGCGCTATACATGTGAAAACAACGGGGCGGCGTGGGCGTACGCCGAGACGCCGTACGGCTGGGTCTGGGTGCCGCTGCGGCAGGGGGAGAGCGAGCTCGTCCCGCTGGCGGGGCAGACGCCGGGCACCGAAGCGCAGGCCGAAAACGGGGCGGACGCCGCAGTGCAGGCAAAGCTGAAGGCCTATGACAGCGCCGTGCGGGCCATCCGCGCGGCGCTCGCCGCGCTGTAAGGGGGGGAGAAGCATGGATTACAACGAACTTTTGCGCCTCGCGCACATCGCGTCGATCAAGCAGAAATACCTCGATGCGATCGAGCAGGCGCGCCAGCGCCTGCTCGAGAGCGAGCGCGCCTATTACGACGGGGCGCAGGAGGCGTATATCGGCGCGGAGCTCGAGCGGCGCGGGCAGGCCCAGCGACTGCGCGCGGCGGGGCTTTCGGGCGGCGCCGGCGAAGAGGCGGCGCTCGGGACCGGCTACGATTATCAGAACGAGATGAGCCGGCTGCGCGGTCAGCGGCAAAGCGGCCGGGAGGCCTATGCGCGGGAGGCGGCGAAACAGACGCGGCTGATGGACAACGCGGTCGGCGAATACAGCGCGCAGCTCGCGAAGACGGCCGCGAAGAAGAGCGGCTCCTCGTCAAAAGCCAAATCGGAGGCGCAGACTTCACAGACCGAACAGACGCAGGGGGACGACGAGTACGATTATGTCGGCATGTGGCGCAAAAAAGTGGCGCCGAAGAGCCAGTGAGCCCGGGGCGCGGCCGCCAAAACAGCCGCGCCCGGTTTTTATTCCCCGAAGCCCGGTGGCGGCCCG
>JAYFNU010000039.1:0-5198 GCA_034933305.1 Oscillospiraceae bacterium | reverse complement strand
GGTTGCCCTGCGGCCGAAGCCGCAGGGCAACCCTGTTTCGCTGCAAAAAGATCAGAACTTACGCCGCATTGCGTCAGGCGAGCTGCGTGTTCTCGATCTCGCTCATCCAGCCGTAGAACGTCGTGATATCAGGCGTGATGGTGTCGATGTTGACACGCTCCGTGCTGAAGATGATGGCGTTCTGGCGCTGATAGATCGGGATCTCGCAGGCCCAGTCGACGATGATGTCGAGGCACTGCTTGTACATCGCCTTGCGGTAGGTCTGGTCGAGGGACATGCGGGCGTCGAGGATGAGCTGGTTGAGCTCAGGATCGTTGATCGCATACATATAGTTCGAACCGCCGGCCGCGTTGTTGGCGTCGCCGGAGAAATAGATCTGATACATATCAGGATCAACAACCGCGCCCCACGCGGCGCACCACATGTCGACCTGCTTGGCCTCAAGGCCGGTCCACAGATCGGAGGAGTTCGTAAGGTCGGTGACGATGAGGTTGATGCCGATGGTCTTGAGGGCCGCGGCAGCTTCCGTGATCATCATGAAGGAAGGATGGTCGCCGCTGCCGTCGGCCGGGATGAGCAGCTCGTACTCGAGCGCCGCGCCCGCCGGAGCCGCCGTGATGACGCCGTTTTCAACGGTGTAGCCGGCCGCCTGGAAGTAGCCCAGCGCCGCCTGCAGGGCGGCCGCATAGCGCGCGTCCTCGTTCATGTCGGACGTGTAGATGTCCTTGCCGTCCACATCGGTCGAGAAGGCGACCTTGTAGCCCTCGTCGGTCGACTGCGGCGCCGCCCACGAGGTGTTGGAGATCGGGTAGTTGATGACGCTCGCGCGCTCGCCGTAGTAGGAGCGCACGGAGACGTCGCGATAGACCGCGAAGATGGTGCCGAAGGCTTTGCGCAGATCCTTCGACGCTTCGGAGCCCGGATCGCCGCCCACGTTGACGCGGTCGACGTTCATGCCGAGATAGCCGTAGCCGAGGTTGTCGACGGTGTTCGTCGTGATGACCTTGCCGTCGAGCTCGCCGCCGTTGGCTTCTTCGATCGCCTTGACGGTGTCGGTGCTGAAGGAAGGATCGGTGATGTCGATGGTGCCCGTGACGACGCCGTTGAGCTTGTCGTCATCGGTGGTGCACTGCACGAAGTTGATGTACTTCGTCTTCGGCGTGCCCTTGTAATAGCTCTCGTTGGCCTCGAAGGAGACGACGCCGTTCTCGAACTTGATGAACTTGTACGGGCCGGCGCCCATCGGCTGGGTGGTCTTCGCACGGACGGTGGTCAGATCGCCCTTGTTGAAGCCGAACTTGTTGTTGTTGTAGTCGTACAGCGTGCTGTCGCCGTAATAGTGCATCGGCGTGATGGCCAGCGCGAGCTGATAGATCGCGGTCGCATCGACCTGCGTGAGGACGACGCGCATGCTGTAATCGCCGGTCTTCTGAATGCCGGCGATGTTGGCCGCGGAATCGCCCGTCTTGACGCCCACGCTGTAATCAGCGGCGGCGTCGCCGAGCTCCTCGGCGAGGAAGGTGGAGATGCTCGTGCCGGCGGTCTCGGCGTTGATGCCGGCGTCGGACAGATCGTAGCCGTACTTCGCGATCATCGCCGCGAAGAGGTCGGCCTCGGTCGCTTCGGCGGGCAGCTCATAGCCCCAGTTGGCGGCCCAGGCGGCGACGGTATCGGTGTCGGCATTGTAGCCCGCCGCGACAAGGTACGCCTTGATCTCTTCGACGAACTTGATGCCGGCCGCGTTGAAGGCGGTCCAGAAGGCGTTGTACTGCTCTTCGGTGTAATAATCCGTGGCGGTGTAGCCGTCCGGGCCCGCCGCGAGGATCAGGTTCTGGCGGGTATCCATGCCGCTGCGATACTCGGCGAGCCCCCGGATGGGCTGGCTGAACAGCGTGGAGGAGCCGTCATAGGTCGGGTCGCACAGAACATACATCGTGAAGATGACGTCGTCGATGGTCATGGGCTCACCGTCCGAGAAGGTGAGGTCCTCGCGCATCTTGAAATCATAAAATACGGTGCCGTCCGTGTTCTCGGTGATGGTGAGGTCGGCGGGTCCGTAGTAGGTGTAGTCGGTCCCGTTGTATTTGACGGTCTCACCCTCGATCCCCTTGTTGATGATCGCGCCCTGGCGGTCGCTGCTCAACAGGTTGATCTGCGTCATCGCGGAGACGTCCATATCATAGGCCGTCTCGCCGAAGAACGGGGAGAATTTGCTGTTGAACGGGGAATACCCGACAACGAGCGGGGTATCGCTGGCTTCCGTCGTCGCGCCGCTCTTGCATGCGGCAAACATGCTCAGGCACATGATGACGACAAGAAGCAGCGCGCCAAGCTTCTTGGCATTTTTCATGAATCCATTTCCTCCTTTTATTTATGTGCGAATATATAGAACAAGGCTTGCGCCTGCGTTCTCACGTCCGTGTCCCCCTCGGGGCATACAAGTCCAAAGTTTATGCAATCATTGTAGCAGAAGTGCCTGTATATTTCAAATATATTTTGCATTTCGGGCCCGTTTTGGACCTGTTTTGACGGCATCGCCCCGTTCTCCGGCCGTCTGCGCGGCATTTTCGCCGCTCTTTCGGGCCGATACGACAAAAAACGGGCGGTTTGCCGGGCGCTCACTGCGCGCGGAACCGCCCGTTTCGGGATCCTATTTGTCGTTTTCGCGCCAGCGCAGGGAGCGCAGCAGCCGTCTGCCTGCGAGCGCCGCGGCGCCCGCCGCGAGCAGCAGCGCGAAAAAACCGGCGGTGCCCGCGGCTTTGCCTTCCGCGCCGTTGAGCGCGAGATAGACGGCGTCGCCAGCCATCGCGCCCGCGGCGAAAAGGGCGGCCGCCAGCGCGTGCGCCGGCATGGTCTTCGCCGCGACCTCGTGGACGTACGCCCGCAGCGGGTCCTTCCCCGCCGCGATGCGCCCGGCGTCCCAGCACAGCAGCGCCGAGAAGAGCACCGCGCCGGCATAGGGCAGCAGAACATAGCCGCAGCGGTCCATCCCCGCCGCGGGAACGCAGCCCGCGGCCAGCGTGCAGGCAAAAGCCGCGCCCGCCGCAAGGCACAGCAGCGTCATCGCCCGCGGGCGGGCATGGCGCTCCTCTTCAAAGGAATACGTCTTTCCCCTGTACACGTACTCGCCGGCGGCGTTGAGCTGAAAATCGTCGAGATAGGCCCGTCTGCGCTTCTTTTCGCCGCGCATGGCTTCAGCGGATGCCGGTCATGTCGAAGGCGTCGAGCCACGCGGCCGCGTGGGCGCTGACGCCCTGCAGGCAGCGCTCGTCAAAGGGACTGTCGAGTCCCGCGTTGCTGAGCAGCTCCGTGAACACGCGGCTGCCGCCCTGCTTCGTGTAGGCCATATACTGCGCCCAGGCCGTTTTGCGGTCCTTCTGGATGCGGTCCCAGAATTCCAGCGAGACGGTCTGCGCGAGGCAGTAGTCGATATAGTAGAAGGGGCTCGAGTAGATGTGGTGCTGGCGCTGCCAGCCCTCGCCCTCGCTGTAGAAGGGGATGTCGCCGTCGAGCTTCACCCACGGCATGTACACGCCCAGCAGCTCTTTCCAGACGCCGTGGCGCTCGCGCGGGGTCATCTGCGGCTTTTCAAAGACGACGTGCTGGAAGTGGTCGACCATCGTGCCGTAGGGGATGAACGTCAGCGCCGCGGAGAGATGGCTGTAGAGGAATTTCCGCGTGTCGGGGCCGAAGAAATCCTGCGCCCACGGCCAGGCGAAAAATTCCATGCTCATGGAATGGACCTCGCAGGCCTCCATGCTCGGCCAGATATACTCCACCGGGATGCGGTCGCGGTTGACCCAGTTCTCAAAGGCGTGGCCCGCCTCGTGGGTGATGACCTCCACGTCGCCCTGCGTCCCGTTGAAGTTGGCGAAGATGAAGGGCACGCCGTAGTCGAACAGCGACGTGCAGTAGCCGCCCGCGGCCTTGCCCTCGGTCGACAGCACGTCCATCAGCTCGTCCCGCCGCATGGTGCGGAAGAATTCGCTCGTCTCGGGAGACAGCGCATCGTAAAATTTCTGTCCGTTCGCGAGGATCTCGTCGGGCGTCCCGCACGGCCGCGGGTTGCCGGAGCGGAATTCGAGCGCGTTGTCGGCGAAGCTCATGGGGTATTGCTTGCCGATGCGCTGCGCCTGGCGGCGGTAGATGCGGTCGGCCACCGGCACGAGGTATTTGACCACGGCGGCGCGGAATTTTTCGACGTCCTGCTTCGTATAGCAGTTGCGGCCCATGCGGTAATAGCCGAGCTGGGTGTAGCCGTCGTAGCCGAGCTTGCGGCCGATGGCGTCGCGCAGCTTCACGAGCTCGTCGTACAGCTCGTCGAGTTTCGCCTGGTTGTCCTTGTACCACTTGCCCTCGGCCTTCCACGCGCCGAGGCGGCGCGCGTCGTCCGCATCCGTTTTGAGCGGCGTGATCTGGGACAGCGTATAGACCTTCCCCTCGAAGGGGATCTGCGCGGAAGCGAGCAGCTTCTCATACTCCTGGGTCAGGTCGTTTTCGCGCTGCAGCTCGGGGATGATCTCGGGCGAGAAGGTCTTGAGCTCGATCTCGGCGTTCACGAACATGAGATCGCCGTATTCCGCCGAGAAATCGGGGCGGAAGGGCGACGCCAGCATGGCCTGCATCCAGGCCTGGAAATACTCCTCGAGCTCGGGGCCCGCCTCGTTCCAGAACTTGACCTCGCCGTCGTAAAAGGCGTCCCGAGTGTCGATGGAATGGCGGACGTTCGCGAGCGTCGCGAGCGTCGTGATGTGCTTTTTCTGCGTCTGCTCCTCAAGGAAAACGGCTTTCGCCTCTTCGTAGCTCTGCGCGTTCTTCAGCTTGTCCGTGAGCTGCGACAGCTGCGGCTTCAGCGATTCGAGCGCCGGACGTTCGTAGGGCATCTGTGAGAATTTCATGTGGATGGACTCCTTGCTATATTATTTGCCGGGGGCTTCATTCTATCCGCGCGGGCGCACATTTCCGGCATCGGCGGAAAAGGCGGCTCCGGCGTCAGTGTTCTTTATATTATATCCCTGTTTTGCGCGCTTTTCAATGCGCAGGCCCGCGCCGCGGCGGGAATGCCGCGTTTTTCGCCGCGGGGAGCGCGCGGGGCGTCCGGCGGCGCGCCGAAAGCGCGGGGCGGACGCTCCGCGCGCGGAAAACCTCCCGCGCGGAAAAGGCCCGCCGCGAACGATCTGCCGTTCGCGGCGGGCCCC
>JAYFNU010000038.1:0-32620 GCA_034933305.1 Oscillospiraceae bacterium | reverse complement strand
CGGCGGCGGACGGGGCTGCCCCCGTCCGCCGCCGAAAAAATCTTCCGAATGCGCGTCAGTCCGCGAGATCCGCGAGCAGATACTTCGCCGCCATCATGCTCATCGCTTCGGACGCGCCCGTGGTGGAAGCGCCGCAGTGGGAGCCCATGATGAGGTTGTCGAGCTTGTAAAGCTCCTCGTTGGCCGGCGGCTCCTCGTTGAACGCGTCGATGCCGGCGCCCGAGAGCGTGCCGTCGCGCAGCGCCGCGATGAGCGCCGCCTCGTCGACAAGGCCGCCGCGCGCCGTGTTGACGAGCACCGCGCCCTTTTTCATCATGCCGAACGCCTTCGCATCGACCATGTTCTTCGTCTCGTCCGTCAGCGGCATGTGCAGGCTGATGAAATCGCACGAGCGATAGATCTCCTCCGGCGTCGCTTTGCGGATGCCGTTGGCCTGCGCGAACGCGTCGTCCCAGTAGATGTCGTAGGCGAGGATCTGCATGTCGAAGCCCTTTGCGCGCTTCGCCACGCCCTTGCCGATCGCACCGAGTCCGAGGATGCCGATGGTCTTGCCGTACACGTCGCCCACAACGACCTTCTTCCAGTCCCTGCGGTGGCACATGTCGTTGACGACGGTCAGGCGGCGCGCGCACGCCATGACGAGCGCGAACGCATAATCCGCGACGGCGTTGCTGTTCGCGCCGCGCGTGATGGACACGGGGATGCCGCGGCTCTTCGCGGCGGAAAGGTCGATATTGTCGGTGCCGACGCCGTACTTCGCGATCGCCTTCAGCTGCTTCGCGGCAGCGAAGACGTCCGCGTCGAACGGGTCGACGCCGAGGATAACGCCGACGGCGTCGGCGACGTGCGCAAGCATCTGCTCCTTCGTGAGGATCGTCCCGTACGGATTGACGACGAGCTCGTAGCCCGCGTCCTGCAGCAGCTTTTTCGGCGCGTCGTCGGTCTTCGCGAACGAGCGCGGCGTGATGAGGATCTTCTTCATCGTTCGATCATTTCCCTTCAGTTTATTCCTCAGAAATAGTAGCATGCAAAAAACAGAAAATCAACGGAAAACGCGCGGTTCATCCCTCGCAGCGGCCGAACAGCGCCAGCACCTTCTCCTGGTAGGTCTTCGGGTCCTCGGGATAGCTCGCCGCATGGCCCACGCCCTCGACGATGTAAAGCTCCTTCGGCGCCGTGCAGGCGTCGTAATTCTCCCGGCTCATGCGCGTCGGGACGAAGTTGTCCGCGCCGCCGTGGACGAGCAGCACCGGGCGCGTGTTGACGCGCAGCGCGTCGAGCGTCGACGCATCGCCGAGCCCGAATTTCGCGAAAACGCGGCAATACAGCCCGAAAAACCACAGCAGCGGATAGACGGGCAGATGATACAGCGAGCGGATATTGTGCTCGAAGATGGCGCGGGGCGAGGTGAAGCCGCAGTCGGCGACGATGCCGCGCACGCTCCCGGGCAGCACGAGGCCGCTCGCCATGAGCACGGTCGCGGCGCCCATCGACAGGCCGTCGAGGTAGACGGGCAGCGCGCCGTCATACCGTTTGTCGAGCCAGTTCGCCCAGTCGCGGACGTCGAAGCGCTCCTTCGCGCCGTAGCAGATATAGTGCCCCTCGCTCCTGCCGTGGGCGCGCTCGTCGATGAGCAGCAGGTCGCAGCCGTTTTCGTGCAGCCAGCGCGCCGCGCCGCTGAAGTCGTAGTCATAGCTGCCGCGGTAGCCGTGCGCGCACAGGACGGCGCGCTTCGCCCGCCCCGCGGCGGGCAGAAAATAGGCGTGCAGGCGCAGGCCGTCGAAGCTGTCGAGCCAGACGTCCTCCTTTTCGGCGGCGCGCAGCCACGCCGCGCCCTCGTCGACCGCCGCCTGATACTTCGCCCACGGCGACGCGCCGTTGAAGAAATCCTTCGATTTCAGGCGGATGCTTTCGCGGGTGATGACAAATTTGAAGAAGTAACCGCTGACGGCGAGCAGCAGCAACAGCAGCGCGCCGACAACCCACAGGGCGATTCGCATGAATATCTCTTCCTTCCGATCATTTTTGTCCGGCGAGCGCAGCCGCGACCTCGCCGTACACAGGGATCGAGTCCGATGCGCCCGCGCGGCCGACCGCGATGGAGGAGGCCATGCTGGCCTCGGCGAGGATCGCGCCGATATCCGCGCCGCGCTCAAGGCCGGCGAGGAAATAGCCCGTGAAGGTGTCGCCGGCGGCTGTCGTGTCGACGACCGGGACTTTGTAGATGTCGTGCCGCGCGGTCGTCTGCGCGTCCTTGTAGAGGCATCCGCGGGCGCCGAGCGTCAGCATGACGCGCGCGTCCGGGTAGCGTCCGAGGAGCGCATCGCAGATCTTTTCCGGCTCCTTTTCGCCGCTGACGGCTTCGCCTTCGATCTCGTTGAGGATGAACCAGTCGACGTGCGCGAGCGCGCGGCTGCGCGCGAGCGCGTCGGTGATGGGCGAGGGATTGAGCGCGACGCGCATGCCCGCCGCGTGCGCCGCTTCGGCGGCGTAATCGACGCAGCTCGTCTCGTTTTGCAGCAGCAGGATGTCGCCGCGCGCGCACCGCGCGACGGCGGCGTCGACGTCCGCTTCGGTGATGCGGTGGTTCGCGCCGGCGTACAGCACGATGCTGTTCTGGCCGGAGGTATCGACCTGAATGATGGCGTGGCCGCTCGCGACGTCGCGCAGCACGGTCACATCGGAAACGTCGACGCCCGCCTGCTCGAGCCGCTCGCGCAGGAACAGGCCCTCCCCGCCGACGCGGCCGAGATGGCGTATCTTCGCGCCCGCGCGCGCGCAAGCGACGGACTGATTGAGGCCCTTGCCGCCGCAGAAGGTGTGCAGCTCGCGCGAGGCGATGGTCTCCCCCGCGCGCACGAAATGGTCGACGCTGTAGACATAGTCGATGTTGAGCGAACCGATATTGAGGATCATGTGCGTTCCTTTCTCCGCAGCAGCGGACGCAGCGACTGCGCCGCCGGTTCTTTTTGTTCCATTCTAACACTTTTTCGGGCGGGAGACCAGACGCATTTCCGCGCTTCAAAAACGGGCCCGCGCGTGGTAAAATGAGAGCATGAAAAAATGGCCGACCGCTCATCTCCTGCCGCTTGCCGCCGGCATCCTCTATGCGCTCATCGTCGCCGGCGATCTGTTCGGGGCGCGCATCCCCTTTTCGGGCGCCGTCAAGCTCGCGGGCGTCGCGCTGTGCGCCGCCGGCGCGGGCCTGCTCGCGCGCGCGGCGCCCGGGCGCCGCGCGCGCCTCGTCTTTCTCGCGGCGGCGCTCACCGTCGGTGCCGACGTCTTTCTGCTGTTCTTCCCGGCGCTGTATGTGTGGGGACTTCTCTTTTTCTGCGCCGCGCAGACGGCGCGCCTCGCGCTGTTCGCCGGCCTCACGGGGCGGCGGACGGCGGCGCTGTGCGCGGCCCAGGCCGCCGCTTTCGCGCTGCTGCGCGCGGGCGGCCTTCCGGGCGTGATCGCGGCGGGCGGCGTTTACGCGCTGCTGCTGCTCGCAAACCTGCTGCTCGCTTTCGCGCGCCCGGACAGATGCACGGCGGTGCGGCGTCTGCGGCGCGCGGGCATGACGCTGTTTGCGCTGTGCGACGTCTGCGTTGCGCTCTACAATCTGCTGCCCGCCGTGCCGCTGCGCAGCGCTGCGGGCGCGCTCATGTGGACCTTCTATCTCCCCTCGCAGCTGCTCCTCGCAGCGGAGGGACACACCGATCTTCCGGAGGCACGGCCATGATCGACGCACAAAAATGGACAGCGCTTTTTCTCGAACGGCTCGACGCGGCGTTCGGCGCGCGCGTTCGCTTCGCGGGGCTGCAGGGCAGCTACGCGCGCGGCGAGGCGACCGAGGACAGCGACATTGACCTCGTCGTCATCCTCGACGAGCTGTCGCCCGCCGACATCCGCGCCTACGGCGGGCTGCTCGACGCGATGCCCGACCGGCGGCGCGCATGCGGATTCCTGTCGGGCTGGGACGAGCTGCTGCACTGGGAGCCCTCGGAGCTGTTCCAGTTCTGCCGCGACACGCGCCCGCTGCGGGGCAGCCTCGGCGCGGTGCTCGCGCTCGTCGACGGCGAGGCGGTCGACAGGGCCGTGCGCATCGGCGTGTGCGGGATCTACCACGGCTGCGTCCACAACATGCTGTACGAGAAGAGCGACGAGGCGCTGCGGGGCCTGTACAAGTCGGCGGCCTTTGCGCTGCAGGCCGTCTGCTTCCGGCAGACGGGGCGGTACATCGCGCGGCAGGCGGAGCTGCCCGCCGCGCTCGACGCGGCCCAGAGGCCCGTCGCCGAGACCTGTCTCGCGCTGCGGCGCGGCGCTCCGGTCGAGTTCGACGCGATGTCCGAGGCCCTTTTCCTTTGGGCGAAGGCGCAGCTCGACGGGCAGTGAGCGCGCCGGCGCGGACAAAAAAAAGAGCTTCGGCGCCGCACGGCGCCGAAGCTCTTTTCGGTACAGATTGATTCTGAGGGTCCGCAGGGGGCGTTCAGTTCTTGCGCTGCGCCGCCGCGAGCTCCGGGCTGTTCGCGGAGAAGTGGCGGATGGGCTTCCATTCGACCTTCTTGAGCAGCGCGACGAGCGCGATGGGCACATAGGACGCCATGAACAGCGGGAAGATCGCGAGATACAGCAGCTTGCGCGGCGCCGTGGTGCGGATGCGCTTCCACTCGCAAAGCACCGTCAGCAGCGCGAGGAACACAAGGCCGAAGTATGCCGACCCGAACATGTACAGCAGGAAGCGCCCCGTGCGCACAAGCACGATGTGGACGAGGTACGCCGGCGCGTCGATGACCGTCGCGAGCACCGCGAGATTGAGCACCGTGAACAGCGTGGAGAACAGCAGTCCCGGCGCGATCGTCATCATGATGTCGTAGCAGGACATGCGGTGGCCCTTCGCCGTGAGCGTGCCCGCCGCGAGCGGACGCAGATAGTGCGAATCGACCTGATAAAAGCCCTTCGCCCAGCGCATGCGCTGATCCCACGACTGGCCGAACGTCTCGGGCTGCTCGTCGTAGACGACCGCGCTGTCGCAGTAGCCGATCCGGCGGCCGCGCACCGCGCAGTCGACCGAGAACTGGATATCTTCCGTCAGCAGATGGAACGGCCAGCCGCCGTTCTCGCGGATGATCTTCGAGGAAACGAAGAAGCCCGTGCCGGAGACGGCGCAGCTGTTGCCCAGCAGCATGCGGGGATAGTTGATGAAGCGTGCCTCGTGCAGGAACCACACAGCATAGCTGTAGGTGATCCAGTTGTGCGCGAAGTTCTTCGAATTGCGATAGCTCGTGAGGATCTCGTAGCCGCTGTCGAACGCCTTGTTCATCTCGGCCACGAAATGCTCGTCGACGATGTTGTCGGCGTCAAAAATGAAATAGCCGTCGTAATAGGCGCGGCCGCAGCCCGCCTCGATCTTCTTGATGAGGTAGTCGAGCGCATAGCCCTTGCCCACCAGCTCGTGGTTCCAGCGCTCGTAGACGAGCGCGCCGGCGGCCTCCGCGACCTTCGCCGTGTCGTCGGTGCAGTTGTCCGCGAGCACGTAAACGTCGAATTTGTCCTCGGGATAGCGCTGCTTTTTCAGGCTGCCGATGAGCTCACCGATGACAGCCGACTCGTTGCGCGCGCAGATGAGCGCCGCAAAACGGTGCTCGGCGGATGCGGGCGGCAGCGTGCGGCGTTTGCGCGAAAAGAAGCCGACGGCCGTGTAGACAACGTGATAAAAATAGAAAACAGTCATCGCGATGATGATGACCATGTTCAGTTGTGACAAAGTTCTCAGCATATTGTGCCTCCGATTTTCATCTGCTATCATATGCATTTTGCACAAAGAAATCAAGTATTTTTTGTCGCAAATGCATTACAAATGGTAACGACGCATCGACGGCTTTTTTTAACTTTCGGCGGCGGAAACTGTGCAGTTTTATGCAGAGCGCAAAAAAGCTCCCCTCTTTCGGAGGGGAGCATGGCTGCGCGGCGCGCTGAAAACTCAGAAATAACGCAGGCCCGTGTCGATGGGGGTATCGGTCTGCGCTTCCCGTTTGATGAGGCGCAGCACGACGACGTACATGAGCACGACGAAGGCGATGAACATCCCCGTCGCGAGCGTGGTGCCGAGCATGGCGCAGGAATCGTAGAAGCCGTGCAGCAGCACCGCGATGATGTAGCCCGCGGCGAGATTGGCGATCTTGCCGGCTTTGTCGCCGCGGCTCTCGCAGAGCTTGGCGCGGCCGTAGAATATGCCCATGAAAACGGCGAAGCCCATGTGGCCGGGAATGGCGAGCAGCGCGCGCGGGAACGCCACGGACAGCCCGTAGCCGAACACGTACTTGATGTTCTCAAACGCCGCGAAGCCCAGCGAGACGAAGACGGCGTAGATGACGCCGTCGAAGCGGTAGTTGAAGTTGGGGTCGCGCCAGGTGCGGAGCTTGAGCAGGATGAATTTGGTGCCCTCCTCCACGACGGCGACGACGAGAAACGCGAGGATGACGGTGTACGCCGGGCTGTTCGCATCGACGAGCGAGTTGAGCACGCTCACGCCGAGCGACTCGAGCACGATGGAGGCGAGCGCCGCGCACACGCCCGAAAAGACGAGCGCGAGCAGCAGCATGGGCGGTTCCTTCTCGACGGTGTCCTTTTCGTAGATATAGCGCATCAGAAAGACGGCCGGCACGACGGCGGCCAGAAAATAGATGGCGAGAATGGCGAGCGACGGCAGTACAAACAGCATGGTCTTTACCTCTGTCCCCAAAATGGGCGGTTTCCCGCGGATAAGCTCATTATATCCCCCGCGCGCCGCGCGCGCAACGGCTTTCTTGCAAACTGTTTATTGAAAAGAACGCTTTTTTATATTATAATCTTTATTTAGAAAGACAGCGTATCCGTTCGGGGGCAGGAAGACGGGTGAAGCCCGCGCGATGCGGGCCCCGCGAACCATGTCAGACGGGGAACCGAGCAGCATTAAGCGGACGCTCCATGTGCCGCGGTCCACTTTGCCCGTCTTCATGCCCCCGAGCCGCGCTGTCGTTTTACTGTACGGAAAAGAGGTGGGACGATGAAAACGGCGCTCTACCGCAAATGGCGCCCGCAGACGTTCGCCGACGTGATCGGCCAGGACGCCGTCTGCGCCGCGCTGCTCAACCAGCTGCGCAGCGGCCGCGTCTCGCACGCCTACATCTTCACCGGCATCCGCGGCACCGGCAAGACGACCCTCGCGAAGATCCTCGCGAAGGCCGTCAACTGCGAAAATCCCCGGGACGGCGAGCCCTGCGGAAAGTGCGCGTCCTGCCGCGGCATCGACGACGGCTCCATCCTCGACGTGACGGAGATCGACGCGGCGTCGAACAACGGCGTCGACAACATCCGCGATCTGCGCGACGAAACGGCGTTCGCGCCCGCGGTGTGCAAGATGCGCGTCTACATCATCGACGAGGTGCACATGCTCTCGACGGGCGCCTTCAACGCGCTGCTCAAAACGCTCGAGGAGCCGCCCGCCCACGTCATGTTCATCCTCGCGACGACCGAGATCCACAAGGTCCCCGCGACCATCCTGTCCCGCTGCCAGCGGTTCGATCTCAAACGCATCAGCGCCGCCGCCATCGAGGCGCGGCTGCTGTATATCGCCGGGCAGGAGGGCATCGACCTCGCGCCGGACGGCGCGAAGCTGCTCGCGCGCCTGGCCGACGGGGCCATGCGCGACGCGCTGTCGCTGCTCGACACCTGCGCGTCGCTGGGCGGCACGGTCGACGAGCAGACGGTCATGCGCCTCGCAGGCGTCGCCGACAAGAGCTACCTGTTCGAGCTGACGGATGACCTGCGCGCGGGCGACGCGCCCGCATTGCTCGCCCGGCTCGCCGCGCTGTATGAGGATTCCGTCGACGCGCCGCGCCTTTGCGCTGAGCTGCTGCGCCATCTGCGCAACCTGCTCATGACGAAGGTCACGGGCGCGCCGCCCGCGGGCGAGGGCTCCGAGGAGACGATGCGGCGCTACGGCGAACAGAGCGCGCGCTTCACCGTCGGGGAGCTGCTCGCGGCGCTCGACGCGCTCGGCGACACCGCCGACCGGCTCGGCGCGTCGCTCGACCGCATGCTGACGCTCGAGCTGTGCCTGCTGCGGCTGTGCGAAGCCAACGCCGGCGCGCTGCCCACACAGGCGGCCCCCGCACAAACGGCCTCTGCGCGGACGGCGCCCGCGCCCGCATCCCCCGCGCCCGCGCGAAAAGAGGAGCAGCCGCCCACGCAGACGGCGCCCGCACAGACGGTCCCAGCGCAGGAGATCGCCGCGCCCGCTCCGGCGCCCGGCGCGCTCGCGGTCTGGCCGCAGATCGTCAGCGAGCTGCGCGCGCAGCACGGGATGCTCTACGGCTTTCTCGCGAACTCGCACGCCTACGTCACCGACACGCACGTCCTCATCGACGCGGGCGACGTCTTCCTGAATTACATCCGGGAAAATCCGGACGCCAAGCAGGCCATCAAGGACGCCATCGAGAAGGTCTCCGGCATCCGGCTGCCCATCGGGCCCTATAAACACAAAAAAGGCGCCGCGCCTGCGGCCGCCCCCTTGCAGGGCAAGCTCGACGACCTGCTGCGGCGCGCGGCGGACAGCGGCATCGAAACTGAGATCAGATAAAGGAGAACATCCATGAAATCACACCTGCCCGAAGGGTACAACCAGAGCCGCGGAGATATGATGAAGCAGCTGCAGAAGATGCAGGACGACATGGCGGCGAAACAGAAGGAGCTCGAGGAGACGGAATACACCGGCTCGGCGGGCGGCGCGATGGTCGAAGCGCGCGTCAACGGCGCCCACTCGGTGCTGGGCGTCGCGATCAAGCCGGAGGTCATCGACCCCGACGACGCCGAGATGCTCGGCGACCTCGTCGCGGCGGCGGTCAACGACGCCATCGCGAAGGCGTCGGCCGATTACCAGGCCGAGATGGGCAAGATCACGGGCGGCATGAATCTGCCGATGTAATTCCGCAGGAAAGCTGGAGCAAACATGGCCAACAAATCGATCCCCGCGCTCGAAAAACTCATCGACAAATTCGCCTCGCTGCCCGGCATCGGCCGCAAATCGGCGGCGCGGCTCGCCTACTGGGTCCTCGCGCTCGACAAGGCGGAGGCCGACGACTTCGCAAAGGCGATCACCGACGCGCACGCGCACGTGCACCAGTGCCCCGTCTGCTTCAATCTCACCGACAGCGAGACCTGCTCGATCTGCGGGGATCCCACGCGCGACCGCAGCATCATCTGCGTCGTCGAAAGTCCGCGCGACGTCAGCGCGTTCGAAGCGGCGCGCGACAAGGGCTATTTCGACAAATCCCACGATTACCGGGGCCTGTATCACGTCCTGCACGGGCTCATCTCCCCGATGGACGATATCGGCCCGGAGCAGCTGCACATCCGCGAGCTTGTCGTGCGCGCGGCGAACGACGAGGTCAAGGAGGTCATCATGGCGATGAATCCGACCATCGAGGGCGACTCGACGGCCATCTACATCAGCAAGCTGCTCAAGCCGCTCGGCGTCAGGGTCACGCGCATCGCCTACGGTCTGCCCGTGGGGGGCAATCTCGAATACGCGGACGACACGACGCTCTACCGCGCGCTCGAGGGAAGAAACGAAATCTGAGAAGGGAGGCACGCGCATGGCGGACAAAAAGGAATCCTTCAAGACGATCGCCGAAAACCGGCAGGCGCGCCACGAGTACTTCGTGCTCGAGTCCTTCGAGGCGGGCGTCGAGCTGTTCGGCACCGAGGTCAAATCCATCCGCGGCGGCGCGGTCAACCTCAAGGACAGCTGGTGCTCCGTCAACGGCGGCGAGCTGTTCGTCAACGGCATGCATGTGAGCCCCTATGAAAAGGGCAACATCTTCAACCGCGATCCGCTGCGCGTGCGCAGGCTGCTCATGCACAAGCGGGAGATCCTGCGGCTGTACGGCCGCGTCAAGCAGGAGGGGCTGACGCTCATCCCCCTTTCGCTGTATTTCAAGGGCTCCCGCGTCAAGATGCAGGTCGGCCTGTGCAAGGGCAAAAAGCTCTACGACAAGCGCGCCGCCGACGCCGAGCGCACCGCGAAACGCGAGATGGAGCGCGCGGGCGCCGTGCGAAAGGGTTGAATTGTTCACAGGTTTTTGTTATAGTGATGTCACCGTGGGGGCGTAAAGGTTTCGACGGAGATTTTGAAGCGCGGGAAGCGGGTAGCGGCGGAGAACCGCTTATAACTCTCCAATTAAAAATAGCTAACAACAACGAATTAGCTCTGGCGGCCTAGTGCCGCTCGTCGGTTCCGCAAAGACCGCGTATGCGGCGCCGGCGTAAAATTACGCGGTGAACGTGCGCGGGGCAAAGCTTTGAGCCCTGCCATGTAACTATGAAGCTACCAAGCGCATAGCCCGCCGATCGGCGCTGCGCAAGGGAATGCAAACATTCGGCTGCACCCGGAGATGCCCGCGTGGATAGGTTTTCGGACAGGGGTCCGACTCCCCTCGCCTCCACCAGCGGCAGCCAAGGTTTCAGAAATGGAATCTTGGCTGCCTTTTTTATGTTCACCTCCGCGCCGCACCCCTGTCCCGAGGTCAAATTGCCCGGCGGAAAAATCGGCGCAGACCGTCTCGTTTGCGTGCTTTGCGGCCCTTTTGGACGGCAGCGACGTCGGGAAACAATAGCTATGTACCCCGCCGATGGCGGGCGTATCTCCGGCGTCAGGCGGGATGTGACTGCCGGGGATGTTGTTCAGGTGAATCTCCACATATCCAGGATAAATAAGGACGCGGTCGAGATACAGGTTGATGATCTGCCGCAGCTCGGGCAGCTCGCGGCTCTCGTAAAGCTCCTTTGCCCGGCGGTAAGCGGCGACGATCTCCTCCTCATCGATTTTGCGCGCCACCAGTCCCGCCTCCTCGTCCTTGATCTGGATACGCAGCACCTCGCGGCTCTGCTCCAGCTCGTCAAGGCTCTGCGCCAGCGAGGCGCTGCCGGTGGAGGCGATGACGTTCACAATGTTGGCGATACGCTCCTCGGTTACCTTCAGGTTTTGCCGAAGGCTGCGCAGATGCTCTGCCGCCTCGCCGATGAGGTCGCTGCAGGAATCGTAGTAGGTTTGTATGAGCGCCGGGATGCGCGCCTCGTCAAAGACGATCTCCCCGATGCGCTTGAGAATGAAATCCTCCAGATAGGCACAGTTCACGTCCTTGTTTTCGCAGTGAGTTGCGCCGGTGTCGTGCCGGTGTCCACAGCGGTAGGTCACGAGCTTGCTTTTGCCCCGGCCGGAATACTGCCGGTTGCCCACATAACGGTGGCCGCACAGCCCGCAGAACAGCTTGCCGGTGAGCAGATAGTTTTCCAGCGAGCCGCCGTTCAGACTGACATGCTTGCGGCCGCCCATGATGTTCTGCACCCGGGCGAAGGTCTCCTCGTCCACCACCCTTGGCATGCCGCCGGGAATGCGGATCATGTCCTCCACGGGCTTGCTCAGGTGGTTGTTGCGGCGGCCGGATTCGTTCTTGGACGACGCCCGGTTGAAAACGTAGATGCCGTTGTATTTTTCGTTGCGCAGCATCTCGTAGAGCGTGCTTTTCGTGAACAGGTTTCCGAGCCGCGTGCGGTAGCCCATGCCATTTAAGTGCGTCAGCACCTCGTTGTAGCCCACGCCGTCCGATACGTCCCGGAACGCCATGCGCACCGCCTCGGCCTCGTATTCGTTGAGATAATACTTGTGGGTCTCCTTGTTCACCTGAAAGCCGTAGGGGATGAAGCCGCCCACGTAGCGGCACTCCATGGCCGATTCGCGCATACCCTTCATCACCTCGCGGGCGAGGTTTTTCGAGTAGTATTCGCTCATGCCCTCCAGCACCGACTCGAGAATGATGCTCTCCGGGCTGTCGTCCAGATTTTCCAGCACGCTCATCAGCGTGACGCCGCACTTTTTCAGTTCCCGCTTGTAATAGGCGCTGTCGTAGCGGTTGCGGGAAAAGCGGTCGAGCTTGTGGACGATGGCAAGGTCAAAGTCGCCGCCCTTGGCCGAGTCGATCATGTTCTGGAATTCCGGCCGGTCGTCGGTGGTGGCGCTTTTGGCGTGGTCACAGAACTCGCGCACCACCGTGATGCCGCTCTTTTCGCAGAAGTCGTGCATGGCGCGCAGCTGCGCCTCGATGGATTCCTCCCGCTGGTTGTCAGATGAAAACCGGGCGTACAGCGCCGCCCGGGGCACGATGCCCCGGCATTTCAGTTTTTCTACGATATTCATATTTTTTCTCCCTTCGTTACGCCGCCGAGCCGAGACCGGTCAGCGGACTGTTTTTCAGCATGATGCGCAGGAGCAGCAGGTCGTAATTTGCGGCGTCGATTTCCTGCGCTTCCTCGCGCATCCGGCAGTCATACGGACTGCCGAGATACGCCTGTTTCAGCTCATTTTTGGCAATGGTGATGATCTGCATCGGCATCCTTCCTTTCTCATTTTACGGATGAAGCCTTGGCTCCGCAAAGGTGCGGGGTCAGGGCTTCGTACATTTCCGGGTCAAATCCTTGGTCAGCGCCCGTCGTGCTCCCGCTGGGTGCGATTTTTCTGCCAGTCGGCCAGCAGCCGCTCCACTGTGTCCTCCATCTGCTTCGGCGTGTAGTCGCGGGGAAAATACCGGCGCAGACGCTCCACGGGAAAACGGAGCTGCTCCTTCTGATTCGGCTTTTCCTCGGCGAGAATGTCGGAGGCGGTGTCCTTCGTGAACAGCCCGTCCTGCGAAATCTTCTTGAGCCGCTGTGCCTGCGAGAGCGACGGCGTGCAGTCCTCGCTGCGGATGGTCTCCAGCAGATATTCTCCATCGCGCTTCAGCTCCTTCCCGAGCAGCACGTACAGCGCCCCGGCCTCCTCGCGGGTCATGGTGCTGGCCCGTTTGTTGTACCTGTGGTCAGCCGACCAGTCTCGGATGTCGTATTTCTGCGCGCCGCCGTTCCATGAAACCTCGTTGAATTCCTTTCTCCAGCCGCTCGTGGAGTATGAAAGAATGCCGATGTGCCGTTTGATTTCGCATGTGATGCTTTCCTTTGCCATAATTCTTTTTCTCCTTTGCTTTTTTGTTTTGTCGTCCTGCTGCCGCCGATATGAAAGTCCTCCTTCCCGGTGAATTTGCGGCAGTCCTGCGGCGTTTTCAGGCACAAAAAAGCCGCCCTCGAAAGGACGGCTTTTTTGCGCCTATGTAAGCTTTACTTGTAGATGAAATCCTGCAGCACCTGCTCGTCGGCGCAGTGGCGGATGTTGTTCATGAGCCCGACCCATTTCATCTGGTCGGTGGCCTTGAGCTTTTCGGTCACGCCCTGCTGTTTTGCCATGAGCTTCACGATGCGCTCAAATTCCGCCTCGGCGGATGCGTCCAACTCGGCAAGACAACGGTTCAGCCTGCCGGAGAGCAGCAGCCCCGTGTATTTGCTTTGCTTGAAAGGATAATTATATGAAACAGATTACAGTATCAGATTTTTCGCAGAAGATACTGGAACAAAAAAGCGAAATTCCTATTATCCTGTGCTCTATAACACCGAGAATTAAGAGAAAGCTTGAGGAAGCAGGATACGTCGACCTCAGCCTTAATGAGAAGTTGGCATCTGCGCTAATTCAATATCCGACTGCTACGCGTGGTGAACATGTTTTGTCAGCACTTCAGCAAATCTTTCTATGAGCTGACTCCGGACATGCTCAAGACTACCCACTTCTGCACCAAATGCAATTTCCTCATGGGAGAAAATGAGGTGCCGGTCAAGGGCAGATTGGACGCGATTGAAGATCGTATAGACGCGCTCATCGACGAGTGGGCGAACACGCTTTATATTACGCTCTCCGATCCTATAATGATGTGTCTCTGCTGTCAAAAAGCGGGAGCTTCCAAACCTTGATGACAATCTTGCTTGATAAAGGCTTCTCTGTTTTCCTCACGGCGGATCACGGAAACACATGCTGCATTGGCGGTGGGAGCTTAAAGCGAACGGGTGTGGAAACAGAAACCAAGTCGAAGCGGATGCTTGTCTTAAAGGATTTCGCTGATATCGCGGATGATTTGGCAGATAGGATGCTGGTTTATCCCGGCTACTACATGGACAAGTCATATCAATATCTGATATGCAAAGGCAATACCTCTTTCGACAACAAAAACGAAACAGTTATGACGCATGGTGGAATAACACTCGAAGAAGTAGTCGTCCCATTCGTCAGGATTAGGAGAAAAAGCAATGGCTAAGATGGTGGGGCTATCACGCGGACTTAAAAAAGAGTGGCTTGATAAAACAATTCAATTCGTTCTTGAAGAAAAAAGCGAAAGTGAGATCAAAGACGAGCTTAATGACTATCTCGCATATGAGATTATTGTGAATGGGTTTTATATAGGGAATACCATTCAATATGCATATGATTTTCTCCTCTTTTCAAAGCCGGATAAAGCGTTGTATGAATCCGGAAACGAAATAATGTCTTTTTCAGCTGAAATAGGTTCTATGCTCCAAGAAATAATTACAGCGTTTACTGGAGCTCCTTTTAATATACCGAAAAATTTATATAACCCAACGTTGCATACATACAGGGACTATAATTTCAAAAGAAAATTTAAAAATATAGATAATTTACTGATTTTTAGTTTAATTTGCAGAATCAACTTTTTATTGTACTGGTTCAAGAATAGTTGCCCGCAGAATTCCATGTTATACCTGCGCTTAATTTACATTACATTTTACAGTTTGAAAAGCGAACTTCAAAATTTGAAAATAGAATGTTGCCAGGTGTTTGACAGGTATTACGATAGAACGTTTAGAAACTGCATGGCACATTATAGCCTTTATCAAAAAATAGACGATAGTGAAATTGATCTTTCCGTAATTGGTTGTGGGCTAATAGAAAAATACTTTCATGCTGGCTATTTTGAAATAGTCGAAACAATTGAAAAAAAGTTGGAATTGATCAAATCGGCTTTAGAGAATTATAATTGTCACCTTCTTAAACGATAGACTTTACTGATGCCTTCCATCTTCACTCCCCCACAAGCCTTGCCCCGGTATTGCCCAAGACAAGGCTTGTGCTTCATGTATGATCTTCCCGTTACTTTTCTCTGTCGAACAGCCACTTAAGCTCTTTCTTGCCCACGAGCCAGACGTCGCGGAAAGGGATGGGCTTCACCGGGCGGCAGGGCGGGAGCCAGGCAAGGTCGCTGCGTTCTTCCTGCCACTGAGTTCTCGGCAACTTGTCATGTGACTCATTGCGATAGACGGCGCGGAACATTACAGACGCGGCCGGAGCATCCAAATTCAGTTCCGAAAGCACGTCGATTTCGGCTGCTTTGGGGACAAGCGTGGCGCAAATCAGCAGGGGGTCTCCACTGCATCCGGGAGCCAAAAAATTTATGGGCCCACCTGTGGCCGTATCCAGCGGTATTTCTCCACTGCATCCGGGAACCAAAGAATTTGCGGGGACGCCTGCAAGCAGTATTCAGCGATATTTCGCCTCCACCAGCGGCAGCCAAGGTTTCAGAAATGAAAGCTTGGCTGCCTTTTTTATGTGCACCTCCGCGCCGCACCCCTGTCCTGAGGTCAAATTGCCCGGCGGCGAAATCGGCGCAGGCCGCCTCGTTTGCGCGCTTTGCGACCCTTTTGGACGGCAGCGCGCGCGGAAGCGGCGCGCGCCATCGCGCTTCGGCTCTCTTCCCGGCGGCGGGCTCAAAATTTTCTCCGCGTCCCGCGGCAACGGAACCCGTTTTTCGCTCCCGCTGTGATCCGGCGCCCGTTCGTGAAGCTCCGGCTGCGGAGACTTTGCGTTCCGGAAAGACCCGGCCCGCTCTGTGTGCGGGGGCCGGCGTGCCTTGCGCGCGAAACCCGCCGTTGTGTCCCCTGCTGCGTTTTGATCCGCCGTCCCGCCGCCGGTGCGCGGGGACGCCTTCGTGCTGAATGCGGCAGTCCTTCGGGGGGCAGGCGCGAAAAAGCCGCCCGCGAAAGGGCGGCTTTTCTGCGCCGAGGCAAGCCGAAAAAAGCGAAGGCATTAAATGATCGTCTCGATTTTCCTTCCCATTGACCTCTCGGCGCAAATCCGTGCTATGATGGTTTAAACGATCAAACCATTCATCGGAGGCCGCTTTATGGACGAGTGCGTCAGGCAGCGGAAGCTGCTGGCCGCGGAATTTCAAAACTACCGCAGGGTGTTCATCGCGCTCGGCGACGAAACGCGGCAGCAGATCTTCGCGGCACTGCTGCAAAACGAGACGATCGGCATGCGCGTGCCCGAAATCACCAAATGCACGCACCTTTCAAGACCGGCCGTGTCCCATCATCTTCAGGTGCTGAAGGACGCGGGACTGATCGGCATGCACCGCGCCGGCACCATGAACTACTATTACGCGGACGCCGACAGCGGCTGCTGGAGCGGGCTGAAGGCGCTGGTCGATCATGTGAACGAGGTCGCCGCGTCCGCGCGGAAAAACGGCTATCCCAGGCTGAAGGAGGATGAGAAGCCGTGATCCGCATCCATATCCTGAACTGCGGCAGCGTCGGCGTGGACGAGGCCGTGCCGAACCGCGGGGTATCGAAAAACGCGCTCGCCTATACCGGGCTGTTCCGCGCGCGGCGGCACCGCATCACGCTGCCCGTCAAGGCCTTTTATATCGAGCATCCAAAGGGCAGGATCCTCGTGGATACCGCCTGGGACAGCGCCGTACGGGAACACCCGATCCGCACGCTGACCTTCCCCATGTGGTTTGCCTCAAAGCCGATCCTGCCGCCCGGCGAAGCGGTGGACGAGCGGCTGGCGGCGCTGGGCGTACAACCGGAGATGCTCGATTACGTGATCCTGACGCATATGGATATCGACCACGACTCGGGCCTGCGGCTCGTTAAAAATGCGAAGCGGATCATGGTCAGCCCCGACGAATGGCGCGCCGTCCATTCCGCGCAGACGCGCTACGTCCGGCGGCCGTGGAAGGAGATCCCGCTCACGCAGATGCGCTTCTCCGCCGACGCGGGCGCGCCGTACGGGCTGTCGTGGGACGTGTTCGGGGACGGCACGGTAAAGGTGCTGCCCGTGCCCGGGCACTCGCAGGGCTCGGTGGCCGTGCGGGTCTGCGCCGGCGGAACGTTTGCGCTCCTCGTCGGCGATACCGGCTATAACCGCGCGTCGTGGGAAGACCTGAATCTGCCGGGGCCCGTCTTCGACAGGGAAAAGATGAAGAGATCCCTCGCATGGGTCGCGGCAGAAAGGAAAAAGCCCGGATGCGCCGCCGTGCTGGCCGCGCATGACCCGGAGGAACAAAGAAGCATCATTGAATTGGAGGAATCGATATGACCATCTCGGAAGCGATCGAAGCGCGCCACTCGGTGCGCAGTTATCTTGACAAGCCCATCCCGGCGGAAACGGCGGACGCCCTGCAGCGGGAGATCGACGCCTGCAACAAAGAAGGCGGCCTGCATATCCAGCTCGTGACGAACGAACCGAAGGCGTTCGACGGCGTCATGGCGCATTACGGAAAATTTTCCGGCGTGCAGAACTACATCGCGCTGGCGGGCAAAAAAAGCGCGGAGCTTGACGAGGCGCTCGGCTATTACGGCGAGCGCATCGCGCTGAAGGCGCAGACGCTGGGGCTCAACACCTGCTGGGTCGCCATGACGTTCTCGAAAGGCACGGCGAAAAAGCACATCACCGTAAACGCCGGGGAAAAGCTCGCCATTGTAATCGCTCTCGGATACGGGGCAACACAAGGTATCGCGCATAAGACAAAATCGATGGAATCGCTCTGCACTGCCGCCGGCGATATGCCCGCCTGGTTCAAGGCCGGCATGGAGGCGGCCATGCTCGCGCCGACCGCCGTCAATCAGCAGAAGTTCCGCGTTTCGCTGTCGGGCGACACCGTGAAGATCGAGAATCTCGGCGGCCCCTATTCCGCGATCGACCTCGGCATCGTGAAATACCATTTTGAAGCGGGCGCCGGAAAAGACCATTTCCGCCGGGCATAATTCCGAACAGAAAACTGCGGCAGTGAACGGATCACCGCCGCAGTTTTTTATTTGCAGATGGAAATCCGGCAGCGCCGCGTTTTCCGCCGCGGGAGGGGCTTTGCGGCGCGAACCGCCGCGCGCCCGGCAGTCCTCGGGGCGGCGGCTGCGCCTCAGTTCACGATAAAGTACCTCGCCTTTTCGTCTTCCGTCAGCGCGCGGCCGCCGAGCTGGGCTTGCGCCGACCGCATGAGCGCATCAAGGGGGAACGCCTTGAGGATCGTCGGCATGCCGTTGTCCTTGTTGGTGGAGTAAACGATGGCGCTGCCGTCGGGCGCGGCGGCATACACCGTGAGCTGATAATCGTCCTCGCATACCCGAACGATGGTTTTCCCCGTCGCGGCGTCGGCGATCACGCAATAGCCGTTCACCTTATCGATATACGCCAGCTTTTCGCCGAACGGGAACACCGTATCGATCCGCTGCAGCGAGGTCCCGCCCGCCGCGGTATAGGCGCTCTCCCCGGAGATATAGACCGAGTATTTCCGACTGTCCGAAAGAAGCATCGCATTCGCGGTCTTCCACGCGATATCGCCGTCGTCGTAAAGTGTCGTTTTATCCTGTCCCCAGTCCCACAGCAGGTTGCCCTCGCCGCAAACCACGCCCGCGCGGGCGCTGCCGCCCGCCCAGAAGCAGGATGAAATCTCTGCGAAATCTCTCTGCGCGGTCTTTTTCCCCGTCAGGGCGTCCAGCACGGTCAGGCTGCCGCCGTCCCACAGCAGAATGCGCGCGCCGTCGGGAGACGTCATGCAGCCCGCGGCATCGCCGATATCCTGTGCCGCGATATAGGAGGTGATCACCGTCCCGTCTGCGGCATCGCGCACCTCGTAGTAATAGGTTTGCCTGTAATCCTTCTCGCCGTTTTCATCGACTCTGTAGTCCGTATAGCAAAACTCCATGAGCAGCTTTTCCCCGCCGTCCAGCCAATAGGACTCCAGCGCCACCGAGTTGTAATCCCCCCGCGTGTAATCCGCCACCTCCTGCGGCCCGTACCACGCGGGATTCTGCACGTCCTCGTAGCCGAAATGCCACGCCTCGGCAAGCGTTTCGGCATCGTATACAAAAACGCACTCGGCGTAATCAAGAGAAAAGCTCCTGATCCTGAGATACCGGCCGTCCTGCGAAAACACGGGGGTTTCACATTCGAATTTGTCCTCCTCGTAGGAAAAGCCGCTGACCGCAGTGAAAAAATAATGGTAAGAAGGAGAGATCTCCCCGACCGGTTCGCCTGTCTGCGCGTCGCGAGCAATGAACGAGAAGTCTTCACCCCCTTCCTCGCCGGACGCGTAGATTACGCGCTTTGAGTCGGGCGTGAAGACGACCGCGCCTTTATAGGTCGAATAGCTGTAGGTCGAATCCTCCGAGATCCACAGGATACTTCCGTCGCTCGTGTTGTAAAGCGCTATACAGCCCTGCGCGAGCATCGCCGCCATGGAGCCGTCCGGACTGAAGGCGGCCGCCTTGCAGTTGACGCCGGTGACGAAGCCGCCAAGCCGCAGCACCGTCGAATCGGCGCTGTTTTCGGGCGTCACGAGCTTATAAACGCTGATGGAACTGTTGCCGACAAGCAGCACGCGCATATCGTTGGCCCTGAGATTGCGGCCGGACGCATAGACGGCTTCCTTCAGATCGAAGCCTGCATTCAAAAGATAGACCTGTTCCCCCGTTTTTGCGTCAAAAATGCGCGCCGCTTTGTCGCTGCATGCGCAAAGAATCTGATTCCCGCTCGTGTTCCAGCGCACGCTGAGGACATTGACGGCGCCGCTATGCAGCTTAAAGAGGAACTCCTTTTTGGCATAATCAAAAACAGACACTGTTCCGGCATTGTTAAGCACCGCGATGATGTTTGCATCGCTGTTTGTGAACCACGCCTCCTTCGCGCCGACGCCGTCGAGCATCTCCCGCGTTATGACGTAAGCGAGCTCTTTGGAATTGCTGTTGAAGATATATACGTTCCCGCCGGCGGCGTTTTCGGTTTTTTCCACGGCGCACAGCGCCGTATTGTCGGACGAGGTATCGACAAAGCAGACGTCCGCGGTCATGTCAAAGGCGCGCAGTTCTCCCGCGGAGGCGCTGTAGGTATAGAGCGTCGGCGCGCCCGACTCTTTCTCAGCATAGCAGCCCAGCGCAAACACGCTCTCGCCGAGATTTCCGTTCGCGCCGCTGCGCAGCTCCCGGATACTCTTGATCTGACCGACGCCTTCGAGCTCCACGATATTCGCAGCCACAGAGGGCAGCTGAATCGTGTTGTTCCCCCCGGACGAGTAGCTTCTCCCCGTGAAAAACCGGCCGCCGTCCGTCGTGTAGTAAATATTGTACTGCCAGCCCTCACAGACGTCCCATGAGCCGTCGGGCAGCGCGCGCGTCTGTATGTCGCTTCCGGTATAAGCCCGCATCTCGTTTTTAAAAAACAGGACCGGTTCTATGCCTCCCATGAAGCGGCAGTTGTAGGGGGTTCCGTCAATAACGGTGCGGTTCTCCTCGCTCGCATAGATCCGCTCGCCGCTCGCAAGTTCGTAGGTCGCTATGTAGTTGTCAATATCCGGAGAGAACATGCGGAACCACGTGCTCGTGCCGTTCGTGCTGTAGGAATAGATCTTCGACCCCAGGTACATCGTCGTCACCGGCTGATAGCCCGTGGCGCTGCCCTGCGCGACGTCCGCGCTTCGCAGCGCGGCCTCCGCTTCGGCCGTCAGCGGTCTTTCCGGGTCGGCTGTGTTTTTCGGCAGCGCCTCCAGCGCAAGCAGCAGCGACAGCATCCGGTCCCCGCTCTCGAGCGCCGTGCGCGACGCGTCGGAAAGATACAGTGACTGACTTTCGAGCGCCGCGTTGCGCTGCGCTTCGATCTTGTTGTTCTTGTCGACGGCATACACGGAAAACGCCGCCGATAAAGCCAGCGCCGCAAGCCCGGCCGCGAACACCAGCTTCAGCTTTCTTTCCTTCGCCCGCTGTTTCAGGTCATCGTATCCGACCCCCAGCATCGGCGCCAGAATGCGCAGTTTTTCCCGGCGGAGCTTTTGCGCCCTCTCGGCGTCGGAACGGCCGCGCACATCGGCAGCCAGCGGCTCCCGCTCGATCCTCGCGCCGTTTTCTTCGGAAAAGCGAAGCTGCTCGGGAAAGCTTTCCTCCGGCTCCCCCTCGATGAGAAGGGTGAGAATCCTGTCCGCCCGGCCGAGCTCCAGAAAAGTATTGATCTCCTGCAGGCACCACTTGGACAGCGGAAGCCGCGGCGAGCACAAAACGATCAGCCAGCGGCTGTCGGCCAGCGCTTTTTTGATATCCGCGCCGAGGTCGCTCGAAAGCGGCAGCTCCTCCTCGTCGCGGAATACCTTTCCCATCCGCTTTTTGCCCGATGCCTTTCGGACGGACGCGGGGATATGGAAGTTTTCGATCGCGGTGTGAAGCTTTTTTGCAAGCAGATTGTCCGGCGCCATATGCCGGTAGCTGATAAACGCCTCATATTTGCATGCGGTTTCTTCCGTTCTCGTCGCGCTTTCCATACGCACTCCTTCGGTAAAATATTGCAGATCCCGCCGCCCGTTTTCAAACCGAGAAGGACGGCGGATTCTCTTTACAATAGGAAAACCAATTGCCGTTCTCGATGATCTCCTCCCTTGCGAGCGCGCGCATCAGCGCCTTGTTGTCGGCCTTTCCCGACTCGAAGCGCTCCTTCGCGCAGGCATACAGCGCCGCCATCCGCTCGTGATCCGCGCTCTTTCGCTCGAAGGAAAGCTTGCCGTAATAGTTCGTCAGGAACACCGCGACGGCGGACACGCCGCCGAGCAGGATCTTCATGAGGCTGCGCAGCGCAAAGCTCTGCTCCGGATGGTGCAGGAACAGCGCCGGAAAGCGTCCGCCGAAAACGGGGGCCGCCATCGCCGGCGCGCGGAAGAACTCGAGCGCCAGCACCAGCGCGAACAGCGCGACGGACGCCGCCAGCAGGCACCCCGAGACCCGCTCCCGCAGGCGGTGCTTCCCCGCGTCGCGCCCCTGCGCGCGGCGGTGATAGGCGAGCTGCCCGTCGATCCACGCTTCCTTGACGGCCGCGTCGGACGCGGCCGCCGCCGCCGGCTTCCCGATCAGCAGCGCGGTGACCGCTTCCTTTACCCACGTGACCTCCTGCTTTTGCGTCCAGGTAAAGCAGCCGCCGGCATTGTCGCAAAGCCCCGCGGCCGTCAGATAAAACTGCGCGCGCAGCGTCTCCGACAGCACCCTGTACTGGAGATATTTTTCATGCGCGCGCCCCTTGCGCACAAAGGCGAAGGCCAGCGCATACGTGAGGATCAGCGCGCCGTAACACAGCAAAAACAAATTGCATTCCAGCTCGTCGTACAAAAGAAAGCACGCGACGAGCAGAACGCCGAACGCGGAGAACCAGCGCATCGCGCGCAGATAGCGCTGCCGGCACCGCAGCGCGAGTCTGTCCGCCGACCGGTACAGCCCGTGCAGCTTTTTGATGCGCCCGTCCGCGCGCGACAGGATCGCCTCGGGCAGCAGCGCGTCCCCCGCGGCCGCGCCCGCGCTCTTTTCGTCGGCGTTGAATTCGTCGGTCCTGCGCAGCACATCGCGCAGACTGCCCTTCTCGTTTTCCAGCAGGCGCAGCATCAGCGGCGCATCCGCGGCGTCCGCCTGCCGCGGCGTCGGGATGTGAATGACCGCGCCGTCGTTCGCCGCGCGAAAACCGCCGCCATCGAAGTCCCCGCGGAGCATGAAATCCACCGTCTCCGCCGTGCCGCAGCCGCCGGGCTGCGCGGGCGCGCCGTCCCACAGCGCCAGCAGCACATGGCTGTGCGACGCGACGTAGATGCCCGCCTGACGGTAATAGAAGTCCCGGGACGGATCCTCCGGCAGCAGCTCGGCGGCGGGCGCCGCGAATACGTCGCCCGCTCGCTTGAGCAGCGCGTCAAAGACCGCCGCTTCGGATTCGGAAAAGTCCCGGCGGTATTCCCGTGCCGGCAGCGGCAGCGGGCAGACGAGCGTCATGCCGAGCGCCAGCGCGGCCTCGGCGCACAGCGCGTCCGCCCCGGCGGCGAGGGAATCGAGCAGCACAAAATCCGAATGCGGATACTGCGCCGTCAGCTTTTTCAGCTCTGCCGTCACCAGCTCCCGCAGCTGCGGGAGATCGCGCTCCCGCAAGTCGCGGTGACCTGTGACGCCGACCACAATCGGGATCCCCATCGAATACCTCCGTTTCGCTGCGAAAATTCGGGTTTCGGGGCTCTGTTTTTCCTGTCGGGGCTGCATAACCACGGCGGCGTCAGCCGTTTCGCGGCCGAACCGCCCGCATTGCTTGAATCAGCGCATCCTGTAAATCGTCAATCCGTCGTACGCCCGGATGAGCGTCAGCATCTGCTCCATCGGGTCGGAATCCTTGAATTTTTCCGCCGCTTCGAGCGCCGCATAATCCACGAGATCGTGGTGCAGCCGCGTGCGCTCGCGCATTGTGTTGTCGTTCTTTGTCCCGCCGTCCGCGCAGGAAACCGCGCCGACGTGCGCCGTGCCGTAATCCCAGCCCATGGCGCGCTTTTCGGCGCACCAGCGCGCGTGCTCGGCGACGGCGATCTTCGTGAGATCCTGCTCGTGCCCCGGCTCCCGGGCGAGCGCCTTGAAGTCGGTCACGGGGATATAGTCGACGGCCCGGTCGGTATAAAAACAGCCGATGGATTCGAGCTGCGCCGCAAAGCCCTTCGCCTGCGCGATGTTGGAGAGCTTGTACTCAAGCGACAGATCTTCCTCGAACGCCCGCCGCATTTCCTCGGCGGTCGAAGCGCCCGCATAGCGCCCGTTCAGCGCGAGCGCGAACGCGTAGAGATTGAGATAACTGCTGTCGGACAGATACAGCCCGGTCTTCTTCTGCTTGTACTCCATGCGGACTTCGACGCCGCCGCTGCCGTCGGGCGCATTGACGTCCGGCGCAAAGCCCGGCATGACGTCCTTCACGCAGAGGATCTCGTCGATATCGTCGACAAATTTGCTGCGCCCTTCCCGCACCGCGCCGGATTTTTTCGTGTAGCCGCCGTACAGCATATCCCTGCAGGCCTTCGCCGCGCGGACATTGTCGGCGTATGCCTCGTCGTAGAAATAGATCCAGCGCATGCCGCCGTCGGCGGTGAACTCCATGTCGAAGTCGAACGCGAAGATGCCGCTGCGGCTGTTCTGCCCGTAGGCGGTCCTGTCCCAGCATTGCAGCTCGTCGCACAGCATCAGCAGATAGGCGAGCGGCTGCCCGTCCGACAGGCGCAGCGGCTCTTTTGTATGCAAAAACGAACGGATCGTGAATTTGAAAAGGCTGTTGTGCAGCAGAATGGCGCAAAAGGCATCCAGCACCGCCGCGGGCAGCTTGTCATAATCGTCGATCTCCCTGTGGCGCGCAAGATACGTTTTCGCCATCATCAGGCCGCTGAAATAGGCGTGATCCATGTACAGATAATCCTTCTCGGCGGGGCTCTCATGGATCGCCCTGTCCTTCAGCGCCGTTTGCAGGCGGTGCCGCGCATAATACGGCTCGGTCTCCGTGCGGCAGAGATACCGCTCCGCCAGGCGCTCCGTGACAGCCCTTGCGTACAGCGCGTTGAGGTCGCCGAGGCGCGAGAGCGCAAACTCGTCCATATTCCGGTAGGAGACATAGGGCGCGAAGCCGCAGTCGTCGTTGTTGCTTTTGTCAAGCTTGCAGACATACGCCTTCATCTGCTGGTGCGCGATCTCAAACGGATACCCGCCGTCGTGGAACAGCGACGTGAGGCCCCAATATTCGAGGAAATGGCAGGCCGCTTCCTTGCCGTCCGTCAGGCCGTACTTCGCGTTATACGCCGCGCGGAACGCCGCGTGGTTTTTATAGATCGCAAGCCCGATCAGAAACACGTAAACGCTGTGGGCATAATGGTCGCGGTGCTTCATCAGCAGCGAGCTCGCGTTCTGCTCGTGCTCGCTGAGCAGCTCCAGCAGCAGCCCCGTGGAATCGTAGCCCGCGCCGAACGGCCGGAATATCTCGCAGTAGCAGAAATAGATGTCGAAAGCGTCCTCCCGCGAGCCGGAGGCGAGAAAGCGCCCGATCGCCGCTTCAAAGCTCAGGCGGTCGAGGTCGCGCTCCATATTGTACGGTATCTGGTTCTTTCCCGCGCTTTTGCCGTCCGCGTCGGTCAGGGCGGCGCGTTCGGGAGACGCCATGTCGAATTGAAGATCCTCGCAGTCGTCGCGGATAAAAGCGAGCGCCTGCGCGCCGAACCGCCTTTTGGAGCGCGGCAATTCCGGCACGCGCACGGACGCTTCGAGCCCGTACTGCGCGCGGTTGCGCTGTCTCATTGCATGCAATGCGCTATATCCCATCCGCCTCACCGCCTTCGCCGGTCTTCGCCGCCGGCTCATCTATATAGTGCATGATGTCCCCGGAATCGCAGGCGAGCACTCCGCAGATCCGCTCAAGGATCACGAGATTCACCGGTTCGTCCCTGCGCAGCTTTGTCATCGTGTTCGGCGCGACGGACGCCGCCTTCCGCAGATCCGCCTTGCTCATTTTCTTATCCACCAGCAGTTTCCACATTCGATTATACGAGATCGCCATTCAAACATCGCCCTTTCATCGCATCAGTTTATATGGAAAGCATACCAGTAATCATCCCGGTTTTCAAGAGTCTTTCTCCTGTTTGTGCGAAAGTGCGCCGCGCGGCTGCGCGATCCAGGACGGGCGCCGGAATGCTTGCGGAGCGGGCGGATCTGCGGTATATTATGAAGTGTCCCGCGCCCCGCGCGGCCGGGGCGCGGATCAAAACCATCGAATATGCGGAAAGGGTGCCTGCCATGAAGTATTATCTCGGAAACAACACCGATCCCCTGTTTGCGGTATATGCCGCCGGCGGCGTCTGCCATCCCGTTTTTGTCGAAAAGTACGGCGAGGCGTGTTTTGCGTTCCGCCCGGACATGCAGGAGATCACCGACGCCGAGACCGTCGCTGCGCTTGACAAATACATCCATCCCTACGAGGACGGCAAGGTCCCCGTCTACATGGCGGGGCCGCTGTTCAACGAGGGCGACCGCTATACCAACCAGCTCAACTCCGACCGCCTGCGCGCCGCCGGCTATACCACCTTCCTGCCGCAGGAGATCGTCATCACCAACAAGAGCTCTGTGCTCGTGAAGGCCGCGTGCTATTATATGGACCTGAAGGCGATCCGGCTTTGCAGCTGGCTCGTCGTCAACTGCAACGGCATCGAGATCGATTCCGGCACCGCCGCGGAGATCGGGCTGGGCTACGGATGGGGAAAGAAGCTCGCGCTCTACAAGAGCGACGTCCGCAATTACTACAACGAATCCTTCCGCCTCAACAATTTCGTCGGCGGGCTCGTCGACAACCGCGTGTACAAAACGATCGACGAGATCCTCGCCGTCATGGCGGAAAGCGGAAAATAGCGCGCGGGCGCGCCCGCGCGTCCGCATGAAAAAAGAGGATGCCTTCCGGCATCCTCTTTTTATTTACCGCATCCGGATTCCGCGCCGTCATGCGCCGGAACGGGCATTCGATGATCCCCGGGCGTTCCGCCCGACGCCGGCTCCGGATACAGCGCATGCCCTTTTTCGCGGCTTCGCACAAGCGCCGCGGGCCGCCCCGCGCGCCGCGCGTTTTTCCCCGCGGGGCGCGCTGTTTTCGGGCGCGCGGGGCACCGTTTTTCCCGCGAAAAAAATGTGTGAAAATCATTCACAATTATATATTGCATTTTGTGTTCACGATGATAGAATGATTGAGGAAATTAATCCCGCCGCGGCCGGGCACAAGCCCTTTGCGCCGCCGCGCGCGTCCCGTTGTTGTGTTCACAGCGGCAACGCCGCAATATAAAAATACCGGAGACAGAAATGGAAGAATCGGAGAACCCCTTACCTGCCCCGAAGCGGGTAAAACTCGGCCTCATCTGCAATATCAAGCACCCGCACGCGGCGGGAGAAACCGCCGACGAAGAAGCGGAATTCGACGCCCCCGCGACCGTCGAGGCGATCCGCGCCGCGCTCGTGCGGCACGGCGTCGACACGGTCGTCCTCGAAGCCGGGCCGGATCTGCCGCAGGCGATCCGCGACAGCGGCATCACGATGGCCTACAACATCGCCGAGGGCAGCCGCGGCCGCTCGCGCGAAGCGCAGGTGCCCGCGCTGCTGGAGATGCTGGGCATCCCCTACACCGGCAGCGACGCCGTCGCGCTGGGCGTCTCGCTCGACAAGCTCATGTGCAAGCGCCTCGTCGGCGCCTGCGGTGTGCGCACGGCGGCGAGCGCGGTCGTTGCAGACGCAAAGGATATCCCGGCGGGGCTGCATTACCCCGTCATCGTCAAGCCGAACGCCGAAGGATCGGGCAAGGGCATCTCCGAGGACTGTATCGCCGTCGATCAGGCGGAGCTCGCGCGGCTGCTCGCGCGCGATCTGCCCGGCTGCGGCAGTCTGCTCGTCGAAGAGTACCTGCCCGGGCGGGAATTCACCGTCGGCATCCTCGGCAACGGGGCGGACAGGCGGATCTTCCCCCCCATGGAGATCATCTACAACGGCAGCACCCAGCGGACATTCAAGGTGTATTCCTATGAGGTAAAGTGCAACTACAAACAGCACGTGCGCTACGAGTGCCCCGCGAAGCTCACCGCCCGCGAGGCGGCGCAGCTCACCGAAGCGGCGTCGAAGGCGTTCGACGCGCTCGGCTGCCGCGACGTCGCGCGGGTCGACCTGCGCATGGACGCCGCCGGCGAACCCTGCTTTCTCGAGATCAATCCCCTGCCCGGCCTCGCGCCGGGCTACAGCGATCTGCCGATGACCGCCGAGGCCGCGGGCCTCGATTACGACGCGCTCGTCTGCGGGATCTGCGAAGCCGCCGCGCAGCGGCTGGGGGTGCGGCTATGACGCGCACGGAAGAATTCGAGATGAACGTGCCCGAGTGGAACGACTGGCACTGGCAGCTGCGCCACCGCATCACCGACGCCGAATCGCTCGGCCGCTGGCTGCCCGTCGGCGCGCAGGAAAAAGCCGACATCACGCAGGTCCTGCAGCTGTTCCGCATGGCCGTCACGCCCTATTACCTGTCCCTCATCGACCCGACCGATCCGCACGACCCCGTGCGCATGCAGTGCATCCCCTCCATCCAGGAGACGCTGCCGTGCGGCAACGACCTCATCGACCCGCTCAACGAGGACGGCGACAGCCCCGTGCCGCACGTCGTCCACCGCTATCCCGACCGCGTGCTGTTCCTCGTCACGATGGAATGCTCGGCCTACTGCCGGCACTGCACGCGCCGGCGCATGGTCGGCGAGGAGGACTGCGCGATCAGCAACGCGGAGCTCGAGACGGCGCTCGGCTACATCCGGGCGCACGAGGAGATCCGCGACGTCCTCATTTCGGGCGGCGACCCGCTCACACTGTCGACCGCACGGCTCGAGGAGATCATCCGGAAGCTGCGCGAGATCGAACACGTCGACATCATCCGCATCGGCACGCGCGTGCCCGTCGTGCTGCCCATGCGCATCGACGACGAGCTGCTGTCGATGCTCAAAAAATATCAGCCCATCTGGATCAACACCCACTTCAACCACCCGCGCGAGGTCACGCCCGAAGCGGCGCAGGCCTGTCAGCGCATCGCCGACGCCGGCATCCCGCTGGGCAACCAGACGGTGCTGCTCAAGGGCATCAACGACAACGCGGCGACGATGAAGGAGCTCATGCTCAAGCTCGTACATAACAGAGTGCGCCCGTATTATCTCTACCAGTGCGATCTGTCGAGGGGCATCTCGCATTTCCGCACGACCGTCGAGACCGGCGTTGAGATCATCCACGCCCTGCAGGGGTACATCTCCGGCTTCGCCGTTCCGAAATTCGTCATCGACGCCCCCGGCGGCGGCGGAAAGGTGCCGGTCTGCTACGACTACGTCGTATCCCGCAACGAAAAGGAGTACGTTCTCGAGAACTACGCCGGCGGGATCTATCGCTATCCGCAGCCCGCGCCCGCCGTCCCCGCAGCAGAAAAGGAAAAGAAAGAATGACTTGTCCCGAAGACCACCGATGCGCGCAATCCTCCGAAGAGCGATCCGCCGCGCTGCTTGACAGCGCGCTCAGCGCCGTCCCCTTTTACCGCGACCGCTGGAAACGGTTCGATCCGGGCCCCGGCCGCAGCGCGGACGAGCGCTTCGCGGCGCTTCCGGTGCTCACGAAGGCGAACATGCGCGCGAGCTTTCCCGACGGCCTCGTGCCGGCGGGGACCGATGTGGAACAGGGTCTGCGGGACGATGCGATCGAATACACCTTCACCTCCGGCACGACCGGCGAAAAGGTTGTCAACCTCTGGAACCAGACGTGGTGGCGCGCCGGCGAGGCCGCGTCGTGGAAGCTGAACGCCCACCTCGCGGCGCTCGCTTATCCGCCGCGGCAGGCGACGCTCGCGAGCTCGCTCAACGTCGGCATCAGCTGCGAGGAGGATCTCCCCATGGGCCACCGCATCATGGGGAATCTGCTTTATCTGAACGAAAAGGCCAATATCCTTTGCTGGAAGGACGCCCACATCGAGCGCATCGCGCGCGAGCTCGCCGAATACCGGCCGACGGTGCTCGAGGCGAACCCGTCGCTGCTCGCGCGCTGCTGCTGGTACTGGCTCGACCACGGCACCGAGGTCTACACGCCCGACGTCATCACCTTTACCTACGAGCTCCCCTCTCTCGTCAGTCTTGCCGCCATTCGCGCCGTCTTCTCCTGCCCGACGGTCAGCTCCTACGGCACGACGGAGACCGGCTTCGTGATGGACAGCTGCGCCGACGGGCGCTTTCACCAGAACGCGGATTTCTGCCGCATCGACTTTCTCCCGCTCAAGGACGAATACGGCGGCCCCGATCTCGGGCGCATCGCCGTGTCGACGTTCGGCAACCCGTGGGCGTACATCCTGCGCTTCGACGTCGGCGATCTCGTGCGCGTCCACCGCGGGGCGCCCTGCGGCTGCGGCAACGCGCGGGGCTTCGTCGCCGACGCCATCGAAGGGCGCGCGGCGAACGCGACGTTCACGACGCGCGGCGGCCTCGTGACGACCGCGGCGGCGGACGCCGCCGTGGCCGGCGTGCCGGGCATCCGCGACTACGCGCTGACACAGCGGACAACGGACAGCTACGATCTGCAGCTCAGGCTCGGCGGCAGCGCCGACGGCGCCGTGCGCCGCGCCGAAGAGATCCTTCGGCAGCTGTACGGCGAGGACGGCCGCTACGCGGTGAGCATCGTCAAGGATCTCCTGCCCGGGCCGAGCGGAAAATATCGCCGCACGCACGCGGTATTCCCCTTCGACGACTGGGCGCTGACGAAAGGAGCGATCCCCCATGCGTAAAAAAATCTACCTTCTCGCCGGCGGCCCGGGAAAGAACGGCCGCCTCGCGGAGCAGCTCGCCGAAGCGCTGCGCGGCAGCGGCGCCGCGCACCCCGCCGTCGCCTATATCGGCACGGCGAGCGGCGACGACCGCAGCTTCATGAAATGGTTCTGGCCGCCGCTGTCCAGGGCGGGGGCCGCCTCGCTGACGCTCGCGCCGCTCGCGGGAAAGCGCGCCGACCCCGAAAAGGCCGCGGAGATCCTGCGCGCAAGCGACGTCATCTTCGTCTCCGGCGGCGAGGTCGAGGACGGCATGCGCGGGCTCGGGGAGGACATCCGCGCGCTGCTGCGCGCGCTGCTCGAGGACGGAAAACAGTTCGTCGGCCTGTCGGCCGGCACGATCATGCTCTCGAAGGCCTGGCCCCACTGGGACGACGAGGACAACCGCCCGGACGACGCCGTGCTGTTCGACTGTCTCGGCTTCGCGGATCACATCTTCGACACGCACGCCGAGGCGGAGGGCTGGCCCGAGCTCAAAAAGGCCGTCGAGCTGTCGGGCGAGGGCGCCGTCGGCTACGGCATCCCCTCGGGCGAAATGGCGGTCATCGACGAGCGCGGCGGTCTCGTTTCGGACGCGCGCCTCGTGCGCTGCGTCAACATCGGCGGCAGGGCCGCGATCGGACAATAAGATAACGCAAAAAAGGCCGGCGCAGAAGCGCCGGCCTTTTTTATGCAGCACGGATCTTTTACAGCTGGCCGACCGCCGTTCCGGCCATGTATTCCTCGAGCCCCGGATAGGCCTTCGGGATGACGGCCCGCGCGCGCTTGCCCGCGCCGCGCGCATAGCTCACCACCCAGCGATCGGGCCGCTCCGCTTCGACGCGCAGATCGCCCATCGACATGCCGGCCGCCGGCTGCAGCGCCGAGCAGCGGCGCAGCCCGCCGAGCTCGCCCGCCGTGTAACTGAACAGGCGGGCCTGCGTGAAGGGATTGAAGCGCGTGACGATGAAAATGATCAGCGCGATGAGCAGGGCGAAGACGGAGAAAATAAAGATCATCGAGCCGTTGTCGCTCATTTTGAAGACGTCGATCGACAAATAGATCGTCGCGGTGATCACGGCGAGGAAGCCGACGATGCAGCCGAGGCCCGTCAGGATGAGGGGCAGCGTCTTATCGGCATGGTTCTGCTTCGCGTAAGTCCGGTCGTAGGTATAGATCCTGCCGGTCTGCGCGCCGTATTCCCGCGCGGGAGCCGCGGACGCGTCCTGCGCCGCGGCGCTCTGCGGCGGCGCGCCGAAAAGGCCGTCGTCGACCGCGCGGATGGCCGCGGGCGCCGTGTCGGGCGCGTACTCCTGCCGCTCGAGATGCCGGCCGGCGACCGCCGCCCGGATGAGCTCCCACAGCACGAGCGCATGGAAACCGATGGCGAAGGCGAAGGAGGTATCGAACGAGACCGTGAACATAAAAAAGAGCAGGAACACGGTGTCGAGCCCGAAGGCGGCCGCCGCGACCTTCAGCCACACGCCGTGGCCGTCGCCCGACAGATGCCAGCACAGCGCCCACAGCAGCACCGGCAGCACGCAGCACAGCAGGATGCAGCTCACCTGCGGCATGCCGAGAAAGCCGTAGGCCGACGACGCAGCGGCGACATACGGGAAAAAGGCCGTGAACAGAAACCAGAGGTCGGCCTTCAGCAGCACCAGCACAACGTTCACCGCCGTGAAGATCGTCATCAGCAGCAGACTCTTGCGCCCGCCCTCGTATGCCTGTGTCAGTTGCGACTCTGTTTTCATTTCTCTTCTCTTTCTCCGGCGAGCGCCGGCAGTCTCGTATGACGTGATTATAACAGATCCCGCGGGCATCGTAAAGCGCATACGACAGCGCGGCCGGCGCTGCGCGGCGCTTTTTACGCCGTTTTCGTAAAATTGTACCAGCGCAGATACCGCGCGTACTGCTCGCGGTAGTAATCGCGCAGCTCCGCGCGGGGCGCCACCGTGCGCGCGCCGTCGGTCTCCGCCGTATAGGCGGTCACATCGGCGAGCGCGCCCGCCGCGTGCGCGCCGAGCACCGCCGCGCCGACGGACGACGCGTTGATGTTTTTGACGAGCACGATCTCATGGCCGAAAATGTCGGCGACCATCTGCGTCCACTGCTTTGAATTGAGGATGCCGCCCGAGACGATGATCTTCTGCGGCGCGCCGACGTCGCGGCACAGCACCTCGTAGCACTGGTACAGGTTGAACAGGATGCCCGCCTGCAGCGCGCGGTGGCGCTCCACCCCGGGGTGCGCCGGCGCCACCTCCCCCACACCGCCCCCCCGGGCGGCCC
>JAYFNU010000037.1:0-16283 GCA_034933305.1 Oscillospiraceae bacterium | reverse complement strand
CGCGCCGACCCGCGCCGTCGTCGCGCGGGTGACGCTGGTGCCGTCGGGCAGCCCGAGGGCCACGGCGGGCGCGCCGGTCACCGCGGCCTTGCGCCGGGCCGGCCCGACGCCCGCGCGGTCGTCGGCCGAAATGCCGGCCTGCGTCATGATGAGCTCGATCTTGCGCGCCTCGCTGCCGTCCGACTCGCCCTTGCGCTGGCTGCACAGCGCCGCGTAATAGCGGCGGATGATCTCGGCGCGCGACGCCTCGCAGACGGCCTCGTCGTCGGTGATGCAGTAGCCGGCCATGTTGACGCCCATGTCGGTCGGCGACTGGTACGGGCAGGTGCCCATGATCTCCTCGAACAGGTCCTTGAGCACGGGGAAGATCTCGACGTCGCGGTTGTAGTTGACGACGGTCTTGCCGTAGGCCTCGAGGTGGAAGGGGTCGATCATGTTGACGTCGTTGAGGTCGGCGGTGGCCGCCTCGTAGGCGAGGTTGACGGGGTGCTTGAGCGGCAGGTTCCAGATGGGGAAGGTCTCGAACTTCGCATAGCCCGAGCGGATGCCGCGCTTGTGGTCGTGATACAGCTGCGACAGGCACGTCGCCATCTTGCCGCTGCCGGGGCCGGGCGCCGTGACGACGACGAGGGAGCGCGACGTCTCGATGTAGTCGTTGCGGCCGTAGCCGTCGTCGCTGACGATGCGCTTGATGTCCGAGGGGTAGCCCTCGATGGGATAATGGCGGTAGACGCGCACGCCGAGGGACTCGAGCTTGTTCTGGAAGGCGACGGCGGAGGGCTGCCCGGCGAACTGGGTGATGACGACGCTGCCGACGTACAGGCCGATGCCGCGGAAGGCGTCGATGAGGCGCAGCACGTCGAGGTCGTAGGTGATGCCGATGTCGCCGCGCACCTTGTTCTTCTCGATGGCGCCGGCGTTGATGGCGACGACGATCTCGGTCCTGTCCGCGAGCTTGAGCAGCATGTTGATCTTGCTGTCGGCCTTGAAGCCGGGCAGCACGCGCGAGGCGTGCACGTCGTCGAAGAGCTTTCCGCCGAATTCGAGATACAGCTTTCCGCCGAATTCCGCGAGCCGCTGGGCGATGTGCTCCGACTGCATCTTCAGGTATTTTTCGTTGTCAAATCCTATGCGCGTCATACTTCCAACCATTCCCCTCTTTTTTTCTTCGTCTATTATATCGGCCGGCCGCGCCGCTTTCAACACAAAACGGCCCGCGCGGCAAAAAAAGCAGAGGCCGCGGGCCGCGGCCTCTGCGGTCTTATTCTTTTTCTTCTTCGCGGGGCGCGTCGCCGGGCGCCGGCGGGGTCTGCCCGGGCGCCTGGTCGAAGGATCTGTAGAGCCCGATGGTCCCCTGGTCGTGCAGCTTCTTGAGCAGTGCGAAGCCAACGGGCACGCCGAGCAGGCCGACGCCGCCGAAGAAGTAGGTGCCGACGACCATCCCGAACAGCACGAGCACCGGGTGCATGCCGACCTGCTCGCCGACGATCTTCGGCTCGATGATGTTGCGCACGACGGTGATGACCACCCACAGCGCGAACAGCTCGGCCGCGAGGACGTATTTCCCCTGGATGAGCACGACGATGATCCAGGGGACGAGGATGGTGCCGCAGCCCACGACCGGCAGGATGTCGAACAGCGCGATGACGAGCGAGATGATGAAGGCGTTGTCCACGCGGAAGATGGACAGCCCGATGAGCAGCTCAAGGAAGGTGATGCCCATGATGAGCAGATAGGATTTCAGGTAGCTGCCGATCGTGCCGATGAGGCCCTGCTTGATCTTGCGCACGGTGTCGGCGCCGCGGGGGCTCAGCTGCAGCAGCAGGAAGCGCGTGATGAGGTCGTAGTCCTTCGTGATGAAAAAGGAGGAGACGATCGTGATGAGGACCTTAATGAGAAAGCCCGGCACCGCCGTCGCGGTGTGGCCGACCCACGTGGCGAAGGCGCTCGCGAGATTCGTCAGACCCTTGCCGATGCTCGCCGTCAGGTCGGCGCTGAGGTTTTCAAAAAACGCCGCGAATTCCGGTCCGAGGCGCTGCGCGACGCCCTCGAGCCCGTTGAGCGACGCGTTGAACGCGGGCAGGAAGGAATTCACATAGGTGTCGGGCAGCATGACGATCCAGTCGCGCAGCGTCAGCACGATCTTGGTGCCGAGGAAGCCGACGAGCCCGCCGAAAAGCGCGTAGATGAGGATGACGGAGACGACGGCCGCCGCGCCGTTCGAAAAGCGGGCTTTTTTCCGCAGAAACGCGATCACCGGCCGCGACATCATGGCGACGGCGAAGGCCACGACGAACGGCATGATGATGTTGATGCCGTATTTCAGCACGACAAAGACGATGCCGAGCACCAGCGCCACGTAGACGAAATTGATGATGAAACGGCGGCGCTTCTCCACCTTGTCGCCGGCCGGCGGCGTCTGCGGCGCGGGCTGCGCGCGGGGCGGCGTCTGCTGCGCCCCGGCCGGCGCCGTGCGGGCGCGCTTTTCATCTTTCCGCTTTTCTTCTTTCATGGATGCATCCCCTTCCGTGTTTCTCTCCGCTTTCCATTGTAGCGGAGAACGCCGCGCGGGTCAATGCGCACGCGCGCATGAAAATGCGGCCAAAACAACACTTTGTATCATCTTGGCCGCATGGGGAGCGTTCTATGCAATTGTCGTTATTTTGCGCTGTGCACGACGATCTGGTTGAACGGCACCTCGATGCCGTTGTCGTCGAACATGATCTTGATCTCGCGGTTGAGCGCGCGCTGGGCGCTGAAGATGTTGTTCTCGTCGCAGCAGACGACGAAGCGCAGCACGACGGACGATTCGCCGAGCGTCTGCACGCCGCAGTAGCGGGGCTTTTCGCTGAACAGCGCGCGGTTGCGCTCGTAGATCCCGTCGAGGTTCGCGAGCGCGACCTTCTCGACGTCCTCGATGCGCACGCCGTAGGAGATGCCGATGTCGCAGACGGCGTAGGACAGGTTGCGCGAGCGGTTCTGCACGTTGCGGATGTCGGAGTTGTTGACGATCTTGAGGTTGCCGCCGGCGTCCTCGATGGTCGTCGTGCGCACGCCGATCTTGCGCACGACGCCGCGGAAGTCGTCGAGCACGATGACGTCGCCGATGTTGTACTGCCCCTCGAAGATGATGAAGATGCCGGTGATGATGTCCTCGACGAGGCGCTCGGCGCCGAAGCCGATGACCAGGGTCAAAATGCCGACGCCGGCGAAGATGCCCGCGACGTTGACGCCCATGCGGCTGAGGCACCACAGCACGGCGACGATGACGCTCGCGTACTTGATGACGCTGAGCATGAGCGTCGCGACGGTCTTGCTGCGGCTGCGCCTGACGGTGTGCTCGAGGATGAGCCGCAGCAGCTGCGACAGCGCGCATATACCGAAGATGATGGCGAGACAGCTGAACAGCGTCGGCAGACTGAAGCCGCCGGCCTCGCTTTTGAAGAAGCCGAAGGTATCCGCGAGCGTGGCGCGTATGGCGGCCGCCTTTTCAGCGCTGATGAACGGCAGCAGCGCGGGGTTGATCACGATGAGCAGCAACACGATAAAGATGAGGAGCATAACGATCTGCCGGAGCGTGCTTTTGTTTTTCATGCAGTCTACCTTCTTTTCTTCCTCTGAATGGCGCGGCGGTGGTTTTGAAATTTACGGCGTCGGATAGGCGCCGGTATACGTCAGTTTCTGGATGGTGGTGACGCCGCCCGCCTGCCACCGCAGGATCACCGTGACGGTGACCTGGTTGCGCTGCGCGGCGTCCGGCATGATGAAGCCGAAGGTGATCGTCGACGCCGCGCCCGGCGTGAAGACGGGATCGCCGGTCAGCGTGAGGCCGCCGCTGACGGTGTCGGCGGCCGTGACGCCCTCGAGCGAGACCGTACCGTTGTTCAGCGCGTCGGCGGAGATCGCGAATCCCGCCGTGCCCGCCGCGGCCGTGCCGTCCGGGTTCGCCGTCAGCGCGACGCTGAAGCCGCTCGCGAAGTTGACGATGACCCGCCCGGTGTCGGAGACGCTCCCGGCCGCGCCGTTGAGCGTGTAGCCGACCGTCAGCGTGAACTCGGTGATAGCGCCGTCGGCGAGGGCGCCCGTGTCCGTCGGGATGCCGATATTGTAATTGCCGCTGCCGTCGCCGAAGTTGGCGTCGAGCTCCGCCGTGGTGAAGCTCTGCGGCTCGCCGCCGTTCGTCGTGACGATGCAGGTGATGTCCTTGCCGTCGTGCGCGGTGACGGTCCACAGGAGGATGCCGGCATTGTCGGCGGTCATGTCGTACCTCATCGCGGAGACTGTCGGCGCGGTATACGTCGCCGCGGGCTGCGGGGCGGGTTTCGGCTTCTCGGCGGTCTCCTCGACGATGTCGGGGGGCGGCGGGTCGTCCGGCTGCTGTCCTTCGGGCAGCACAACCTGCAGCGCAGCCGGCGGCTGCGGCAGCCGCGGCGCGGCCGCGCCGCGGCCGGTGCCCGCCGTCGTAAAGGCGTAGGTGCGCCGCGTCGTACTGCCGTTCTGCGCGATGTCGAACAGGATCTTATAGGTCGTCGCGGGGGTGAGGCCCGTGAAACGCAGCGCCTCGCCGGGCAGCTTCAGCGCGCGCTCGCTGCCTTCGTCCTCGCCTTCGAGGCGGTAACGGATCTCGACGCCCTCGAGCGGGCCGTTCGTGAGGCTTGTGGCGCGCACGTCGACATCGGCCTCGGTCGTGCCGATGTACTGCTGCTCGCAGCGCAGCTCGACGCCGCCCAGCAGCAGCGCCGAAGCGGCTACGGCGAGCGCCGCGGCCACCGTCCGCAGCTTTGCCTTGCGGGTGTTGCGCCGGACAGGGGCATGGGCGGGCGCATATTCTTTCACGTCGTCGTGGAGCTCCTGATACCTTTCGCGGTCGGCCATGCGCGCGCCCCCTTCCCTTTTATCCCATTATAACAAATGATACGGCATTTTGCACCGGGAATCAATCTCCCGCCGCCCGATTTTTGTCGCTCCCGGGCGGTTTTTGCGGAAAATTTCACCGCCGGGCCGTTTCCGTCCCGCGGCGGGCCGCTTGTAAACGCACGCAGATATTGTATAATTATTGCAGAATGAAGAAAGGCGGTCCTGGCTATGATCCTGTCCGGCAAGGAGATCGTGCGCCGCATGGGGGGCGACATCCGCATCGAGCCCTTTGACGCGCGCCGCGTCAATCCCAACAGCTACAATCTGCGGCTGCACAACGAACTGCTCGTGTACACGGGCAGGCCGCTCGACATGAAGCTCAACAACCCCACGAAGCTCATCACCATCCCGGAGACGGGCTATCTGCTCGAGCCGGGCACGCTGTACCTCGGGCGCACGGTGGAGTACACCGAGACGCGCGGCTGCATCCCCATGCTCGAGGGGCGCTCGTCCGTCGGGCGGCTGGGCATCTGCATCCACGTCACGGCGGGCTTCGGCGACGTCGGCTTCTGCGGGTACTGGACGCTCGAGCTGTTCTGCATCGAGCCGGTCGTCATCTATCCGAACGTCGAGATCTGCCAGATCTATTACCACGAGATCGAGGGCGACTACGACGAGTACGTCAGCGGAAAATACCAGAAGAATCAGGGCATCCAGTCGAGCCGGCTTTATCTCGACTTCGAAAAAACGCAGTCGGAATTCGAATGAAGCGCGCGCGCCGCGGGGCCGGTCTCCCGCGAAACGAGCGCCTGCATCCGAAGCTCCCGTGAAAAACGATGCAAAAAGGGCCCCCGCCTGCGCCGCAGGCGGGGGCCCCTCTTTTTTCGCCCGCCGTTCCCGCGCGGGCGCTCAGAACGTCTCGATGGCCGCGCGCCACGGGGGCACCGTGAGGGCGTGCCCGGTCAGGGGGTCGCGTGCGCGCGCCGCCGTCTGTCCGCGGTTGACCGCGACGAGGGCGCGCTCGCGGCCGTTGTCGCGCACGAACGCGGCGCAGTCCGCCGGCGCGTCGGCAAAGCGCAGCGCGCCGTCCGCAAAGGCGGTGCAGCCGCGCCGGCGCGACGCGAGCGCCCGGACGTAGCCGAGCACGTTGTCGTCGGCGGCGTCCCAGCGCATGAACGCGCGGTTAAAGGGATCCTTCCAGCCGGTCATGCCGATCTCGTCGCCGTAATAGACGCAGGGGACGCCCGGCAGCGTGAACTCGAGCGCGAACGCGAGCTTGAGCAGCTCGACGCCCCGCAGATATTCGTCGCGCGAAAGCGTCCGCGCGGCCTGCCATGCGCGGTCGTGTCCGTCGCAGGGGCCCGCCGCGAGCACGTTGACCGCCCGCTCGGTGTCGTGGGTCGACAGGAGGTTCATCAGCCGGTCGGTCACCGGCTTCGGGTAATTCTCGACGACTGTTTCGATGCGCTCGCGGAAGAGCGCGGCGTCCGGCGCGCCCAGGAAATCAAGGATCGCGGCGCGGAAGGGATAGTTCATGACGGAATCGAGCTCGCCGCCCCGCAGGAACCTGCGGCGCGCGCCGTAGCTGACCTTGTTGCTCGCGTCCTCCCACACCTCGCCCAGCAGCAGCCCGTCGGGGTCGTTGCGCCGCACGGCGGCGCGCAGGCGCGCGATAAAGTCGTCCGGCAGCTCGTCCGCCACATCGAGCCGGAAGCCCGCCGCGCCGAGGCCCATCCAGTAATCGACGACGCCGCCCTCGCCGCAGATGAACGCCGTGAACGACGGGTCGTCCTCGTTCACCTCCGGCAGCGTGTCGAAGCCCCACCACGAGACGTAGTCGTCGGGAAACGCGCGGAATTTGTACCACGACGCCCACGGGCTGCGCTCGCTCTGATACGCGCCGACGGACGCATACCGCCCGTAGCGGTTGAAGTAAACGCTGTCGTCCCCCGTGTGGCTGAAGACGCCGTCGAGCAGGATCCTGATGCCCCGCCGCTTTGCCGCCGCGCACAGGCGCCGGAAATCCGCCGCGCTGCCGAGCAGCGGGTCGGGCTTTTTATAGTCCGCCGTGTTGTAGCGGTGGTTGGAGTGCGCCTCGCAGACGGGGTTGAGGTAGATCGCCGTGACGCCCAGCGCGCACAGATACGGCAGCTTTTCCTCGATGCCGGCGAAATTTCCGCCGAAGTAATCGTCGTTGCGGATCTTTCCGTCGGCGCCGGGCAGATAGTCGGGCGCGTCGTGCACATCGGCGTGCAGCCGGCGGTCGGCATAGGGCGTCGGCAGGGGCCCGCCTGCGCCGACGGCGAAGCGGTCGGGGAAGATCTGGTAAAAGACGCCGCCCGTCCAGCCCCGCGGCGCCGCGTCCGCGGCGTCGTAGACGGTCTGCTGGAACCAGTCGCCGTCCGTCTTCTCGGCGGCCTGCCCGCCCTCGCCCCGCAGCAGGAAGCGGTCGCCGCTGCGGAAGGCGTAGAAATAGAGGCCCGGCGACGCAAAGGTGTGCGCGGCGCGCCAGCCGCCCGCGCAGCGCTCCATCGGGGCCACGGCGGTCGTCTGCGCCGCGTCGTCGCACACGCAAAGAAAAGGCCCGGCGGCATCCGCCGGACCTTCGACGAAATATTCGACTGTCGTGCCGGACGGGACGGCGCCGAAGGGGCGCTTGTGCCGTCCGTCGCGGGCGTTGAAGGTGAACATGTCCGCCTCGCTATTTTACCGGCCGGATGTGCCAGATGTCGTTCGCGTATTCGCCGACCGCCCGGTCGGCGGAGAAGAAGCCCGCGCCCGCGATGTTCATCGCGGCCATGCGGTTCCAGCGGGCGGGGTCGCGGTAGGTCTCGCCGACGAGCTGCTGCGCGCCGCAGTAGCTCCCGAAATCCGCGAGCACGAGATAGGGGTCCTGCTGCAGCAGGTTGTTGTACAAATCGGTGAAGCTGTAGCCGAGGAAGCCCTTGCCGACAAAGTCGAGCGCCGCGCGCAGCGCGGGGTCGGCGTCGTACTCTTTTTTCGGGACATAGCCGTCCGCGCGCCGCTGCAGCACCTGCTGCTTATCCATGCCGAAGAGGAAGAAGTTTTCCTTCCCCGCGTGCTCGAGGATCTCGATGTTCGCCCCGTCGTAGGTGCCCACGGTCAGCGCGCCGTCGAGCATCAGCTTCATGTTGCCCGTGCCGGACGCCTCCGTGCCCGCGAGCGAGATCTGCTCGGAGATCTCGGCCGCCGGCATGAGCAGCTCGGAAAGGGTCACGCGGTAGTCCTCGAGATAGACGACGCGCAGCCTTCCGCGCACCGCCTCGTCGCTTTCGAGCAGCCGGGACAGCCCGCAGATAAGGCGGATCATCTGTTTCGCGATGTAATAGCCCGGCGCCGCCTTGGCGCCGAAAATATAGGTGCGCGGCACGAAATCCGCGTCGGGGTCGTTTTTGAGCTGCAGGTACTGGCTGAGGATGTGCAGCGCGTTGAGATGCTGGCGCTTGTACTCGTGCATGCGCTTCGCCTGCACGTCGAAGAGCGACGCGGGGTCGACCTCGATGTTCTGCGTCTTCAGGATATAATCGGCGAGGCGGCGCTTGTTCTCGAGCTTCACCGCGGCGAGGCGCTCACGGACGCCCGCGTCGTCCGCGTATTTTTCGAAGGCGGACAGCGCCGACGCGTCCTTTTTGAAGCGGTCGCCGATGGTGTCGCAGAGCAGCTGCGTGAGGCCCGGGTCGCTCTGCAGCAGCCAGCGGCGGTAGGCGATGCCGTTCGTCACGTTGCAGAATTTGTCGGGCGCGAAAAGCCAGTAGTCGTGGAAGACCTCTTCCCGGATGATCTCGCTGTGCAGCGCGGACACGCCGTTGACGCTGTGCGACACATAGACGCACAGATTCGCCATCTGCACGTAGCCGCCGCGCAGGATGCTCATATAGGAGATCTTGCCCTCGTCGCCGGGAAATTTCGCCGACAGCTCGCCGCGCAGCGTTCTGTCGAGCTCGGCGACGATCTCCCAGATGCGCGGCAGCACGCTGCGGAACATGTCTGCGTCCCACGCCTCGAGCGCCTCGCTGAGCACCGTGTGGTTGGTGTAGGAAAAAACGCGGCGCGCGGTGTCGAGCGCCCGCTCCCACGTGAAGCCGCATTCGTCGAGCAGGATGCGCATGAGCTCGGGGATGGCGAGGGTCGGGTGCGTGTCGTTGAGCTGGACGGCGACCTTGTCGGCGAGGTTGTCGAGCGTGCCGTACTGGGCGAGGTGCTTCTGCACGATGTCGTTGACGGCGGCGCAGCACAGGAAATACTGCTGGCGCAGCCGCAGGATCTTGCCCTCGACGTGGTTGTCGTTCGGATACAGCACCTTGCTGATGAGTTCGGCCGTGCTGTTGCTGCGCAGCGCCGCGGTGTAGTCGCCGCGGTTGAAGCTCTCCATGTCGATGCCCGGGGCCTCCGCCTTGAAGAGCCGCAGCCGGCTGACGGCGCCCGTGTCGTAGCCGGAAATATACATGTCGTACGGCACCGCGCGCACGGAATTGTAGTTGACGTGCTCGACGTGGTGGAAGTTGTTGTACCACGACTCCCTGATCTCGCCGTCGAATTTGACCGTGACGCCCTCGTCGGGCTTGCGCTCGAGCCAGACGTCGCCGCCCGGCAGCCAGTTGTCCGGCAGCTCCTGCTGCCAGCCGTCGGTGATCTTCTGTCGGAAGATGCCATATTCGTAGAGGATGCAGTAGCCCGTGGCGGTGTACCCGCCCGTCGCGAGCGCGTCCATGTAGCACGCCGCGAGCCGGCCGAGGCCGCCGTTGCCGAGCCCCGCGTCGGGCTCGGCCTCGTAGAGCTGCTCGAGCCCCACGCCGCTCTCCGCGAGCGCCTCGGCCGCTTCCTTTTCGAGGCCGAGGTTGTACAGGTTGTTCTTGAGCGAGCGCCCCACGAGGAACTCCATCGACAGGTAATAGACCTGCTTCGCTCCCTCGCCGTAGGTCTTGGCGTCGTGATAGCGCAGCTTCTCCTCGAGCATCTCGCGCACGACGGTCGCGAGCGCCTTGTACAGCTGCTCCACCGTCGCCGAGGAGGGCGTCGTCCCGTACATTTTCGAAAGGCGGTCCTTCAGCTCCCGCTTGAGCAGCTCCGCCGTCAGTTTTTCTTTCAGCAAATCCTTTTTTGCTCCATTCTTCAGTGTAGGGTATATTATACTTGAAAACGGCGCGGTAATCAAATCGGATCGGGAATTTGCCGTTTTCGTTCACAATTTTGTTTTGTAATGGCGGCCGTTTTGTATTATAATATAAAAAATATATGCATTTGACGGGGTTTTAAACATGCCGGACAACAAACTCATTCTTAAAATCGCCGATATCAGCATACCTGTCTCCACCACCGAGGACGAGGCCTACGCCGTCGCCCTCGCCGAGGACATCGACGCCGATATGCGCCAGATCCTGGACTCCAATACGAGCGCTTCCGTCACGAGCGCGGCGCTGCTGTGCGCCATCGACTATCTCGACAGCTTCCGCAAATCCAACCGCGCGACGAACAACCTGCGCAACCAGATCAAGGAATATCTCGCCGACGCCGCCAACGCGAAGCTGCAGTACGACGAGGAGTGCAAGAAGAATTCCGAGCTGACGGTCGAGCTCGGCGCCATGCGCCAGCACCTCACGCGCATCGCCTCCGAGGGCGACGCGTCCGGCGCCATCGAGCAGTTCAAGAACGAGCTCGCGAAGGCGACGGCCGAGGCCAACCGCGGCAAAAAACAGATCGCCGACCTCATGGGACAGCTCAGCGCGCTCACCGAAAAATCCAACGCGATGAACGAATACATCTCCGGTCAGGACAAGGAGATCGCGCGCCTCAATTCCGTCATCAACATCCATCTTGAGACCATCTCCTCGCTCGAGGAAAAGCTGCGCGCGAAGCAGGCGGCCCCCGCCGCCGCGCCGACCGCCGGCCAGGCCAAGGACGAGATCCAGAGCGTCCTCGATTCCATCCGCGCGAGCCGCGAGGCGGCCGAAAAGGCGTCTCCGGCCGCCCCCGCGCCGCAGCAGACTGTCCCCGCGCCGCAGCAGACCGCTCCCGCGCCGCAGCAGACCGCTCCCGCCCCCGCGGACAAGGCGCCCGCCCGGACGGCGCCGCAGCCGGCCGCCCCCGCGCAGGCGGTCGAACAGACCGTGCTCGAACCGGCCGCTCCGGCCGCCGGGAAAGCCGAGGCCGATCCGTTCTTCCATCCGGACGCGCAGAGCGCGCCGCACGGCGGCGAGCCCGAGATCATCGAGGATCTGGAGGCGCCCGAGAGCGCCGACCCGATCCAGAAGCTCGAGGAGGAGATCTCGAGCTTCCCGTTCGACATCGACATCGACGACAAGCCTGAGGAATATTTCCGCGGCGAATACGCCGTGCGCGACCGCGAGCGCGCCGAGGAACAGGCGCGGCTCGAAAAGGAGCCGGCCCCGCAGAAGTCCTCCGCCAAGCCGAAGACCCGGGACGACGACATGCCCGATCTCGACTGGACGCGCGACCTGTGACGGGGCCCGCCGTCCGGGTGCGGCTGCTGAACGGCCGCGCGAAAATGCCCGCGCGCGCGACGCCGGGCTCGGCGGGATATGATCTTTACGCCGTGAACGGCGAGCCGCTCACGCTCGCGCCCGGCGCTTACGCCGGCGTGCCCACGGGCGTCGCCCTCGAGCTGCCGTCGGCGGATTATGTCGCGCTCGTCTTTCCCCGCAGCGGCCTCGGCATGAAGCACGCCGTCACGCTCGTCAATTCCGTCGGCGTCATCGACAGCGACTACCGCGGCGAGCTCATCGTCGGTCTCGTCAACCACGGCGCGGAGCCCTTTACCGTGCGGTGCGGCGACCGCATCGCGCAGCTGGTGTTCGTGCCGCTCGCCGGGCTGCCGCTCGCGCAGGCCGACGAGCTCAGCGAGACCGCCCGCGGCGCGGGCGGCTTCGGCTCGACGGGCAAGTGAACCCTCCCACATTTTTTTGAGAGGATCCTCTTTATGAAAAACAAACGTCTTCTGTTCGCGCTGCTGCTCGCCGCCGTCGCCTGCGGACTCGCGGCGGCCGGCTGGACGCTGCTGCCCGACACGCTCGTCATGCAGATCACGCTGTCGGGCGCGGCGGGCACAACGCTGCCGAAGCTGCCGGGGCTCGCGCTGCCGGCGCTGCTGTCGGTCGTGTTCTCCTTCCTGTATGCCAAAAGCGGCAGCGGAAAGCACCTGACGGTCGCCCTCGTCGGCATCGCCGCGCTCGTGCTGACCTTCGTGATGAATTCGTGAGGTGTGCCTATGGACGCGCAGGTGATCGTTCTCGCTTCCAAAAGTCCGCGCCGGCGCGAGCTTTTCTCGCTCGTGCGGGAGAAATTCGTGTGCGCGGAATCCCATGTCGATGAGAGCGTCGTGCGGGAGACGGATCCCGCGGCGCTGTGCCTCGCGCTCGGCACGCTCAAATGCGGGGCCGTCGCCCAGTCGTACCCGCGCAATCCCGTCGTCGGCTGCGACACCGTCGTCAGCTTCGGCGGCCGCATCCTCGGCAAGCCGCGCGGCCGCGAGGAGGCGCTCGCGATGCTGCGCGCGCTGTCCGGCAACGTCCACAGCGTCTACACCGGCGTGTGCGTCATCGCCCCCGCGGGCCGTCAGACGCTCACCTGCCGGACCGACGTCGAATTCTACGAGATCCCCGAAGCGGAGCTGGCCGCCTATGTCGACAGCGGCGATCCCTACGACAAGGCGGGCGCCTACGGCATCCAGGGCGGCGCGGCGAAGTTTGTAAAGGGCATCGAGGGCGATTACTTCAACGTCATGGGCCTGCCGGTGTCGCGGCTGCACGTGCTGCTGCGCTCGATGGGACTTTGACTTTTTATCCATCCTGAGGTTGTACAGCCCGCCGGATTTTGCTATAATGGCGGGTGAGGTAGTTTTTTTATGGGTATGATCACAATGGCCGCATCGGCCAAGGACGGCGCGGGCAAATCGAGCCTGTGCGTGTTCCTCGCCGACGCGCTTTCGGCAATGGGCAAACGCGTGCTCGTCATCGAGCTCGACAACGGCCTGCGCAGTCTCGATATCTATGCGGGCGTGTACGGCATGACCGTGTACGATATCTTCGACGTGCTCAGCGGGCGCTGCGAGCCCGACCGCGCCATCGTCAAGGCGCCGGCGCCGCGCAAGGAGATCTACGTCCTGTCCGCGCCGTACAATTACGAGTCGCTCAAGGGCGACCAGTTCGTCAAGCTGTGCACCGCGCTCAGCGAGAGCTACGACAACATTCTCATCGACACGGCGTGCTACAACGACACGATGGTCGCCGCGGGCACCGTCGCGATGAACGCCATCCTGCTCGCGACGCCCGATCCCGTCGGCGTGCGCGACGCGCGCATCGTCGCCGACCGTCTGACCGAGCTCGAGGTGCCGAAGCTGCGCCTCGCGCTCAGCCGCATCGTCCCGTCCCGCATCGACGCCGGCGTCGTGCCGGATCTCGACTACTGCATCGACAACATCGGCCTGCAGCTCATCGGCGCCATCCCCGAGGACGACGACATCGCGCTGTACGCCGCCATGGGCCACCCGCTGCCGGGATCGTCGCTCGCGGCGCGGGTCTATGCGAACATCGCGGCCCGGCTGTGCGGCGACGACGTCCCGCTCGCCATCCGCTGAAAGACGCCCGTTGAAGCTTTGAAGGAGAATTGACATGAATATCGCTTTGATCGCGCATGATTCCAAAAAGGAACTGATGATCCAGTTCTGCATTGCATACAAGGGCATCCTCGCGCGGCACAATCTGTGCGCGACGGGCGTCACCGGCAAGCTCGTCAGCGAGGCGACGGGGCTCAACATCCAGCGCTTCCTCGCCGGCGCGCAGGGCGGCACGCAGCAGATCAACGCCCGCATCGCCTGCAACGAGATCGACCTCGTGCTGCTGTTCCGCGACCCGCTGTCCACCAAGTCCTTCGAGGCCGACGAGATCACGCTGACGATGCTGCGGCTGTGCGATGTGCACAGCATCCCCGTCGCGACGAACATCGCGACGGCAGAGGTCCTCATCCACGGCCTCAACCGCGGCGACCTCGACTGGCGCAACATCGTCAATCCCACCCACGGCGGCGCCGCCGAGTAAAGTCCGAGACGGCTCATCCCGTCCCCGCTCGCGCGGGGACGTTTTTAAAGCGAGGAGAATGTATGGCTCAGCAGATCACCGCGCCGCGCGGCACGAAGGACGTGCTGCCCGGCGAAAGCTATAAGTGGCGCTATGTCGAGGGGAAGCTCGCGGACATCTGCCGCCGCTTCGGCTACGACGAGATCCGCGTCCCCACCTTCGAGCACACCGAGCTTTTCGCGCGCGGCGTCGGCGACACGACCGACATCGTCGGCAAGGAGATGTACACCTTCACCGACAAGGGCGGACGCTCCGTGACGCTGCGGCCCGAGGGCACGGCGGGCACGGCGCGCTCCTTTTTGCAAAACGGCATCCTCGCCGGCCCGCTGCCGGCGCGCGCATATTACATCCTGTCCTGCTTCCGCTATGAAAAGCCGCAGGCGGGGCGTCTGCGCGAATTCCACCAGTGCGGCATCGAGCTGTACGGCGCGCCGGGCGCCGACGCCGACTGCGAGGCGATCCGCGTCGCGGATACCATCCTGCGCGAGCTGCAGGTCAAAAACGTGCGGCTCGAGATCAACTCCATCGGCTGCCCGGAATGCCGGCCGGTCTACCATGCGGCGCTGCGCGACTATTTCAAGGCGCACGAGAGCGAGCTGTGCGACACCTGCCGCGAGCGGCTCGAAAAAAATCCGCTGCGCATCCTCGACTGCAAGAGCCCCGTCTGCCAGGCCGTCGCGAAGGACGCGCCGCTGACGCTCGATTATCTGTGCGGCGACTGCGCGGCGCATTTTGAAGAGGTGAAGCACCTGTGCGCGCTCGCGGGCATCGAATGCGCCGTCAATCCCCGCATTGTGCGCGGGCTCGACTATTACACCCGCACCGTCTTTGAATTCGTCCACGAGGCGGCGGGCGCGCAGGGCACCGTGTGCGGCGGCGGCCGCTACGACGGCCTCGTCGAGATGCTCGGCGGCCCCCACATCCCCGCCGTCGGCTTCGGCATGGGGCTCGAGCGCCTCGTCGACGTGCTCGAAGCGGAGGGCTTCGTCTTCCCGCCCGAGCCGCCCGTCGCGCTGTTCGTCTGCGCGGCGGACGAGGCGGGCCGCGACAAGGCGCGCGCGCTCGTCTTCGAGCTGCAGCGCCGGGGCGTGCGGGCGCAGTACGATCTCAACGCGCGCAGCGTCAAGGCGCAGCTCAAATACGCCGACAAGCTCGGCGCCGCGTACACGATGACGCTCGGCGGCACGGAGCTCGCCGAGGGCAGGGCGGCGCTGCGCGATATGCGCGACGGAAGCACGGCGACGTACGACATTGACCCCGCGCAGCTTGCGGCTGCACTCTCGAAGTAAGTCCCGCTGCAGCGGACCCGACGGCGCGCGGCTATGCGTCAATAAATAATATTCGGAGAGTATTGTCATGGAAAGCATGGGAACCCTGCGGCGCACCCATTACGCCGCTGACCTTTTGAAGACGCCCGTCGGCACGGAAGTCACCGTCGCCGGCTATGTCGCGCGCAACCGCGACCTCGGCAACCTCATCTTTATGGACGTGCGCGACGTGACCGGCATCGTCCAGCTCGCCTTCGGCGACGCGACGCCCCGCCCGCTTTTCGAAAAAGCGAAGGCCGTGCGCGGCGAGAACGTCGTCATCGCGAAGGGCGTCCTGCGCGAGCGCTCGAGCAAGACCGACAAGATCGCGACGGGCGCGTACGAGATCGACGTGACGGAGCTGCGGCATCTCAGCGGCGCCGAGGTGCCGCCCTTCGAGATCCGCGACGAGGTCAACGTGCGCGACGATCTCGCGCTGACCTACCGCTATCTCGACTTGCGCCGTCCGTCGATGGCGCGCAACCTCATCCTGCGCAACCGCATCGCGATGTGCGCGCGCAGCTACTTTTACGAGAACCATTTCGTCGACGTCGAGACGCCCTATCTCATCAAGTCGACGCCGGAGGGCGCGCGCGATTACCTCGTGCCGGCGCGTCTGCATCCCGGCCATTTCTACGCGCTGCCGCAGTCGCCGCAGCTCTACAAGCAGCTGCTGATGCTGTCCGGCTTCGACCGGTATTTCCAGATCGTGCGCTGCTTTCGCGACGAGGATCTGCGCGCCGACCGCCAGCCTGAGTTCACCCAGATCGACCTCGAGATGTCCTTCGTCGACATCGACGACGTGCTCGCCGTCAACGAGGGCTTCCTCAAGCGCGTTTTTAAAGAAGTTCTCGGCCGCGATATTGAAACGCCGCTGCGCCGCATGACCTATAAAGAGGCGATGGAGCGCTTCGGCTCCGACAAGCCGGACACCCGCTTCGGCCTCGAGCTGACGGACCTGTCCGACCTCGTGAAGGACAGCGGCTTCTCCGTCTTCTCGGGCGCG
>JAYFNU010000036.1:0-52432 GCA_034933305.1 Oscillospiraceae bacterium | reverse complement strand
CACAGTTTACGGAGGCGTTTGCGCGGCGGGGTTTTCAGGGTGTGGTCACACCCTGAACCGCCGAGGGGTGTGGGGGCCATCGGAAGCCCCCACGCTTTTGGTACTTTTCTCGCAGAAAAGTACGACCTCCGCTCCCATTCGGGCGCCCTGTGCACATCGTTCGAATGAAAATTTCCCGTTCGCGCGCCCGGCGCACACCGTGCAAATAAGTTATGCCCATCCGCGCGCCCGCGCACACAGATAAAAAGCCGGACCCGACAGCTCAGACCGCGTCGGTCGCGATCACATCGACGCCCGTTCCGAGCAGATCCCGCACGATCACCTCGCCGCAGCGCGCGCGCCGCGCGAGCGTGAAGCCGCGCAGAAACGCCATCGCCTCGGGGATCTTCCCTTTGGGGATCTCGCCGGCGGTGCGCACGGGCAGCACCGGCCGGTCGGGGAAGACGGTGCGCACCGTCGTCGTCAGACTGCGCACGGGGTTCGTCAGCTCCGCTTCCGCGAAAGCCTTTCCGCGGGGACAGAGATTGCCCGTCACGCGCAGCTCGCCGCCGTCGCCGGACGCCGTCAGCCGGCAGCCGTTGGGGCACACGATGCAGACAAATTCTTTCGTCACGTCACTGCGCCTCCCGGATCGTCATTTCTATTATACTGTTTTTTCCGGCGGACGAAAAGTCCGCTTCGATGCGTTCCATCTCCGGCGGCCGCAGATGGCGGTATTTTTTCGCAAGGACGACGCGCCCGTCGAGCGTGACGACGAGCTCCGCGTTTTCGCGCGTCGTCCGCGAGCGGAAAAAGATCGCCGTTTTGTCCCGGGGCGCCGCGACGTCGAGCCGCTCGGGCACGGCGTAGAGAAACTGGTCGTCCGGCCGGATGTCGATGAGCGCGCGCGGCGCGCCGTCGTACGCGGCGGCCGCCGCGCCGGCCCCGTCGCCGCTCTCCGACACATAGTCGACGAGGTCGTTGACATGCAGCGCGTTGCCGCACGAATAGACGCCGTCGACGAGCGTCATGTAGCGCTGGTCGCAGACGGGCCCTTTCGCGCGCGCGTCGAGAGGCACGCCGAGGCTTTCCGCAAGCTCGTTTTCGGGGATGAGCCCGACGGACAGGATGAGCGTGTCGCAGGCGACGAACGTCTCGGTCCCCGCCACGGGGCGCATGTGCGCGTCGACGTCGGCGACGGTCACGCCCGTCAGACGATCGGCGCCGTGCAGCCGCGTGACGGTCTTGCTCAAATGCAGCGGGATGTCGAAATCGTCGAGACACTGGGCGAGGTTGCGCGACAGCCCGGAGGGCTCCGGCTTTGCCTCATAGACGCCGAGCACCTGCGCGCCCTCGAGCGTCAGACGCCGCGCCATGATGAGGCCGATGTCGCCCGACCCGAGGATGACGCACTGCCTGCCCGGCATGCCGCCGAGGATGTTGATGAAATACTGCGCCGTGCCCGCCGTAAAGACGCCGGCCGGGCGCGTGCCGTGGATGTCGACCTGTTTCGCCGTGCGCTCGCGGCAGCCCGTCGACAGCACGAGCGCGTTCGCCGTGACCGTGCACAGACCGCCGCGCGATACGAGCGACAGCGCGAACGCGCCGTCCTTTTTTTCGATGCGCGTCACATATGTCAGCGTCGACAGCTCGACGGCCGTCCCGCCGAGCATTTCGACATAGCGCGCCGCGTATTCGCAGCCCGCCAGCTTTTCGCCGAAGCGCAGCAGGCCGAAGCCGTCGTGGACGCACTGCTTGAGGATGCCGCCCGCGCGGGCTTCGCGCTCGACGAGCAGCACCTTTTCCCCCTTTTTGTCGGCCGCCAGCGCCGCCGCGAGACCCGCGGGGCCCGCGCCGATGACCGCCACGCCGTAATCAGTCATGCTCCGCCTCCCGGTTCATACCCTCGAGCACATAGCTGTCGCCGCCGCCCTTTTTGACGGCGTCGAGCGGGATGCCGCATTCTTCCGCGATCAGCTTCGTCACGAGCGGCGAGCAGAAGCCGCCCTGGCAGCGCCCCATGCCGGGGCGCACGCGCTTTTTGACGCCGTCGACGGTGCGGCAGGGCAGCTCCCGCCGCAGCGCGGCGAGGATCTCGCCCTTGCTGATCTGCTCGCAGCGGCAGACGATCTCGCCGTAATCGGGATCGCTGCGGATGAGCGCGGCCCGCTCGCCGTCCGGCAGCTGCGCCGCGCGCGGGATGGGCCGCCGCACGGGATCAAAGCCGGCTCTGCGGCGCACCTCCCCGCTCTTTTTCAGGTAGTCGACGCACATGCGCTCGAGCGCGAGCGCGATGGCGGGCGCCGCCGTCAGCCCCGGCGACTGGATGCCCGCCGCGTGGAAGATGTTCGCCGTGCGCCGCCCGGGCTCGACGATGAAATCCTCCTCGTAGGTCGCCGCGCGCACGCCCGAAAAATAGGTGATGGCGTCGGCGCGCGAAAGCTCCGGGCTGGTGTGCGCGTGCTTTTCGAAGATGCGCCGGACGTTTTCGGCGTCCGTCGTGAAATCTTCCTTTAAATACGTTTCAAAGGCGTCGGGGCCCACGAGCACGTTGCCGTCAACGGTGCTGACGATGCCGCCGCCCTTCGAGTGGCTCGCCTTGTCGACGCTGCCGACCTGCGAGTAGGAGGTGCGCACGATGCGCTTTGCCTTCTTGTCAAGGATGACGTTCGTCCCCTTGCGGGGATGGATGGAGAAAAAGCGGTCGCCGGCCATGCGCGCGATGTCCTCGGAGAAGACGCCCGCGGCGTTGACGACCGCCCTCGGATAGACCGTGCCGCGGTTGGTCTCGACGGCGGTGATGATGCCGTCCTCGACGCGCATCGACAGCGCCGCCGTCTCGAGCGAGATGCGCGCGCCGTTGTGCGCCGCGTTCTCCGCATAGGCGATGGTGAAATTGTACGGGCAGATGATCCCGCCCGTCGGGAAAAAGAGGCCGCAGCGCAGCCCGGGCGCCGCCTTCGGCTCGAGCGCGTGCAGCTGCCGCCGGCCGAGCACCCGCACGCGACCGAGCCCCATCGCGGCGAAATACGGCTTCGTCAGGAACAGCAGCGGGTACAGCGCCGCCTTCGGGAAGGCCAGCACCTGCCCCTGCCGCCGGAACTCGAAGCCGAGCTCCTTCGACAGCCGGTCGAACATGCGGTTGCCCGCGAGATTGTATTTCTGCTTGAGCGACCCCGGGACGAGGTCGATGCCGGGGTGCACGCAGCCGTCGTTGCGGCCCGATGCGCCCAGCGCCACGTCGCTCTCCTTTTCGATCAGCAGCACGCTGAGATCCCATTTCGTCAGCTCCCGCGCCGCCGCGCAGCCGACGATGCCCCCGCCGATGACGAGAACGTCGGGGCGCGCGCCGTCGAGCGACGCGTCCCGGCACGAGGGCGCCCGCATGGGCGGGATTTCCGCGCCGGTGAAGCGGATGTCGTTGATGACGTGCGTGCGGCTGTGCTTTTTCGCGCACAGCAGCCCCGCCGCGACGATCTCGTTCCAGTCGCCGCTGTCGCCCTCGAGCACGATGCCGGCCCCGTCCGCCCGCACGCGGAACCGCCCGAGCCCGTGCGCGTCCAGTTTTTTCTGCAGCTTCGCCGTATCCATCGCGTTTTACTCCTTTGGAAGTCGGTCGAGCGACCGACTCAATGCAGTTTTATTTTACGCCCGCGCCGGCCTTCTGTCAACCATTCACAAAACTTTCGTGGAATTGACTTAATTCCTTTGATATTTTATACTGCTTATCACAAAGCGCGGCTGCGCCGCGCGGGAAAATCGGGGGAATGCGCATGGCCTCGCCGCTGTACGCCGACACGCGGGACAAGATCCTGACCGCGGCGGCGAAGATCCTAAGGGAGAAATCCTTCTTTGAAATGACGCTCGCGGACGTCGCCGCGAAGGCGGGCGTCAGCAAGGGGACGCTCTATTATTATTACAACAACAAGAACGACATTCTGTTCGACACGGCCGACCGCTATCTCGAGGGGCTGTCCCGCGATCTGCTGTCGTGGGTCGACAACGCCGAGAAGGACACGTCGATGCCGCGGCTCGTGCGGTACGTGCTGTCGCGCGGCGTCTTCAGCGAGACGGGCAACCTGCGCATCTATCTCATCAGCGAGGCGGTCTCGGTGGACGGCGGCATCCGCGAAAAGCTGCTGTCGAAATACCGGTATTTCAAGACCATCCTCGCCGGGCGCATCGCCGAGCGGTGCCCGGGCGCCGACGGGGAATACCTCGCATGGCTGCTGCTGACGGTGATGGACGGGCTCATCGTGCAGAACCAGCTGCGCAGCGATATGGACGCCGCGGGCTTTATCGAAAAGACCGCCGCCCTTTTTGACGGAGATAAAAATCCGTTTTAATTGCGCATCCCGTAAAAAGGGTATATAATACTAAATACCAAAAAGTTCTAATTACATATGAGGGGGATACATATTTATGGCAAGCTTACTTGATTCCATGCTCCAGCAGGTCCTCAGCTCCGGCGGCGCCGAGACGCTCAGCAAACAGACCGGCGCGGACAGCAGCTCCGTCGAGAAGCTGCTCAGCGCGGCCGTCCCGATGCTCGTCAATTCGATGGCGAGCAACGCGTCGGACAAAAAGGGCGCCGAGTCCCTTGCCACGGCGCTCGATACCCACGCTTCGAAAAAATCCGCCGGCTCCGACATCGCCTCGCTGCTGACGGGCGCGGACACCGACGACGGCGCGAAGATCCTCAACCACATCCTCGGCGGCGAGGACAAGACGACGAAGCAGACCGAGAAGCTCGCAAAGAAATCCGGCCTGTCCACGGCGCAGGTCATCTCCATCCTGACGGTCGTCGCGCCGCTGCTGCTCAAGCTGCTGGGCAACACCAAGCAGAAGACGAACACCAGCGCGGACGGGCTGTCCTCGCTGCTGTCGATGCTCACCGGCTCCGGCTCCTCCGACAAGAAAGAGGATTCGACGGGCAATCTGCTCGGCTCGCTGCTGGGCGGGTCCACCGGAAGCGCCGCGGCGAGCCTCGTCGGTTCGCTGCTCGGCGGTTCGTCCTCCTCGAAGAGCGACAGCACGGGCGACGTCCTCGGCAGCCTGCTCGGCAGCCTGCTGAAATAACGCCAGCGCGCCTGCGAAAAGAACAAAGGGCCCCGGAGCGATCCGGGGCCCTTTTTCATGCGCTTTTTCGGGGAGCGGCTCAGTCGAACAGCTTCAGCAGGTAGCCGTAGCCCTGCGCTTCCATCTCCGCGTAGGGAACGAAGCGCAGCGCGGCGCTGTTGATGCAGTAGCGGGTGCCGTTGGGGGAATCGGGGTCGTTTTCGAACACGTGGCCGAGGTGGGAGTCGCCCGCGCGGCTGCGCACCTCCGTGCGCGTCATGCCGAAGCTGTCGTCCCGCCGTTCCACGACCGCGGGGGCTTCGATGGGCGCCGAGAACGCCGGCCAGCCGCAGGCGCTGTCGAATTTGTCGAGCGACGAGAACAGCGGCTCCCCGGTGACGACGTCGACATAGATGCCCTTGCCGTCGAAATCCCAGTATTCGTTGGCAAAGGGGCGCTCCGTCGCGCTTTCCTGGGTGACGCGGTACTGTTCCGCCGTGAGCTTTTCCCGGATGAGCTCCGCCGCCGGGCGCTGATAGTCGCCCGGGTCGATGGTCAGCCCGGCGAGCAGCCCGATCTCCTGCGCGGGGATGTGGCAGTAGCCGCCGGGATTTTTGTCGAGGTAATCCTGGTGATATTCCTCGGCGGGATAGAAATTTCTGAGCGGGCCGATCTCGACGGCGAATTTGTCCGTCCTGCCCGCTTCGATGGCGGCGATGCGCTCGACGGTCGCCTTCGCGGCGTCGTTGGTGTAATAGACGCCGGTCTGGTACTGCGTGCCCACGTCGTTGCCCTGCCGGTTTCTGACCGTCGGGTCGATGACGTAAAAATAATCCATCAGCAGGGCGTCAAGGCTGACCTTTTCGGGGTCGTACTCCACGCGCACCGTCTCCCGGAAGCCGGTGCCGCCCCCGCAGACCGTCTCGTAGAGGGCGTCCTGTTCGCCCGTGCCGTTGGCGTAGCCGCTCGTGACTTGCGTCACGCCGGGGATGGACTGCATCAGCTTTTCCATGCCCCAGAAGCAGCCGCCGGCAAGGTAGATGACGTTTTCGGGTTCGCCGGAAAAATCCATGATCGCCGCCTCCTGCGCGGGCGCGCCCGCGCTTTTCGTATCCGCCGCCTGCGCGCAGCCCGCGCACAGCAGCAGCGCCGCCCATGCGGCCAGTATTTTCAGTTTCATGCCGTCTCCGTTCCCGCCCCGCGCCGCCTTGCGGCGCGGGGCGTTTGCCGCGGGGAAGCGGGAGCGCTATTTTTCGTCCGGGCGCCGGGCCGCCTGACAATCGGGGCAAAGGCCCTCGAAGAGCATGCGGTGGCGCGCGACGCGGTAGCCGGTCCCGGCCGCCAGCGCCTCGTCGAGCGAGGCGTCGTAGGGCGCCGGCACGTCCGTCAGCTTTCCGCAGCCGGTGCACAGCAGGTGGTAGTGCAGCTGCGTGCGCCGGTCGAACCGGTCGACGCCGGGGACCTTCACGTGAAGGATGTCGCCGCCGCGCGCGAGGATGTTGAGATTCCTGTACACGGTGCCGCGGCTGATATGCGCGTCCGCGGCGCGCACGTCGGCGCAGATATCCTCGGCGCTCGGGTGGTCGCAGCGCGCGCGCACCGCGTCGAGGACAAGGCGCCGCTGCCTCGTGTTTCGCAGTTGTGCCATCGGACTTATCACTCCCGCTTCAGATGATCCGCTCACATGTCGGCGCTGAGCGTCGCTTCGATGAGGCCGCGGTTGTCGAGCGCCGCGAGCTTTTTGACTTTTTCCATGTCGAGCCCCAGCGCCCTGACCATCCGCTCGCCGTACGCGGGGTCGGCCTTCAGGCAGTGCACCGCGTGGCGGTATTTGATGTTGACCGTGCAGGGGGCGATGTCCGCCGCGGTGTTTTGGATGAGGATTTCCTTCTTGTCCTCCGCGAGGACGCGCCACAGGTCGCCGCCGGCGCGGAAGCAGTCGTCGGTCGGATCGTCCTTGGGATCGTACCGCCACATCGCGCCCTCGAGATCGAGCGGCGGCTCCGAGACCTCGGGCTGGGCCGTCCAGCAGCCGGCGCTGTTCGGCGTGTACGCCGGCGTTCCGCCGTAGTTGCCGTCGACGCGCATGGCGCCGTCCCTGTGGTATTCGGCGATGCCGCCCTCGACGCCCTTCGCCTGGTTGACGGGGATGAGGTTGTGGTTGACGCCGAGGCGATAGCGCTGGGCGTCGCCGTAGGCGAACAGGCGTCCCTGCAGGAATTTGTCGGGGGAGAAGCCGATGCCGGGCACGACGTGCGCCGGGGTGAAGGCGGCCTGCTCGACTTCCGCAAAGTAGTTCTCGGGGTTGCGGTTGAGCTCCAGCTCGCCGACTTCTATGAGCGGATATTCCGCGTGCCGCCAGATCTTCGTGATGTCGAACGGGTTTTCGTAGTGCTTTTTCGCCTGCGCCTCGGTCATGATCTGGACGTACATCGTCCACTTCGGGTAGTCGCCCCGCTCGATGGCATCGTACAGATCCTGCCCGTGGTATTCGCGGTTCATGCCGTTGATCTTCGCCGCTTCCTCGTTGGAAAGGTTCTTGATGCCCTGCTGCGTCTTGAAATGGAACTTGCACCAGACGCGCTCGTTCTTTTCATTGTAGAAGCTGTAGGTGTGTTCGCCGAAGAAATGCATGTTGCGGAAGCTCGCGGGGATGCCGCGGTCGGACATCACGACGGTGATCTGGTGGAAGCACTCGGGCAGCAGCGTCCAGAAATCCCAGTTGTTCTGGGCGGAGCGGCGGCCGGTGCGCGGGTCGCGCTTGACCGCGCGGTTGAGGTCGGAAAAGTTGTGGACGTCGCGGATGAAGAAGGTGGGGGTGTTGTTGCCCACGAGATCCCAGTTGCCCTCGGGCGTGTAGAATTTGACGGCGACGCCGCGGATGTCGCGCTCGCAGTCGGCGGCGCCGCGCTCGCCCGCGACCGTCGAGAAGCGAAGGAACAGCGGGGTCACGGCGCCCGGCTGCAGCACCTTCGCGCGGGTGTAGGCCGAGATGTCGTGCGTCACGGTGAGCTTGCCGTACGCGCCCCAGCCCTTCGCGTGCATGCGGCGCTCGGGGATGACCTCGCGGTTGAAATGAGCCATCTTTTCCATGAGCCACACGTCCTGCATGGCGACAGGGCCGCGCGGACCGGCGGTGATGGAATTCTCATTGTCGGCGACCGGCGCGCCGGCTTCGTTGGTGAGCTTTTTGTAATTGTCCATAAAACCCTCCTGTACAGTTTTGTATCGTTGTTGACCGGCGGACGAAAATCTCTAATAGGATTAAATCCTATTATACTCAAATGCCCCGCCGCGTATGTGATGAGGTCACGGGACTTTCCGCCCGTTTGTCCGCCGGCATCTTCAATTTATCCGAAAGGCTCTTGTGTATTTCGGTTTCTTTTCATATACTTTGAAGGAAAGACAACAGCGCGGACGACGCCGGCGCGGGGCCTCCCGGGACAGAAAACCGTGCGAAAGAAAGCGTGTTCCTGCAGGATTTTTCCATGCGGAAGATCATCTCCGCCGTTTACCCGTTCGAACAGGCGGACAGGGCGTTCTCGGATTTCGCACAGCACAGCGCGGATATGCTCAAGGTCATGATCGAATTCTGACGGTCACCAGAAAAGAATAAGGAGAGTTTGAAAGGATGGAAAGACTCAGTTACGCGTCGCTCAAGAAAAGCGGGTACGAGGGGTACCTCCTCGAAAACGCGCCGGAGAGGGTACTGCAGTTCGGCGAGGGAAATTTTCTGCGCGCTTTCGTTGATTACTTTTTCGACGTGGCGAACGAGAAGGGCGATTTTAATGGAAAGGTCGTGCTCGTACAGCCCATCGCACAGGGACTCGCGCAGCTTATCAACGAGCAGCAGGGCCTCTACACGCTGTATCTGCGCGGCGCCGAGCGGGGCAAAGAGGTCTGCCGCAAGCGCGTCGTCAGCGCGGTGTCGCGCTGCATCGACCCCTATGCCGACTTCGCTGCGCTGCTCGCGTGCGCGAAGAATCCGGAGCTGCGCTATATCGTTTCCAACACGACGGAGGCTGGCATCACCTACGACCCCGCCTGCCGTTTTGACGACGCGCCGGCGTCGAGCTTCCCCGGCAAACTCACGCGTTTTCTGTACGAGCGCTACAAAGCCTTCGGCGGCGATGCCGCGAAGGGCGTCGTCATCCTTTCCTGCGAGCTCATCGACGACAACGGCCGCGTGCTGAAGAGCTGTGTCGACAGCTATTGCCGCCAGTGGGGGCTTGAAGATGGCTTCGTCGACTGGCTGTCGCAGAGCTGCGTGTTCTGCTCGACGCTCGTCGACCGCATCGTCACGGGCTATCCGCGCGCCGAAGCGGACAAGCTCAACGAGGAAAACGGCTATGAGGACAAGCTGCTCGACACGGGCGAGGTTTTCGGCTTCTGGGTCATCGAGGGACCGCAGACGCTCGAAAGCGAGCTCCCGTTCAAAAAGGCGGGGCTGCCCGTCATCGTCGTTCCCGACAGCTCGCCGTACAAAAAGCGCAAAGTGCGCATCCTCAACGGCGCGCATACGAGCATGGTGCTCGCCGCCTATCTGTGCGGCAAAAACATTGTGCGCGAATGCATGCACGACCCCGATATCCGCGCTTATCTCGACAGGGCGATGCAGCGGGAGATCATTCCGACGCTCACGCTGCCGAAGCCGGAGCTTGAGGAATTCGCGGACGCGGTCATCGACCGCTTCAACAACCCCTTCATCGACCACGCGCTGCTGTCCATCTCGCTCAATTCGACGTCGAAATGGCGCGCCCGCGTGCTGCCGAGCCTGAAGGAATATGTCGAAAAATTCGGCAGCGTGCCGCCCTGCCTCGCTTTCTCCTTTGCCGCGTACATCGCGTTTTACCGCTGCGCGGAATATAAAAACGGCGAGATGACCGGCCGGCGGGGCGATGAGCCCTATGCGATCAAAGACGACGCGTGGGTGCTCGATTTTTACGCCGCGCACAGCGCGGACGACGCCGGTGCGCTCGTGCGCGAAGTCATGAAGAATGAAAAAATGTGGGGCGAAGATCTCACGCGCATCCCCGGATTCGAGGCTGCGGCCGCCGGGTATCTCCGCGAGATCCGCGCGAAGGGCATGTCCGCGGCGATGAAGGCCGCCGCGTCCTGCTGAGGGAGGAGAACGCCATGAACGCAGTGAGGATTTCCGCTGACGACAACGTGGCCGTCGCCGTCTGCGATATCCCCGCGGGCGCCGCGGTCGAAGCGGGCGGTGCCCGGGTGACGGCGCTCGAGCCGGTCGCGCAGGGGCACAAGCTCGCGCTGCGCGGCATCGAAAAGGGAGAGGACGTCATAAAATACGGCTGCCCCATCGGGCGGGCGACGCGGGATATCCGCGCCGGCGAATGGGTCCATACGCACAACTGCGCGACAAAGCTCGACGGCGCCGCGCCGGCGGCCATCGCATTCGGCGCGGGAAAGCGCCTGCCCCCGCCCGCCGCGCGGCGCACCTTCATGGGCTTTCGCCGCGCGGACGGCCGTGCGGCCGTGCGCAACGAGGTGTGGATCGTGCCGACCGTGGGCTGCGTCAACGACGTCGCGCGGCGGCTCGCCGCGGACGCGCAGCCGCTCGTCGGCGGTTCGCTCGGGGGCGTGTACGCCTTCTGTCATCCGTACGGCTGCAGCCAGCTCGGCGATGATCTCTCCGACACGCAGAAGATCCTCGCGGCGCTCGTGCGGCACCCCAACGCGGCGGGCGTGCTCGTCGTGGGACTCGGCTGTGAAAACAATACGATGGACAGCTTCAAAGCGGTCGTCGGGCCGACGGATGCGCGCCGGGTGCGCTTCCTCGTGTGCCAGCAGGAGGCGGACGAGCTGTCCGCCGGCGCGGCGCAGCTGCGGGAACTCACGGCGTACGCGAAGACGTTCGAAAGGGAGCCCATAGACTGCGGCGAGCTCATCGTCGGGCTCAAATGCGGGGGAAGCGACGGACTTTCCGGCATCACGGCCAACCCGGCCGTCGGCGCGGTGAGCGACCGGCTCATCGCCGCGGGCGGCTCGGCCATTCTCACGGAGGTCCCGGAGATGTTCGGCGCGGAGCAGCTGCTCTTTTCGCGCTGCGCCGATGCCGAAGTCTACCGGAAGGCGACCGACGTCATCGAGCGCTTCAAGCGCTATTTTGTCTCGCACGGGCAGACCGTGTATGAAAACCCATCGCCCGGCAACAAGCAGGGCGGCATTACGACGCTCGAAGACAAGTCGCTCGGCTGCGTGCAGAAGGGCGGCACATCGCCCGTGCGGGGCGTCATCGGCTACGCAGAGCAGGCGGCCGTCCGGGGCCTGAACATCCTGTACGGCCCCGGCAACGACCTCGTGAGCAGCACGGCGCTCGCGGCCGCGGGCGCGCACATGATCCTGTTCACGACGGGGCGCGGCACGCCGTTCGGCACGTTTGTGCCGACTTTGAAGATCGCCTCGAACAGCGAGCTGTTCCGGAAGAAAAACAACTGGTGCGATTACGACGCGGGCGGCATCGCCGCGGGCCGCACCATCGAGGACACGGCCGACGGCCTCTTCGAGCTCATTCTTGAAACGGCGGGCGGGCAGCTTTCGAAGAGCGAGCGCAACGGCTGCCGCGAGATTGCCATTTTCAAAAACGGCGTGACGCTGTGAGCCGCCCCGCGCGGCACGGGAAGGGGAGACTTGCTCCCTCACGCGGGTCTGGCGCTCAACATTTATTGTGATACAATAAAGGATGCGCAGGAGATGATCGGGTATATCGATTCGCTGCGCTGGTGAACACCGGCGGGCGCTGCGGGGACGGGGATAGACATGGCGGACCTTCGGAAGGATGCGGAAAAGATCTACACGGCGGCGATCGCCGGCGCGCTGCCGGAGAACGCCGTGCGGCGGGCGCTGGCGTCGTTTTCGGCGCCGGGCGCCGTATACGTCGTCGCGGCGGGAAAGGCCGCCTGGCGCATGGCGCGCAGCGCGGCCGACGTGCTCGGCGGCGCGCTCACGGGCGGCGTCGTCATCACAAAATACGGCCACGCGCAGGGGCCGATCGACCGCCTCGAGGTCTTCGAGGCGGGGCACCCCGTGCCCGATGAGAACGGCGTGCGGGCGGCGCGCCGCGCCATAGAGCTCGTGACGCCGCTCGGCGAAAGCGACACGGTCGTCTTTCTGCTGTCGGGCGGCGGCTCGGCGCTGTTCGAGCAGCCGCTGCTGCCGCTCGGGGAGCTCGGGGACATCACGCGGCAGCTGCTGGCGTGCGGCGCCGACATCGTCGAAATGAACACGGTGCGCAAGCGCCTTTCGGCCGTCAAGGGCGGCCGGTTTGCGCAGCTGTGCGCGCCCGCGCGGGTTTTCTCGGTCGTGCTGTCGGACATCCTCGGCGATCCCGTCGACATGATCGCGTCGGGGCCCTGCTGCCCCGACCCCTCGACCTGCGCCGACGCGGCGCGCGTCGTCGAAAAATACGGGCTCTCGCTTTCGGATGCGGCGCGCGCGCTGCTGCGGAAGGAGACGCCGAAGCAGCTGCAAAACGTGACGACGCTGATCACGGGCAGCGTCGGCCAGCTGTGCGCGTCGGCGCGGGAGACCTGCGCGGCGCTCGGCTACGAGCCGATGGTGCTGACGGCGTCGCTGTGCTGCACGGCCCGGGACGCGGGGAGCTTTCTCGCGTCGGTCGCGCAGTATCATGCCGCCGGGGAAAAGCCGCTCGCGTTCATCGCGGGGGGCGAGACGGTCGTGCATGTGACCGGCAAGGGCAGGGGCGGCCGCAACCAGGAGATCGCGCTCTCCGCGGCGAAGGGGCTCGACGGCCTGCCGTGCGCGGCGGTGTTCTCCGTCGGCTCCGACGGCACCGACGGCCCGACCGACGCGGCGGGCGGCTATGCCGACGGCGGCACGGCGGCGGCGCTGCGCGCGCGGGGCATCGACATCGGCGCCGCGCTCGACGACAACGACGCCTACACCGCGCTGCAGGCGGCCGGCGGACTCATCGTCACCGGCCCGACGGGCACGAATGTCAACGACCTCACGGTGCTGCTGGTGCGGTGAGGGCATGCGCTGAAAAAAGCCCGCTCTTTTTGTGCAGATCGCAGAAAAAGAGCGGGCTTTTCTGGCTTTTTCCCCGGTTGATGGTGCATTCCGCGCCCGCGCGGGCGCGCCCGATTGACAAGCGCCGCCCGCCGGGATTAAGATGAAAACAAATGAATGCGGAGGTCGGCGACATGGAATTTCGTTTTCCGGAAGGACTGCTGCTGGGAGCCGCGACGGCGGCGACGCAGATCGAGGGCGGCGAGACGGATCATTCGTGGCTCGACTGGGCGCGGCGCGGCCATATCAAGGACGGCTCGAGTCCCGCCCGCGCGGACGATCACTGGGAGCGCTGGCGCGAGGACGTCGATCTGATGGCCTCGCTCGGCCTGCGGGTGTGCCGCTTCGGCGTCGAATGGTCGCGCCTCGTGCCCGAGCGGGGGAAACCCGACGCGGACGCGATCGACCATTACCGCGGGGAGATCGCGTACATGCGCGAAAAGGGCATCGCGCCGCTGCTGACGATCCACCATTTCACCAATCCCATGTGGTTCGAGCGCAGGGGCGGCTTTCTCAAGCGCGAGAACCTGCAGGATTATCTCGACCTCGTCGAGCTCGTCGTGAGCAGCTTCGGCGATCTCGTGAGCGAGTACATCACGATCAACGAGCCGAACGTCTACGCGATGAACGGCTATGCCTTCGGGTCGTGGCCCCCGGGAGAAAAATCCCTGCGCGACACCTTCCGCGTGCTGTCGAACCTCTCCTTCTGCCACATCCGCGCCTACCAGATCATCCACTCGATGCGGCGCGAGATGGGCTTCGACGACACGAAGGTGAGCTTTGCGAACCATGTGCGCGTTTTTGATCCGAAGAATCCGCGCAACCCGCTGCACCGCGCGGCGGCGGCGATGACGGCGTGGATGTTCCAGGGCGCGGTGACGCGCGCCATGTGCCGCGGGGAGTTCCGTCCGCCGCTGCGCAGCCCGTGGCCGATGCCGCGCGGCGAATACGCCGACTTCATCGGCGTCAACTATTACGCCCGCTCGACCGTCAGCGGCTTTGCCGACGGCGTGCGGGAGAACAGCCCCCGCAACGATCTCGACTGGGAGATCTATCCGGAGGGGCTCGTGCGCTGCGCGCGCAGCCTTTACGGCGTGCTGCCCCGCCCGCTGTATGTGACGGAGAACGGGACGTGCGACAACGGGGACGCCTTCCGCGCGCGCTATATCTGCGAGCATCTCGCGGCGATGGCGGCGTCGGGGCTGCCCTTTGAGCGCTATTATCACTGGTGCTTCTGCGACAACTTCGAATGGCTGGAGGGGGAGAGCGCCCGCTTCGGCCTCGTGCACGTCGATTACGGCACCCAGCTGCGCACCGTCAAGCGCTCCGGCCGTTTTTACGCCGGCATGATCGCGGCGGGCGGCGTGACGCAGGCGCTGTACGACGAATATGTGAAGGGCGAGGTTTACCGGATCAAATGATCACTGCGCAGGACGGCGTATTCCACATCCGGACCGGCGCGCTGTCGTATCTCTTCCGTGTAACGGCGCACGGCCATCTTGAACATCTCCACTTCGGCGGGCCCGTCGCCGACGGCGACGCGCCCGCGCTCGCGTGCGCCCCGGGCCTCGGCTGGGGTACCGCCGTGCTGTACGACGAGGAGGACCCCGCCTACTGTCTCGACTGGCTGCCGCTCGAGTGGAGCGGCGCGGGCTGCGGCGACTACCGCGAAAGCCCCGTCGCGCTCGAGACGCCGCAGGGCCCGGCGGCGACGGATTTCCGCTACAAGAGCCACGCGGTCACGCGGGGCTGCGCGCCGATGGAGGGCGGGCTGCCGCAGGCGCACGGCGGCGCCGAGACGCTCGCCGTCACGCTCGAGGACGACGCCCTGCACGCGCGGCTGACGCTGTACTGGACGGCGTTTGAAACGGCGCTCACGCGGCGCGCGGTGCTCGAAAACACCGGCGATGCGCCGCTGTACGTGACCCGGCTCATGAGCTGGTGCGCGGATCTTCCCGGCGCGCTGCGCATGACGACGTTCGACGGCGGCTGGATCAGCGAGACCCACCGCAGCGACGCGCCCGTGGGCCCCGCGCGCGTCGTGAACGAGAGCGTCACGGGCTTTTCCTCCCACCGCCACAACCCCGGCTTCCTGCTGTCCGAGACGGACGCGCAGGAGGACGCGGGCCGCGTCTGGGGCTTCAATCTGCTTTATTCGGGGAACCATTACGCCGCCGCGCAGCGCAGCGCACAGGGCCTCACGCGCGTCGTGCAGGGCATCTCCCCCGATCATTTCCGCCGGGCGCTCGCGCCGGGCGGGCGCTTCGAGACCCCCGAGGCCGTGCTCGCCTTTTCGGACGGCGGCTTCAACGGGCTGTCCGCCGCGATGCACGCGTTCATCAACGGCCACGTCGTCCCCGACTACTGGCGCGGGCGCGAGCGCCCCGTGCTTTTCAACAGCTGGGAAGGCTGCATGTTCGACTTCACCGAAGCGCGCCTGCTCGAGCTCGGCAAAAAGGCGAAGAAGCTCGGCTGCGAACTGTTCGTGCTCGACGACGGCTGGTTCGGCGCGCGGGCCTCGGCGACTACGCCGTCAACCGCAAAAAGCTGCCCGGCGGGCTCGACGGGCTCGCGAAGAAGCTCGGGGCGATGGGCCTCGGCTTCGGGCTGTGGTTCGAGCCGGAGGCGGTCAACCCCGACAGCGAGCTGTACCGCGCGCATCCCGACTGGGCGCTGACGCAGCCCGGCCGCGCACCGCTGCTCAGCCGGCACGAGCTGCTGCTCGATCTCACGCGCGCCGACGTGCGCGACTATATCGTCGCGTCGGTCGGCGGCGTGCTCGACGGGGCGGACATCTCCTATGTGAAATGGGACATGAACCGCCATTCGCCGGCGCTCGGCGCGCGCACGCACGACTATATCCTCGGGCTGTACGACGTGCTGCGGCGCATCTTCGGGCCGCGCCCGCACATTCTGCTCGAGACCTGCGCGTCGGGCGGCAACCGCTTCGATCCCGGCATGCTGTGCTTTTCGCCGCAGATCTGGGCCTCGGACGACACCGACCCGATCGAGCGGCTCGACATCCAGGGCGGACTTTCGTATCTGTATCCTGCGTCGTGCGTGGGCGCGCACGTCTCCGCCGCGCCGCACGCCCAGACGCTGCGCGCGACGCCGCTGTCGACGCGGGGCAACGCGGCGTTCTTCGGCTGCTTCGGCTGCGAGCTCGACCTTCGCCGGCTGCTGCCGGTCGAGGAAAAGGAGCTCGCGGAGCAGATCGGCTTTTACAAGGCGCACAGAAAGACCTTCCAGTTCGGCGCGTTCCGACGCCTGCGCGCGCCCGCGGGCCAGGTGAGCTGGCAGGTGAGCGGCGACCGCGAGCACATCGCGGCGCTCTTCCGGCGGCTTGCGCCGGCGGCGCCCGGCTACGAGCGGCTGTATCCGCAGGACCTCGACCCCGCCGCGCGCTACCGCGTGACGGCGCGCGCGCAGAATCTGCGCGTGGGCAGCTTCGGCGGGCTCGTGCGGCACATCGCGCCCGTCGAGCTCGACCCCAACGGCCCCGTGCTGCGCGCGGCCGACCGGCATTACCGCATGAACGAAGGCGTGCAGAGCTGCGAGGCGTCGGGCGCGGCGCTGCTGCAGGGACTGCCGCTCGCGGCGCGCTTCGCCGGCACGGGGTACGACCCGTCGCTGCGCATCCAGGGGGATTTCGGTTCCAATCTATACTTGATTGAGGAGATATGCGGCCATGAACAAAACGGAGAAACGGAATAAGTACTTTTTCGGACTCGGCACGGTCGGCAGGGACATGTTCTACGCCTTTGAGGCGAACGCGCTGCTCTATTTTCTTTCGAACGTCCTCTCGCTGCCCATCGGCGTCTTCGCCGCGGCGAGCCTCGTGCTGTCGGTGCTGCGCATCTTCGACGCGCTCAACGATCCCATCACCGGCCTCGTCATCGACAACATCCGCTCGCCCTGGGGCAAATTCAAGCCGGCGATCCTCGTCGGCGGCGTGGTGAGCGTCGCGTTTTATCTCATCCTGTTCGGCAACATCGGCACGGGCGCGGGCTTCGTCGTCATTTTTGCCGCCGCCTACATCCTGTGGGACATCAGCTACGGCATCAACGACATCGCCTACTGGACGCTGCTGCCGACGCTGACGGTCGATCAGAAGCAGCGCGAGAATTACGGCGCCTTCGCGCGCATCTGCGCGAACATCGGCATGTACATCGTCATGGTCGGCTGGCAGCCCGTCACGTCGGCCCTGGGCAACACGCCGAAGAGCTGGTTCATAGTGGCGCTCGTGCTGTGCGTGTTCTATCTCGGCTTCCTGTGCTTCCCGATCTTCGGCGTCAAGGAGGATCTGACGCGCTTCCACAAGGAGGAGAAGACGACCCTCTCCCAGATGTGGCATGCGCTGACGGGCAACGACCAGCTCATGTGGACGGCCCTTTCGATGGCGCTGTTCATGGTCGGCTACTGCACGACGACGGGCTTCGCCGCGTATTACATGCAGTATCTCTTCGGCAACATCAACATGTACGCCGTGCTCGCGGCGGTCTGCGGCGTCGCCCAGCTCGCGGCGCTCATGATCTTCCCGCTGTTCTCGAAGCGCTATGACCGCCGCCAGCTCTACACCGGCGCCACGATCCTGGTCGTCGCCGGCTATGCGGTCTTCGCGTTCGCCGAGCGCTCGCTGCTGCTCGTCGCGGCGGCGGCCGTGCTCATCTTTGTCGGGCAGGCCTTTATCCAGCTGCTGATGCTCATGTTCCTCGCGGACACCATCGAGTACGGCCAGTGGAAGCTCGGCCGCCGCAACGAGTCCGTCACCTTCTCGCTGCAGCCGCTCATCAACAAGATCGGCGGCGCGCTCTCGACGGGCCTCATCAGCATCTCGGTGCTGCTCGCGGGCATCAAGACGGCCGACAGCGACCTGCCCGCCGAGACCATCGGCGCGGGCGGAAAGCTCGTCGTCAAATGCGCCATGTTCGCCGTCCCGCTGCTGTTCATCGTCGCGGGCTATATCATCTATCTGCGCAAGTACAAGATCGACAGCACGTTCTATAAAAACATCCTCGCGGACCTGCGCGCGCGCGGCGAGCTCGGCGGCGGGGACGAAGAAGCGTGAGCGCGCGCTGAGCGCGATCCGCCCGCCCGCGGTCAAAGTCAGAAAAGCGGCGGCCCCGCACAAGGGCCGCCGCTTTTTATTGTTTTCCGCCCCCCGGGGGGGACGTTTTCGGCGGGAGGCCCCGCGTGCGATTTAAGCCCGATTTAAGCGAGTCCGCTTATAATTTTCAGCAGAAATCGAACCGAATGACGGGGAGCGGGGGGAGCTCATGAAAAAGCAACACGGCGCGGACGGCGCACAGGCGGCCGGAGAGACGGCGGAAGAGGCACGGGCGCAGACGGCTGTCGCGGAACAGCCGGCGCAGGACGGCGGACAGCCGCAGACGTCCGCCGGCGAAACGGAAAAAACAGCCTCCGGCGCGGCGGGAAAGCTGCGGTCGGCGGCGGCGCGCGCGGGCGCGCGCATCAGGCGGGCGGCGGGGAAGATCCGGGGATTCTGCAAAAAGCACAAAGTCCTCAGCGCCCTCATCGCCGCGGTCCTCGTTGCGGCCATCGCGGCGGCATGCCTGCTGCCCGGCAGGCTTGCGGCCGCATCGGCCGACGAGCTCACCTATGTGCGCACCGTGACCCTCGCCAAGACGTCCCTCGACGACACCATCAGCGCGACGGGCAGCGTCGAAAGCGCGAGCGTCTCCAATGTGACGACGAAGCTCAATTACACCGTCAAGACCATCAACGTGCAAGTCGGCGACGAGGTCAAGGCGGGCGACGTCATCCTGACGCTCGACACGAGCGAGCTGTCGGACAAGATCGCCAAGGCAAAGCAGAGCCTCGCCGACGCGACCGACAAGGCCTACGCGAGCTACACGAGCGCCGTCTCGGAGTACGAGGACGCCGTCAACGCGCTGAGCGCGGCGAAGAGCAGCCTCGCCGCCGTGCAGACCGATTACACCAACGCGAAGACCGTCTACGACGCGGCGGTCAGCGCCGTCGCGGCGCAGCAGAGCGCCTGCACGGCCGCGCAGGCCGACGCCGCCGCCAAGAAGACGGCGATGGATCTCGCGTGGATCGACTTCGCGAACGCCGTGGCCGCCTGCACGAACGGCCACACCACGTCGGACACCGTCTCTCCCGGCAGCGGCTGCTCGTGCGAGAGCTGCTACAGCGCCTATGCGGCGGCAGAGGCCGCCTACAACAGCGCCGTGAATGCCCAGAGCGCCGCGGGCGCCGCGCTCGACGCGGCGAAGACCTCCGTCAACTACGCGGCGGCCGAGTCGGCCTATAACGCGCAGAAGGCGGTCTATGATCCGCTCAACAACGCCTGCACGGCGGCAAAGAACGCCCTGGCGGCCAGGACGACGGCCAAGACGACGGCCTACAACAATTATGTCTCCAGCAAGTCGAGCGACACGCTCGACGAGCTGTACGAGGAATACGAAAACTGCACGCTCGTCGCGGCGACGGCGGGCAAGGTCACGTCCGTCAGCGCGACGGTCGGCAGCGCCGTCAACGGCACCGCGGCCACCATCCAGGACACGGACGACCTCATCGTCTCCATCTCCATCGCCGAATACGACGTCAAAAGCGTCGAGGTCGGCATGAAATGCATCATCACGAGCGACGCAACCGACGGGGACATCGAGGGCGAGGTGTCGATGATCAGCCCCGTCGCGAACAGCTCGACGGGCATGGGCGGCGGCAGCTCGAGCAGCAGCACGTTCGACGCGGAAGTCGCCGTGCTCGGCAGCGACAGCGGCCTGCTCGTCGGCATGAACGCCAAAGTCGAGATCATCCTGTCGAGCATCGACGACGTGTATTCGGTGCCGTACGACGCCGTCGGCACCGACGAAAACGGCAACAGCATCGTCTACGTCATGACGAACGACGACGCCCTCAATCCCGTCTTCGAAGCGATGACCGTCACGACGGGCGAGAGCAACGACTACTATATCGAGATCTCCGGGGACGGCCTGCGCGAGGGGATGGTCATCCGCGCGAGCGCCGTCGAGGAGGAAGCCGTGACGGACACCCCGACGGACAGCGGCAGCATCTTCTCGATGTTCGGCGGTCAGGGCGGCGCGCCGTCGGGCGGGTCGTCCGGCGGCGGCATGCCCTCCGGCGGCGGCGCGATGCCCTCCGGCGGCAGCGCTCCCTCCGGCGGTGGCAAAGGATGAGCGGGCAGCAGCGGCCGCTCATCGAGATGCGGCATATCGTCAAGCGCTACTATATCGGAAAGCCCAATGAGCTCGAGATCCTCCACGGCATCGACCTGACCGTCGACGCCGGCGAATTCATCGCGGTCGTCGGCGAGTCGGGCAGCGGAAAATCGACGCTCATGAACATCATCGGCGCGCTCGACCGGCCCACCGAGGGGACGTATTTTCTCGACGGCGTCGACGTCACGAGCGCGAAGGACAGGGAGCTGTCCGCCATCCGCAACCGGAAGATCGGCTTCGTCTTTCAGACCTTCAACCTCATCGGCCGCACCTCGGCGCTCAAAAACGTCGAGCTTCCCATGCTGTACGCGGGCGTGCCCGCGGCGCAGCGCACCGCCCGCGCGCGGGAGCTGCTCGAGCTCGTGGGCATGGGCGACCGCGTGAAGCACCAGCCAAACGAGCTGTCCGGCGGGCAGAAGCAGCGTGTGGCGATCGCCCGCGCGCTCGCGAACGACCCCGCCATCCTGCTCGCGGACGAGCCGACGGGCGCGCTCGATTCCGAGACGAGCCGCGTCGTCATGGACATTTTCCACGATCTGCACAGACGGCACGGCAAAACGATCGTCCTCATCACGCACAACCAGCGCCTCGCCGCCGAGACCGACCGCATGCTGACGCTCGCGGACGGCCGCATCACCGGCGAGCGGAAGGGGGCGGGCGCATGACCTCGCTGTCTGAAAATATCCGCCTCGCCTTCGCGAGCCTCGCGTCGCGCAAGCTGCGCGCTTTTCTCACGATGCTCGGCATCATCATCGGCATCGGCTCGGTCATTGCCATCGTCACGGTCGGCAATTCGCTCACGGGCTCGCTGACGACGAGCATGCAGAGCCTCGGCGCCAACAACATCACCGTCAGCCTCACCGAAAAAAGCGACGAGGACGACGAGGAGACCTCCCAGACCGCCGGCACCGCGGACACCTTCATGTTCGGCCGCAGCGAACCCGACGCGGAGGACCTCATCACCGACGGGATGATCGACGAATACCGCGCGGCCTATCCCGACTACATCCAATCCATCTCGCTGACCGAGTCGCTCGGCAGCGCGACGGTGACGGCGGGGGACGACAGCGCGTCGATCGCCCTGCTCGGGGTCAACCCCGAATATCAGCAGGTGAACGAGATCGAGCTCGACACGGGGCGCTTCATCAAGGACGGCGACGGCGAAAAGCGCGTCGCCGTCGTCGGGCAGAGCTTCGCCGACACCGTTTTCGGCGAGAACGCCGACCCCGTCGGGAAGACCTTCGACGTCGTCGTCAACGGCGCGTCGATCGAATTCTATGTCGTGGGCGTCTACACGGAGGACGACGACACGTCGACGTCCATGTTCAATTCCACCTCTTCAAACGTCTACATCCCCCTCGCGGCGGCGAAAAAATACGCCGGGGCCGACGCGGGCTACGAGAGCTTCACGGTCATGACGAAGGCGGGCATCGACAGCACGGCCTTCCTGAGCGCGACGACCTCCTTCTTCGCGGGCTTTTACAGCCGCAATCCCTCCTACACCGTCGAGGCCACCAACATGGCGTCGATGCTCGAGACGGTCACGGAGATGCTCGACACGGTGAAATACGCCATCGCCGCCATCGCGGCCATCAGCCTGCTCGTCGGCGGCATCGGCGTGATGAACATCATGCTCGTGTCCATCACCGAGCGCACCCGCGAGATCGGCACGCGCAAGGCGCTCGGCGCGCCCAACAGCGCCATCCGCATGCAGTTCATCGTCGAGTCGGTCATCATCTGCACCGTCGGCGGGGCCATCGGCGTCGTCTTCGGCGTGACGCTCGGCTGCGTCGCCTCGAACCTGCTCGGCTATGCGGCGACGCCCTCCGCCGCGTCCATCCTCATCGCCGTCGGCTTTTCGATGCTCATCGGCGTCTTCTTCGGCTACTATCCCGCCAACAAGGCGGCGAAGCTCGACCCCATCGAGGCGCTGCGGTACGAATAGCCCTCCGCCGTCCGCGCAACAGAAAAGGCCCCGCCGACCGGCGGGGCCTTTCACTATGCGGTTTACAGGGAGCGCGCGTCGATCTCCGCGCGGATGGCCGCGAGGAAATCGCCGACCGGCTGGGCGCCCTTGTCGCCGTCCCTGCGCGAGCGCACGGACACGGCGCCGGCTTCGGCCTCCTTGTCGCCCACGACGAGCATGTACGGGACCTTCTGCAGCTGGGCCTCGCGGATCTTGTAGCCCATCTTCTCGCTGCGCTTGTCGCACTCGACGCGCACGCCCGCGGCGTCGAGCTGCTTCGCGACGCGCTCGGCGTATTCGATGTGCTTCTCGGAGATGGGGATGACGACCGCCTGCACGGGCGACAGCCACGTCGGGAACGCGCCGGCGAAATGCTCGGTCAGGATGCCGATGAAGCGCTCGATGGAGCCGAACACGACGCGGTGGATCATCACGGGGCAGCGCTTCTCGTTGTCCTCGGCGACGTATTCGAGATTGAAGCGGCCGGGCAGCTGATAGTCGAGCTGGATGGTGCCGCACTGCCAGGTGCGCTTGAGGCAGTCGCTGATATGGAAGTCGAGCTTCGGGCCGTAGAAGGCGCCGTCGCCCGGGTTGAGCTCGTAGCTCTTGCCGATGCTCGTGATGGCGTCGGCGAGCGCCGCCGTCGCGACGTCCCAGTCCTCGACGGAGCCGATGTGATCCTCCGGCATGGTCGACAGCTCGATGGTATACTGCAGCCCGAACAGCGAGTAGACCTCGTCGAACAGCTGCGCGATGCGCACGACCTCGCCCTTGATCTGCTCCTTCGTCAGCAGGATGTGCGCGTCGTCCTGGGTAAAGCAGCGCACGCGGAACATGCCGTGCAGCGCCCCGCTGAGCTCGTGGCGGTGCACGATGCCGAGCTCTCCGTAGCGCAGCGGCAGATCGCGGTAGGAGTGCGGCTCGAGGTCGTACACGAGGATGCTGCCGGGGCAGTTCATCGGCTTGATGGCGAAGTCCTCGCCGTCGATGACCGTCGTGTACATGTTGTCCTTGTAGTGCTCCCAGTGGCCCGACGTCTCCCACAGCGTGCGGCGCATGATCTGCGGCGTCGAGATCTCGAGATAATTCCAGCGCTTGTGGACCTCGCGCCAGTATTCGATGAGCGTGTTGCGCAGGATCATGCCCTTCGGCAGATAGAACGGGAAGCCTGGCGCCTCGTCGCGGAATGCGAACAGACCGAGCTCGCGGCCGAGCTTGCGGTGGTCGCGCTTCTTGGCCTCCTCGAGCATGGTGAGGTATTCCTCGAGCATCGCCTTTTTGGGGAAGGCGATGCCGTAGATGCGCTGCAGCATCTTGTTCTTCGCGTCGCCGCGCCAGTAGGCGCCCGTGACATTGAGCAGCTTGACGGCGCCGAGCGCCCCCGTGCTCATGAGATGCGGGCCCGCGCACAGGTCGGTGAAGTCGCCCTGCTCGTAAAAGCTGATCTCGGCGTCGGCGGGCAGCTCGCGGATGAGCTCCTCCTTGTATTCGTTGCCGGCCATCTTTTCGAGCGCCTGCCCGCGCGGCAGAGTATAGCGGACAATGGGCTGATCCTTTTTGACGATCGCGCGCATCTCCTCCTCGAGCTTTTCGAGGATCTCGGGCGTAAAGACCGTCTCGCTGTCGAGATCATAGTAGAAGCCGTTTTCGATCGCGGGGCCGATGGTGAATTTCGTGGCCGGATACAGATGGCGCACCGCCTCGGCGAGAACGTGCGAGCCGGTGTGCCAGAAGGCGTGCTTGCCGTCCGGATCGTCGAACGTGAGGATCTCCACCGCGCAGTCCTTTTCGACCGGCGTGCGCAGATCCTTCACCTCGCCGTCGATCCTGCACGCGCACGCGGCCCTGTACAGCCCCATGCCGATCGCCTTCGCGATGTCGGCGACGCTCGTCCCTTTTTCAAATTCCCTCGCGTCGCCCTTGAGCGACACCTTGACCATTTCCATGGCTGTTCTCCTTACACTCCGTATATTTTATTAAATCAACAACTATCTGTAAATACCGAAACCGCCCGGACAAAAAATAAACGCCCCGTCCCCGGCAAAGGGACGAAGCGATGCTCCGCGGTTCCACCCGTCTTGCGCGACGAACGCGCCACTTGAACGCGGCGATAACGCGCCGCCCGCGGCGCCGGTTCGCCGGCGCGCCTGGGCGGTGGTCCGTGTCCGTGTTCCCCTGCGCCGTTTCCAGCCCCGGGCGCTTTCTGGAAGGGAAAAACACGGGCGTCTGTCCGCCCTCAGATCGGTTTCGGATATTGATTGATTTATAGCATACGCGCATGTTTTTGTCAAGCCGCTCCCATAATAACTATTGACATTAGAGTGACAAAACCATTACAATATTAATCGGATATTTATGCGCGGGGCGCAAATCTCATTTCCCGCGAAAGTATAAGGATATTCAAAAAACTGAAAGGGCCTGAAACAATGACTTGGTTGTACTACGTTGTTTCAGCGGTCATTGCGGTCGCCGTCGGCGCCGCATGTTTTTATGGAGGAGTTGCCCATCGCCGCAGAGTCGCAGAAGCACGCATCGGCTCCGCGGAGGACGAAGCGAAAAGGATCGTTAACGACGCTATAAAATCCGCTGAACAAAAGCGCAAGGAAGCGCTCATCGAAGCAAAGGACGAGATATTCAGAATGCGCGGGGAGTCCGACCGCGAGCTGCGCGAACGGCGCAGCGAGCTCCAGCGGCAGGAGCACCGCCTCTTCCAGAAGGAGGAGAACCTCGACAAGAAGACCGCGTCGATGGACGCCGAGGAGCAGAAACAGCAGCGCCGCGCCGCCGACCTCGACAAAAAGATCGCGGAGGCGGAGGACATCAAGAAGAGCCAGTTCGAGGCGCTCGAGCGCATCTCGAACTTCACCGCGGACCAGGCGAAAGACATGCTGATGCAGCAGCTCGACGAGGAGCTCAGCCACGAGAAGGCGATGCGCATCAACGCCTATGACCAGCAGCTCAAGGACGAGTCCGACGCGATGGCGCGCGACATCCTGAGCCTCGCGATCTCCCGCTGCGCGACCGATTTCGCGTCCGAAGCGACGGTGTCGGTCGTGGCGCTGCCGAACGACGACATGAAGGGCCGCATCATCGGCCGCGAGGGCCGCAACATCCGCGCGCTCGAGACGGTCACGGGCGTCGATCTCATCATCGACGACACGCCGGAGGCCATCACGATCTCCAGCTTCGACCCCATCCGCCGCGAAGTTGCGCGGCTCGCGCTTGAAAAGCTCATCTTCGACGGGCGCATCCATCCCGCGCGCATCGAGGAAACGGTCGAAAAGGCCCGCCGCGAAGTGGACCAGAAGATCAAGAAGGAGGGCGAGCGCGTCGTCCTCGAGACCGGCGTCCACGGCATCCACCCCGAGCTCGTCAAGCTGCTCGGGCGGCTGCATTTCAGAACGAGCTACGGCCAGAACGTGCTCGACCACAGCGTCGAGGTGGCGCTGCTGTCCGGCATGCTCGCGTCGGAGCTGGGCCTCGATCCCACCATCGCAAAGCGCGCCGGCCTGCTGCACGACATCGGCAAGGCGCTCGACCACGAGATGGAGGGCACGCACGTCCAGCTCGGCGTCGACGTCGCCCGCCGCTACAAAGAGAGCGCGACGATCTGCAACGCCATCGAGGCGCACCACGGCGACGTCGAGGCGACTTCGTCCTACGTGTATGTCGTCATGGCGGCGGACGCCATCTCCGCGGCCCGTCCGGGCGCGCGCAGCGAGAATCTCGAGAACTACATCAAGCGTCTTGAAAAGCTCGAGGAGATCGCGAATTCCTACGAGGGCGTCGAGCGCTCCTTCGCCATCCAGGCCGGGCGCGAGATCCGCATCATGGTCAAGCCCGAGGTCATCGACGACGACCGCCTGACGATCGTCGCGCACGACATCGTGACGCGCATCGAGAGCGAGCTCAACTATCCGGGCCAGATCAAGGTCAACGTCATCCGCGAGAGCCGCGCGACGGACATCGCGAAATAAGAAAAGAACCACATCGAACGTCATCCCGGAACGTTGTTTCGGGATGACTGATTTTTAAGGGAAAACAGCAGGGAAAAACAGTGATGAACGCATTACCTTTGAAATTATTCAGCGCCGAGCGGGTCCTCAGGGGGCGGCCGACCAACGGCGAGCTGCCGGACGACCGCGAGCTGCTGCGCCGGACGCTGAAGATCGCATGGCCGTCGATGCTCGAGTCCTTTCTCATTGCGCTCGTGTCGCTCGCCGACACCGTGATGGTCAGCGCCCTCGGCGACTACGCCATCGCGGCCGTCGGGCTGTGCGGACAGCCGCGCCTGCTGGGGCTCGCGCCGTTCCTCGCGCTGAGCACGGCGGTGTCGGCGCTCGTCGCCCGCCGCAAGGGCGAGGGGGACCGCGAGAGCGCCGTGCGCGTGCTCAAGCTCGCGCTCGCCGTGAGCCTCGTGCTCACCGTCGCCGTCAGCCTCGTGTGCGTCTTCTTCGCGGGCGGCATCCTCGATCTCATGGGCGCGCAGGCCGACACGAAGGAGTACGCCGTCGAGTATTTCAGCATCGTCATGGGCGGCATCGTCTTCAACGTCGTCTCGATGATCCTCAACGCCGCGCAGCGCGGCGCGGGCAACACCAAAATCGCGATGCGGACCAATCTCACGAGCAATCTCGTCAACATCTGCTTCAACTATCTGCTCATCAACGGGCATTTCGGCTTCCCGGCGCTGGGCGTGCGCGGGGCGGCGATCGCGACGGTCATCGGCAGCGTCGTCGCCTGCGCCATGTCCGTCATCTCGGTGATGCACCCGGATGGCTTCATCTGGCTGCCGATGAAGACGGGCGGGCTGCGCGACGAGCGCTCCGTAAAGGCGCTCGCGAACATCGGCTCGAGCACGCTGCTCGAGCAGGTGCTCATGCGCTTCGGCTTCCTCCTGTATGCGGCGCTCGTCGGGCACCTCGGCACGACGGCCTACACGACGCACCAGATCGCGATGAACATCCTGACGATCTCCTTTGCGTTCGGCGACGGCCTGTCCGTCGCGGCGGTCGCGCTCGTCGGCTATTCGCTGGGTGAAAAGCGGCCCGACCTCGCGCACATCTACGGCTCCTTCTGCCAGCGCTGCGGCGTCATCTGCTCGCTGACGCTGAGTATCATTTACGTATTTCTCGGAAAATATATCTTCGGCATCTTTTCAAAGACGCCGCAGGTCATCGCGGACGGCACGACCATCATGAAGCTCATGACGGTCATCGTGCTCATCCAGATCTCGCAGGTCATCTACACGGGCTGCCTGCGCGGCAGCGGCGACACAAAATTTACCGCGCTCGTCTCCTTCATCAACATCGCCGTGCTGCGCCCGCTCATCGCCTATCTCATGATCTATGTCTTCCGCTTCGGGCTCATCGGCGCGTGGGTCGGGCTCATCATCGACCAGACCATCCGCCTCGTCATGACCTCGATCCGCTTCCAGCGGGGAAAGTGGATGAAGATCACCATTTGAGCTTCTTTCTTGACACGCGGGGGTATAAAATGTAATATAATTGTGATTTCTTCCCGGCGCTCCCGCGCCGCATTTTGAGAAAGGGATGTCGATATGATAAAATTCGCAACCTCGCTCGGCAGCGTGACGCTCACCGGCGAATACTTCGCGAACCTCGTGGGCAGCACGGCCAGCAGCTGCTACGGCGTGAAGGGCATGGCGACGAGCGGCCCGGCGGAGGGCCTGCGCGCCGTGCTGTTCGGCGATAATTTTCCGGAACTCGGTGTGCGCGTCTTTGAACAGAACAAGAAGCTCGACATCGAGCTCCACATAAAAGTCGTCTACGGCGTCAACATTTCCGCGATCGTCGACAGCATCGCGAACAAGGTCAAGTATGCCGTCGAACAGGCGACCGGCCTCGTCGTCGGCAGCGTCACGGTCTACGTTGACGAGCTGGTGGCCGAATAGAGCCGCTGCGGCTCACTTGTTACGGAGGAATAAAGAAATTTATATGATCACAGGTGAACAACTGCGCGACGGCATCATCTCGGGCGCCAACAATGTGACGAACCTCAAGAGCACCGTCGACGCGCTCAACGTTTTCCCCGTCCCGGACGGCGACACGGGCACCAACATGTCCATGACCATCGGCGCGGCGGTGCCGGAGCTGCAGAAGCTGCCGGACAGCTGCACCGTCGAACAGGCGGCCTCCGTCGCTGCGTCGGCGCTGCTGCGCGGCGCGCGCGGCAACTCGGGCGTCATCCTTTCGCTGCTCTTCCGCGGCTTTTCGAGGTCGCTGTCGGGGCGCAGCGAGGCGTCGAGCCGCGATTTGTACCAGTCGCTGTGCAAGGGCGTCGAGTCGGCGTACAAGGCCGTCATGAAGCCGACGGAGGGGACCATCCTCACCGTCGCGCGCGAGGCGAGCGAGAAGGCCGCCGACGTCTACGAGAGCATGGAGCCCGTCGAGCTGTGGGCGTTCATCGTCGAGCAGTGCAAGGACACCCTCGCGCGCACGCCCGACATGCTGCCCGTGCTCAAGAAAGCCGGCGTCGTCGACTCGGGCGGCCAGGGGCTCGTGTTCATCTTCGAGGGCATGCTCGAATATTTCCGCACCGGAAAGATCATCGAAAACAAGGCCGAGCCCAAGGCGGCCGCCGCGCCCGCGTTCGACCGCGGCGCCTACAGCGGCGACACCGAGTTTGACGCCGTCAATCATTACTGCACCGAGTTCATCGTGCTCAAGGACGCCAACGCCAATTACGCGAAGCTGCGCGCCTACCTCGAATCCATCGGCGTGAGCGTCGTGGCGGTCGAGGACGACGAGATCATCAAATGCCATGTCCACACCAGGAATCCCGGCCTTGCGCTGAGCGAGGCGGTGCGCCACGGGCAGCTGAGCAAGGTCAAGATCGAGAATATGCTCGAGCAGAACGAGGAGCTCAAAAAGGAGCGCGCCGCCGCCGAGAAGGAAGCGGCCAGCGACAAGGACGATCCGTTCCCCTATGCCGCGCCGTCCGCCGACACGAAGTACGGCTTCGTCTCGGTGTGCTCGGGCGAGGGCATCGCGCGGCTGTTCGGCGACCTCGGCGTCGACCGCATCGTCAGCGGCGGCCAGACGATGAACCCGTCGACGGACGACATCCTCAAGGCCATCCAGTCGATCCCCGCGCAGAACGTGCTCGTTCTCGCGAACAACAAGAACATCATCATGGCGGCGGAGCAGGCCTGCAAGATCGCCGACCGCAACGCCGTCGTCGTCATGAGCCGCACCATCCCGCAGGGCATCTCGGCGATGATCGCCTTCCTGCCCGACGCGACGGTGGAGGAGAACCTCATCAGCATGAACGCGGCGGCGGACCGCGTCGCGACCGGGCAGATCACCTTTGCCGCGCGCGACAGCGACTTCGACGGCCACAGCATCAAGCAGGGCGAGATCCTCGCGCTCGCGAACGGAAAGCTCGCCTTCACGGAGAAGGACGTCGGCAAGGCGGCCGTAAAACTCGCGAAGAAGCTCGCGACGAAGAGCACGGAATTCGTGACGATCATCTACGGCGAGGGCGTTTCGGCCGACGAGGCGAACGCCGTCGCGGACGCCGTCCGCAAGAGCCTGTCCGGCGCGGAGCTCACGCTCGTCGACGGCGGCCAGCCGGTCTACTACTACTACATCTCGGCGGAATAAGCTGCGCGGCAGCGCGCGGGGCGGGGGACGCGGCCATATGTCCAACGACCGTTTGCAACAGGATATACGATATTTAAAGGGTGTCGGCGAAAAGCGCGCCGGGCTTTTCCAAAAGCTCGGGGTGACGACCGTCGGCGCTCTTTTGCGTTATTACCCGCGCGGCTACATCGACTACCGCAGGCCCTTCGCCGTCGCCGACGCGCCGCTCGGCGAGCCGTGCGCGGTGCGCGCGTCGGTCTATTCGAAGGGACTGCCCGTGCGCGTGCGCGGCGGCATGACGCTGACGAAGGTCCGCGCGGGGGACGACAGCGGCGAGCTGACGCTCACCTACTTCAACAACCGTTTCGCGCCCGCGGCCCTCAGGGAGGGCGGCGATTATATTTTTTACGGAAAGCTGTCCGGCACGCTGCTGTGCCGCGAGATGGCAAACCCCGTCACGGTGCGCCCCGAGGAGAGCGGCGGCCTTGCGCCGCAGTATCCGCTGACGGCGGGCCTGAGCTCGCGCACCGTCGCGTCGTGCGTGCGCAGCGCGCTCGAGCTGTACGGCGGCGACATCGAGGAGACGCTGCCCGCCGCGCTGCGGGAGCGCTACGCCCTCATGGGCAGGGCCGATGCGGTGCGGGGCATCCATTTCCCGCCCACGCCGGATATCGCGAAGCGCGCGAAGGACAGGCTCATTTTCGAGGAGCTGCTGACGCTGCAGCTCGGGCTGCGCGGCATCAAGCAGCGCAAGCGCGCCGTCGCGGGCGCGCGCTTTTCGCAGACGGACGCCTCGGCGTTCCTTCGCTCGCTGCCGTTTGCGCCGACGGGGGCGCAGCTCCGGTGCATCGGCGAGATGTGCGCGGACCTGCGCCGGGAATATCCCATGCGGCGGCTGCTGCAGGGGGACGTCGGCAGCGGCAAGACCACGGTCGCGGCGGCGGGCGTCTACTGCGCGGCGCAAAGCGGCTGGCAGAGCGCCTTCATGGCGCCCACCGAGATCCTCGCGAACCAGCACGCCGAGACGCTCGCGGGCATGCTCGAGCCCTTCGGCCTGACCGTCGGCCTGCTCACGAGCGCCGTCAAGGGCAAAGCGCGCAGCGCGCTGCTCGCGCGGCTCAGGAGCGGCGAGGTCGACGTGCTCGTGGGCACGCACGCCGTGCTCGGCGAGTCGGTCGAGTTCGCCCGCCTCGGCTTCGTCGTCGCCGACGAGCAGCATCGCTTCGGCGTCGAGCAGCGCGCGGCGCTCACGCGCAAGGGCGCGTATCCCCATCTGCTCGTCATGTCGGCGACGCCCATCCCGCGCACCCTCGCGCTCATCATTTACGGCGATCTCGACGTCAGCCTGCTCGACGAGCTGCCGCCCGGGCGCACGCCCGTCAAAACGCTGCTCGTGTCGGACGAGCTGCGCGCGCGGTATCTCGGCTTCGTGCGCAAGCAGGCCGAAGCCGGCCATCAGGCCTACATCGTCTGTCCGCTCGTGGAGGAGAGCGAAACGCTCGAGGACACGCGCTCGGCGAAGGAATACAAGCAGGAGCTCGAGGAGGATTTTCTCGCGGGGCTGCGCGTCGGGCTGCTGCACGGGCGCATGAAGCCGAAGGAAAAGGCCGCCGTCATGGAGGCCTTCGCCCGCGGCGACACGCAGGTGCTCGTCTCGACGACGGTCATCGAAGTGGGCGTCGACGTCCCGAACGCGACGCTCATGATCATCGAGAATGCGGAGCGCTTCGGCCTGTCGGCGCTGCACCAGCTGCGCGGGCGCGTCGGGCGCGGGGCGGCGCAGAGCTGGTGCGTGCTCGTGTCGTCGTCGAAGTCGCAGACCGCGAAGGCGCGGCTCTCCGTCATGACGAAGACAAACGACGGCTTCGAGATCGCGCGGCAGGATCTCGCGGCGCGCGGGCCCGGCGATTTTCTCGGCCGCCGCCAGCACGGCCTGCCCGAGCTGTCGGTCGCGGATCTCGCGGGCGACGAGCATATCCTCGGCGACGCCTCGGCGGCCGCGAACGCGCTGCTCGACGGCGGCGCGCTCGCGCGGCCCGAATATGCGCCGCTGCGCGGCGAGATCGCCGAGATGTTCCGGCAAAGCGAAGGAATCTTGAACTGAAGGGGTCATTATGATAAAAAAAGCGATTTCCCTGTTTGCGGCTGCGGCCGTGCTGCTGACGTTCTTTGCGCCGGCGGCGTTTGCGAAAGATTACGGTATGACGCAGGAGACGGCCTCGAAGGAGGTCTATCTCGTGTGCACCGATACCGGCGAGGTCATCTACGCGAAGGACGCCGACGAGCGCATCGCCCCGGCGTCGACGGTCAAGATCCTGTCGGCCGCCCTCGCGATGACGATGTGCGCCGACCTTGAGGGCACCGTCGTCACCGCGCCGGACGGGCTGTGGAACGAATTCGACGGGCTCGACGTGTCCTCCGTCGGCATCCAGGCGGGCGAGCAGCTGACGATGTACGACCTCCTCTGCTGCATGCTCATCTCGTCGGCCAACGAGGCCGCGTCGACCGTCGCGTCCTACTTCGGCTACGACGCGTTCGTCGCGGCGATGAACGCGAAGGCGGCGGAGCTCGGCTGCACCGGCTCCCATTTTGTCGACCCGCACGGCGTCTTCGACGCGGACTACACCACGGCGGCCGACATGTACCGCATCGCGGCATGGGCGGCCACGGTGCCGGGCTTTCTCGAGATCTGCGGCAAGACGTCCTACACCGTGCCCGCCACCAACAAGAGCGACGCGCGCGAGCTCCTGCCGACGAACGACATGATCGTCAAGACGAGCGGCTATTACACGGACTATATCAAGGGCGGCAAGACCGGCACCACCTCCGACGAGAACGGCGACTGGTGGCGCTTCCTCGTGACGTACGCCGAGAAGGACGGCGTCAGCTACATCCTCGTGTGCATGGGCGCCCCCTACGACGAATATTCGACGCGCATCTGGGAAAAGGGCAACTCGGTGTACACCGACACCCGCGTCGTGCTCGACTGGGCGTTCGAGAACATCGAGCTCAAGAGCCCCATCACGACGACGAGCCCCGTGACGGAGATCCGCCTGCGGTACGCGTCGCAGAAGGATTCGCTCATTCTCTACCCCGAGACCGAGGTCTTCGCCGCGTTCAACCGCAGCAGCGACGCCGAGCCGGTCGTCGAATACGAGGTCACCGAGCTGCCCGACTACGTCAACGCGCCCGTCGAGAACGGCCAGGTCATCGGCAAGGCGCGCGTCACGCTCGACGGCGAGGACATCGGCGAGATCAACCTCGTGTCGCGCGAGACGGTCGAGCTGTCGCGCTTCGCCTTCGTCATCGACAACCTGACGGTCATCCTGACGTCGACGGTCGCGAAGATCATCTACGCGGTGCTGCTCGTCATCGTGCTGCTGTATCTCTACTACATGCTCGTGCTCGTGCCGCGCGCGCGCAAGCGCTACGCCGCGCGCAAAAAGAAAAATGCCGCCAGACGGGACGGCGAAAGATAAGGAGGCCACTGCAATGGCGGACAGAAGAAAGCTCATTTTCGACTGCGACACCGGGACGGACGACGCCGTCGCGCTGATGTCGCTGCTGCTGTCGGACAACGTCGACGTCATCGGCGTGACGTCGGTCCACGGCAACCGGCCGGTCGAGAACACGACCGACAACAACCTGCGGCTCGTGGAATTTCTCGGGATGGACGTGCCGGTCTACAAGGGCTGCGCCTGCGCGCTCGTGCGGGGCCTGTCGAAAGGCCGCGAGCTCAACACGCGCATGCAGCGCGTGCGCGCCGTCGTCGACGGCGAGGAGATCCGCATCCACGAGGCGACGCTCAAGCTGCCCGCCGCGAAGCGCGGCGCGCGCCCGGAGCACGCCTGCTCCTTTATCGTCGACACGCTGCGCGCGGCGCGGGAGCCGATCGACATCGCGGCCGTGGGGCCGCTGACGAACATCGCCGTCGCGCTGCGCATGGCGCCCGAGATCGCGCAGAAGATCGGCACGCTGTACATCATGGGCGGCGGCCTGCGCACCGGCAACCGCACGCCCGTCGCCGAGGCGAACTTCTACGACGACCCCGAGGCCGCCGAGATCGTGCTCACGAGCGGGGCGAACATCCTGCTCGGGCCCATCGAGGGCAACGTCTCCGGCGCGACCTATACGCTGGACGACATCGCGGCCATCGAGGCGCTGGGCAACCGGACGGGCCGCTGGACGGCGCAGTTGCTGCGCGACTTCATCGCGCGCTGCCGCATCCTGTTCGGGGGCGACCCCGCGAGCTGCTGCATCCACGACTATGCCGCCGTCGCGCCCGCCATCGATCCGCTGACGGCGACCGACGTGCGCCGCGAGATCTGCCGCGTCGATTTCTCGGGCGGCATGGCGGACGGCCAGCTCGTCGTCGACCGGCGCGGCGCGCCCGCCGGCGACAGCACCGTGCGCGTCGTGTGCGGCATGGACGCCGCGCGCACCCACGCGCTGCTCCTGTCGCTGCTCAAAAAGGCCGAATAAAGGGCTCCTGCAAATGGAAAGCGGGCACCTGTCCCATGAAATTGGGCAGGTGGCCCGCTTTTTGCGGTGTTATACTTGTCTTGTAAGGATATGGCATCCCGAAGATCGGATGCACAAAAGACAGGGAGGCAAACTATGGCGCAGTATGATCTCGTGATCAAAAACGGAACCGTTGTAAATCCGCTGGGGACGTTTCAGGCGGACATCGGCGTGCGGGGCGGGAAGATCGCCTGCATCGCCGATCAGCTGCCGAAAGGCGCGCAGACGTATGACGCCCGGGGCAAGCTGGTCATGCCGGGCGGCATCGATATCCACACGCATATCGACACGCCGCTGAACGGCTCCCACACGCTCGACGACTGGTATCAGGGGACGGTGTCGGCCGCCTGCGGCGGCGTGACCTGCGTCGTCGACTATCCCATGCAGGAAAAGGGCCATTCCCTGCGCGACATCATCAATAAATGGTCGGAGAAGGCCGGCGGCTCCGCGGTGATCGATTACAGCTTCAGCCCCGTTATCACCGAGCGCACCGAGGCGGCGTACGCCGAGATCCCGGCGCTCATCGAGGAGGGCTTCCCGACCTGGAAAGTCTATATGGCCTACTGGCACCGCGTGCGCGACGAGGAGATCATCCGCCTGCTCGACGTCATCTCCTCCAGCGGCGGCATCCTCGGCATCCACTGCGAGAACGATTTCGCCATCGACTATCTGACGAAGAAGCTGCTGGACGCGGGCAGGATCGAGCCGAAATACCATCCGGTCAGCCGCCCGCCGGTGTGCGAGGAGGACGCGACGGAGCGCGTCATCAATCTCGCCGAGATGGTGGACGCGAACGTGCTCATCGTCCACATGTCCTGCGAGCGGGCGCTGCGCCGCGCGCGCGAGGCGCACGCGAGAAGCAACAACGTCTATGTGGAGACCTGCCCGCATTTTCTGCTGCTGGACGAATCCGCCTACGACCAGCCTCTGGAGGAGGCCGCGAAATACGTCATCACGCCGCCGCTGCGCAGGGAATCCGACCGCGAGGCGCTCTGGCAGGGCATCCGCAGCGGCGACATCAAGCTCGTGTCCTCCGACCACTGCGCGTTCCCCTACAAGGAGAAGCTCAGTCTCGGCCGCGAGAGCTTCGCCACGATCCCGCACGGCGCCCCGGGAGTGGAGGGGCGGCTGCCCATCGTCTTCTCGGAGGGCGTCAGCAAGGGGCGCATCAGCGCCGAAAAATTCGTCGAGATCGTCAGCACCAACCCGGCGCGCATCGCCGGCATGTACCCGCAGAAGGGGATCATCGCCGTCGGCAGCGACGCGGACATCACCGTCTTCGACCCGGACAAGGAGGTCACCCTGTCCGTCGCGCAGATGCACAGCAACTGCGATTTTTCCCCGTACGACGGCGTCAGGGTCAAGGGCTACCCGGTGGCGACCTTCTCCCGCGGCGCGCTCGTGTACAGGGACGGCGAGCCCGTGGGCGAACGCGGCCACGGCCGGCTGGTGTTCCGCAGGCATTTTGAGCGCTTCTGAGGGAGGAATACGATGATAAAGAGACATGAGGACATGCCCGTGACGCTCGAGGAGCATCTGCGCGGGGGCGACGGCGTCGCCGAGATCACAGATCTGCTGAGCGTGGAGGAGATGCGCGGGGCGGGGCGTCTGTTCTGCATCACGCGGCTCGCGCCCGGGACCTCCATCGGCCCGCACACCCATACGGGCGACTTTGAGACCTACTACATCATCCGGGGACGCGCGCGCGTCAACGACAACGGCGCGATGCACGATCTCGGCCCGGGCGATATCCTGCAGTGCGAGGACGGCCATTTTCACGGCATCGCCTGCCTCGGCGGCGAGACGCTCGAGTATCTCGCGGCGATCCTCTATTCCAAAAAATGAACGGGCATGCAAAAGGGGCATCCGGCGGCGCCGGATGCCCCTTTTCGCGCGGTCATTTTTCCCGCGGATACTCCGCGAGCGTGCAGCGGACGGTCGCAGCCGTGTTGAGGAGGAACGCCTGCTCGGGCTGCTTGTCGGCGAGCGCGGGCGTGCGGTATTTCGCGGCGAAGCGCGCGATGATCTCCTGCTCGCCGCAGCCCTCGTCGCGCGCGCGCAGGATGAGGTCGCGGCAGTCGAGCACCGTGCGCCGCGCGAGGTCGAAATAGCCCGGCACGGCCGCCGCCGGGATCTCGCCGAAATGCGGCGACCAGATGCGCGCGGGGCGGAAGGCTTCGCATTTGTCGATGGACGCGAGCGCCTGCTTGCAGCTCACGAGGTAGACCGGGTACATGACGCCGTCCCCGACGAGGACGCCGAGCGTCTCGTCGGCCTTGAGCATGTCGAGCTCGGGGATGTAAAAGCTGATGGCGTCGCGGGTGTGGCCGGGCGTTTCGATGACCTGCAGCGTCACGCCCCCCAGCGCGAAGACGTCGCCGTCGCGCGCGAGGATGTCGGCGCGGAAGGCCGCGTCGTCGTAGGCGCCGGCGTGCGCGGCCGTCTGCGGGCGATAGGTCCGGGCCGCCTCCACCGACAGCGCGCGGATGCGCGCGAGCGCCGACGGGCGGGCGAAGACCCCGGCCGCGTGCGGCGTGCAGACGATCTTCGCGTCGGGCCACGCCTCCTTCATGAAGGGGATGGCGCCGATGTGGTCGTAATGGCTGTGGCCCGCGATGATGTAGTCCACCGGCCGCGCGCCGATGCGCGCGCGGATCTTCTGCAGGGTCTCGCCGGCGCAGAACGCCATGCCGCAGTCTATGAGCGCTGTCTTTTCGTCGCCGACAACGAGCGTGCCCTCGTCTGACGGGTGGCACATGACGCTGATGATTCTCTCTATGACCGATACCTCGATGCGAATTTTCCTGAAAGTATAACACGCTTTGACGAATACCACAAGAAAATCAAAAAAGTTTATGAAAGGTGCTGTATTTTTCTTCGCCTTCTGCTATAATACTCTAGTATTTTTATGTCTGCACAGACGAACGCGCGGAAAATACCGACCGGCGGCAAGTGCGCGGAATTTTTTAAAAGAGGTTTTGAATTTGATCCGGAAAGATTTGAGGAATATAGCGATCATCGCCCACGTCGACCACGGCAAGACGACGCTCGTCGACGAGATGCTCAAGCAGAGCGGCGCGTTCCGCGACAACCAGATCGTCGCCGAGCGCGTGATGGACAGCGGCGACCTCGAGCGCGAGCGCGGCATCACCATCCTCGCGAAGAACACGTCCTGCATGTACAAGGACGTCAAGATCAACATCGTCGACACGCCCGGCCACGCCGATTTCGGCGGGGAGGTCGAGCGCGTGCTGAAGATGGTCGACGGCGTGCTGCTGCTCGTCGACGCCGCCGAAGGGCCGATGCCGCAGACGCGGTTCGTGCTCGAAAAGGCGCTGTCGCTCGGGCTCATGCTCATCGTCGTCGTCAACAAGATCGACCGCCCCGACGCGCGCATCGACGCCGTCGTCGACGAGGTGCTCGAGCTGCTCATGGATCTCGGCGCGACGAACGAACAGCTCGACAGCCCGATGGTCTTCTGCTCGGGCCGCGACGGCACGGCGAGCTACTCGCCGCACAAGGCGGGGACCGACCTGTCGCCGCTGTTTGACACCATCGTCAGCTACATCAAGCCGCCCGAGGGCGACGAGAACGCGCCGCTGGGCATGCTCGTGTCCTGCATCGACTACAACGAGTTCGTCGGCCGCATCGCCATCGGCCGCATCAGCAGCGGCCGCGTGAAGATCGGGCAGGAGGTCGTGCTGTGCGACTACCACAAGCCCGAGCTCAACCGGCGGGAAAAGATCACCTCCATCTTCGAGTTTGAGAACGTCAAGCGCCAGAACGTCGACACCGCGACCGTCGGCGACATCGTGGCCATCTCGGGCATCGGCGACGTCAACATCGGCAACACGCTGTGCGCGCCCGAAAAAGTCGAGCCCATCCCCTTTGTCAAGATCTCCGAGCCGACCGTCGAGATGACCTTCTCGGTCAACGACAGCCCCTTTGCGGGGACGGAAGGGAAGTACGTCACCTCCCGCCAGCTCGGCGAGCGCCTGTTCCGCGAGCTGCTGCGCGACGTGTCGCTCATCGTCAAGAACACCGACACGACCGACAGCTTCCGCGTCGTCGGGCGCGGCGAGATGCATCTGTCCATCCTCATCGAGACGATGCGCAGAGAAGGCTATGAATTCCAGGTCGGCCCCCCGAAGGCGATCCTCAAGACGATCGACGGCCAGCTGTGCGAGCCGTACGAGCTGTTCGCGGCGGATGTGCCGGGAGACTGCGTGGGCAACGTCATGATGAAGCTCGGCGCGCGCAAGGGCGAGCTCGTCCAGATGGTGCCGCAGGGCGCCCGCACGAAGCTCGAGTTCTCCATCCCGTCGCGCGGCCTGTTCGGCTACCGCAACGAGTTCCTCACCGACACGCGCGGCGAGGGCATCATGAGCGCCGTGTTCGACAAATACGCCCCCTACAAGGGCGACATCCAGAAGCGCTCGACCGGCTCCCTCGTCGCGTTCGAAACGGGCGAGGCGGTCGGCTACGGCCTGTTCAACGCCCAGGACCGCGGCTCGATGTTCGTCAGCCCCGGGGACAAGGTCTACGCCGGCATGGTCGTCGGCGAATGCCCGAAGAACGAGGACATCGTCGTCAACGTCTGCAAGAAGAAGCACGTGTCCAACATGCGCGCGTCGGGCTCCGACGAGGCGCTGCGCCTGACGCCCGCGCGGCAGATGTCGCTCGAGCAGTGCATCGAGTTCATCTCGGACGACGAGCTGCTCGAGGTTACGCCGAAGTCGCTGCGCATGCGCAAGACGCTGCTCGACCACGCGGCGCGCGCGCGCGAAACGGCGAAGAAAAAGAATTGAGCCGGCTTTATCCGCGGAACGGCGGTTTCGCGGCCGGGTCGAAATACCGCACCGAAAAAAGGCAGCCGCTTCGGCTGCCTTTTGTGATTCCGTCACTGTATAAGCGGGTCGGATCGGTATACTGAGGTTAGATCAATCCAGAGGGAGTTATATGCGTTATCTGTTATCTTTTTTTGAGGGCATCGTCACCTTCATCTCCCCGTGCCTGCTGCCGATGCTGCCGGTGTACGTGTCCTATTTCGCCGCGGGCGACGAACAGGGCCGGTCAAAGCCGCTGACGAACGCGCTCGGCTTTGTCAGCGGCTTCACGCTCGTCTTTCTCGCGCTCGGCCTCTTCGCCGGCGCCGTCGGCGGCTTTCTGCACCGCTATTCGACCGCGCTCAACATCGTTCTCGGCGCGGTCGTGGTGCTGTTCGGGCTGAGCTTCATGGGCGTCATCCGCCCGCTGTTCGGCGGCGCGGGGCGGTCGATGGACATGGCGAAGACGGGCTTTTTCCGCTCGCTGCTGTTCGGCGCGGTGTTCTCGGTGAGCTGGACGCCCTGCGTGGGCGCGTTCCTCGGCTCGGCGCTCGCGCTCGCCTCGGCGAGCGGCTCGGCGCTGACGGGCACGCTGATGCTGCTGTGCTATTCGGCGGGCCTCGGCATCCCGTTCGTGCTGTCCGCCGTGCTGCTCGGACAGCTGCGCGGCGCTTTCGACGCCATCAAGAAGCATTATAAGACCATCAATCTCATCTGCGGCGGCTTCCTCGTCGTCACCGGCATCCTGATGATGACGGGCCTGCTGCAGAAGGTACTGGGCGCCGTGGGCGTCTGAGAAAGGATTCAAAAATGAAATCAAAGAAGACCGTTCTGATCCTTGTCGCCGTGCTCGCCGTGCTGCTTGTCGCGGCGGGGATCCTGTACAGAAAGTTCGCCGCCTCGGCGCAGCCGGCCCCGCAGACGCAGACCGACACGCAGACCGGCGGGCAGGCGGACGGCGGGACCCAGACGATCGCCGCGCCCGATTTTTCCATGCAGGACGCCGACGGCAACGCCGTGTCCTTCGCCGATATCACCGCTTCCGGCAAGCCCGTCATCCTCAATTTCTGGACGTCGTGGTGCGGCTACTGCAAGCAGGAGATGCCGGATTTTGAGGCCGCGTACAAGAAATACGGCGACCGCATCGAGTTCGTCATGCTCAACGCGGCGACGAACGAGTACACGCAGGGCGACGGCGCGGCCTACGTCGAAAGCAAGGGCTACACCTTCCCGGTGTACTACGACACCGACGGCGCGGGCGTGTCCACCTACGGTCTCAACGGCTTCCCGGCGACGGTCGTCGTGGGCACCGACGGCAATATCGTCTACGCGCGCACGGGCATGCTCACGGCCGACAACCTGCAGACGCTCATCGACAGCGTGCTCAAATAAAAACAGAACGCAGAAAAGCGGCCCGCATTTGCGGGCCGCTTTTTTTGTTTGTCTTACCGCTGCGTCGCGAGGAAGAAAATCGCGAGCGTGCCGGGGCCGGAGTGGGCGCCGATGATGGGGCCGATGGGATTGATGAAGATCTCCTTCGGGTGCAGTCTGTCGCGGACCTTGTCGGCGAGCGTCTGCACGTCCTCGGGGCTGTCGCCGTGGCTGATGAAGACGGTCTGCGCCTGCGGGTCGATCGCCGTCTTCTCCATCTCGGCGACCATCGCGTCGATCGAGGCCATGCGCCCGCGCACCTTCGAGACGGGGATGAGATGTCCCTCGTCGTCGACGTGCATCACCGGCTTGATGTTCAGCATGCCCCCGAAGAAGGCCGCCGCCGCCGACACGCGCCCGCCGCGGCGAAGATGATCGAGGTCGTCGACGGTGAACCAGTGCGCGAGGTGCAGCCGGTTGTCGGTGACCCACTGCGCGACCTCGTCGATGCTCTTTCCCTTCTGTTTCTCCATGGCCGCGAGATAGACGAGAAGCCCCTCGCCCATCGAAGCCGCGAGCGAATCGAGCGCGATGATCTTCCGCCGGGGATACTTTTCGCCGAGCTCCGCGGCGGCGAGCTTTGCGCAGTTGAAGGAGCCGGAAAGGCCGCTCGAGAAGCAGATGAACAGGACGTCGCGCCCCGCCTTCAGCTCCGGCTCGAAGATGGCGGCATACTGCCCGGCGTTGACGAGCGAGGTCGTCGGCATGCTGCCGGCGCGCACCTTGTCGTAGAACTCATGCGCCCCCATCTCGCGGCAGTCGGGATAGTTGCGGTATGTTTTCCCGTCGACGGTGAATTCCATCGGGATGACCTGCAGGCCCGCCTTCTCGACGAGCGCGGGGGAGAGGTCGGTGGTCGAATCGGTATAAATCACGTAATCGTTCATGCGGTTTCTCCTTGTAGAAAAGATCAATACTGACACAATACCAAAAGCGCGGCGCGGAATCAAGAGGAAGGCCGGCGCTTTTTCACAAGCAAACAGCCCCGCACGGGCGGGGCTGTGAAGGGCGCGATGCTCAGAACGTGTAATCCACCGTCCAGTAACCGTTCTCGTAGATGAGATCGAGGGAATAGCTCTGCGACACCGTCGTGCCGTCCGCAAAGGCGGCCGTGATGTCCGCCTGCGCGGGGACGCGGTCGCCCTCGGCGTAATCCGAGGGGATGTCGGCGAGCGAGAAGGAGGTCAGCGCCAGCGACTGGGCGTCCGCCTGCGCTTCAAGCCCGTGATCGCGCAGGATCTGCGTCGCGGCGGCGAGCCCGAACTGCGCGGAGGGGATGCCCTTGTTCATGCACCAGCTGTCGGCGAGCGAGGTCTTCTGGTCGGCCGGCAGGCTGATCGTGCTGTGGATGTAGTAGAGGATGTCCGTATAGCTGTCGGACACGGACGCCTCCTCGAGCATGCCGCGCAGCATGAACTCGGCGTCCTCGGCGGTCAGCTCCGCGCTGCCGCCGCCGGAATAGGCGATGTCCGCGTCGTAATAGACGATGTACCATTTCTCATTGTAGCGCGCCATCGAGAAGTACAGCGAGGTCTCGTAGTCCTTCAGCTCCTCGGTGTTGAGCAGCAGCGACGCGTTGCAGCGGACGTAGTCGCCGTCGGCGTAGTCCGACGGGACCGACGCGTCGAAGGCGGTCAGCTGCGCGCTCTTGACGCCGCCCGTCAGATCGAGCGAGTCGGGCGAATACCACCACACGAACAGGTCGAGGTCGCTGCTCGACTGCGCAAGGTCGGTCGCGTAGCCGTATTCCTCGCGGTCGTTCTCGACATACGCCTTGATGTCTTCGTCCGAGGAATCCGAAAATTCGTAGCAATAGCTCCATGCCTTGGCGGGGTCGGCGCCGACGACCGCCGAGAGGTAGCTTTCGACGGTGCTCTGCATCTGCTGCGCGTCGGTCGCGCCGGAAGCGGCGCCGCCCGAAAAGGCGTTCGCGAGCAGCAGCGTCACGAGGCCGACGACGACCGCGATGGCCGCGAAGATCAGGATGACGACCGTGATCGCCGTGCGCTTGCTGCTGTCGCCCGCTTTCGCGGAGGGCGCGAGCGTCGGATAAGACGGCGCGGCGGCGGAGGCGGCGGGCTGCGTCACGGGCGGCCACGTCCCGGCCGCGCCGGGCTGCGCGGGCTGCGTCGCGGGCGGCAGGACCGCCGGCGCGCTCCCGGGATCGGACGCCGCCGCTGCCGCGCCGGCCGCAGAAGCTGTCGCGCCGGTTGCAGAAGCTGCCGCATCGGCCGCAGAAGCTGCCGCGTCAGCTGCCGCATCGGCGGGCGCATCGGTCACGGCGGCCGTCGTCTCGATCGGCGCGCCGGCCGCCGGGGCGGCGGTCTCGGGGAAAACGGAAGCTTCGGCGGGGGCGACGGGCGCGCCGCACGCGGTGCAGAAGGCCGCGCCGTCCCGGAGCTTTTCTCCGCACATGGTACAATAGGGCATTTCAGTTCCTTTCCGCGGACTTTGCCGCGCCGTTTTTTTCTTCCTTTGGCTTGCGGAGCTGCACGCGCACGCGCGTGACGCGGCGCTCATCGGCCGCGAGCGCCGTGAGCGTCAGCGGGCCGTAATCGGCGCTCGGGTGTTCGTCGTTCTTGGGGATGCGCATGAGCAGCTCGGTGAGGAGGCCGCCCACCGTGTCGCTCTCGATGTCGTCGTCCTCGGGCGGCTCGAGCGAAAAGGCCTCGAAGACGTCGTCGACGTCGGCGTAGCCGTCGCAGATGAAGGAGCCGTCGGGCCCGGGGGCGATGAGGGGCTTTTCCTCCTCGTCGTATTCGTCGGTGATGTCGCCGACGATGGACTCGAGGATGTCCTCCATCGTGACGATGCCGGCCGTGCCGCCGTACTCGTCGACGACGACGGCGAGCTGCACCTTCTTTTGCTTGAAATCGAACAGCAGCTCGCGCGCGCGGCAGCTCTCCGGCACGAAGATCGTGCCGCGCAGCAGCGTGCGGATGTCGACGCTCGCGACCTTGCCGACATAGGGGAGCAGGTCCTTGACGCAGGCGATGCCGATGATGTTGTCGAGCGTCCCCTCGTAGACGGGGATGCGCGAAAAGCCGTACTGCACGGAGGTGTCGACGATGTCGTCGACGGTGTCGTCGACCGACACGGCCTCGATCTCGGTGCGGTGGGTCATGATATCGGCCGCCGTCATGTCGCCGAGATCGAAGATGTTGCTGATCATTTCCTTCTGGGCGTCGTCGATGACGTCGTGCTCCTCGACGGAATCGACGAGCTCAAGCACGTCCTCCTCCGTCACGCCGCCGACCTCGTTCTGCATGCCGCGCGCGCGGATGACGCGGCGCGCGGGGGCCATCACGGCCGAAGCCGCCGGCACCAGCAGGCGGACGACGCGGATCGCGAAGTTGGATTTGTATTTTTCCTCGTCGCTGTGCGCCATGCCCAGCGAGACGGGCAGAAAGATCACGAGGGACGCGGTGAGCAGCGCGAGCAGCAGAAACAGCAGCACGCTGAGCACATGGTAGAGCCAGCGCAGCTCGCCGGCGCCGCACAGCGCGAGAAGCGCCTGCGCCGCCGAGCGGGACAGCGTCGCTTCAAAGGTCATCGCCAGCACGGCGAAGACGCCCGCGAGCAGGATCGACGCGACCGCGCGCGCCGAGATGCCCACGCCGCTTTGTTCGATCTCCTTCTGCGTGCTTGCGTCGAGAATGACGCCCGCCGCGCTGCAGCAGAAGAACAGCGCGAAGAGCGTTAGGATCAATTGGAATACGGGCCAGCCGTCGGGGTCCATGGACAGGTTTGCTCCTTTCAGAAAACAAAAATATATTTCTATAAGAATACAGTATAAAACAAAAAACGCAAAATGTCGAGAGAACGGGAAGTTTGCCGCATCCTCTGCCCGCGCGGGGCGTGGAAAAAGCGGCCCGCCGCATGGTATAATAAAGCAAACGGACAAAACGGAGGGCGGGACGATGGACGGCGAAAGGTTCAAAAAGGTCTACGGGCAGGGCGTGGTCAACGTGACGGAGATCTGGGTCGACACCGAGACGGGCGTCAGCTATGTTTTCCACGAGAGCGGTTACGCGGGCGGCCTGTCGCCGCTGCTCGACCGGGACGGCAGACCCGTCGTCTCGCCGGTCGGCGACATCGGATGACTGCGCGCGGAAGCCTTTCCGCGCTGCGGAAAACAGGGCGGAAAAGGCGACATTTCACGCCGCCAAACTTTACTTTGCGGCGCAAAGGTGTTAGAATTAAAAATCGGTAACACGATTCTTTAAGAATTGAAATATCAGGAGGACTTTATGGCACGTAAAATGAAGACGATGGACGGCAACAACGCAGCCGCCCATGTATCGTACGCCTTCACGGACCTCGCGGCGATCTACCCGATCACGCCGTCGTCCGTCATGGCGGAGCACGTCGACGAATGGTCGGCCAAGGGGCAGAAGAACATCTTCGGCAACGAGGTCAAGGTCGTCGAGATGCAGTCCGAGGCGGGCGCTGCCGGCGCCGTGCACGGCTCTCTTGCCGCCGGCGCGCTGACCACCACCTTCACGGCGTCGCAGGGCCTGCTGCTGATGATCCCGAACATGTACAAGATCGCCGGCGAACTGCTGCCGTGCGTCATCGACGTGTCCGCGCGCGCGGTCGCGAGCCACGCGCTGTCCATCTTCGGCGATCACTCCGACGTCATGGCCTGCCGCCAGACCGGTTTCGCCATGCTCGCCGAGGGCAGTGTGCAGGAGGTCATGGATCTGACCGCCGTCGCCCATCTGTCCGCCATCCGCGGCCGCGTGCCGTTCCTCAACTTCTTCGACGGCTTCCGCACCTCCCACGAGATCCAGAAGATCGAAGTGTGGGATTACGCGGATCTGAAGGACATGTGCGACATGGACGCCGTCAAGGTGTTCCGCGAGCGCTCCCTGAGCCCCGAGCATCCCATCATGCGCGGCTCCGCGCAGAACCCGGATATCTTCTTCCAGGCCCGCGAGGCGAGCAACAGCTTCTACAATGAGCTGCCCGCCGTCGTCGAGGACTATATGGATCAGGTCAACAAGAAGATCGGCACGAATTACGGCCTGTTCAACTATTACGGCGCGAAGGACGCGGCCACCGTTCTCGTGGCCATGGGCTCGGTCTGCGAGACCATCGACGAGACCGTCGACTACCTCAACGCCGCCGGCGGAAAGTACGGCGTCGTGAAGGTCCATCTCTATCGCCCGTTCTCCGCGAAGCACCTGCTCGCGGCGCTGCCGAAGACGGTCAAAAACATCGCCGTCCTCGACCGCACGAAGGAGCCCGGCGCGCTCGGCGAGCCGCTCTATCTCGATATCGTCGCGGCGCTCAAGAACACCTCGTTCGACGGCGCGCGCATCATCTCCGGCCGCTACGGCCTCGGCAGCAAGGACACGACCCCGGCGCAGATCGTCGCGGCCTTCCGCAACGCCGAAGCCGCCGACCCGAAGAAGGTCTTCACGCTCGGCATCGACGACGATGTGACCCATCTGTCGCTCGAGCTCGGCGAGAATCCCGACACGACGCCGGCCGGCACGACGTGCTGCAAGTTCTGGGGCCTGGGCTCCGACGGCACCGTCGGCGCCAACAAAAACTCCATCAAGATCATCGGCGACCACACCAACATGTATGCGCAGGCGTACTTCGCCTACGATTCCAAGAAGTCCGGCGGCGTCACCATCTCGCATCTGCGCTTCGGCAAAACGCCCATCCGCTCGACCTACCTCATCAACAAGGCCGACTTCGTCGCCTGCCACAACCCGGCGTATATCGGCAAGTTCGACATGGTCGAGGATCTCAAGAAGGGCGGCACCTTCCTGCTCAACTGCCAGTGGGATATGAAGGAGCTCGAGGAGCACCTGCCCGCGAAGGACAAGAAGTATATCGCCGACAACGGCATCAAGTTCTACACCATCGACGCCATCGCGATCGACAAGAAGCTCGGCCTGCGCGGCAAGTACAACACCGTGCTGCAGTCTGCGTTCTTCAAGCTCGCGAACATCATCCCCGAAGCGGACGCCATCAAGTATATGAAGGACGCCGCGACCGCGACGTACGGCCGCAAGGGCGAGGACATCGTCAAGATGAACCATGACGCCATCGACGCGGGCGCCGACGCCGTCGTCAAGATCGACGTGCCGGCCGCCTGGAAGAACGCGTCGGGCGACGCCGCGGCCCCCAAGGCCACCGGCCCCCGCAAGGATCTCGTCGATTTCGTCAACGACATCCTCGTTCCGTGCAACCTCCAGCACGGCGACGCACTGCCCGTCTCGACGTTCGTCGGCCGCGAGGACGGCCACATGCCGCAGGGCAGCGCCGCCTACGAGAAGCGCGGCGTCGCGGTCAGCGTTCCGACGTGGAATCCCGACAACTGCATCCAGTGCAACTTCTGCGCGTATGTCTGCCCGCACGCGGTGCTTCGCCCCGTGGCGATGACCGCCGACGAGCTCGCGAAGGCGCCGAAGGGCACCAAGGCCGTCGATATGCTCGGCATCCCCGGCATGAAGATGGCGATGACGGTGTCCGTGCTCGACTGCACGGGCTGCGGCAGCTGCGCGAGCGTCTGCCCCGGCAAGCAGGGCAACAAGGCCCTGACGATGCAGCCGCTCGAGACGCAGGAAGCCCAGCAGGAAGTCTTCGCCTACGGCCAGACGATCGGCGAAAAGGCCGAGGTCGCCGCGAAGTTCTCCGACAAGACCGTCAAGGGCAGCCAGTTCAAGCAGCCGCTGCTTGAGTTCTCGGGCGCCTGCGGCGGCTGCGGCGAAACGCCGTACGCCAAGCTCGTCACCCAGCTCTTCGGCGACAGGATGTTCATCGCGAACGCCACGGGCTGCTCCTCCATCTGGGGCGGCAGCGCGCCGGCGACGCCGTACACCGTCAACAAGGACGGCCGCGGCCCGGCGTGGGCGAACTCGCTGTTCGAGGACAACGCCGAGTACGGCTTCGGCATGTTCCTCGCGCAGGATACGCTGCGCAAGCACGCCATCGAAGAGATCAGGTATATCGCCGAAAACGGCAGCGACGAAAAGAAAGCCGCCGCGAAGGAATATCTCGACACCGCCGACGACGGCGCGGCCAACCGCGTCGCGACGGACAAGCTCCTCGCCGCGCTCGGCGACGGCAGCTGCTGCGATCACGCGAAGAAGGTCGTCGACGCGAAGGATTACCTCGCGAAGAAGTCCGTCTGGGCGTTCGGCGGCGACGGCTGGTCCTACGACATCGGCTTCGGCGGCCTCGACCACGTCCTCGCGTCGGGCGAAGACATCAACGTCCTCGTCTTCAACACCGAGGTCTACTCGAACACCGGCGGACAGTCCTCCAAGGCCACCCCGACGGGCGCTGTCGCCCAGTTCGCCGCGGCCGGCAAGGAACAGAAGCAGAAGGATCTCGCCGCCATCGCCATGAGCTACGGCTACATCTACGTCGCGCAGATCGCCATGGGCGCCGACTACAACCAGACCCTCAAGGCCATCCACGAGGCCGAGAGCTATCACGGCCCGTCGCTCATCATCGCGTACGCGCCCTGCATCAACCACGGCATCAAGGGCGGTCTCGTCAACGCGCAGACCGAGATCAAGAAGGCCGTCGAGTGCGGCTACTGGAACACCTTCCGCTATGACCCGCGCCGCAAGGCCGAGGGCAAGAATCCGTTCCAGCTGGACAGCAAGGCCCCGACGGGCGACTACACGACCTTTATCCAGAACGAGGTCCGCTACAGCTCCCTCGAGCGCACCTTCCCGGAGCGCGCCGGCGTCCTGTTCGAAAAGGCCGTCGAGAACGCAAAGGACAAATACGCCCAGCTCGTCGAAAAAGCAGCGGAGTAAACGTCCGCCGCGCAACCGCATGGACAAGGCCGCCGGAAGCAAAAGCTTCCGGCGGCCTTTTTGCGCAGATCGGGCGGCACGCCGCCGTGCGGCGACGAACCGCGGGCATAAAAAAATCCCGCCGCGGCGGGATTTTTTTCATCAGTCGTAGTAGCGCATCGACGCGATGACCTTGCCGAGCACGAGGATCTCGTCGGCGACGATGGGGGCGAAGGCGGGGTTTTCGGCGTGCAGCTCGACGCGGCCGTTCCTGTGGTACAGCCGCTTGACCGTGGCTTCATCCCCGAGGAGCGCGACGACGATCTCGCCCTCGTCGGCGGTCTGCGCGCGCTTCGCGATGATGATGTCGCCGTCGAAGATGCCCGCGCCGATCATGCTCTCGCCTTTGACGCGCAGCGCGAACAGCTCGCGCGTGTCGGTGCGGCTCGTCGTAAAGCTGACGTAGTCCTCGATATTCTCCTCGGCGAGGATGGGAAGGCCGGCGGCGACGGTGCCGACGAGCGGGACCTTGACGGTGCTCGCCGCGCCGCTGAGCGCGATGTTGCGCCGCTTGCCCTTCGCGATGGTGATGCGGCCCTCGTCCTCCAGCTCGTGGAGCATGCGGTGGATGGAGGAGGTGGACTTGATGTCCAGCGCCTCGCACAGCTCGCGCACCGTCGGCGGCGCGTCGAAGCTGTTCTCGACCAGATACTTATAGAGCTCGTTTTTCTTGTCGCTCATAAACGTCTCCTTTTTCCGGCGGATGAACATTTGTTTATAGGCTAAGTGTAACATATGTTCGCCGCAAAGTAAAGAACTTTTCCCGCGCGGCGGCCGCCTTGCGCGCAGGGGCCCGATATGGTAAACTGGGAGCCGAATAAAACACACGGGGGGGACGCAAAGCATGGAGGATCGTCATGTGCTCGTCGTCGGCATCGGCCGGCACGCGCAGGCAAACATCTATCCGGCGCTCGCGCTCGCGGGCGCGCGCATCGACGCCGTCGCGAGCCGTCATCTGCAGACGGCCGAGGCGTTCGCCTCGACGCTGCATCCGGGCGTGCGGGCCTACGGGGACCACCGCCGGATGCTCGCGCAGGAGAGCGCCCCGCGCGTGGCCGTCGTCACGCAGGGGCCCGACGCGGCCGCCGTCGTGGAGGACTGCCTCGCGGCGGGGAAAATCGTCTTCGTCGAAAAGCCGCTCGGCCTCAGCGCGGCGCAGGCGCAGGCGATCGCCGACGCCGCGCGGCAGAGCGGCGGCATCGTGCAGGTCGGCTTCATGAAGCGCTTCGCGCCGTGCTACGAGAAGCTCCGCGCGGTGATCGCGGACGGCAGCTTCGGCCCCGTGCGGTCCTTCCGCCTTGTCTTCGACGTCAGCGCGGCCGCCTTCTGCCAAACCGACCGGGATTTCTTCTATTATGTCGCGATCCACGGCCTCGATCTCATGCGCTCGCTGTTCGGCGAGGCCGCCGAGGTGCGGGCGTACAAAAACGGATCGGGGAACGGGGCGTCCTATCAGGTGCTGCTGCGCATGGAAAGCGGCTGCGTGGGCAGCTGCGGATTCGAGAACCGCTCGGCGCACACGCTCGAGCAGGAGCGGCTGGAGGTGACGTTCGAGGACGGCTTTGCGCGCGCCGACGACCTCGCCGGCGTGCTGTTCCGGCGCGCGGGGACGGGCGACTGGAAGGGGCTCGGCGAGAGCGAGCAGCGCCTGTTCACGACGCTCAACCCGGGCAGCGGCGCGGCGCGCGATCTGTACCTGCGCGGCTTCGCGGGGGAGATGCAGCGCTTTCTCGGCGACGGCGTCGCCGACATGAGCGGCGACAACGCGCGCACGGCGCAGCTGTGCGATGCGGTTTTGGAACAGATCGGATGAAAACGTCAGAATTCATAATATGTTAATAAAGGTTTCACAGATTTCTCACGCTTCGCCGGTATACTAAAGACGTACTAAAAGTTAGCCGCAAACTTCGTACAAAATAGCATTATTCCTCCTCATTAACTGTACCCCTTTTCTGAAAGCCCCGGGCTGTATGCCCGGGGCTTTTGTTTTCCCTGAAAAACAGGGCACAAAAAAGCCGCCCGGCGGGCGGCTTTTTTTCAGGAGGCGTCGGCGAGGCCGGCGGCGTAGGATTCCGGCGTTGTGACGACGGCGTACTCGTCCGGCGCGCCCGCGAAGATGACGCCCATCAGGCGCTTTTTTTCGCTGAGCACCATGTGGAAGCCGTCGAGGAAGATGTCGTCGTTGCGGCTGTAGTCGTTGTCGAATTCGAAGTCGATGACGTTCGCGCAGGCCTTCAGCGTGCGCTTGTAGTAATCGATGTATCCCTCGAGCTGGCGCGGATAGACGACGTTTTTCCAGATGAGCGCATGGCAGTTCATCATGACGAACGTGAGCTCGATGCCGTTTTCGCTGCAGTAGCGCGCGATCTCCACGAGGTCGTCGACATACCGGCCGCCCGCGTCGTAATCTTCCGTCTGGTTGTAGATGAGGGCCGCATACTCGGCGATGTTCGCGCGGTCGCCCGCCTCGTTGCGCGTCATGTCGGGCCGGGTGTCCTGCAGCAGCGAGGACGGGTCGTCGACGTGCACGGACAAGTCGGGCCGGTCAAGCAGCCCGGCGGCGAGATTCTGCGCCTGCGTGCGCGCGTTGTCGGCCGCTTCCGTCCAGTAGCCGAAATCGCCGATGAAATCGAAGACGTGCTCGCCGTCCTGCTGGATGCCCGCCCAGCGGCCGGAGCGGTAGTTGCTGTTCATGATATAAAAATTGAGGCCGATGACGACGCGCTGCAGCTTGTTGTGCTGCGCGGCGTACCAGAACTGGTCGACGACCTCGTCCATCGTCGCGCCGCCGTAGGCCAGATTGTCGTAGTCGATGCCGCTGACCTCGTCGATATAGCCCTCGTTGAGATTGGCCATGAGCGAGTTGCCCAGGACGATGTTCTCACACTTGCCCGTGCGCAGCCGGCGCACCGAGTTGAGCGCCCGGCTCATGTACAGGCATTCCCCGCGCAGCAGCCAGTAATCGTACGGCTCGAACGCGACGAAGAACGCGAGCGCCAGCACGAAGGGCACGCAGAAGACCGCGAATTTCCGAAAGAATCTGTTCATGGCCGCGCCCCCTTAAAACCCGCCGTAGATGAACTGCGAAGCCGTGCCGAAGCCCGACTGTCCGATGAGAAAGAACATGGCCGTCGAAAGGCCCATGAACCAGTACAGCAGCCAGCGCGGCACCGTCCTGCGCCGGCCGAGCGGATTCATGCACAGCGTCTGCCCCTTGAGCGACGAGCGGTAGATCTCGGCGTCGAACGCCGTCATCAGGACGATCCCCCCGGCGATGCAGACGATGAACAGCAGCAGATACAGCTTCGACGACGAAATGCCGTTCGTGCACATGTGCAGCAGCTGCGGCACCAGCGCCGCCGCGCCGTCGGCCGTCGGCATGTTCTTGAAGATATACAGCGCGTCGGCGAGCGTCGCGCTGCGGAAAAAGACGAGCGACAGCGCCCAGAAGACGAAGACCCAGACGCGCTTCAGCGCGTTGACGAGGCCGAATTCGGGATATTTCTTCTTTTTGCGCCCGGCCTGCTTGCGGCGGCGCTGGGCGGCATCCTCGAGCGCGCGCGCGGCGCCGTTGACGAGGCCCCACACGAGGAAGGTGAGCCCCGCGCCGTGCCACAGGCCGCTGACGGCAAAGACGATGAGGATATCCGCCCAGAAGGAGGGCGCGCGCTGCTCCCAGTCCTTTTTATGGAAGAGCCTGTCGTACCAGCGCGACCAGACGAGCGGCGTAAAGATGTAATCGGTCAGCCACGTCGTCAGCGACAGATGCCAGCGCGTCCACAGGCCGCTGATGTCGGTCGCAAAGTAGGGGGCCCTGAAGTTTTCGCGCAGGGTGAAGCCGAGGAGCTTCGCGGCGCCGACGGCCATGTCGGTGTAGCCCGAGAAGTCGGCGTACAGCTGCACGGCGTACAGCAGCACGGCCGTCAGCAGCATGGGTCCGCGGTAATCC
>JAYFNU010000035.1:0-13740 GCA_034933305.1 Oscillospiraceae bacterium | reverse complement strand
CCGGCGCAGCCCGCGCCGCAGAAAGCCTCCGACGCCGCGCAGCGCGGCGTGCGCCCCTACGCCGCCGAGACGTCCGCCGTGCCGCCGAAAGCGGCGCGGCAGGAGAACGAGGCCCCCGCGGGCGCGCCGCAGCCCTTCGTGCGCGACGCCGTCCCGCCCCTTCCCGGCAGCGCCCCCGACAGCGTGGCCGACGCCGCGGACCGCGTGCGCAGCGACACGCAGTACGAGCTGCCGCCGTACATCCCGGCGCGCGCCGTCAAGCGCTCGGCGCAGTCGAAGCGCAAGGCGAAAAAGAACAGCCGCAGCGCCAAAAAGCGCGGCGGCGCGCCCGAAAAGGAACGGCCCGCCAGAGGCGCCGCGCCGCAAAAAGCGCGGCGGCCCGCCGCGCACGTCGAGTCGGCGGCGCCCCGGCGCAGGCTCGGCATCATCATCCCCTGCGCCGTCCTGGGGCTCATCGCGGCGCTTGCGCTCGTCTTTCTGCCCTCCATCCGCTTCGCGGCGAACCTCCTGTCGGGCAACTACGAAAAGGCCGCGTCGGTCTACCAGCAGAGCGTCGGCTCGAGCCGTCTGCAGTCGCCCGTCGGCGAAAAGATCGTGCAGATCGTCTCGAACAGGGCGCTGAGCAGCTATCTCGGCGGCAGCAGCGATTACGAAGCGTCCTGCGCGCGCCTCGACGGCATCGCGCTCATCCCGAATTTCACCGCGTCGGCAAACGCCGTCAAGACGGAGCTGACGCAGCAGTACGCGTCCGCGACGGCCTATGAAGCGGCGCAGCAGGCGCTCGCAATACAGGATTACGAGTCGGCGGTCGAACAGCTCAAGGCCGTCTCGGAAAATTCCAAATATTACGATCAGGCGGTGAGTCAGCTCGCCGACACGTCGGAGCTCTACAAGAACGAAACGCTCACCGCCATCGAGACCTACACCTCCTCCGCGGACTTCGAGCCGCTGTTCACGGCGGCGGACAAGGCGCTGACGCTGCTCGACGGCGATGCCGACATCCAAAAGGCCTACGACAACGCCGAGACCGCGTTTTACAACTACGCCTTCGGCCTCATGAAGCAGAGCGTGCTCAACGGCGATTACGCCACGGCCAGCCGGATCCTCACGAACGCCCATGCCGCGTGTCCCAACGGGGAAAAGATCGCCGCGCTCTACGCGACGTACTCCCCGTATCTCACGGCGGCGGACGTGCTCGACATGGCGGCGAGCGGACAGACGGCCCTGTCGGAATCGACGAGCGTGCTGTCGAACTACATGCCCGGCACCGACGCCGACAGCGCGGGCAAGACCAACTACGGAACGGGGCTCGTGCTGCGCGCGTCGGTCAGCGATTCCTTCTCCCGCACCTACGCGCTGGGCGGCACCTACTCGACGCTCACGGGGTATATCTCCGCCGTGGGCGCCGCGGGCGCAAAGGACACGGGCTGCTATGCGCGCCTGACGATCACCGGCGACGGCTACACGCTCTACTCTTCGCCGTACATCTACGGCGACACGCAGCCGGCGGCCGTCGACGTCGACGTCTCCGGCGTCGAATCGCTGACCATCCGGCTCGAGATCGTCACGCACGACGGCACGCAGTATGCGGCGGGCCTGCTCGATTTCCTGCTCTTCCCCGACATGACGGGTCTGAACGACCTGCTGGAGGCGGCATGATGAAGCGGTATATCCTCCCCGCGGCGCTGCTGTTCGCGGCGCTGCTGCTCGGCGGCTGCGGCGCGCAGACGCCGGCGGACGGCGGGTCGGCGCCCGCGCCGGAAGCGCAGACCGAAACGCCCGCCGAAACGCCCGCCGAAACGCCCGCCGCGCCCATGGCCGTCTCGAGCGATGCGGTGCAGGGCGGCGTCCTCGCGGACGCCTACGGCGCGAAGGGCTCGGATTTCGAGAGCGGCTGGATCCCCTCGCGCTCCCTGCCGCTGACCGTTGAAAATCTCCCCGAGGGCACCGTCGCCCTCGCCGTGCTCATGACCGATCCCGATGCGGACGGCTGGGTCCACTGGGCCGCGGCCAATCTGCCCGCCGGCGACGTGCCGGACAACGCGGGCGTCGCGCTCGCAGACAGCATCGTCCAGGGGCTCAACAGCTTCGGGACCGTCGGCTACGGCGGGCCGACGCCGCCGTCCGGGACGCACACCTACGTCGTGACCGTTTATGCGCTGCGCGAAGAGCTCCCGCTCGAAAATGGCTTTTCGCAGGATGCGCTGACGGACGCGCTCGACGGGCGCGTGCTCGCGCAGGCCCAGCTGACCGCGCAGTACAGCAAATAGAGCGGCGCCGCACCGAAGGCGCCGCCGATGCTTCCCCTTAAACAACAAAAAAAGAGGCGCCGTACGGCGCCTCTTTTTGCGTGCTGCTATTCGTGTTTTCTTTCCTCACGCTGCTCCTTGTCGGGGATGGCGATGACGCCGATGAGCGCGGCGTAATAGACGACGACAAGGCCGAGCACCAGGAAGGTCATGGCGTCGGACTTGGGCGCCATGCCGATGAGCACCAGCAGCGGCGCTCCGAGCGCAATGGCAAAGCCGCTGCCTGAGACGAGGTTGTTGGCCGCGGGGGTCTCGAGGTCGGCGTCGATCTCGCGCAGCAGCAGGATGCCCGAGCTGATCGTGCCCGTCATCATGCCGTACATCGACACGAAGCCCTCGTAGAAATATCCCTTGTAGACGCGTTTGCAGGTGAAATACAGATGGATGAAGGTCACGACGGCGCCGGCGAGCGACAGCAGCGCAAAGGGCAGCCACATGCCCGTCAGGTCGCCGATGTCGATGGAGCCGATGCCCGCGACGATCATGATGTCGAACGCGAGGCCCGACAGGCGGCTGAGCAGATAATTGTTCTGGTACTGCCGCGTCATGAATTTGCCCTTGCGCAGGTGCGCGAACGCCGTGCGCAGACCCATCGCGAGCAGCGAGCCGATGATGAAGTTGAAGCCCCAGAGGATGCCGCCGACCGTGGCGGCGAGGCCGGGCGCGACCGTCTCGAGCAGCGAGACGAGCCCCCACGTCGCAAGGTACGTCAGCCCGTAGACGACGAGCACCAGCGCCACTTGCATCGACAGCTTGTCGAGCGATTCGGCGATGGGGATCTCGCCCTGATCCTGGAAGGTGTCGACGCTCACCGAGCCCGAGACCTCCTCGTAGGCGGCGCGGCTGATCTTGCCCTTTTTGGCGAGGATGTTGAGATAGATGACGCCGACAATGCACGCGCACAGATACCCGGACGCCGCGATGGCGAGGCCGAACGAGCGCCCGCCCGTGAAACCGAAATTCGCCTCATAGGTGCTGCCGACGTTGTTGGCCTGCCCCGGCCCCTGACCGTAGCCCATCGGCAGCAGGATCCCCGCCGCCTTGAAGAGCCCCGGCATGACCGTGTAGGCGAGCCCGAGCGTCACGAGCAGGCCGAAAAAGGCCTGGATGAGATAGCTGCTCACGATGATGGCGCCGCTCTTGAGGCCGACGAGCCGGCCCTTCGCGTCCTGCTCGCCGCTCTTCGGGACGCGCAGCGACAGCGCGATAAACCCGATGGCGATGCCGTGGTAGGTGATCGCCTCGAGAAAGCCGGTGTCGACATACAGCAGCCCCGTCGAGCGCAGCAGCAGCAGAATAAAACCGCCGAGCACGGCCGTCGGCATCAGGCTCCTGCGGATGAAGGGCACCTTGCGGCGCAGCAGCGTCGCAAGGACGATGATCGCGGCGATGATGGCGAACTGGATGATGGGGTTCCAAAGGGCGGTGTTCCCGGCGGAGAAATCCATAGACGAGACCTCACTCCTGCAACAATTTATATAGCTCGAGATATTTTCTCGCGCATTTCACTTCGGCCGGGCGCAGCTCGTAATGCTCGCCGCCCGCGGTAAAAACGAGCGACACTCGCCCGAACATACTCATCTCGGTGATGTCGGCGAGCGCAAAGACCGTGCCGCCGCAGCGCAGCGTCTGCCGCGATGCCGACAGGATCCCCTCGTCGACCGGGAAGCTGAGGTGGCCGGTCCCGATGCGCGACAGGATGAACCCGTCGTCGCTGAACGCCGTCTCGTCGGGCGCGAGCGCCCCGAGCCGCGCCCGCAGCTCCGCCGTCTGCCAGCGGTCCCAGTCGAGCGCGTTGTCGAAGCCGAAGCCCCCCTCGAGGAAGCCGTACACGGTGTAGACCGCCTCGGTGCCGCACGCCCCGCACCGCAGCGAATCCCCGTGCGAGCGCAGCGCGCCGACCGCGCGGCAGACGGGGCAGATGTACAGCGCCGTCTCGATGCGCTCGGCCAGATTCTTCCCCTTATAGGCGACGGGGTCCCGCCGCTGCCGTTCGAACGCGTCCTCATGGAGATCGCGCACGATGACCGCGTGGACCTCCTCCGGCGACATCCCCGCGAGCTGCGCGGGCGTATAGACGCCGACGACGGCCCCGTGCATCCTGCCGCGGCGCAGCGACGACGACCAGCGCGGCGACTGAGATAGCCCCCCTCGAGCCGGTAGGTCACCAGCGTCGCGCCGGCCGACTTGACGAGCTTCGCCGTCGACGGGTGGATGGGACAGGTCTCGCCGTTCCACGAGCGGTTGCCCTCCGCGAACAGGCAGACGTTGTGTCCCCTTTTGAGCGCGCGCAGAACGCGCATCGCGGTCGAGGCGTCGGTGCCGCCCTTCATGCGGGAGATGGGCGCGAAATAGCGCTCGAGCAGCTTCGACCACACGCCCGCGCGGAAAACGTGCTCGCTCGCCACGAAGTACATTTGGCGGGGAAAGCTCTGGGAGACGAGCAGCGCGTCGAGGTCGGCGTTGTGATTGGCGAGGATGAGACACGGCCCGTCCGTCTCGGGGGCCTTTTCACACACGATATTGAATTTCGGCCGCAGCCACAGCGGCAGGATGCCCGTGAAAAATGCATAGGCCCGAATGTGGCGCCGTTCGTCCGCGTTCATATGCTCTCCGCGCTGTTTTTTCTTATTCTACTATAATCCGCGCTTTTTTTCCACTGCCGCGCAAAAAACCGCCGCGCACTTTCGTGCGCGGCGGCTGCGGTATCAGAGCGGGCGGCGCTCAGTCCTCGCGCAGCGTCGCCCCGGTGAGGATGACGGCTTCGTAGGGGAAGAGCGTGCCGTTGAAGATGCGGCGGCTCGAGTTGCTGAAGGCGACGTCGCCGCGGTAGTCGACCTGGCGGTTGCTGTCGGAAAAATTGACGATGACCGTCAGCTTTTCTCCCTCGAGCGCGCGCTCGAAGGCGAAGATGTGCCTCGTCGTCTCGAGCGCCTTGAAGGTGCCGAGGCGAAGGATCGTCGAATCGGCGCGGAAGGCGATCATCTCGCGGTAGAAATTCCAGATCGAGAAGGGATCGCCGCGCTGCGCCTCATAATTGATGTGCGTGTAATTGCCGTTGATGCCCAGCCACGGCGTGCCCTCGGTGAAGCCGGCGTTCTTGCCGTCCGACCACTGGTAGGGCGTGCGGGCGTTGTCGCGCGAGCGCAGCTGCATGATGCGCCAGCGCATGCGCGCGGGGAAGCCCATCTTCTCCATGAGCCGCAGCACGTTTTTCGACTCGATGTCCTCAAGCTCCGTGGGGGACGCGAAGTCGAAGTTCGTCATGCCGATCTCCTCGCCCTGGTAGAGGAACGGCGTGCCGCGCAGCGACAGCAGCAGCAGTCCGAGCATCTTTGCCGACTGCGCCCAGTATTTGCCCGTATTCCCGTACCGGGAGACGCTGCGGGGCTGGTCGTGGTTCTCGAAATAATTGGCGTTCCACGACAGCTCGTTCTGCCATCTCGACAGGATGCGGAAGAAGCGGCGGGCGTTGAGCCGATGCGGGAACCATTTGACGTAGAACTGATCGGCGTCGTGCTGCTCGAAGGAAAAGACCATGTCGAGCTCCTCGCGCCCCTCTCCGCACAGGTCGCGCGCCTGCTGCGGCGTCACGAGCGCCGCCTCGCCGACGGTAAAGCAGTCATACCGGCTGAAGACATCGCGCCGCAGCTTCCGCAGGATCTCGTGGTTCTTCTCCTGCTGCAGATAGTGCTCGAGGCCGCGCAGCGCGAGCTGCCAGCGGCCGTTTTTGAGCGTCGATTTGCTCAGCACGTTGATCATGTCGCAGCGGAAGCCCGCGACGCCCCTGTCGAGCCAGAAGCGCAGGATCTTCTCGACCTCTTCGAGGACCGCGGGGTTCTCGTAATTGAGGTCGGGCTGCTCCTTCGTGAACAGATGCAGATAATATTCGCCGCGCTGCTCGTTCCACTCCCAGGCGTCCTCCGCGAAGAAGCTGGACCAGTTGTTCGGCGGGCCGCCCTTCTTGTTCGCCGGGCGCCAGATATAGTAATCCTTGTAGACCGGATCGCCTGCACAGCTCTTTTTGAACCACTCGTGCTCGTTCGACGTGTGATTGATGACGAGGTCCATGATGATCCGGATGTCCCGCGCGGACGCCTCCGCGATGAGGCGGTCCATGTCGGCGAGCGTGCCGAACTGCGGGTTGATGCTGCAATAATCGCTGATGTCGTACCCGTTGTCGACGTCGGGCGACGCGTAGACGGGCGACAGCCACAGGATGCCGACGCCGAGCGCCTTGAGCTCGTCGAGCCGGCGCGTGATGCCCGGCAGATCGCCGATGCCGTCTCCGTTCGAATCCTGGAAGCTGCGGGGATAGATCTGGTAGACCACGCGGTCCTGCCACCAACTCATTCAAATTCCCTCTGTTCTGATTAAATCTGGTCAGGCTCCGTTCACCGGGCGGCGTCTCAGATGAGCCGCACGCCGCCGTAGGGGCGCACCGCAAGGTAGTGGCAGCTCCCCGGACCGAAAATGCCCTCCATCGCCGCCTGATAGGCGTCCTTCAGGTCGAGCGGCACGAAGGCCTCGATGGTCCCGGCGAAACCGCCGCCCTGCACGCGCCACGCGCCGCGCCCCTTCAGGTATTTCTCGCTGACGGCGAGCGCGAGCGACACGCTGCGCTCGTTCGGGTCGTTCGAGGGGTAGACGTTCTGCAGGTACATGTAAGACGAGTATCCCGACTCGGTGACGAGCTCGAGGAACAGGCCGATATCGTTGTTCCGCAGCGCCGCGTATTCCTTCTTTGCGCGCTTGTTCTCCCCGAAAAAGTGGATGGCGCGCACGAGCGCACGGTCGTTGACCTTGCCGCGCAGCTCGCCCATGCGGCGGTAGAACTCCTGCTCGTCGACGCGGGACAGGTGATTTTTTCCGAAAAAGCGGCTGACCGCCTTGCATTCCTCGGTGATGCTCGCGTATTCGTCCGTCAGGTCGGCGTGCGAGCCGCCCGCGTTGACGACGCACAGCGCGAAGCCGTTTTCCTCGAGCGAATAGCGGATGGTGTTCAGCAGCGGCGCATCGGGATCGAAGAAGTCGATGGCGACGAAACCGCCGACGGACGAGGCCATCTGATCCATCAGCCCGCAGGGCTTCATGAAAAAGGTGTTCTCGGCGTACTGGCCGATCTTGGCGATCTCGACGGGGTCGACCGCGCCGCCCGCGAACAGGCTGTTGACGATGTTGCCGACGAGCACCTCGAACGCCGCCGACGTCGACAGGCCGCTCCCCGGCGGCACGTCGGACGCGGCGCACATGTCGAACGCGCCGACGTCGAACCCGCGCTCCCGGAACGCCGCGCACACGCCGCGCACGAGCGCCTGCGTCGTCCCGGCTTCCTTCTTGTTGGGCTCGAGCTTCTTGATGTCCGCCTCGCACGGCGGGAAGCCCTCGCTGCGGATCCTGACCTTCGTGCCCCTGCACGGCGCCGCGACGGCGACGGTGTCGAGCGACACGGCCGCCGCGATGACGTTGCCGAGCTGATGATCGGTGTGATTGCCGCCGATCTCGCTGCGCCCGGGCGCACTCCAGACGCCCGCCTGATCCCGATCGCCGAATTCCTCAAAGAACTGCCGCGCCAGCGCACCGATGCGCTCCCGCTGCAGATCTGCGGTCTCGCCGTAAATCTCCCGCAGGCGCGGATCGAACCGTCCCGCCCCGAGCCCTTCGATCAACTCGCGAACCTTCATGCTGTTTCGACTCCCGATCTTTATTTCGCCCTTGTGTATTGCTGAAATTATACCACAAACACGGGGAATAAGTCACGCCCGGCTTGTTACTTTTCACAAATCCGAAACATTTATTTCCAATTTCCGCCCCGCAGCGGCCCCCGGGCGCGCAAAGGCCGGCGGAGGGAGAAAAATTCTCCCCCCGCCGGCCCGCAAAACGCATCGCCGCTCAGCAAAGCTCCCGGAAGCGCTTCTTGCCGTCGGTCATGAGCAGGACCCAGAACAGAACGATGAGAAGGGCGAAGACGCCGCCCGCGGCGAGCAGCTTCGCGCCGGACGCGAGCGCGCCGCCCAGGAGGAAATAGACCGCGACGGGCAGCGCGGTCATCAGCATGCCCGCGAGAACGGAGAGGCCCGACGCGGCGCTCTGCTTGACGACCGCCGCCTCGTCGTCCCATTCGAGCTTCGGAAACAGGAGGTTCAGATACAGCCCGGAAATGGCCGCGAGCACCGACAGCAGCGTCGGCAGCAGGACGAGCGCGGCGCGCTCGCCGCCCGTGAGGCCGGCGGCGACGAGCGCCGCGACGATCCCGCACAGCAGCGTGACGGGCGTCGACATGGCGAGGTGGAAGAGGATCTTCGCGCCGAAAATATCTTTCTCGGACAGCGGGCTCGACCGCAGCACCCAGAGATTGCGCCCCTCGAGCGAGACGGAGCTCGCCGTGATGCACGTCATGCCGGGCATGAAGCAATAGGTCGCCGTGAGTATGAGGCCGAGGACAGGGGCGACTTCGGGGGCGCCGAACACCTCCGTATAGAAGCTGCTGCCGCGCCCGAAGATCAGGAAGAGCGTCAGCGCGACGGAGAAGATGGGCCCGATGATGGTGTTGACGAGATAGATGCTGCTGCCGAAATAGCGCACGGCCTCCTTGCGGAAGATCGCGCCGACCGGCGAATGGGCGCTGACGTGCAGCGTCTTGTCTTTCGAGCGCCACATCGACTGGCGCACGCCGTAGATGGAGGCGAACAGCGCGTTGCCCAGGAGGAAGGGCGCGACGGTCATGCACAGCAGCGGCAGCAGATAGCCGGCGCCGCCGCGGGCGATGAAGAACGCGCCCCATGCCGCGGGCAGGATGCGGTCGAATTTGGCGGTGAGCGCGCCGAGGTCGCCCCCCAGCCCGCCCGAGATGCCGAAATTGAAATACATGAACAGCAGCAGGATGACGATCGACAGCACCGAGCTGACGACCTGCGGGCGTTCGAACTTATCGCTGACCTTGAACATGAGGAAGCTCAGGATGTACGACACGCCCACGGACAGCAGCGGGAAGAGCAGATACGCGACGAGGCCGCGCAGCAGCATGCCCGCGCTGCGGTCGACCATGATGAAATAAACGACGACGCTCGGCAGGAAGAAGGCCGTGACGGGGATGAGCTCGAACAGGTAGCGCGAGACGCTCTTGCTCAGCAGGATCTCGCGGCGCGTCAGCGGCATCGACAGCAGCATGTCGGCGTCGCTCGTGCGCGTCGGGGTGACGCCGCGCATGATGGCCGTCAGCAGCATGAGCAGCAGCGTGTACACGACGCTGTAGAAAAGGGCGTACTCCGGCTTGCCGTAATCGAGGAACATCTTCGTCTGCGAGACGGCGCTGAGCGCCATCACGGCGACGATGTAGACGCTCAGCACAGCGAACAGCAGCCCCGAGGCCGCGAATCTGCGCTTGCGCTTCGAATACTTGAGCGAGCCGATGAAGACACGGAAATTGTTTTTGATGAGAATGCCGAGATTATTCATGGTCGATCAGCTCCATAAAGACGTCCTCGAGCGAGCTCTGGCCCTTGACCTCCTCCATGCTGCCGCATGCGACGAGGCGCCCGCCTTTGATGATGGCGATCTTGTTGCACAGCTTTTCGGCGACTTCGAGCACATGGGTCGAGAAGAAGATGGCGCCGCCGCGCGCGCAGAAATCCCGCATGATGCCCTTGACCGTGAAGGCGGCCTTGGGATCGAGGCCGACGAAGGGCTCGTCCATGACGATGAGCTTCGGCTCGTGCAGCAGCGCGCCGATGATGGCGAGCTTCTGCTTCATGCCGTGCGAATAGGAGTTGATTGGATCGTTGAGCACGTCGGCGAGCTCGAGCTCCTGCGCATAGCGGCTCACGCGCTCCCCGCGGTCCGCCGCCGGGATGCGGTAGATGTCGCCCACGAAATTGAGATACTGCATTCCGGTGAGCGTTTCGTACAAATCGGGGTTGTCCGGTATGTAGGCGAGGCGTTTTTTGCAGCCGACCGGGTCGGCCGTGATGTCGATGCCGTCGACTTCGATGCGGCCCTCCTCGAACGGGAGGATGCCGACGGCGGATTTGATGGTCGTCGTCTTGCCTGCGCCGTTGTGGCCGATGAAGGCGAACAGATCGCCCGCCTTGACCTCGAGCGACAGTCCGTCGACCGCTTTTTTGTCCTTCGTGTAGGATTTCGAATAGTTCTCAATTTTCAGCATAACACTCTCCTGCTTTCTTCGGGCGAAAAAGATTGCGTTCATTATCGCATGCGCCGTGACTGTTTGCAAGGCGCAAAAAGCGCCTTTTACGGCTTTTGCTGCCGTTAAAAGGCGTTTCGCCGCATTCTCTGTGCCCGCATGCCCTGCGGGCGGCCCCGCCGCGGTGTCCGGTGCGGGGCTCTCGATTTTTTGCGGTCAGCCCCGCTCCAGGAGGCTGTCGAGCAGCGCGTTGACTTCGTCGCGCAGCTGTTTCGTCGAACGCTCGCTGCGGCGGTAGCGGCCGCTGTGCGCGACGACGCAGTCGCCTTCGCGCGGCGGCTCGTCAAAGCAGTCCGCGCGCACCGTGCGCTCGCGGCGCTCGCCGTCGACGAGCACGACGCGCCCGTCCTCGATCCTGTCCACACTGTACGGCATCACGCCGCCTCCTTTTCGGTCGTCAGCGACAGCGCGCTGCCGTCGCTCGTGAAAACGATGTCGCCGTCGAGATCCGTGCGCAGCACCTCCGCGCCCGCTTTCGCGGCGCGGTCGAGCACGGCCTGCTTCGGATAGCCGTACTCGTTGTCGAGCCCGCACATGACGACGAGATACTTCGGCTTCGCACAGCCGAGGATGTTGTTGCCCGTCGCGTATTTCGTGCCGTGATGTCCCGCCTTGAGGACGTCGCACGCGAGCGCGCCGCCGTACTGCGCGCACAGCTTGTCCTCCACTTCGAACTCCGCGTCGCCCATGAGCAGAAAGCGCGTGTCCCCGTAGGTGTACAGCAGGACCATCGAGCAGTTGTTGAGCGTGGTGCCGGGCCCCGCATAGAGCACCTTCAGCGTCCCGCGCGACAGCGGCAGCTCGTCCCCCGCCGCGGGGATGGACAGCGACACGCCCTTGCTCTTGATCTCCCGGAGCAGGTAGGTGAACGTCGAGTTTGTCGGCGTCATGTCGTCCGGAACGCTCGTGAACAGCACTTTTCCGACATCGTATTTCCTGAGCACCGCCTCCATCGAGCCGATGTGGTCGGTGTGGGGGTGCGTCGCGATGAGATAGTCGATTTTCCGGATGCCGCGGCCCGCGAGAAAGGACAGCACCGCGTCCTCGGCGGTGTAGTCGCCCGCGTCGATCATGACGACGCTGCCGCCCGCTTCGATGACGGTGCAGTCCCCCTGCCCGACGTCGAGGAAGGTGACGCGCACGCTGTCCTGCGCGAGCGCCGGCGACTGTTCCTGCTGCGCGACGCCGCCCTGCAGTCCGAGCGTCTCATAGACGCGGCCCCACGTCAGCGTGCCGTCGATGTAGATCGCGTACAGCAGCCACAGCAGCAGCGCCGCCGCAAGGATGACGATCAGCAGCAGGGCGATCCTCTTCGGGGCAGCGCCCCTGCGTCGTGCATGCATCAAAAGTCCGTCTCCCCTTCGTTATCTCTGTGCGTCGGCCGTCAGCTGCCGCTCCTGCCACTGCTGGCGGGACATCAGCACGGCGCGCGGCTTGCTGCCGTCCGCCGGGCCGACGATGCCCATCTGCTCCATCTCGTCGACGATGCGCGCCGCGCGCGCGTAGCCGAGGCGCAGCCGCCGCTGCAGCAGCGACGTCGATGCCTGTCCCGCTTCCACGACGACCTCGATGGCCTGCTCGAGCATGGGGTCGGTCTCGTCGTCCTCGCCCGGCCTGTTCTTGTCCTTCGAGGCGTTTTCCTCGATCTGCTGCATGAACTGCTCGTTGTACTGCGCGACGGCGAACTGCTTGAGATAGCTGACGACCTTCTCCACTTCCTCGTCGCTGACGTAGCAGCCCTGGATGCGCGTCGGCTTGGGGTTGCCCACGGGCAGGAAGAGCATGTCGCCCTTGCCGATGAGCTTCTCCGCGCCCGCGCCGTCGAGGATGGTGCGGCTGTCGACCTGCGACGACACCGCGAAGGCGATGCGCGTCGGGATGTTGTTCTTGATGACACCCGTGATGACGTCCACCGACGGGCGCTGCGTCGCGACGACGAGATGGATGCCCGCCGCGCGGCCCATCTGGGCGATGCGGCAGATGGCGTCCTCGACCTCGTGCGGCGAGGTCATCATGAGATCCGCGAGCTCGTCGATGACAATCACGATGCGCGGCTTTTTCTGCGGCCGCTCCTCGCCCTCGGGCATCTCCTTTTCGGGCGGATACTCCCGCTCGACCTTCTTGTTGTATTCGTCGATGTTGCGCGTGCCGTAATTCGAAAACAGCTTGTAGCGGCGCAGCATCTCGCCCACCGCCGAGCCCAGCGCGCCCGCCGCCTTGTGCGGATCGGTCACGACCGGGACGTAGAGGTGCGGCAGGCCCGCATAACAGTTGAACTCGACGATCTTCGGGTCGATGAGGATGAGCTGGAGATCCTCCGGCCGCGCCTTGTAAACGAAACTGACGATCATCGAATTGATGCACACCGATTTGCCCATGCCGGTCGAGCCCGCGATGAGCAGATGCGGCATCTTCGCGAGATCCGCGACGCGCACCTCGCCGGCGATGTCCTTGCCCAGCGCGAAGGTGATGGGCGATTTCGAGCTGCGGTAGACCTCGCTGTCGATGACGGAGCGGATGTTGACGATATTGACCGTCTTGTTCGGCACCTCGATGCCGACGGCGGGCTTGCCGGGGATGGGCGCTTCGATGCGGACGCCGAGCGCCGCGAGATTGAGCGCGATGTCGTCGGCGAGATTGACGATGCGGCTCAGGCGCACGCCCGCTTCCGGCTGCAGCTCGTACCGCGTCACGGCCGGGCCGCGCGAGATGTTGACGACGCGCGTCTTGACGCCGAAGCTCTCGAGCGTGTGCACGAGCAGGTCGGCGCTGCGGCGCATCTCCGCCGTGACGTCGCCTTCCTGCTGCTGCGCGGGCTTCTGCAGCAGCGTAACGGGCGGGAAGCGGTAGGCCGCGAGCGGCTTTTCGGCCGCTTCCGGCTCCGGCTTCTCCTGCGCCGCCGGCTTCTGGTCGGCGGCGCGGCGGATGAGCTCGTCCACGCTCACGTCGGGCGTCTCGCCGGAAAAATCGGTGAACATGCGCTCGAGCTTGTCCTCCCGCTCGAACACGTCGCCCACGACGCCGGCCGCCGGGCCGCTCTTGTGCGGTGCGATGGGGTCGATGTCGGTGAGGCCCTTCTGTTTCGGATCGAAATCAGGCCCGAGCGGGATGTCTATGGGGCTTCCCGACGAGCGGATGTCGGCGCGGTCGGCCTTGCGGCGCACCGCTTCCTCGATGGCGAGGATGCGGGCGTCCTCGCCCGGCCCGGCCGCCGGCTGTGCCGGCGCG
>JAYFNU010000034.1:0-54076 GCA_034933305.1 Oscillospiraceae bacterium | reverse complement strand
GAAAAGTACCAAAAGCGTGGGGGCTTCCGATGGCCCCCACACCCCTCGGCGGTTCAGGGTGTGACCACACCCTGAAAACCCCGCCGCGCAAACGCCTTCGTAAACTGTGACCGTTTGCGCTGGTTTTCCTCTTCTTTGCTGCGATTTTCCCTTTCGCTTCGGGAAACGGAACGGCGGGAGCTTTGCCACCGGAAAGAATTCAGAACGCAGCGCCGCTGATTTTTGTTTTCCTTGGTTTTATTCTTCTTTAATCGGTTCGCCCTTCGCTTTGGAAACAGAACGGAAAACTCTTTGGCCACCGGAAAGAATACAGAACACAGCGTCTCTGATGTTTGTTTGCGCCGGTTTTGCTTTTCTTTAATCAGTTCGTCCCATCGCTTCGGGAAACAGAACGGCAAACTCTTTGCCGCCGGGGATTTGAAAAATTCTGTTTTTCTGATTGCCGCTTGCGCCGGATTTCTTCTTTCTGATCGGTTCTCCCTTTGCTTCGGGGCGCGGGTCCGGCTCTCGTTCCGTCGGGCGGGGTGCGGCCGGAAGCGCGGCGCCTATTTCAGGCGGAAGCCCCACTTGCCGAAATATTTGAACATGCTGAGCACGAGAATGACGAAAAACTTCGCCTTCTTGTTGCTCGAGCGCTCCCATGCGTGGAAGACGTATGTATCGGGGTCGTAAACGGCGCGGTAGCCCGCCCCGCGGGCGCTGCGCGTGATGTCCATGTCCTCGAAATACATGAAATAGCGCTCGTCAAAGCCGCCGAGCCGTTTGAAAACGTCGGTGCGGATGACAAAAAAGCATCCCGTCGCGAACTCGATGTCGATGGGCTTCGTCAGGTCCTCGTCGAGCATCTGATAGTGCTCGACGATGGGGCGCAGCTGCTTTTGGAACAGATGCCGGCCGAACAGCGCGAGAAACGTCGGGTCGCGCTTCGGCAGCAGCTGGTCGCGCCCGTCGGGATAGCGGATCTGCGGCGTGACGATGCCGACGTCGGGATTGCGTCCGAGATAATCGCACAGCGTGCCGATCGCATCCCTGTCGAGCAGGATATCGGGGTTGATGACGGCGTGATACTCGCTGTCGAGATACGGCAGCACGGCGTTGTGGCCGTGGCCGAAGCCCTTGTTGGCGTCGTTCGCGATGGTGACGAGCTGCGGGAATTCCGCCCTGAGCTTTTCGAGCGTGTCGTCCCCGGAGCAGTTGTCGACGATGTACAGCGTGAAATCGACGCTCTTCGTGTGCGCATAGAGCGAGGCGACGGCCTCGCGGCATTTCTCATAGCAGCGATAGGTGACGATGCACCCGCTGACGCGCGGCGCGGCGCTCATCTTTTTTTGCGCTTCGACGCCTTGTCGAGCGTTTCGAGCACGCTGCGGTAGCCGTCCCATGCGAATTCATACCAGCCGTCCGTACAACGCGGCAGCGCGCGGCCGGCGACCTTTTCGGCGAAAACGTCGAGCAGCGCGGGATTGCGCACGAGCAGCGGCCCCGACAGCTCGGTGCCGTAGAAATTGTTCTTGACGATGCCCTCGGTCGCCCCCTGCAGGATGGGCGCCGACGCGAATTCGATGTCGAACATGGGCTTCTCGCGGCTGACGACCGTCAGCGACGTGTTGATCGAGCCGACGACTTTTTCGCGGACGAGGTCGCAGCGGGCGATAAATTCGCCGTAGCGGCGCTTGTCGTCGATGCGCACGCCGAAGTCGCCGAAGCCGAGCCCCTTGGCGGAGGCGCCGTCGGCGTCGACGACGGTGCCGCCGAACATGGCGAGCGCGTTGCCCGTCGCGAGCGCGAGTCCCCCGTTTTCAAGATAGGCGAGCAGCTCGCTCTTTTTCTCGTTGATGTCCTCGAGCGCGGCGAGCATCTTGCCCTCCGTGCCCGCGCCGACATAGAACAGCTGCGCGCCGGTCAGACGAAAATTATCGCCGACATGCACGGTCTCGACCTCGACGGTCTCCCCCGCGCTCTCAAGGCGCTGCTGCAGCGCCTTCACGTTTGCATATTCGCCGTACAGGCCCAGCAGGTCCCCGTAGGCATATACGATCTTGATCATTTTAACCTCGATGTGAATTTTCCGACGTCGGTGAAACAGGTCATGACGTAAATGTCGCCGACAGGGTTTTCGTAAAGGGACGCCATCATGGCGTCGAGATCGGGCTTGACCGTCATCACGGCGGGGTCGATGCCCGCGAGCGTCAGCCGGCACGCGACGTCGTTCGCGAACGCGCCCCCGACCAGGATGCGCTTTACGCGCGGGTCGCTGAGCAGATTGAAGTCGATATCCCACAGCCACGACATATCGTTGGCGATATATTTGCGGCTGAGAAGATCCACGATGAGGACGACGGTCATCTCGGTGCTGTCGGAGTTCATGATCGTCGTCAGCGAGTTGTCGTAGGCGATCGAATTCTCGTGCTTGCTCAGCAGGAACAGGCCCTTGTGTCCGTCGATGGAAAATTCCTGCACGCGCCCGTTGGACAGGCGGTAATCCGTCAGCGTGTCCGCCGCGCGCGCCGGATCCATCGCAAGCACCTCGACGGCCGTCGTGAACGCCGCCGCGATGTTGTACGCGAAAGCCGAGTTGAGCAGCTGCGGACGGACGGTATACTGCTTGTCCAGCACGAAGGCGCCGTCCTTCTCGCCCGTCACGGCGTGGTCGGGCGTCGGGTGCCTGTACCCGCATTTCGAGCATATGAAAGAGCCGAGATGGTTGAAGATGTGCCAGTCGTATTTCATTTTTCCGCGGCACAGCGGGCAGTACGCGCCGTCGTTGTAGGCGTGGCGGCGCCCCTCCTTCTCGCTGAAGGCCCCTGGCCCCACGCCGTACCACAGCACCCGCTCGCGCCCCTTCGCGAGCGATGCGCACAGCGGCTCGTCCGCGTTGAGCACGAGCGTCGAGGACGCCGGCAGCCCCTTCTTCATCTCGCCGAGGACGAATTCGCTGTTGCCGTTGCGCGTGAGCTGGTCGCGGAACAGATTCGTCACGACGATATAGTCCGGCGCGAACAGCCGGAAGGTGTGCTGGCAGAAGCGCTCGTCGCTCTCGAGGATCGCCACGTCCGCGACGACCTCTTTTTTCATGTTGCAGCTCCTGAGCAGCGCCGTCGTGACGCCCTCCGTCTGGTTGCTGCCCTCGCTGTTGCACACGACGCGCAGACCCGCCGCCTCGGCGCACACGCGGATGAGCTCGGTCAGCGACGTCTTGCCGTTGGAGCCCGTCACCGCGATGACGAGCGGCGGCATCTTGATCTTGCCGAGGATGTTTTTGTCGAGCCTGAGCGCGATGGCGCCCGGCAGACTGCTGCCGCGGCCGAGCTTCGCGCCGATAAAGCAGAGAAGCTTACATAAAAGAATGGTGAACATTCGCTCCGTCCCTGTCTTCTGTTATTTCTTGTATCGTTATATTTTATCAGATTCGGCGCCGCTTTACAATCCGCCGCCCAATTCCCGTTGGTATTATCCGCAATTATCCTGTATAATAAACCTAATACAAGCCAGGGAGGCAATATCTTGAATCTTCCCCATTATGTCAGATCCCTGCTCATGCGGCTCGCGCGCGCGGGCGTCCCGGCGTATGTCGTCGGCGGCGCGGTGCGCGACACGCTGCTCGGGCGCCGCCCGGCCGATTACGACGTCGCGGCCGGCGCCCCCGTCGAACGTCTGCGGGCGGTCTTTTCCGGTTACAAGACGACCGAGACCGGCGCGCGCTTCGGCACGCTCGGCGTGCTCGTCCAGGGCCACCTCGTCGAGGTCACGGCCTTTCGCCGCGACGGCGTCTACCTCGATTCCCGGCGCCCCGAGGAGGTCCTCTTTACGGACGACCTCGCCGAGGATCTCGCGCGGCGCGATTTCACCATCAACGCCATGGCGCTCGACGCCGACGGCGCGCTCGTCGACCCCTTCGGGGGCGCGGCCGACCTCGAAGCCGGCATCGTGCGCGCGGTGGGCGACCCCGACGAGCGCTTCGCCGAGGACGCGCTGCGCATCCTGCGCGGCGCGCGCTTCTGCGCGCAGCTCGGCTTCTCGATGGACGAAAAAACAAAGGCGGCCGCCTTCCGCCGCGCCCCGTCGCTCGCCGGCATCTCCGCCGAGCGCGTGCGCGACGAGCTGCTCAAGCTGCTCACGGGGGACGACGCGGCAAACGCCCTGCTCGCGTACGACGAGATCATCTTCTGCGCCATCCCGGAGCTGCGCGCGTGCAAGAATTTCGACCAGCACAACCCCAACCATCACCTCGACGTCTGGGGCCATATCGTGCTGACCGTGCGGCGCGTCGACAAAAAGCCGGTGCTGCGCGTGGCCGCGCTGCTGCACGACGTCGCGAAGCCGCGCTGCTTCACGATGGAGGGCGAGCGCGGGCGCTTCTGGGGCCACATGGAGGCGAGCGCCGCCGACGCGCGCGTCATCCTCGAGCGGCTGCGCTTTCCCGCGAAATTCACCGACACCGTCTGCGCGCTCGTCGAGTACCACGACAAGCCCTACCAGGCGACGCCGGTGGACGCGCGCCGCTGGCTGTCGAAGCTCGGCGCCGAAAACACCTATCTCGTCATCCGCCTCAAATACGCCGACTGCCTCGCCCACGACAAGAGCTATCACCGGCACCTGCCGCGCCTGCGGGCATTCAAGGCGCAGGTCGACGCCGCGCTGCGGCGGCGCGACTGCTACACCCTCTCCGGCCTCGCGGTGAGCGGACGGGACGTCAACCGCGCGCTGGGGATCGCGCCGTCCGAGCGCACGGGCGCGCTGCTGCGCGCGCTGCTCGACGCCGTCATCGAGGGCATCTGCGACAACCGGAAGGACGACCTGCTCGAGCTCGCGGCGCAGCTCAACCGGATGCCGGAGCTTCCCGTCCCCGGCGACGGTCTTCCCGACGGCCGCCCCCGCGTCTGAGCGGCGGGCCCGCCGCAGGGCCCTGGCAAGGGCCGGAAAGGCGCGCATATGAACTATCTCAAAGGGATCCGGCTTCGGGAGCTCCCGGAGCCCTCCTCCTACCTTGCGGCCCTGCCCGTCGTGCGGTATCTCCACGCGGCCGGCGAGCTCGACTTCCCGATGCCCGTCACCTTTTTCGTGGGCGAAAACGGCACCGGGAAATCGACGCTGCTCGAGGCGATCGCCGTCTCGGTCGGGTTGAACCCGGAGGGCGGCTCGCGGGACTTCTCGTTCTCGACGAGGGATTCGCACTCGGCGCTGTACCGCTGTCTGTCGGTCCTGAAGAGCGTCCCGCCGAAGGACAGCTTTTTTCTGCGGGCGGAGAGCTTTTACAACACCTCGAGCTATCTCGACGAAAACAGCACGCTGGCGCGCTACGGCGGCGTCTCCCTGCACGAGCAGTCCCACGGGGAATCCTTTCTGTCGCTCGTCGCCAACCGGTTCGAGGGGGACGGGCTGTACCTGCTGGACGAGCCGGAAGCCGCGCTTTCGCCGCAGGGGCAGATGGCGCTGCTCGCCGCCGTCGACGCGCTGGTGAAGCGCCGCTCGCAGTTTCTCATCGCCACGCACTCCCCCATCCTCACGGCCTACCCGCAGGCGGACATCCTGCAGCTGACCGAAAGCGGGATCCGAAAGGTGTCCTACAGGGATACCGACGCCTATAAGATCACGAAGCGGTTCCTGGATCGGCCGGAGCAGATGCTCCGATACCTGTTCGACGCGTGAGCCCCGCCGCGCCGGCCGCCGTTCCGCTTTCCCGCCCGGTTTTCCGGCGGAATATGCACTCCATACAGTATATTATTCACGATATTTGCCGCGAATTGCATGAATGCACACAAATCGCCGCGCGAGCGGCGGTTTTTTTTGTATAAAGGGGAGAAGTCGCGCGCCGGTGTTGACTTTGTGCGGATAATTATGCATAATGTAACAACAGGAGCGAATAAAAATGCAAACAATCGAGAATGCGGTCCAACCCGCGAAATGGTACGAGGCGCTGCCCCGTGCGCAATACAAAACGCTGAAGCTCGTGTATACCGACGGATGGTTCGAGTGCTACGCGCTGCCGTCCGGCATCACCGCGATCTACGAGCCGGGACATTTTCAGGAGGTCATCAGCTTCCTCGTCCCGGGCGGCGACAGGGCGATGCTCGTCGACACGGGGCTCGGCATCGGAGACATCCGCACGGTCGTCGAAAAGCTGACGCAGCTGCCGGTCTTCGTCGTCAACACGCACAGCCACTTCGACCACATCGGCGGCAACCACCGGTTCGGCGAGGGCTACATCCTCGACACGCCGTCCTCGCGCAGCCGCATGGCGAAGGGCATCCCCCACGCCGACTCCGTGCAGCAGCTCGCCGGCGACTCCGCCTGGAAACCGTATCCGGCGGGATTCGACCCCGACGCTTACGAGACGAAGCCGTCGCCCGGCTGGCAGTTCATCGCCGACGGCCGCGTCTTCGATCTCGGCGGGCGCAGCTTCCGGGTCGTCGCGACGCCCGGCCATTCGCCCGACAGCATCATGCTCGCGGACGACGACGCCAGGCTGCTGTTCACCGGCGACACCGTCTATCCCGCGACGCTGTACGCGCACCTCGCGTCGGGCGACGGCATGTGCTCCGACTTCGAGACCTACCGACGAACGATGCGCCGCACGGCAGAGGCGTTCGCGGACTACACGCTGCTGTGCTCCCACAACGAGCCGCTGCGCAGCGGGTCGATGCTGACGGCCGTCGCGGATGCCTTCGACGCCGTCGCCGCGGGGGATCTGCCCTATGCGGTCGACGCCGGCGGGCTCAGGAAATACCAGTTCGACGATTTCGCGCTCGTGACAAAATAAACGACCGACATACATTATAAAGAGAAAAAAGAAGGAGTTATCCCATGAAAAAGATCATCGCTTTGCTGCTCGTACTGACCATGGCCCTCGGCCTCGCCGCCTGCGGCGGCAGCGCCGCGGACACGACCGCCGACACAGCCGCGGACGCCGCGGCCGAGACCCCCGCGTATTTCGCGGATCTGCAGACCCCCGGCAAGATCGTCATCGCGACGAGCCCCGACTATCCGCCCTACGAGTCCTACGACGCGGCGGGCAACATCGTCGGCTTCGACATCGACGCCATCAACGAGGTCATCAAGATCCTCAACGAGGACTACGCCGTCGAGGCGGAATGGGTCCCCATGGACTTCAGCACCATCATCTCGGCCGTCCAGTCCGGCCAGGCCGACATCGGCGTCTCCTGCTTCACCTATGAGCCCGAGCGCGAGGGACAGGTCCTGTTCTCCGACGCCTACCTCAAGAGCGCGCAGGTCGCCGTCGTCAAGGCGGATTCCGATATGACGACGATCGACGATCTCGCCGGCAAGACCATCGGCGCCGGCAGCGGCACGACGGGCGAGAGCGCGGCCTCGGAGATCGAGGGCACCACGGTCACCTCGATGGGCGACTACGTCCAGATGTTCGAGATCCTCAAGAACGGCGGGCTCGACGCGGTCGTGTGCGACGAGGCGGTCGGCCAGAACTACGCCTCCCAGGACGGCTACAAGCTGCTCGACGGCAAGCTCGTGGACGAGGAAGTCTCCGTCATCACGGCCACCGACAGCACCGAGCTCGTCAGCGCGCTCAATGCCGCCATCGCGAAATTCGTCGCGAGCGACAAGTACACGGAGCTCAAGACGACCTGGGGCCTCAACTGAGCCCTGCGGCAAAAAAGAAAAACGGCGCGGTGACCGGGAGAGATTCCGGTCATCGCTGTCTGAAAGGGAACCGACATGTGGGAATCCATTGTTAAGATCGTGACGCCCGACAACATCGCGTTCATGCTGAAGGCGGCGGGCATGTCGCTCGTCATCGCGACGGGCTCGCTGCTCGTCGGCACGATGCTCGGCATCCTCGGCGCGATGTCGAAGATCTCGCGCAGCAAGGTGCTCAACGTCATCGCGAACATTTACGTCGAGCTCATCCGCGGCACCCCGATGATGCTGCAGATCCTCTTCTTCTTCCTCGGCGTGCCGACGCTGTGGCGGCTCATCACGGGCAGCGCCTTCTCGCCGAACCCCTACGTCATCGGCTGGATCGCCATCAGCATCAACAGCGGCGCCTATTCGACGGAGCTCATCCGCTCGGCCATCCAGTCCATCGACCGCGGCCAGTGGGAGGCGGGCAAGGCGCTGGGCATGCCCTACGGGCAGATCCTCAAAAAGATCATCCTGCCGCAGTCCTTCAAGCGCATCATCCCGCCCCTCGTGTCGGAATTCATCGTCCTCATCAAGGACTCGTCCCTCATCTCCAACATCGGCGCCATCGAGCTGCTCAAGAGCTCGGAGATCCTCGGCGCGCGGTATTACAATTATCTCATTCCCCTTTGCTGCGCGGGCATCGTGTACCTCGTGATGACGTGCACCATCTCGTTCTTCGCGAAGAAGCTGGAAAGGAGGCTCGCCGCCAGTGATTGAGCTGAAAAACATCCACAAGAGCTTTGACAACGTCGACGCCGTGCAGGGCGTCGACCTGACGGTCGCGCCCGGCGAGATCCTGTGCATCATCGGGCCGTCGGGCTCGGGCAAGTCGACGCTGCTGCGCTGCATCAACGGGCTCGAGACGCCGGAGCAGGGCGAGATCCTCATCGACGGCGAAAAGATGGACCCGAAAAACGAAAAGGTCACCGACAAGATGCGTGAAAAGATGGGCTTCGTCTTTCAGCATTTCAACCTCTTCCCGCATATGACGGTGCTCGAGAACATCACGCTCGCGCCCGTCGGCGTGCTGGGCGTCGCGCCCGAGGAGGCCGCGAAAACGGCCGAGGCGCTGCTCGCACGCGTCGGGCTGTCCGACAAGCGCGACGTCTATCCGAACAAGCTGTCGGGCGGGCAGAAGCAGCGCGTCGCCATCGCGCGGGCGCTCGCGATGAACCCCGAGCTCATGCTGTTCGACGAGCCGACGTCCGCGCTCGACCCCGAGATGATCGGCGAGGTGCTCGACGTCATGAAGGAGCTCGCGAAAAGCGGCACCACGATGGTCGTCGTGACCCATGAGATGGGCTTCGCGAAGGAAGTCGCGACGCGCGTCATCTTCATGGACGGCGGCCAGATCGTCGAGCAGGGCGCGCCCGACGAGGTCTTTTCCCATCCGCAGAACAAGCGCACGCAGGATTTCCTGCGCGCGATCCTCCACTGAAAAGCGAACGTTCTCCGCGCTGCCGCCGGCGGTCCTCCGCCGGCGGCTTTTTTGCGCGCGAAAAAAGTAGCAGTTGCGGTTGTTTCGCCGAAATGGTATAGTAAAGTATATTTTCAGAGGATTTTTTGGGGGTGCTTCGCATGGATAATCTGCAGAAAACAATGGACAAGATCGTCGCGCTGTGCAAGGGGCGCGGCTTCGTCTACCCGGGCAGCGAGATCTACGGCGGTCTGTCCAACTCGTGGGATTACGGCCCGCTCGGCGTCGAATTCAAAAACAACGTCAAAAACGCATGGCGCAAAAAATTCGTGCAGGAGAGCCCGTACAACGTCGGCCTCGACGCCGCCATCCTCATGAATCCCGAGACGTGGGTCGCGTCGGGCCACGTCGGCGGCTTCTCCGACCCGCTCATGGACTGCAAGCAGTGCCGCACGCGCCACCGCGCCGACCAGCTCATCGAAGCGGCGGGCGGCAACCCCGCCGGCTGGACCTTCGACCAGATGAGCGCCTATATCCGCGACAATCACGTCGTCTGCCCGGTCTGCGGCGCCTGCGATTTCACCGACATCCGCAAGTTCAACCTCATGTTCAAGACCTACCAGGGCGTCACCGAGGACGCGAAGAACGAGATCTATCTGCGCCCCGAGACGGCGCAGGGCATCTTCGTCAACTTCGCGAACATCCAGCGCACGACGCGCCGCAAGCTGCCCTTCGGCGTCGCGCAGGTCGGCAAGAGCTTCCGCAACGAGATCACGCCCGGCAACTTCATCTTCCGCATCCGCGAGTTCGAGCAGATGGAGCTCGAGTTCTTCGTAAAGCCCGGCACCGACCTCGAATGGTTCACCTACTGGCGCAAATACTGCCACGATTTCCTGCTGTCGCTGGGCCTGCGCGACGAGAACCTGCGCCTGCGCGACCACGAAAAGGAGGAGCTGTCGCACTATTCCAAGGCGACGACCGACATCGAGTTCCTCTTCCCGTTCGGCTGGGGCGAGCTGTGGGGCATCGCCGACCGCACCGATTTCGACCTGACGCAGCACATCAACCACAGCGGCAAGGATCTGTCCTATTTCGATCCCGACACCAACGAGCGGTACGTCCCCTACGTCGTCGAGCCGTCGCTGGGCGCCGACCGCGTGGCGCTCGCGTTCCTGTGCGACGCCTACGACGAGGAACAGCTCGAGGGCGGCGACAGCCGCGTCGTGCTGCGCCTGCATCCGGCGCTCGCGCCGTATAAGGCCTGCGTGCTGCCGCTGTCGAAAAAGCTCAGCGAGCCGGCCCTCAAGGTGCACGACGCGCTCTCGAAGCACTTCATGATCGACTACGACGAGTCCGGCTCCATCGGCAAGCGCTACCGCCGCCAGGACGAGATCGGCACGCCGCTGTGCATCACCTACGATTTCGACAGCGACGCCGACGGCTGCGTGACGGTGCGCGACCGCGACACCATGCAGCAGCAGCGCGTCAGGATCGAAGAGCTGCCCGCGCGCATCGAAAAAGAGCTGGTGTTCTGAGATGGCTTCGTCGATCTTTCATTTTGATTCCTTTAATCTTTTCAGCCTGCTCGTGCGCATCGTCTTCGCCCTCATCCTTTCGGTCATCCTCGTCATGATCGTCCGGCACCTCATCGAATGGAAGCGGAACAACGATTCCCCCGTCGAGACCGCCGGCGCGAAGCTCGTCGCGAAGCGCAGCAGCATGACGCTCAACACCCACATAAACGGCGACATGCCGATGACGAACAGCTCGACGACCTATTACGCGACGTTTGAGCTGGACGGCGGCGAGCGCCGGGAATTCCGCCTTCGCGGCCGGGATTACGGCCTGCTCGTCGAGGGCGACGAGGGCCTGCTGCGCTGGCAGGGCACGCGCTGGCTCTCTTTCGACCGGCGCGGCGCGAACCCGCAGGACCCGCAGTAATCCTTCTCCCCGGGCCTTTTCCCGGATAAAAAGCGCATGAAAAACTCCCTTCCGTTTCGGAAGGGAGTTTTTTTGTCGGGCCGCGGCGCCCGCCGGCTTCGGCCGGGCGGCGCGCCTTATCGCGCGGGTGCCTGCGCCTGTTCCGCGCCGTCCGGCGGCGCGGGCAGGTCGATCGCCCGGCCGAGATGGAAGGAATACAGCACCACGCGGCGCACCGGCACGGGCAGCCGCCGCGAGAGCGTGCGGGCATACAGCGCGAGCTGGCGCTCGTACCGCCGCACGAGCTCCGCCGCATCCTCCACGCGGTCGGATTTGTAGTCGATGAGCACGGCGCCGCCGTCGCCGAGCGCGATGCAGTCGGCGATGCCCTGGATCATGACGACGGCGTCCGCCGGGGCGTCGGGGTCGACGCTGCTGGCGGGCAGCGCGTCGAGAAACGCGTATTCGCGCAGCACGGTCTTCGCTTCGAGCACGAGCCGCCCGAGCGGGCTGCCGAAGAAGGCGCGGACGTCGGAAAGGCGGATGCCCGCCGCGTCCTCTGCGCTGATGTACTCGCCCCCGACGAGCCGCGCGAGCTCCGCGCCGGCGTCGGCCGCCGCGGCTTTGTAGTCGGCGAGCTGCATGAACAGATGCAGCGCGCTGCCCTTCTCGGCGCCCGTCAGGCCGCCGCGCGCGTAGGACGGCCGGTAGAGCGGCGCCCCGGCGGCATCCTTCGCGAGCGCGCTGACGGTGAGCTTCGCGGGCAGGCGGGTGAGCGCCTCTTTCGCATAGCGGAAGGACGCCCGGCGCGCGAGCGCGGCGAGCGCCGCGGGGTCGGCCTGCGTCTGCACGGCTTCCGGGGCGACGGCCGCGGCCTGCGCCGCTTCGGCGACGCGGGCCCAGTACGGGCCCTGCCGCCACGGCGCGCCCGGTCCGAAGGTCAGCGCCTCGCCGTACCGCTGCAGCAGCGCCATGAACAGCCACGACAGGCCTTCCTTGCAGCTGAGCACGAGGAAGGGGTCGATCGTCTCGAAATCGGCGATGGGGCGCAGGCTGCCGAGCAGTTTTTCGGGGTCCGCCGCCGTCGCCGACACGACGAGCTGCTGCTTCGCGCGCGTGAGCGCGACGTACAGCACGCGCATCTCCTCGCCGACGATCCTTTGCCTGGTGTGCAGCGACAGCGCGCGGTAGGCGGCCGTGGTGCGGCTGTAAAAAGCGCCGCTGGCGGCATCCTCCGTTTTGAAGCGGAATCCCGCGCCGAGCGACGCGTCGAACAGCGCGCCGCTCTTGCCGATGTCGGTCAGATTGAATCTCTTGTCGGCGTCCGCAAGGAATACGACGGGCCACTCGAGGCCCTTTGCGCGGTGGACGGAGATGACGCAGACCGCGTCCGCCGGCGGCGAAAAGCTCTCCGACACGGGCGATTTCCCCGATTTCGCCGCGTGATCGCACACGGCGAGGAAGCTCTCGAGCGATGCGTCGGCGCCCGCTTCGAAGCCGCGCGCGTAGTCGATGAAAAGGCGCACGTTGGCGCGCCGGCGGGCAAATTCCCCGCCCGCGCACAGCAGCACCTCGGCGTTGAGCGCGTCGGCCGCGAAGGCGGTCAGATCCCCCACGCCCATGCGGGCGCTCTGCGCGCGCAGCTCGCCGAGCCTTGCGAGAAAGCCGCGCACCTTTTCGTCCTGCGAGCGCAGCAGCGCGGTGCAGAACGGCAGCTCCGGCGCGCCGGCGCGCCCGGCCAGCAGCTCGTCGGGCGTAAAGCCGAAGAGCGGCGACAGCAGCACCGCGCACAGGTCGACGTCCCGCCGCGGATTGCTCACGATGTGCAGCAGCGACAGCAGCACCGCGATCTCGCTGTTCGCAAAAAAGTCGTCCTCGCTGTCGGTCCATGCGGAAATGCCCTGCGCTTCGAGCGCGGCGGCGTCCGCCGCCGCGCGTCCGCGCGGCGCGCGCAGCAGGATACAGAAATCCCCCGGGCGGCAGGGGCGGGTCCCCCCGTCCCCGTCGATGGGATAACCCGCGTCGAGGCGCGCGCGGATGTCCGCGGCGAGCGCGGCCGCCTCGTCGCCGCACAGCAGCAGCTCGAGGCCCGTCTTCTCGCTGTCAGCGCTGCCCTCGAAGGGGCGCAGCGCCTCGCCCTCGACGTAGTCGGTGCCCCCGGCGCCGGCCGACATGACGCCCGAAAAAATGCCGTTGACCGCCTCGATGACCGCGCGGGAGCTGCGGAAGTTTTCCGCGAGGTCGATGCGCATCGGATAGAGGCCCGCCTGCACGGGATAGCAGCCCGCCCTCCGGCGCAGAAAGATCTCGGGGTCGGCGCCGCGGAAGCTGTAGATGCTCTGTTTGACGTCGCCGACGAAGAAAAGATTTTTTTCGCCGCGCGACACGAGCCGGAAAATGAGATCCTGCACCTCGTTGGTGTCCTGATACTCGTCGACGAGGATGTGGTCGAACCGCGCGGCGATCTCCCCGGCGAGGGGCGTCGGCGCGCCGTCGCCGTCACACAGCAGCCGCAGCGTCAGGCGCTCGAGATCGTCGAACTCGAAACAGCGCTTTTTCAGCTTGTCCGCAAACAGCCGCTCGCGGAAGACCGCCGTCGCGGAAAACAGCGTTTCCAGCGCGCGGCGGGTGCTGTCCCGGTCGGCGTCGCACTGCGCCGCCGTTTGGAAAAAGCATTTTTTGCGCAGATCCCCGAGGACATTCTGCGCGGCGGCGCGCAGCCCTTTGGCCCTGTCGCGCGCGGCCTCGTCCGCGCCTTTTGAGCCGCCGAGGCGCAGCGGCGCGTACGCGCCGAGCGCGCGCATGAGATCGTCCGTGCGCTTCTCTGCGCACAGCGCCGCAAAGCCGTTGACCGCCTCGAGATCGCTGCGGAACGCAGGCGCGTACGCACGGGCGAGCACCTTGTCGCCGTCGCACGCGGCGAGGCCGGCCACGCACAGCTTTCGCGCCGACGCGAGCGCCTGCGCGGCATAGTCGAACAGAAAGAGCCCCGCCTTCGAATCGGCGAACGGCACGCCGCGCAGCTCGGCGACGCATTCCGCCTGCCAGCGCTCCGGGAAGGCAAGGTCGCATTCGAATTCATACAGCTCCAGGATCAGATCGGCCGTCTGCGCGTCGCTGCGCGAACGCCCGAACAGATCCGAGAATTCGCGCAGTCCGCTGCTCTCGTCGGCATACAGCTCGCCGAGCGTGTGCGCGAGCGCGCCCTCGCGCAGCGACTCCGCCTCGAGCATGTCGCAGACCGTGAAATCGAGCGGGATGCCGAGCGCGCCCGCGTGTTCGCGCAGCAGCTGCGCGCAGAAGGCGTGCACCGTGCTGACCGACGCGCGCCGCAGCAGAAGATTCTGCCGCCGCAGCCAGCGGTCGTCCGGCGCCTGCGTGATGCGCTTTTCGAGCGCCTCGCGCAGGCGCGCCGCAAGGCCGTTCGCCGCGGCGTTGGTGAAGGTGACCGCGAGGAAGCGGTCGGCCGGCATCGGATGCTCCCGGTCGGTGATGAGCGAGACGATGCGCTCGACGAGCACCGACGTCTTGCCGCTGCCCGCCGCCGCGTTGACGAGCACGGTGCCCCCGCGCGCTTCGATGGCGCGCCGCTGGCTCGGCGTCCATTGTTCAGCCATTGCCCCCGCCTCCCTCGCAGAACAGCGTTTTTGCGTCAAGTTTTTCCGCCTTGCGGCGCGCGTCGCTGCGGTCGCGCCGGCAGACCGCCGCGTAGTCGCAGTATTCGCACGGGACATGCCCGCCCGTTTCGATGGGCACCGCCTCGGCGGCGCCGCTGCAGACGGCCTCGGCCATTTCGACGATGAGGCCGTCGATGTGGCGCTTGATGTTGCCGAGCTTTTCGAGCGACGCGAGCTTTTCGTCTTTCTTCGGATTGCCGTCGGCGTCGGTCTCGACGGGGATGAAGATGCCCCGCCCGTCGCGCTCCATTGCGCGCACGACCGCCGGATCGTCGAGCACCAGGCCGTCCATGCGGTAGGCGCGCACGGCGGCGAGCGGCGCATCCCCATCATCGCTCTGCGGCGCCCGCGGATCCGCCGGCATGTACAGCACGCCCGCGGGCACGCTGTTTCCGTAGCGCCCGCCCGCGCCGCACACCGTGAACAGATACAGCAGCATCTGGATGTTCAGCCCGTAATAAACGTCGGAAAGCGAGAAGGTCTTGTCGCCCGTTTTATAGTCGATGACGCGCACATAGTTCGCGCCGTCCTTTTCAAACACGTCGACGCGGTCGATGGAGCCGGCGACGCGCACGCGCTCTCCGCCCGGCGTCTCGTAAACGGCGCCCGGCACGTCCGCGCCGATCTTCAGCTCGAAATCCCGCGGGCGGAACAGGCTTTGCTGCTGCTCCGCGCGCAGCCGCAGCAGCAGCCGCGCCGCCTGCGCTTTCAGGCGCCGGGCGAGATAGCCCAGCCGCGCGTCCGTCCCGATGAGCGGACCGATGCGCGCTTCGAGAAAGGCCTGCGCCTTCTCCTCGGCGAGCGCCGTCAGCGCCGGCGCTTCGACCGACGTGAGGTCGCCGCCGAGCGCCCGCAGCACGCTCTCGAGAACGCCGTGCACGAACGTGCCGGCCTCCACGGGGGACATCTCCGCCTTTCGCAGCGGGCGAACGCCCATGGTGTACTGCAGGAAATACGCGAACCGGCAGCGCTCGAACGTCTCGATGCGGCTCGCGGAAAGCGTGAGATCCTTTCCGAGATACGCCTGCAGCCGCGCCGTATCGCGCAGCGCAAAATCGGGAACGCCCGCGGCGGCGCGCACGGCGGCGCAGACGCCGCCGTACGCGGACGCTTCCAGCGTCCGTGCGGGCGCGGCGTCGCCGCGCCCGAGCGCCGCCGCGTACACCGACTGGGCGGAGGACTCGCTGACGGCGCACCGCAGCGGATCCCCGGCGCCCGGCAGCGGGTTCGCGCCGTTCGTCTCGAGAAAGGCGGCGACGGCGACGCTCGTGCGCAGCGATGCGCCGCGGCCGTCGGTCTGCGCGCGCAGCAGATACAGCCGTTCGCGCGCCGCGCTCACGGCCCGGTAAAGATACAGCTCCTCCATCTCGGCGGCGTGCTCGAAATCGCGGCTGAGCTCCGCCCCGCGCCCCGCGAGAAGCTCCCGCTCGGCGAAGGTCAGCAGCGGCGAGTCGAACGAGGTGTGCGGAAAGATGCCGTCGTTGAGGCCCAGCACAAAGACGGCGCGCGGGTTGTCGGTGCGCGCGCGGTCGGCTGAACCGACCGCGACTTGCTGCAGCGCGGGCGGGATGTCCCGCACGGGCGCCGCGGCCGCCATCAGCCGCAGCAGCTCCCGCGTCTCCCCGAGCGCCGCGTCCTCGCCGTCGAGAATCTCGTACAGCTGCTCCGTGAGCGCGAGCGCGGCGCCCGCTTCGGCGCGGGCGCCGGCGCCGCTGTTTTCGAGCTTTTCGAGCGCGCCGCAGCGCTCGAGCAGCGCATAGACCTCGCGCAGCGCGCGCGCGCCGTCGGCGCCCTTCGCCCTGTCGATGAACCCGCCGACCCAGTCGGCGACCCGGGCGCGCGCGTCTTCGATGCGCGCAAGGCGCGCGTCGTCCGGGCGCGCGTCGGGCCCGTCGGGGTTGCCGCGGCAGGGGGCGTACCATGCGCCGCCGTCGATGCTCCACACGAACGCGTAGCTGAGCAGCTCGTCGGCGTCCCCGTCGGACATGCGCGTGAGCGATGTGCGCAGCAGCCGCGTGACGCCGTCGGTCGTGATGCCGTCCGCGAGCGACAGCGCCGCGAGATAAAACAGAATGACCGGCGAATGCGCCATCGTCTGCGTCTCGCCGCTGAAGAACGGGATGCCGCAGCGCGCGAAGGTGCGTTCGACGGGCGCCTTGTAGCGGGCGTAATCGCGCATGATGACGGCGATGTCGCCGTAGTCGTAGCCCTCCTCGCGCACAAGGCGCAGGATCTCCGCCGCGGCCTCCTCCGTCTCGGCATAAAGGTCGTCCGCCAGCGCCGCATAAACGCCGTCCGCCGAAGGCGCCTGCGGTCTGCCGCCCGAGAAAAAGCGCTCCGCCGCCGCGAGCCCCGCGCTTTGAAAGCGCGGCGTCCCCTCGCAGACGGTGCAGTCCGCCGGAACGCCCGCACGCTTCGCGAGCGCGAGCAGCCGGCGCGCCGTCCTGCGCACGGCCGCGAGCGCGTCGTCGGCCTCGGACCAGACGTCGTCGCAGCCCAGCGCGCAGAAGACGTCCGGCGCCTCGGCGGCCATCGCCGCGATCATGGAGAATTCCGGCTGCGTAAAACCGGAAAATCCGTCGAGAAAGACCGCGCGGCCCGCGAAAAGGCCCGCGCCGGGGCACAGCGACGCGGCGCTCTCAAGCTCGCCGGCGCCGTCGTAAAAGGTGTCCCTGACCGCCGCTTCGTACGCCCCGTAGATGAGGGACAGCTCGCGCAGTTTCTGGCGCGACAGCTCGCCCGGACAGGCCTGCGCCGTCTCGGCGAGCATCTCGGGCGAGACGCCGCCGTTTTTGAGCTCGTCGATGAGCGACGCCGCGCGCGTGAAAAAGGCGGTGTCGCGGCGCTGCCGCCGATAGCAGACGATGTCGTCGCCGAGCGACGCGACGGCGCGGCGCACGAGCACGCAGCGCGCGGCGTCGCTCAGACGCGGCCGCGCCCCGCCGCCCCGGCGCGCGAAGACGTCCGCGCACAGACGCCGGAAGCTGCGCACCTCGCAGAAGGGACACAGCGCGTCGCCCAGGCGCAGCGTCAGCCGGCGCTCGGCGTCGAAGGAGGACTGCTCGGGCACGATGAGAATGCTGCGCTGCCCGTTTTTCGCGCGCGCTTCGATGCCGCGCGCGACAGCCTCGCTCTTGCCGCTGCCCGCGCGGCCCGTGATGAGATGCAGCATGGCGCAGACCCCCTTCCTCTTTCCCTGATTTTACCCCATCGCCGCGCGCATTACAAGGAAAGCCGCATGATCGCCGCGCCGCCGCCCGTTTGCGCCGATATATCACGCTTTTTGCGGCCCGCCGCGCCAAAACGGACTTGCCATATTTTATTGATCGAGTATAATTCTTATATAAACCGCAACACTGTTGTACTATAATAATTGTGTAAAAAAGCAAGAAGAGGTAACCGCATGAAGATTATCAAGGGGAACGGCGTCTCCGAGGGCATCGCGCTCGGGAAGGTCTATATCTATAAGGCGTTCACCGCCGATGTGTTCGAGGCATATTTCGAAGTCGGCCACGAGGACGAATATCTCCAGAAATGGCACGACGCGAAGAAGCGCGCCGAAGCGGAGCTCGACGGCGTCATCGAATCGCTCACGGCGCACGGCGACGCCGACAAGGCGAAGATCTTCGAAGCGCACAAGGAGATCCTGTTCGACGAGGAGATCGAGTTCATGGTCGTCGACGCCATCAAGAGCGAGCGCGCCATGCCCGACTACGCCATCGGCCGCGTCTTCGGCGAATTCATCCAGATCCTCGGCAAGGCGAAGGACAAGCTCATCGCCGAGCGCGTGGCGGATCTGCGCGACGTGCGCAACCGCCTCGTGCGCTGCCTCGCGGGCGAGCCGGAGCGCAACCTTTCGCTGCTCAGGGAGAAGGTCATCGTCGTCGCGCACGACCTGCTGCCGAGCGACACGGCCACCATCGACCGCAGCAAGGTCATCGGCATCATCACCGAAGTCGGCGGTTCGACCTCGCACTCCGCCATCATCGCGCGCAGCTACAAGATCCCCGCCATCCTCGGCGTGCCCGAGGCGACGGAGATCCTCAAGGACGGCGACACCGTCATCATGGACGCGACCGACGGCACCATCCGCATCGACCCCGAAAAGCCGGTCATGGACGTCTTTGCGCAGAAGAAATCGGATTTCGACCGCATCGCGGCCGAGACCAACACCTACCTCTCGAGGGAGGCCCGCCTCAAGGACGGCGAGCGCATCCACATCGGCATCAACATCGGCGACGAGAACAACACCGACGGCTACGACTACTGCGACTACATCGGCCTGTTCCGCACCGAATTCCTCTATATGGGCAACGATCACCTGCCCACCGAGGAGGAGCAGTTCACGGCCTACAAAAAGGTCATGGAAAACGCAAAGGGCAAGCCGGTCACGCTGCGCACGCTCGACATCGGCGGCGACAAGACCCTCAAGTACATGCAGCTCCCGAAGGAGGACAACCCCTTCCTCGGCAAGCGCGCGGTGCGCCTTTGCTTCGATCACCCCGACCTCTTCAAGACGCAGCTGCGCGCGGCGCTGCGCGCGTCCGTCTACGGCAACCTCCAGATCATGTTCCCCATGATCGGCAGCATCGACGACATCTACCGCGCAAAGGAATTCGTCGAGGCCGCGAAGCGCGAGCTCGACGCCAAGGGGCAGCCCTACGCGCCAGACGTCAGGATCGGCATCATGATCGAGATCCCGTCCATCGCGGCCGTCGCGGACCTCGCGGCGAAGGAGGTCGATTTCGCGAGCGTCGGCACCAACGACCTGACGCAGTACCTGTGCGCGGTCGACCGCATGAACTCCGAGATCAGCAGCTATTACCAGAGCTTCTCGCCCGCCCTCATCCGCGTGCTGTCGCTCATTTTCGCCCAGTTCAACGTCTACGGCAAGGAGATCTCCGTGTGCGGCGAGCTCGGCGGCGACCCGAAGGCCGCCGTCATCCTCGCGGGCCTCGGGCTGCGCAAATTCAGCATGAGCCCGTCGAACATCGCGAAGGTCAAGATGGCGCTGTCCCGCTTCACGCTCGCCGAGGCGCGCCGGATCGCCGCGCACGTCCAGTCCATCACGACCGAGAAGGAAGTCATCGAATACATCGAGCAGTCGGTCAAATACTGAGACCTTTCGAAAGGCCGGGCGCGTCCGCGCCCGGCCTTTTTTTGTGCGCGGGTTTTGTGCTATAATGGTCGTACAAAAAAACCGGAAGCGCGGGTGGACGTATGCTGGGAAACCTCCTGATCTCCTTCAATATCGTGGCGCCGCTGTTCCTGTACGGCCTTGTCGGCTACGCGCTCAAGGCGTGCGGCGTGATCCCGGAGAGCATCGCCACCGGCATCAACAAGATCTATTTCAACGCGCTGATCCCCTGCACGCTGTTTCTGAGCGTCTACAACAGCGAATGGAACGGGCTCGACCTGCGGCTGTACGCCTACATCCTCGCGTGCCTGCTCCTGCTCGCGGCGGCGCTCATCGCCGTCGTGCCGCGGCTGGTGCCGGACGGGCGCGACGCCGGCGTCACCATCCACGCGATCCTGCGCGGCAACACGGCCGTTTACGGCATCCCGCTCGCGCAGGGCATCCTCGGCACGACGGACGTCGGCGGCGTGATGGCGATCGCCATCTGCATCTCGATCATCACCACCACGGTGCTCGGGCCGATCTTTTTCGCAAAGTGCTGCCACAAAAAAGCGTCGGCCGCCGGCGTGCTGCGCGACATCGTCACCAATCCGCTGCTCATCGGCGAGCTGGCTGCCATCGCGCTGGTCCTGCTGCGCATCCGCCTGCCGCAGTTCCTGCTGACGACCGTCTCCAATCTCAGCGCCGCGACGACGCCCGTGGCCTTTATCGGTCTCGGCGCCGCGTTCCGGCTCGGCATGTCGGCGGGCCGCCGGAAGCTCATCGTCTCGACGACGCTCGTGCGCCTCATCGCCGTGCCGCTGCTCATCGTCGGCGCCGGGATCGCGCTCTTCGGCTTTTCGGGCCCCCCGCTCGTCGCGCTCATGGCCATCTTCGCGACGCCGACGGCCGTGTGCACCTTCGCCATCGCCGAGATCTACGGCGGCAACGCCTCTCTCGCGGGCGATTACGTGCTGTCGACCACGGCCGTCTCGATCCTGACGCTGTTCGTCTGGATCTTCGTCGTCAAAATGCTCGGACTCGCATAAGGGAGGAAACCGCATGAAAATACTCGTCGTGGACGGGCAGGGCGGCCGGATCGGCGCCGCGCTCATCGAGGGACTTCTCGCCGCGCAGCCGGACGCGTCGCTCATCGCGGTCGGGACCAACGTCGCCGCGACGCAGGCCATGCGCAAGGCCGGCGCGGCCGCCGGCGCGACGGGCGAAAACGCCGTGTGCGTCAACGCGGCGCGCGCCGACGTCATCGCCGGCCCCATCGGCATCATCGCGGCCGACGCGCTGCTCGGCGAGATCACGCCCCGCATGGCCGAGGCGATCTCCGGCAGCGACGCGAAAAAGGTGCTGGTGCCCGTCACGAGCTGCAGCATCGTCGTCGCGGGCACCGAGGCGCTGCCGCTCGCGCGGTACATCGACGACGCCGTGCGGCTCATCCTGTCGCCGGACGCGCGGGCGTGACCTTCCTTTCGTCCGAAACCAACAAAAAAAGCGCCGGTACCCTCGTACCGGCGCTTTCCTTTTGCGCTTATGAATTGATGAGATAGACGCGCTGGCTGCTCTGCGTGCCGTCGTCGGCCGTGACGAGCACGGTCAGATAGTCGCACGCGGCCGCGGTGCCGAGCTGGTGATAGACGACGCTGACCTTGTTGCCGGCGGACGAGACGTTCATCAGGAACGGCAGATAATTCTTCGCCGTGAGATACCACGCGCCGTTGCCGGCGCGCTGCGCGCTGCCGCCCAGCAGATAGCGCATGCTCTCGACCGCGTTGCCGCTGAGCTTCATGTCGGCGTTGCTGCCGGCGACCGCATAGATCGGGTTGGAGGAGGCGAAGCCGACGTCCTTTCCGAGATTGTCGCTCTCGCTGTACGCCTCGAAGATGTAGAACTCGCCGGGATTGACCGTCACGTCGAGCGAGTCGCTGTACGAGCAGACGCCCTTGCCGGTGAGGTCATATTCGAAAACAGTCTCCGACTGGATGTCGTTCTTGCTGTGCGTGACGAGGTAGCGCGTGAGCACGACTTTCGTCAGCGGCACGTCGTCGTTCGCGAAGACGGTCGCCTTCGTCGTCGCGCCGGACGACGTCGTGAAGTCGGCGCCCATCGAGGCCCCGCCGATGGTGAAGCCGAGCTCCGGCCCGTTCGAGAAGAAATAATCGCCGCTCTTGATCATGGAATAGGCGCCCGCGGCCGAAAGGCCGTTCATCGCGCCCTTGATGAAATAGCTGCCGACCTGCTCGGACGTCTCGTTGTTGCTCGCCGCGAGCGCGAAGGTCTTCTCGGCGCCGAAGGTGCCGTACAGCTTCCAGACGTTGAGCGCGACGCGCGTCTCGGAATCGTCGACCTTGTGGTAGGGGGTCAGCACCTCGATGCCGTCGAGGTCGGAGAAGGATTTCGCCATGCTGATCTTTTTCTCGATGTCCACGTCGAAGAAATGCGTGAGCACCGAGAGACCGCCGGCCTTGTTGACCTCGTCGATGGCGTCCTGCAGCATCCAGGGCATCAGCGAGGTGTTCAGCTTGAGGTCGCCCGTGTCGGGCACGATATAGTGGTTGTTCGGGACGTCGTCGGTCCCGAGGATGAGGAAGTCCATGCTCTGCGTATAGCCCACGAAGGACGGCAGATTCGCGAAGGGGGTGCTGTCCTCGCACAGCTCGTAGCCGCCGAGCTGCAGGAAGGCGTTGCTCTCGCCGACGATGCCGTCGACGTCGCTCTGCGTGAGGACCTTTCCCGCGGCGTTGCGCTCCGAGCTGACGATGAAGCTCATGCCGTTCTTGTAGCCGCCCAGAACATTGTTCTCGAGCGTGGCGCTGCGGCCGGTCACCTCGGTGTGGGTGTGCACGTCGCCCGCGTACAGGCCGGTGCCCATGACGCTGACGTAATCGCTGCTGCCGGTGACGGCGAGCGCGCCCGACGAGTCGGACGCATAGCCCAGCACCCGGCCGCGGCCGCCGTAGACCGCCACGACGTCGACCGCCGCCGTCACGGACTCGCCCGCGCCGAGCGATTTGATCTTATAGGACTCGCCGTCGGGGAAAACGAAGTTCGCCGACGACAGCTTCACTTCGATGTTCGACAGCGAAGAGGAGGTCTTGTTGGTAAAGGTGACGGGCACCTCGAAGCGCGCGCCGACGATTTTGACCCCGAGATCCTGCGTGTGCGCGGCGCCGTTGAGGGACTTCGCGTCGATGTGGCTGTCGTCGGTGCAGTCGACCCACGTCACGGCCGTCGACGGCGCTTCCATGTAGACGTCGCAATCGGTGAATTTCACGCCGTTCATCGTCGCCTTCGCGCTGCCGCCGGTGATGAGCGCGGCGCCGCCCGTGAAGTTCACGCTGCCGCCGGAGCAGTCGTAGTTGACGAGCGGGATGTCGGCGAAGCCGCCGAACAGCTCGTTCACGTCGACGTCGAGCGCGCCGCTGATGACGAGCGTGTCGCCCGCCTTGAGCGAGGGATGCTGCAGATATTTTGCGAGCGTCGCAGCGTCCGAAACGGTATATCGGTTGCCCGCGCCCGCCGCCGAGACCGGCACGACGCCGAACACGACGAGCGCGCCTCCCAGCAGCGCAAAGACCAGCACCGCCGCCAGGATCGGCAGCAGCTTCACGCGCGACTTTTTCTTCTTCTTAGCCATTTTTTCCGCCTTTTCTTCCGTCGTGTTGTCCGCTTGCGCGGTCCTCTTCTCCCGGCGCCGCTCGGGCGCCGCCCGGCCGGCCGGGGCCCGCTGCGCGGGGGCCTTTTCCTCTTTCGGCTGCTCGTCGATCAGCTTCGTCGCGTCGAGCACGATGTCCGCGCGCACGGGCTGATGATTGCCGCTCGTTTCATAGGAGAATCTTTCGCTTCTGTTCATGGCCTCTCCTTTGTCCGCACACAGGTGTATGCGCGTTGTTATCATAGCAAAAAAAGCGGCCGATTTCAACAATCCCCGCTCTTTTCCGCGCGCCGCCGGACCGCCGCGCTTTTGCGCCGCTCAGCGCTTCGCGCGCATGAGCTGAAAAACAAACACGAAGATGCCCGCCGCCAGCAGCACGTCGCCGGCGCTCGCGAAGCCGCCCACGAGCGGCAGCGGGACATAGAGCATGTCGCCGAGCGCCCGCAGGCGCGTCGCGCCGTCCGCGACGCGGTAGGCCGCCTGTAATCCCCGCGGGATCCCGGAAAAACCGGCCAGCGCCATCGCCCGCTCGCTCACGGGCATATAGAAATCATTCGCCGCGATCACCGCGAGATTCGCGAGCGTCCCCGCGCCGGCGAGCGCGGCGAACAACTTATACGATCTGTTTATAAATATAAATAATATACACAGCAGGTAGGCCCCGGCCGTGAAAACGGCGAACCAGGGGGCGCGCGGCAGGACGCCGGGGCACAGCAGCGCCGCCGCCCGCTCGAGCGCAAGGGCGGCGACGGGCAGCAGGAAGCCGCGCGCGCGGCTCCCCTCGATATTTCCGAGGCGGCCGCCGGACAGCAGCGACAGCGCGCACGCCGCGGCGACCGCGAGGATCAGCATTTGGCGGTACCCGGGTCGATGCCGTCGAGCATGCCGTCGCCGTACAGCGCGAGCATGGCCTTCGCGACCTCGGGGCAGAACTGATGGCCCGATTCCTCGGCGACGATGCTGATGGCCTTCTCCGCGGGGAAGCCCTTGCGGTAGGGGCGGTCGCTCGTCATGGCGTCGTAGGCGTCGGCGACGGCGATGATGCACGCCTCGAGGGGGATCTCGCGCCCGCGGCGGCCGTTGGGATAGCCCTTGCCGTCCCAGCGCTCATGATGGCACAGGATGCTCTCGCGGATGTTGCCGTAAAAGTCGATGTCCTTGAGGATGCGCACGCTGATCTCGGGGTGGGTGTTGATGAGCGCCCGCTCCTCGTCGGTCAGCGGGCCGGCCTTCATGAGGATCTCGTCCCGGATGCCGATCTTCCCGATGTCGTGGAACAGCGCGGCCGTCTTCAGCGTCTCGATGCGGCCCTCGCGCAAATGCAGCCGGCGCGCGAGCAGCTCGCTGTATTCCTCGACGCGCTTGGAGTGGCCGACGGTGTATTTGTCCTTCGCCTCGATGGCGGCGGACAGGGCCTGGATGATCTTATACTGCTGCTGCTTTCCGTCGACATAGAGCTTGAAGGAAAAGCGCGCGAGCAGCAGCGGCAGCATGAACAGCGCGGCGAGAAAAACGCCGTTCTCCATGCGCATGAGCAGCGCGAGAAAATAGCCAAGCGGCGCCGCGCACACGATGTTCGGCACGAACTGGCCGAAGCCGATGAGCAGGGTGCTCAGGATCTTTGCGCCGGCCTCAAAATAAAAAAGGATCGCCATGAGCAGCGTGTTGACGACCATGGAGACCGTGATGTAGACCGCGATGGTCAGCAGGCAGCGGGGCAGGGCGATCTCCCCCGGGCCGAAGTCGAGCAGAAGCCGGCAGGCGCCGCCGCCCGCGAGAATGGTGAGCACGAGATTGCTCGTGTTGAAGGCGGTCTTGATGAAAGGCGTGTTGAAAATATGGGAGACGATGCGCTCTTCTCCGGGGCGCTGTTCGATGACGAAGACGAAGGGCGTCGTGATAAAATACAGCGCGGCCGCCGCGACGGTGCCCTCGAGAAGAAAGATCGCCAGGATGCTGATGAAGGACATGTCGACGGCGCAGTTGTCCCGGACGTACAGCGGCATCGAGCGGCACAGGACGAGCAGCGCCGCCAGCACGAGCGTCATGATGGCGCGGTTCCCGTCGAAATCGCGGAAATAGAAGGCGGTGCAGGTGATGCCCGCCGCGGCGCCGACGAAGGAAACAACGCCGGCATAGAACTGCGTATTCCTTTTCAACGAAAGCTCCTTTCCGCGCTTGAGGGGTTGCTGGGGCACGGCCCCGTTTTCTGCGAAGGAAATCCGTTTTACGCGGTTATCTCCAGGTGAAATAGGCGCCGCTCGAAAGGATCAGGGCGACAAGGCCCACGAGCGCGGCAACGATCTTCTTCATCGAATACAGCCTCCTTATTTGAAAGGCTGCGCCCTTCCGCTGTTGAGGCGCGCTGTATCCGCTTCGCTTGTGCAGAAAACGGGGCCGGCAGGCAAATGACCGCTTGCGCGGTTCATTCCGGATTCAAAGCTCTCCCGAGAGCCGGCGGTTGACGGCGTCGAGCACGGCGCGGACGGCCGAGATGCCGCCGTCGTCGCGGTCGAGACAGGAGCCGATGAGCAGATCGCTGCGGTCGTGCGCGCCGTAGTAGACGCAGCAGACGACCGCGGCGCCCGCGGGCAGCTGGGCGAGGCGCACCTCGTCGAGCCGCACGCTCGCGCGCCCGCCGAGGCAGTCGTTGAGCGCGGCGGCCGTGGCCTGCGCGGCGGCGCGGTAGCGGCCCAGCCGGTCGAGCCCGCCTTCGGCCGCGCCGTTGAATTCGCGCGCGCCGTCGGTCAGCTTCACGCCGATGCGGCAGACCGTCTCGTCGCACGACGCGTCGAGCCCCGCGTAGCGAAGCCGCCGCTGGGCGGCGTTTTTCGCCGCGAGGCCGGCCGGTATCTGCGCCACGCTGACGATGCGGTGGTCGACGTCGACCCCGAAGCGCGCCGCGAGCGCCGACTGGACGTCGCGCACGGTCTGCTTCGGGGCGCGCGTCGTGTCCGACAGCACGTGGATGTCGCACAGCGCGCCGCTCTCGTCGAGCCGCAGCTCGGCGCTGAGCACGCCCGGCAGCTTGCACACAAGCGCCTTCATTTTTGCCGTGTCCGGCTTTTTCTCCGGCATACTCTTACCTCGCGATCGAACGTTCTCCCTTATTATAGTCCCTTGAAAACAGAAGCGCAATTAAATCTTGCAAACAGGAAAATGTTGCCAAATGCACAAAAAAGAGGGCCCCTTTTTGCATAGGGGCCCTCCTGCGGGAGCCGGAAAAATTACCGGGAGATGACCTCGAGGGTATCGCGGGCGATCATGATCTCCTCGTTCGTGGGCAGCACCATCGCGACGACCTTGCTGTCCGGCGTCGAGAAGACGCATTCCCTGCGGGACGCCTTTTCGTTGAGCGCCTTGTCGATCCGCAGGCCGAGGAACTCCATGTCCTCGCAGACCCACTGGCGGACCTTTTCGTCGTTCTCGCCGATGCCGCCGGTGAAGATGACGGCGTCGACGCCGCCCATCTCGGCCGCGTAGCCGCCGATGTAGCGCTTGATCTGGTGCACGAGGATCTCGAGCGCCAGCTTCGCGCGCTCGTTGCCCTCTTTTGCCGCGGCGTGCAGATCGCGGCAGTCGCTCGACACGCCGCTGACGCCGAGGAAACCGGACTTTTTGTTGAGCAGATTGCTCATCTCGTCGGGCGTCTTGCCCTCTTTGTTGGCGATATAGGTCACGACCGAGGGGTCGATGCCGCCGCTGCGCGTGCCCATGATGAAGCCGTCGAGGGGCGTGAGCCCCATCGAGGTGTCGAAGCACAGGCCGTCCTTGATGGCGCACAGCGAACTGCCGTTGCCGAGATGGCAGGTGATGATCTTCGTGCCCTTCGGGTCGAGGTTGTTGAGCTTGAAGTAGCGCTTGCTGACGAAGCGGTGGCTCGTGCCGTGGAAGCCGTAGCGGCGCACCGAGTACTTTTCGTAGTATTCGTAGGGGATCGGGAAGATGTAGGATTTCTTCGGCATGGTCTGGTGGAAGGAGGTGTCGAAAACGGCGACCATCGGGATGTCGGCGCCGAAGACCTCTTTGCACGCGCGCATGGCGACCGCCTGCGGCGGATTGTGGAGCGGTCCGAGCTCCTTGAGCGACTGGACGGTGTCGATGACGTCGTCCGTGACGAGCGTCGACGCTTTGAAGATCTCGCTGCCGTGCAGCACGCGGTGGCCGACCGCCGCGATGTCCCTGACCGAGTCGATGACCTTGCCCTCGCCTGTCGTCATCATTTCAACGACCGCCATGAACGCCTCTTTGTGCGTCGGGAAGGGGGTTTTCTTTTCGAGGGTCACGCCGCCCGTGACCTTGTGGGTGATGACGCCGTCGATGCCGATGCGTTCACAGTTGCCCTTCGCGATGCAGCTCTCGTCCGTCATGTCGATCAGCTGATATTTGAGACTGCTGCTGCCCGCGTTGATGACCAGGATTTTCATGTAAAAGGTGTCCTTTCAAATCATTTTCCGGCTTTACATAATGCATTTATAACTGTATTATTATAACAGCTGACAAATTACTTTTCAATACGACAAGGGCGTGGAATTGCATGAACGTATGCGGCATCGTCGCCGAATACAATCCCTTTCACAACGGACATCAGTATCATATCGAGCAGGCCCGCCGCGCGGGCGCGACGCACATCGTGGCCGTCATGTCGGGCAATTTCGTGCAGCGCGCGGAGCCGGCGATCATCTCGAAGTTCGAGCGCGCGCGCCTCGCGGCGCTGGGCGGCGCGGATCTCGTCGTCGAGCTGCCCGTGCAGTATGCGACCGGCTCGTCCGAGCGCTTTGCGCGCGGCGCGGTGTCGCTGCTCGCGGCGCTGGGCTGCGTCGACTCGATCTCCTTCGGATGCGAGTGCGCCGATCTTCCGCTGCTGCGGCAGACGGCGGACGCCGTCTGCGACGAGGACGTCGCGCGGCTGACAAAGGCGTTCTGCGAGACGGGCATGAGCTACCCCGCGGCGCGCGAAAAGGTCGTGGAAAAGCTCTACGGCGAACAGATCAGCGCCGTGCTGCGCACGCCGAACAACATCCTCGCCGTCGAATACCTGAAGGCGCTGCGCGCGCTTCAGAGCGGCATGGCGGTGCTGCCCGTCGCGCGCGAGGGCGTGCTGCACGACGACGAGCGCATGGCCGGGCTCTTCGCGAGCGCGAAGTCGCTGCGCGAGCAGGTGCGCGCGGGCGTCGACATCATCAATTACGTGCCGTTCGAGACGAAGCTCGCGCTCGACAAGGCGGGCGCCGACGGCAAGCTCAGCGGCGGGCTCGAGTCGCTGTCGCAGGCGATCCTGTTCCGGCTGCGCACGATGACCCAGCAGGAGCTGGAGGCGCTGCCCGATTGCGCCGACGGCCTCGGCGACCGGCTGTACAGGGCGACGCAGGAATGCGGCGAGCTGGGCGCGGTCATGGAGACCGCCAAGACGAAGCGATACACGATGTCGCGCGTGCGGCGCGCGGTGGTGTGCGCCCTCATCGGCATCAGCGAGAGCGATTTCTTCCCGCCCCCGTATATCCGGCTGCTCGCGGTCGGGCGCTACGGCGAGGAGCTGCTGACAAAGATCGGAAAGAGCAAAAAGCTGCCGATGTCGCAGAGCCTGCTGGCCCTGCTGCGCGACGGCGAGGGCATGCAGCAGGTCGGCCGCGCGCACGGCGAGAACGCCGCGGGCGAAGACGACGAGGTCGCGCGCAGCGGCGCGCGCATGGTGCGGTGCGCGCAGCTCGAGGCGCACGCGACGGACATTTACAACCTGTCCCTCGACCGGCCCGCCGTTCGCGGGCGCGACTACACCGCCCGCTTTTTCAAGGTGACATGATGACAAACGAACGGACAACGGCCACCCAGGCCGAGACGGAGGCCGCGGGCGGCGACTATGCGCGCACGCTGCGGCCCGGCGACGTCGTCGCCCTGCGCGGGGAGCTCGGCGCGGGCAAAACGGCCTTCGTGCGCGGGGCGCTGCGCGCGCTCGGGTGGGACGGCCCGGTCGCGAGCCCGACCTTCGCGATCGTGAACGAATACGAGACCGCCCTCGGCCGCGTCGCCCATTTCGACATGTACCGCATCGAAAACGAGGACGCGCTGTGGTCGACGGGCTTTTACGACTATCTCGACGGCAGCGCCGTCGTATTCATCGAATGGAGCGAAAACATCGCGTTCGCGCTCGACTTTCCCCACCGCACCGTGTCGATCGCGGGCGAGGGGGACGGCCCGCGGCGCATCGTTTACACGGAGGCACAGCCATGACGGTCTTTGCGGTCGATTCTTCCTCAAAAGCGGCGAGCGCGGCGCTGCTGTGCGACGGCGTGCTGCGCGCCGAGAGCTACGCCGATGTGGGGCTCACCCATTCCGAGACGCTGCTCGAGCTGTGCGACGAGGTCTTTCGCCGCGCGAAGCTCACCCCCGCCGACGTCGATCTGTTCGCCGTCACGGCGGGACCGGGCTCCTTCACGGGGCTGCGCATCGGCATGGGCATCATCAAGGGCATGGCCTTCGCGGCAGACAAGCCCTGCGTCGCCGTGCCGACGCTCGAAGCCGTCGCCTTCGGCATGTGCCCGACCGACCGGGTCGTCGTGCCGGTGTGCGACGCGCGGCGCGGGCGCGTCTACTGCGCCGCTTTTCGCTGCGACGGCGAGCCCGAGCGGCTGTTCGACGACTGCGTGCTGACATACGCCGAGCTCGGCGAAAAGCTCGCGGGACAGCGCGTGCTGTTCGCGGGCGACGCCGCGCAGGCGTGCTGCCGAGAGCTCGGCGGCGTCCTCGACGGCGCCGTTCCCTCGCCCGCGCGGGCGCTGCCGCGCGCGGGGTGCGCCGCCGTGGCGGCGGTCCGGCTCGCCGGGCGCGGCGCGGCAGTCGGCGCGGGGGCGCTGAAACCGAGTTATCTGCAGATCTCCCAGGCGGAGCGCACACAAAAAGAAAAAAAGGAGAAACAGGAATTATGATAGCGGTAGCAAGCGATCACGGCGGATTCGCGCTGAAAAATGAGATCATCCGGCACCTCGAGGAGAGGGGCATTTCCTACAAGGATTTCGGGACCTACGACACGGCGTCGTGCGATTACCCCGACTACGCGCGGCTCGCGTGCGAAGCGGTCGTGTCGGGCGAATGCGAGAAGGCGCTGCTGTTCTGCGGGACGGGCATCGGCATCTCGATGGCGGCGAACAAGGTGAAGGGCATTCGCGCGTGCGCGTGCTCGGAGCACTATTCGGCGAAATACTCGCGGCTGCACAACAACGCGAACGCGCTGTGCCTCGGCGGCCGGGTGGTCGGCCCGGGGACGGCGGTCGAGCTCGTCGATCTGTTCCTGGACACGGCGTTCGAGGGCGGGCGGCATCAGCGCCGCATCGATAAAATAACAGCGCTCGAGGAGTGCTGACGGAGGCGAAGGGAACATGGACGCTGTCACGCAGGAGCGGCCGCAAAAAAAGAAACTCCGCGCGCCGCAGGTGATCCTGGCGAGCGCGCTGCTCGCCGCCTCGCTCGGCATCTGCGGGTGGCTGCTGTGGGTGTTCCATCAGACGGTTTTTCTGCCGCACTGGCTGTCGATCACGCTGTGCATCCTGTGCGCCGCCGCGATGGTCTTCTGCGTCGGCTTTTTCAAGGCGTATCTTTCGTCCCCGCAGCAGAAATAAGCCGACAGACGGGGCCGCTTTTTCTTGCAAAAGCGGCGTCTGCTGTGTATTATTGGAATATCCATCCGCATGAAAATCATTCCATAAAGGGAGGAATATCCCATGGAGCGCGCGGCGAAAGACTTTACCGACGCCCAGAAGCAGGATTACGAGCGGCTGCCGATCCCGCTGTGCATACTGCACGCGTCGGCGGACGCATACCGTCTTTTGGTCATCTCCGACGGGTTGTGCGCACTGCTGGGGCGAAAGCGCGAGACGATCGCGCCGCGGGGAGCCGCCCTTCTGGATCTGATCGCGCCCGAGGACCGGGACATCGCCCGGGCCGCCGCGGAATACGCCCGCATGTCCCCGAAGGCGGAGAGCCGGGCGGTCTACCGCCTGCGCTGCGCCGGGGGCGAGGTGCGCGTCACCTCGAGCGGCATGGCGGAGCGGCAGAGCGACGGCTCCTTCCTCCTCTATATTTATTTTTCCGGGCTGCCCGGGAAGGACGGCGGCGCCATCGGCATGGCCGTCCCCCAGCGGGCGGCCTCTTCGATTTCTTCCGAGCCCGCCCTTCTTCGGCAAAACAGCGATTATTACCGCATCGCCTCCTGGCACAGCGATCTGACGGACAACCGCACGCTCGCCTATGAACCGATCCAGGAGCGTGCGCTGCCGCTGGACACGTCGCTCACCTACGACGAGGCGGCCGCCTGGGTCGGCGCAACGCCGCACCTGGCGCAGGACAGGCAGGCCCTCACCGCGCTGCTGGACCGCACCGCGCTGCTGCGCAGCTACGGCGACGGCCGCACCACCTTCGCGCTGCAGTACCAGCGGGACGAGGACGGGCAGATGCCCTTCTGGGTCTCGATCACGATACGGACCTTCCAGTCCGCCGCGAGCGGCCATGTCGAATGCGTGGTCAACGTTTTCGACGTGACGGAGAAGATCCTCGAAGCGCAGCTGATCTCCCGCTTCACCATGATGGGCTACGAGGTGGTGGGGATCCTGGGCGTGTCGTCCAGAAAGGTGCGCTATTTCCGGCTCAAGCCGATGCATTTCGGGATGCTGTTTGAGCACTACGAGGACTATTTTGAATCCATCGAGGGCGACCTCGGGCGCGTGATCGCGCCCGACCAGCGCGCCGCCGTGCGTGAGGCGCTGCGCCTCGAAACGATCCTCGACGCGCTGTCCAAGGAGTCCAGCTACGATTTTTCCTTCGAGATAACGACCAGCGACGGGCGCCATCGGCACAAGCTGCTGCAGTTCTCCTACCTCGACGAGTCGAGGGACACGATCTTCCTGTGCAAATCCGACACCACGAGCCAGTACCGGCGCGAGCATGCGCAGATCGGCCAGCTGCGCGCCGCCAAGCTCGAGGCGGATCGCGCCAACGCCGCGAAGTCCGTGTTCCTGTCGAGCATGAGCCACGATCTGCGCACCCCGCTCAACGGCATCATCGGCTTTACCGATCTCGCCCTCGGCGAGGCGGATCCGGCCCGCAAGCAGGAATATCTGCACAAGGTGCGCTCCTCCAGCACGCTGCTGCTGGATCTCGTGAACGACACGCTGGAGCTGTCCCGCATCGAGAGCGGAAAATCCGCGCTGTGCCCGGAGGCGGCGAATCTGCGCGAGATGTCGCAGGCCGTGCTCACGGCGCTCGAGCCATCGGCCGCGATCAAATCCCTCCGCTTTGAGACGGATCTCAGCCGCTGTCCCGAGGTCATCGTCTGGACGGACCGGCTCAAATTTCAGAAAATATTCCTCAATCTGCTTTCCAACGCCATCAAATACACCCCCTCGGGCGGCACCGTGCGCGCGGAGATCTCCTGGGAAGAGGAGCCCGCCGACGGATTTTCCTGCCACATGACCGTGCGGGACACGGGCATCGGCATCCGCCCCGAGTTCCTGCCGCATATTTTTGAAAGCTTTTCGCAGGACCGGCGCCCCGAGACCCAGAACATCCTCGGCACGGGGCTGGGGCTCGCCATCGTCAAGCACACGGTGACCCAGCTCGGCGGAACGGTCGCCGTGGAGAGCGTGCTGCAGGAGGGCTCCGTGTTCCGGGTGGCGCTGCCGCTGCCGCGCGCAAAAGCGGATCAGCAGCGGCAGGCGAAGCCGGATCTTCCCGCCCGGAGCCTTGCGGGCCGCGCGGTGCTGCTGTGCGAGGACAATCCCCTCAACACGGAGATCGCCCGGACGCTGCTGCAGAACGAGGGCCTCTCGGTGGAGTGCGCGGCCAACGGCCGGCTGGGCGCGGAGGCGTTCCAGGCATCCCAGCCCGGGCACTTTTTCGCGGTGCTCATGGATCTGCGCATGCCCGAGATGGACGGCTATGAAGCGGCGCGCACCATCCGCGCGCTGCCCCGGCCGGACGCCGCGACGGTGCCCATCATCGCCATGACCGCGGACGCCTTCGAAGCGGACATCCGCAACTGCTATGCGGCGGGCATGAACGGCCACGTGGTGAAGCCCATCGATCCCGACCACCTGTTCCGCATCCTGCACGAGCAGCTCGACGCGCCGCGCTGACTGCGGCCCTCGGGGCGGGCGGTTTTCCGCGCGGGATCCCCGCGGCGCGCCGGCGCGTTTCAGCGAAAATAAAGGCGGCGGGACATTTGTCCCGCCGCCCTTTTTGTGCGATGCGATTATTTGAAGAATGCTTCCGCTTTTTCCGCGACCTTCGGGGCCGACAGCTCAAAGACGTCGAGCAGATCCTTCCAGTTCCCCGACTCGCCGAAGCGGTCCTCGATGCCGAGCTTTTTGAACTTAAAGTCGCCGTTGCCCACGAGCACCTCGCTCACCGCCGTGCCGAGGCCGCCGATGATGCTGTGCTCCTCGAGCGTGAGGACCTTTCCGGACTGCCGCGCATACCGCAGAATGGTCTCGCTGTCGATGGGCTTGATCGTGTGGACGTTGACGACCGCGATGTCGAGCCCCTTCGCGGCGAGCGTTTCGGCCGCTTCGAGCGCGATGTGCAGCATGAAGCCGCAGGTGAAGATGACGCCGTCCTTCCCCTCGCGCAGCGCGTTCGCACGGCCGACTTCGAAGGGCGCGTCGGGCAGCACGGGGGCCGGCGCGCGGGACATGCGGATGTAGACCGGCCCGTCGATGGCCGCCGCCGCGCGGATGGCCTTGCGGGTCTCGGTCGCGTCGCCGGGCACGAGCACCGTCATGCCGGGGATGCCGCGCATGAGCGCGATGTCCTCGAAGGACTGGTGCGACGAGCCGTCCTCGCCGACGGTGATGCCGGCGTGGGTGCAGGCGATCTTGACGTTGAAGTGGGGATAGCCGATGGCGTTGCGCACGATCTCGTAGGCGCGCCCGGTGCCGAAGATCGCGAAACTGCTGTAGAACGGGATGAAGCCCATCGTCGAAAGGCCGGCGCTCATGCCCGCCATGTTGCACTCCGCGATGCCGCAGTCGAAGAAGCGGTCGGGGAATTCCTTTTTGAACGTGACGGTCATCGTCGCGTTGGACACGTCGGCGTCGAGCACGACGATCCTGTCGTTTTCCCGCCCGAGCTCGACGAGTGTCTCGCCGTAAGCGATGCGGGTTGCGATCTCTTCACTCATAATTTCGCCTCCAGTTCCGCGACGGCCTGCGCGCGCTGCTCCTCATTGGGCGCCTTGCCGTGCCAGCCGACCTGATTTTCCATAAAGGACACGCCCTTGCCCTTGACGGTGTGCGCGAGGATGCACTTGGGCTTGCCGGGCGCCGTCTTTGTCTCGAGCGCTTTGATGACGGCCGCGAGGTCGTTGCCGTCGGGCAGCTCGATGACGTCGAAGCCGAACGCGGTGAACTTCGCGTTGAGGTTGCCGAGGGACATGACGTCGTCGTTGCGGCCGTCGATCTGCATGCCGTTGTTGTCGACGAGCAGCGTGAGATTGTCGAGCTTGTAGTGGGCACAGGCCATCGAGGCCTCCCAGATCATGCCCTCGTCGAGCTCGCCGTCGCCGCACATGACGTAGACCTTGATGTCGCTCTTGCGAAGCTTCGCGCCGATGGCCATGCCGGCCGCGATGGAGAGCCCCTGCCCGAGGCTGCCCGTCGCCGCGTCGACGCCGGGGATGTGGCCGGGCACCGGGTGGCCCTGCAGCATGCCGCCCGCCTTGCGCAGCGACAGGAGCTGTTCGCGCGGGAAAAATCCCTTGTCGCACAGCACCGCGTAATACGCCGGCGCGCAGTGGCCCTTGCTCAGGACGAAGCGGTCGCGGTCGGGGTCGCCGGGATTCTTCGGGTCGACCCGCAGCTGCGTATTGTACAGCGCGACGAGCATCTCGGTCGCCGACAGGCTGCCGCCGGGATGGCCGCTGTGCGCATTGGCGATCATATTGATGATGTCGATGCGGATCTTCGTACACTTGTGCTGAAGCTCGGAAATATCCATAAATAACCTCCGTTAGAGAGAATCGGAAAAAACAAATCTTTTAATATATTACCATCATTGCGCCCGCTTGTCGAGAAGAAGATTGCCGCGGCGCCTTTTCGCGCAGCAGCAGGGGCGCCCCCCGCCGGCCGGCGGGGAGCGCCCCTGCTGTCTGCAAAAAAGTCCTCAGATCCCGGCGGCTTCCGGCGGGACGAGATGGACGAGGTGCGCGATGCCGGGGATGGACTCCCCCTGCTGGAAGGACGTCGTGCTCATGAGCGCGCCCGTCGCCATGAACAGGATGTCCCCCATCTCGCCGCGCTGCAGCGCCGGCAGGAAATAGGCGCACAGCACGCTCGCCGAGCAGCCGCAGCCCGAGCCGCCGGCGTAGACCCCCTGGGTGTCGCGGTCGTAGATCATTTTGCCGCAGTCGAGGTGATTGCCGACGTCGTATCCCTCGCGCGCGCACAGATCGAGGAAGACCGCCGCGCCGATCTCGCCGAGATCGCCCGTGACGACCGCGCCGTAGTCGGACGCCCTGGTGCCGGTGTCGCGGAAATAGCCCGTCAGCGTTTCCGCCGCCGCGGGCGCCATCGCGCAGCCCATGTTGTTGATGTCGCACACGCCGCGGTCGCACACCGCGCCGAAGCAGACCTCGCTCGCGCTCACGCGCGCGCCGTCGTGCGGCCCCATGACGACGCTGCCCGCGCCCGACACCGTCCACTGCGACGCCGGCGCGCGCTGTCCGCCGTATTCGAGCGGGAAGCGGAACTGCCGCTCCGCCGCGCAGAAATGGCTCGAGGTCACCGCCGCCGCGCGCGGCGCGTAGCCGCCGTCGACGCACAGCGCCGCGAGCGCGAGCGACTCCGCCATCGTCGAGCAGGCCCCGTACAGCCCCGCGAAGGGGATGCCGGTGTCGCGCGCCGCGTAGTTCGTCGAGATGCACTGGTTGAGCAGATCGCCGCCGAACAGCAGCGCGATGTCGCCGTTTTCGATCCCCGCCGCCGCCTTCGCCAGCTGAAAAGCGCGCTTCTGCAGCTCCCGCTCGGCGCACTCCCAGCTCTGCTGCCCGAACGTCGTGTCGTCCTGCCAGTGCGCGAAAAAACCGCCGAGGGGGCCCTCCTTCTCTTTTTTCCCGACGAAGGCGCCGAAGCCCCCGACGGAAGGGCGCGACGGGAGCTGGATGGTGTGCCGGCCGATGCGTTTGTTCATATCCCTTTCTCCTCAGCGCAGCAGCGCGTACAGGATGCCCGCGACGACCGACGCCGCGGTGCCGTAGACGATGACCGGGCCCGCGATGATGAACATCTTTGCGCCCGTGCCGAGCACCCAGCCCTCGCTCCTGAACTCGAGCGCCGGCGACACGACGGCGTTCGCGAAGCCGGTGATGGGCACGAGCGTGCCCGCGCCCGCGCGCTTCGAAAGCTTGTCGTAGACGCCGAACCCCGTCGCGAGCGCGGACAGCGCGATGAGCGTCAGCGAGGTGTACAGCGACGCCGCGTCCTTGTCGACGCCCGCGATGCCGCCGTACAGCGACGCGAGCAGCTGCCCGAACGCGCAGATCGCCCCGCCGACGGCGAAGGCGGCCGCGCCGTCCCGCGCAAAATTCGAGCGCGGCATATGCCGCGAACAGATCTGCCTGTATTCCCGAGGATCTCCATCCATCGTTCATCCCTCTTTCCTGCTTTGAAAAAAGTATGCGCCGCGGGATGCGAAATTATGCGCCCCGCTTGCGCGGGGGGCGCGCCGCGCGCTACAATGGGAAAAAGCGTCCGTTTTATCGGACAGGGGGAGGCTCGCGTATGTCGGGCAACGCCAACCAGAAGCTCAAAACGCTCTATCTGCTGCGGTATCTCGAGCAGAACACCGACGCGGAGCACGGCGTCGGCACGGCGGACATCCTGCGCTATCTCGGGAGCTGCGGCGTCAGCGCCGAGCGCAAGTCCGTCTACAGCGACATCGAGCTGCTGCGCACCTTCGGCATGGACATCGAGACGGTCCGCGGCAGGACCACCGAGTACCGGCTGCTGTCGCGGCGCTTCCAGCTGCCGGAGCTGAAGCTGCTCGTCGACATCGTGGGCGCGTCGCGCTTCATCACGCATAAAAAAAGCCTCGAGCTCATCGAAAAGCTCGAGTCTCTCACCAGCGTCCACGAGGCGCGGCAGCTGCGGCGCAGCGTCTTCGTCGACAGGCGCGTCAAAACGATGAACGAGAGCATCTACTACAACGTCGACGCCATCCAGACGGCCGTCGCCCAGGACAGAAAGCTGTCGTTCAAATACTTCTCCTACAACCGTGAAAAGCAGCGCGCGTTCCGCCGCGGCGGGGCCGCCTACGTTGTGAGCCCCGCGGCGCTCACCTACGCCGACGAGAACTATTACCTCTATGCCTACGACGAGGCGCACGAGGCCATCCGCATCTACCGCGTCGACCGCATGACGTCGACGCAGCTGCTCGGCGAGCCGCGCGCGCACAACGCGGTGCTCGATGCCTTCGATCCCGCCGACTATTCCGCCCGCATGTTTTCGATGTACGGCGGCGAGATGACGCGCGTGACGCTGCGCTTCGACGCGGCGCTCGCGACCGTCGCGGTCGACCGCTTCGGCGCCGACGTTCCGCTCGTGCCCGACGGCGACGGCTTCACGGTGACGACCGACGTCGTCGCGTCCCCCAACTTTTTCGGCTGGGTGTTCGGGTTCGGCGGCGGCGTGCGCATCCTGTCCCCCGGCGATGTCCGCGAGGCCTACGGGGCGCTCGTCCGGCGGGCGCTCGAAGAAACGAAATAGGCCCGGCCGAAGCCGGGCCCGGAGGGAGCGCGGGCCTCACCCGGCGGTGTGCGCGCGCTCCTTCTTTTTGCGCATATACAGATAGCCCTCGATGAAGCGGAACATGTCGCGGCCGTCGGCCGGCGCGAAGAGATAATTTTCCCCCGCGCCCGGCACGTCGACGCCGCACAGCGACGCGCTGTGCGTGAGCGTCGTCTGGTGCTCGTACAGCGCGGCCGCTTCGAACGGCGCGCCGTCCTTTGTGCCGCTGAAACGGATGCCGTCGCCGTCGAGCGTCATCGTCCCCTCGCCGCAGCGCGTATAGCCCTGCCGCCCATCCACCGTCTTGTGCAGCGAGCACGGCGACGAAAAGGGCAGCCCGCCCGCTTCGATGGCGGCGGCGACCGCCGCCTGCTCGCTGCGGAACCACGCGCTGATGGAGTCGAAGACCGGGGCGCCGCCGTCCCGCTCGAAGAAGCAGGCGTCGTTGAGCGTCACCTCGTAGCCGCACTTTTCGCACACGAGCCGCCGCCCGCCGTCGGACCGCATGGCGGGTTCGCCGCCGCACGCGGGGCAGCGGTAGAGCACGATCTCCAGGCCTTCGGTGCTGCGCGGGCGGCGGGAGCGGTACATGCGCGCGCGCTGCCATTCGAATTCGTCGTAGGAAAGCGCGCCGAGGATGGCCGCGCCGACCTCCTCGGTCGTCGCCGCGGCGAGCTGCTCGGGCGTGAACAGCACCTTCGCGCTCCACTCGGTGCGCGAGGGGTATTTCCGGCCGCACGCCCACTTCGGGAAGGCCATGTAGTTGCCGCGCACCGACGCCACGGCGACGGTGATGCCGAGCTTCTTCGCGAGCTTCGCGACCGACAGGTCGACGTCGTTCATCGCGCCCGAATAGCAGACCTGCCCTTCGGGAAAGATACAGACGCTGCCGCCGCCGCGCACGACCTCGAACACGCCCTTGATCGCGCCCGGGTCGGGGATGAACTGCTTCTTCGGGATGCAGCCCATCAGCCGCAGCGTGCGCGCGAGCGCCCGGCTGTGAAAGAAGTACGTGGTGACCATGTAGTTGAACCGCAGCTGCGGGAAGCCCATCGCGCACAGCAGAAAATCGTAGTTGCTCTCGTGATTGCACAGCAGCAGCACGGGCCCGCGGACGTCCCTGACGCCGCTGCGGTCGAGCCGAAGGCCGAAAAACAGCGTCAGCCAGATGCGCGTGAAGAATACGGCGAGCCAGTAAAGAAATCCGCAGGGCCGCCGCACGCGTCTGTTTTTTTCACCAGCACTTGCCAAATCGTTCAAACCTCTATATAGTAAGTATTGTTGAATATACATTTATTCTATCATAATACGGACCGGGTTGAAAGAGCGGTTTCAAAGGAGATCTCGGGGGTTGAAAAAAAGCGTAAAGATCATGGCGTGCGCCCTGTGCGCGGCGGTGCTGCTGTCGCTGTGCGGCTGCGGACTGACCGGAAAGGCCTCCGGCAGCGCGGAGGGTTACGGCGGCGAACTCGTGCTGCGCGCGGTGCGCGACGGCGATGATTTTGTTTTGTCTGTGGAAAAATCGAAGGAGACGACGGGCATCGGCTCGCTCGCGCTCCGGCGGCTGCTCGACGATATGAACGAGCGGCAGAGCCTTGCGCCCGACGTCGTTTCGGGCGCGACCGAGACAAGCCACGCCGCCGTTGAGGCGGCGACCAAGGCGGTGCGCTCGCTGGGCTTTGACGTCGGCGAGCTCGCGTCGCGCGTGCGCTTCAACGAGGTCGCGGACAAGGAATACAGCTGCGACGTGCTCGTCATCGGCGCGGGCGGCGCGGGCCTCACGGCCGCCATCGCCGCGGCGGAAAAAGGCGAGGACGTCATCGTCCTCGAAAAAATGGGCGTCGCGGGCGGCTCCACGGCCCGCAGCGGCGGCAGGATCATGGCCGCCGGCACCTCCATCCAGAAAGACAAGCTCATCTCGGACACGAGCTCCGGGCTCGGCAGCTTCCTGTTCGGCTACGCCGAGGACGACGCCGACAGCACGCGCGTGCTCGACATGGCGCAGCACACGGCGGCGAACCTCGACCTGCTCACGAAATACGGCGTGCGGTTCTCCGGCACGCTGCTGCCGACGTATGCCGGCCAGCAGCCCGAGCGCGTGCACATCATCGTCGGCAGCAGCGGCACGGCGGGCGGCGGCTATCTCATCGAGCCGCTCGTGCGCGCGGCCGAGGCCTACGGCGTGACCATCCTCTACGAGACCGAAGCGACGGAGCTCCTTTCGACGGCCGCCTTCGCCGTGACCGGCGCGCGCGCGAAAGAGGCGGGCGGCAGCATCGTCACCGTCCACGCCGACGCGACGATCCTCGCGACGGGCGGCTACGACCGCGACGCGTCGCTCTTCTCGTCGCTCGCGCACGCGGACGCCGCCATGGCCGTCTCTCAGACGGCGCTCGGGACGACGGGCGACGGCATCCGGCTCGCCGAAAACGTCGGCGGGACGGTGCTCTCCGGCGCGCCCATTGCGACGCTCGACGACTACTACGCGCAGACCGGCGGCAGCTTCGGCCTGCTGGTGACGCCCGCGGGCATCCGCTTCTGCAACGAGGCCGGGCGCGAATTCAGCGTCAGCGGCGCGCTGTTCAGAACGGGCAGCGCATACGCCTATCTCATCACGAGCGACGGCGGCAGCGGCGTGAAGGCGGCGGTGTCGAACGGCTACGCCTACGAGGCCGATTCGGTCGAGGCGCTCGCCGACGCCATCCATGCGCCGGGCCTTGCGGCGACGGTGTCGCAGTACAACGAGCTGTGCGCCGCCGGCGAGGACACCCGCTTCGGCAAGGACGCGAAATACCTCAAAGCCGTCGAAGGCCGTCAATATTACGCCGTCCCCTATCTCGCCACGGTCTACGGCACGACGGGCGGCATCCTGACGAACATCAGCTGCGCCGTCGTCAACGAGAACGGCGACGCCGTCGACGGCCTTTACGCGGCGGGCGAGCTCGCGAACGGCGTCTATTTCGACTATGAGTTCCCCGGCTTCGGCGCCTCGCTCGCCGAGACCATCGAGACGGGCCGCATCGCCGGCGAGCGCGCGGCCGTCTACGTCGAATCTGTGAAGACGAAGCAGGCGCAGCAGAAGGAAGAGGACGAAGCGCTCGAGGAAGCCCCCATCGAGGAAGCGAAATACAAGAGCAGCTACTGATCCCGCGCACAACGACATCTCCGCCCCCTCCCGCGAGGGGGCTTTTCGTTTGCCGCGCCGCGCGTTTGTTGAAAAAAGGCGCGGTTCGTTCTATACTGAAGAAAATGCGGCGTACTGCCGGGAGGTGCGGGCGATGGAGCTGATCTCGATCATTGTTCCCTGCTATAACGAGGAGGAGGCGCTGCCGCTGTTCTATGCGCAGATCCGCAAGGTCTGCGCCGCGATGGAAAAGGAGGACGGCGTCGGCTTCGAATTCCTGTTCGTCAACGACGGTTCGCGCGACGGCACCGCCGCCGCCGTGCGCCGCCTCCAGCAGACGGACGGCCGCGTGCGCTATCTCGGCTTCTCGCGCAATTTCGGCAAGGAGGCCGCGATGTACGCCGGACTGCGGGAATGCAGGGGCGACTGGGCCGTCATCATGGACGCCGACCTGCAGGATCCGCCCGCGCTGCTGCCGGACATGTACCGCGCGCTGAAGGATCCCGCGCAGGATCTCGACTGCGCCGCCACGCGCCGCGTCACCCGCAAGGGCGAGCCGCCCATCCGCAGCTTCTTCGCGCGCATGTTCTACCGCCTCATCAACCGCATCTCCAAGACCGAGATCGTCGACGGCGCGCGCGATTTCCGCATGATGAGCCGCCGCATGGTCGACGCCATCCTGTCCGTGGGCGAGGTCAACCGCTTCTCGAAGGGCATCTTCGGCTGGGTCGGCTTCAACACGAAATGGTTCGAGTACGAAAACATCGAGCGGGCCGCGGGCGAGACCAAGTGGTCCTTCTGGAAGCTGTTCCTCTATTCGCTCGACGGCATCGTCGCCTTTTCCACGGCGCCGCTCGCGGTCGCGTCGGTCGCCGGCATCGTCCTTTTCCTCGTGGCGATGGTCATGATCGTCGTCATCATCGTGCGCACGCTCGTCTGGGGCGACCCGACGGCGGGCTGGCCGTCGCTCGTGTGCATCATCTGCCTCATCGGCGGGCTGCAGCTGCTTTGCATCGGCATCCTCGGCCAATATCTCTCGAAGACCTACCTCGAGACGAAAAAGCGCCCCATCTATATTCTGAAGGACAACGACTGAAACTATGCTGGCTGATTATCACGTCCATACCGCGTTCAGCGACGACAGCGACTACCCTATGGAGGACGTCGTGCGCGACGCGCTCGCGCTCGGGCTCGGCGAGCTGTGCTTCACCGAGCACGTCGACTACGGCATCAAGCAGGATCCCGACCGCATCGAGGCCCCGATCCGGTATCTCTTCGGAGACCCGTCGAAGCCGCTGCTCAACGCCGACTGTCCCGCCTTTCTCGCGGAAGTCGCGCGCCTGCGCGGCCTGTACGGCGACCGCATCGTCCTTCGGCAGGGCATGGAATTCGGCGTGCAGCCCGAGACGGCCGACCGCTTCCGCGCGCTCTTCGCGCAGTACGATTTCGATTTCGTGCTCCTGTCCATCCACCAGCTCGGCAACCGGGAATTCTGGAGCCAGGAATTCCAGCAGGGGCGCACCCAGAAGGAATACAACGACGCCTATTACCGCGGCATGCTCGACGTCGTCACGCAGTACAAGGATTACAGCGCGCTCGCCCACATGGACATGATCCGGCGCTATGACGCGCAGGGGTATTACCCCTTCGAAAACAACCGCGACGTCATCGCGGAGATCCTGCGCCGGCTCATCGCGGACGGCAAGGCGCTCGAGGTCAACACCTCCTGCTTCCGCTACGGCATCGGCGACCTGACGCCGGCGTCGGGCATCCTCTCGCTCTACCGCGACCTCGGCGGCGAGCTGCTGACCATCGGCAGCGACTCGCACAAGCCGGGCGATCTCGGCGCGCGCATCGGCGAGGTGCAGGCGCGGCTGCGGTCGATGGGCTTCCGGGCGTTTTACACCTACGAGCGCATGCAGCCGACCGCCCACGCGCTGTGCGGCTGAGGCCGCTCCCCCGCAAAAACCGGGACCGCCGCGGCAGGAGATGCCCGCGGCGGCTTTTTTTGCGCCGTCCGGCCGTTTTGCGTTGCCCGCGGCGGCGCGGTGTGCTATCATATTTCTTACGGCGGAAAGCTGAATCAGAGAAAACAGAGGAACGATCGAATGCGTGCAGTCATCACCGTCATCGGCAGGGACCGCGTCGGCATCATCGCCGGCATCTGCACCGAGCTCGCGGCGCTCGGCGTCAACGTGCTCGACATCAGCCAGACCATCCTGCAGGACGTTTTTACCATGAATATGCTCGTCGACCTCGCCGGTTCGACGGCGGATTTTGCCGGCGTCGCGGACGCGGTGGAGAAGCGGGGCGCGGCGCTCGGCGTGCGCGTGCACATCCAGCGCGAGGATATTTTCGACGCCATGCACAAAATATGAGGCGGCGGCCATGATCAATCAGAAAGAGATCATCGAAACGCTCAACATGATCGACAGCCAGCACCTCGACATCCGCACCGTCACCATGGGCGTGTCGCTGCTGCCCTGCGCGTGCGCGGACGAAAAGGCCGCGGCGGACAGGATCTACGAGCGCATCGTGCGCTGCGCCGAAAAGCTGGTGCCGACGTGCGAGCGCATCGAGCGGGAGATGGGCATCCCCATCGTCAACAAGCGCATCTCCGTGACCCCTGCGGCGCTCGTCGCCGAAGCGAGCGGCGCGCGGGATTACGTGCGCTTCGCGAAGGCGATGGACGACGCGGCCAAGACCTGCGGCGTCGACTTCATCGGCGGCTTTTCGGCGCTCGTGCAGAAGGGCTTCACCGAGGGCGACCGGCGGCTCATCGCCTCCATCCCCGAGGCGCTCGCCTGCACCGACCTCGTCTGCTCGTCGGTCAACGTCGCGTCGACGCGCGCGGGCATCAACATGGACGCCGTGCGGCTCATGGGCGAGACGGTCAAGGCGACCGCCGAGCACACGGCAGACCGGGACGGCCTCGGCTGCGCAAAGCTCGTCGTTTTCGCGAACGCCGTCGAGGACAACCCCTTCATGGCGGGCGCTTTCCACGGCACGGGCGAGCCCGACTGCGTCATCAACGTCGGCGTCTCGGGGCCGGGCGTCGTCTGCCACGCGCTGCAGAGCGTCAGGGGCCAGCCCTTCGACGTCGTCGCCGAGACCGTCAAAAAGACGGCCTTCAAGGTCACGCGCATGGGGCAGCTCATCGCGCAGGAAGCGTCGGCGCGCCTCGGGGTTCCCTTCGGCATCGTCGACCTGAGCCTCGCGCCGACGCCCGCCGTCGGCGACTCGGTCGCGCGCATCCTCGAGGCGATGGGGCTGGAGGTCTGCGGCACGCACGGGACCACCGCGGCGCTCGCGCTGCTCAACGACGCCGTCAAAAAGGGCGGCGTCATGGCGTCGTCGCAGGTCGGCGGCCTGTCGGGCGCCTTTATCCCCGTCTCGGAGGACGAGGGCATGATCGCGGCCGCGCGCGCGGGCGCGCTCACCATCGACAAGCTCGAGGCGATGACCTGCGTGTGCTCCGTCGGCCTCGACATGATCGCCGTGCCGGGCGACACGCCCGCCGCGACCATCGCGGCCATCATCGCGGACGAGGCGGCCATCGGCGTCATCAACAACAAGACGACCGCCGTGCGGCTCATCCCGGCGCCTGGCAAGCGTGTCGGCGACACGGTGCGCCTCGGCGGCCTGCTGGGCGAAGCGCCCGTCATGCCGGTGCACGCCGGCTCGAGCGCCGATTTCATCGCCCGCGGCGGCCGCATCCCGGCCCCGCTCAACAGTCTCAAAAATTAAACGGCCGCGGCACGCGCGGCAAGACAGAATGCTTCAGGAGGCATTGCATATGCGTTTGCTGGTCGACGACGCCTGCGCGCAGCGCATCCGCGCCATCATGGAAACCTATCCCATCGACGGTGTGACGACGAATCCCACCATCCTTGCGCGCAACGGGGAAGCGCCCTACCGGGCGCTGCGGGAGCTCAAGACCCTGCTCGGCCCCGACCGCCAGCTCCATGTCCAGGTCGTCAGCCTCGACGCGGACGGCATGGTCCGCGAGGCACAGCGCATCCGCGCCGAGCTCGGCAAGGACACCTATATAAAGATCCCCGTGACAGCCGAGGGACTCAAGGCGATCCGCCGGCTGACCGAAGCGCAATATCCCGTCACCGCGACGGCCATCTATACGAAGATGCAGGCCTATCTCGGGGCGAAGGCGGGGGCGCTGTACGCGGCGACATACGTCAACCGCATCGACAACCTGGGCGCCGACGGCGTCGCCACCGTGCTCGAGATCGACCGCATTTTCCGGACGAACGGGCTCAACTGCCGCATGCTCGCGGCGAGCTTTAAAAATTCCCAGCAGCTCATCAGCCTGTGCGCGCAGGGCATCGATTCGGCCACCGTCTCCCCCGACGTCATCGAGGGCCTGCTGAACGATCAGAACGGCCCGGCGGCGGCGGTCGCCTTCAAGCGGGATTTCGAAACGCTGTGCGGCGCGGGAAAGACGATGGAGAACTGCGGCTGAAGCCGGCCCTGCGGAGGGCCCGCGTTCGGCGCGGTTTCCGGCCGCGGAGGCGCCGCCTCCCGCCGCATAAAAAGAACAGCGCTCCCGAAAAGGAGCGCTGTTTTTCTATTTTTCGGTCTGCCGCGCGGGGGAAGGATCACGCTTCGTCGAGGACCTTTGCCCGGCTCTTGTCGCGCCGGAAGCAGTCGCACAGGATGTCGACGAACTTGAAGCGGTCGCCGTCGAAGGCGAAATATCCGTTCTTCTCGAGCGGGAAGGCGCGCTGGTCGACGATCGTCTGCCCCTCGCCGTATCCCGACAGGCCGATCTCGATGTGGCAGTGCCGCAGGTCGGTCAGAACGGTCGGGTCGATCACGTACGCGACGCAAAGCGCGTCGTGGACCGCGGCCGAATGCGGGATCTCGAGCGGCTGCCCGGCGTCGTGCATGATGATGCGCTGCTCGCACTGGCCGGCGCAGAAGTTGGCGGAAAAGGTGCCGATTTCGCGGAAGCGCCTGCAGTCGTCGAGCGTGACGACCGCGCGGTGGGTCGCGTCGAGCGGCACCCATACGACGCGCGCGCCGCACTCCGCGATGATCTGCGCGGCCTCGGGGTCGTGCAGGATGTTGGACTCCGACCAGGGATCGGCGTTGGTGATCTTGCTGCCGCCGCCCATGATGACGATCTCCTCCACATGCTCGACGATGTCGGGCGCGATGCGCAGCGCCAGCCCGAGATTGGTGAGCGGGCCGACGGCGATGAGCGTGATCTTTTCCTTCGCTCTGCGCAGATAATCCACATAGAAGCAGGCCGCGGGCATCGCCTCGGGCTTGCGCTGCGTCGGCGCGAGCGGCAGATGCGGCGTGTGGAAGACGACCTCTTTGCCGTCGCGCATCGCCTTCGGGCGGATGTCCTCGTGCAGATTGTATTCGACGTAGTCCCTGCACAGGTATTTCGTCATCGCCGTGTCGCAGCCCTTGTAGACGGGGATGTCGACGCCCAGGGAATCGAACAGGCGCAGCGTATTGTCCGTCGTGTTGTCGATGGGCTGATTGCCCCACACCGTGCACGCCGCCACGAGCTCAACGCGCGGGGAGAGCGCGGCCGTGCACAGCGCCACGGCGTCGTCGGAGCCCGTATCCACGTCCATGATCACTTTTCTTTTCGTTGTTTCCATGCCTCAGCCCTTCACTTTCTCGCCCGAGGCGAACAGGTCGCAGAGGATGTCCGCAAACCTGAACCGGTCCCCGCCGAACGCAAAACTGCAGTTCACGGGCTCCGTGTAGTAGCGCATGTCGAGGATCGTCTGCCCCTCGCAGAAGTCGCGGAAGCCGACGTCGCAGTGCACGCGGCGGACGTCCTTCAGGACCGCCGGGTCGATCAGGTAGGCGATGCACAGCGCATCGTGGACGGCCGCGGCATCCGGCACGGCCAGCGGCTGGGCGTTGTTGTGCACGAGGATGCGCTGCTCGCACAGCGCCGCCGCAAAGTCGCCGGGCACCGTGCCCAGCGCGCGGAAGCGGCGGCAGTCGTCGCGGGTGATGCACGCGGCGTGCGTCGCGTCGAGCGGCACCAGCGTCACCTTCGCGCCGCAGTGGATGACCCGCTGCGCCGCCTCGGGATCGTACCAGATATTGAACTCGGCCGTCGGCGTCACATTGGTGATATTGTACCCGCCGCCCATGATGACGATCTCCTCGATCTTGTCGACGATCGTCCCGTCGAGCAGCAGCGCCGCCGCGACGTTCGTCAGCGGGCCGACCGCCACGATCGTCACCGGCTCCTTCGCGCGGCGCAGGTACTGAACATAAAATTCGGGCGCGCTGATCGCTTCTTCCTTCCGGCGCGCCTTCGGGATGTCGAGATAATCGGCATGCATCTGGACGACCTTTCCATCCACCACCAGCGGGCCCTTTCCCTCCCGCGCCGGCAGACGGTCGGGGCACAGGAATTTTACGAGCGGCTCGCGGCAGCCCCGGTAGACGGGAACGTCCGCCCCCATGAGCTGTACGACCCTGAGCGTGTTTTCCGTCGTTTTGTCGATGTCCTTGTTGCCCGCGACGGAACACACCGCTTCGAGCTGTATGTCCTTCGACAGGATCGCCGACATGATCGCCACGGCGTCGTCAGACCCCGTGTCGACGTCAAGTATGATCTTTCTCATCTTTGTCCGTATTCGCCTTTCTGGCCGCTTTCGCTGTGCGCGGGCGGCCCGGTATGCTTTTTATTATAGGGTGGCGAAAATGCCCTGTCAATCGAACGGACCGCTCCGGAAGGCGGCTGACTTGACGCTGTTTCCTGGGGCAGGCTGCGGCGGCGCGCTACTCGCGCACCTGGCCGTTCCCGCGGATGAGATATTTGTAGGTCGTCAGCTCGCGCAGACCGAGCGGGCCGCGCGCGTGGAGCTTCTGCGTCGAGATGCCGATCTCCGCGCCGAGCCCGAAGACGCCGCCGTCGGTAAAGCGGGTCGAGGCGTTGACGTAGACCGCCGCCGCGTCGACCGCCGCGAGAAACGTCTCGGCCGCCGCCGCGTCGCGCGTCACGATCGCCTCGCTGTGCCGGGTGCCGTATTTTTCGATGTGCGCGAGCGCCTCCTCCTCGCTGTCCACGATCCTGCACGCGAGGATGAGGTCGTTATACTCCCGGCCGTAGTCGTCGGCGGACGCCGCGGCGATCCCCGGCAGGATGGCCCGCGTCCGCTCGTCGCCGCGCAGCTCGACGCCCGCGAGCTTGAGCGGCTTCCAGATGACGGGCAGCGCCGCCTTCGCGGCGTCGCGGTGCACGAGGATGCACTCGCAGGCGTTGCAGACGGACGGGCGGGAGACCTTCGCATTGTAGATGATGTCGGACGCCATGACGGCGTCGGCGCTCCTGTCGACGTAGATGTGGCACACGCCCGCGCCCGTCTCGATGACCGGCACGGCGGATTCCCGCACGACCGCGTCGATGAGCGAGCGGCCGCCGCGCGGGATGAGCAGATCGACGAGGCCCACCTGCTTCATGAGCGCCGACGCGCTCTCGCGCGACGTGTCCTCGACGAGGCAGACGCAGTCCTCGGGGAAGCCGGCCCCCGCGAGCGCCTCCCGCAGCGTGTCGACGATCGCCTTGTTGGAGCGGATGGCCTCCCGGCCGCCGCGCAGCACCGCCGCGTTGCCGCTCTTGAGGCACAGCGCCGCCGAGTCGGCCGAGACGTTGGGCCGCGATTCGAAGATGACGGCGATGACGCCCATGGGGACGCTCACCTTTTCGATGACGAGTCCGTTCGGGCGCGTCTGCATCGACAGCGTCTCGCCGACGGGATCGGGCAGCGCCGCGACGCCGCGCAGCCCCTCGCAGATGCCGCCCACGCGCGCTTCCGTCAGCAGCAGCCGGTCGCACATCGCCTCGTTCAGCCCCGCCTGCCGCGCCGCCGCCATGTCGGCGGCGTTGGCGTCGAGGAGGTCGCGCCGGCGCTGCCACAGCAGCTTGGCCGCCGCCTCGAGCGCGGCATCCTTCTGCTCGCGCTTCGCCGACGCGAGGAATCCCCGCGTCGCGCGCGCTCTCTCGCACAGTTCCCGCACCGTCATGATTTCACCGCCTTGAACAGCGTGCCGACGGACGCGCCGCCGAGCAGCCGGTAGATATTGTCGATGGGCGTGCCGTTCATCACGACCGTGTCGATGCCCGCCTCGCACGCGATGCGCGCGGCGTGGACCTTGGTCGCCATGCCGCCCGTGCCGAGCGCCGAGCCCGCGCCGCCCGCGAGCGCGACGATGTCCGGCGTGACCCGCTCGACGACGGGGATGAGCTTTGCCGCCGGATCCTTCGCGGGATTCGCGTCGTACAGCCCGTCGATATCCGTGAGGATGACGAGCGCGTCGGCGCCGATGAGCCGCGCGACGATGGCGGACAGGCTGTCGTTGTCGCCGTAGACGATCTCGTCGACGGCCACGGAGTCGTTCTCGTTGATGACCGGGATCGCGCCGAACTCGAACAGCTTTTCGAATGTGTTGATGAGGTTTTCGCGCCGCTCCGCGTCGTCGACGTCGCTCTTCGTGATGAGCAGCTGGCCGACGATGTGGCCGTACTCCGAAAACATCTTGTCGTACATGAACATCAGCTCGCACTGGCCGACGCTCGCCGCAGCCTGCCGGCCGGGGGTGTCGGACGGGCGCGCCGCGAGCCCCAGCTTGCCGACGCCGACGCCGATGGCGCCCGACGTCACGAGCGCGACCTCGGTCCCCGCGTTGCGCAGGTCCGACAGCGCGCGCACGAGCTCGCCCATATGCCGGAGATTGGTCTTGCCTGTTTTGTGGATGAGCGTCGAACTGCCCACCTTGAACACGATGCGTTTCGGATCTTTCACGGTCATTCTCCATTTCGCCTGATTGTATTTCATTATACTAAAGCGCATGGAAATTGCAAGGCGGCCGGGCGGACGCCCCGACGGACAGAAAAAGGCCCGCGCGGCCAACGGCCCCGCGGGCGCCTCGTCATATCATGTAGTGCTCGGTGTTTTTGAAGTTCGCGTAGCGGAAGCCCGCGATGTAATAGTTGCCGTCGGCGCCCTTTTTGAGCGTGTAGATGTTGGTCTGCATGTCCTGCCAGAAGGGCTTGATCATGTTCCAGGTGATGGAGTCGGCCTCGCCGAACTCGACGAGCTGCTTGAGATCCCCGTCGGCCATCACGTTCTCGTCCATGAGGTCGAGCAGCCACAGCTCATAGCCGTCCTCGAGCGGCACGACCGCGAAGGTGAAAAACGGAAGGTACAGGCCGCCCGTGCCGTATTTGACCACCGAGTCCCCCTCGATGGCGTAGGGCTCGTAGTTGCCCGCGCGGAAATTGTCCGACAGCGCGGCGTCGGGGCCGAACAGCGCGCGCACGGCGGCGGGGAATTTGTCGAGGGAGACGGTGTAGGCGGAATTGTCGCCGCTCGCGACGAAGGCGCCGCCGAGGTAGCCCGCCGCGGCGAAGAACAGCGCCGCGTCCGTCAGCTGGCTGACGTCGGTGAATTCCTGGGGGAAGGTGTTGAAGGGCGACACGAGCGTCACGAACTGCTGCACGACGTTGTCCGGCACCGCGAAGGTCGGTTCGGTCGGCGCGGCATAGACGAATTCGATCTTTCCGGGCTGCGTCGTCTGCCCGCCGGCGCCGTCCTGTCCCGCTTCGCCGGACGGCGCCGGGTCGGCGGTCGTTTCGGTCCTGCCGCACGCGGGCAGCAGCAGCAGCACAAAGCACAGCAGCAGACATATCAGTTTTTTCATTTAAGGTCACCTCCGATGGAAAGCAGGGGTTTTGCGGATTTTGTCAATCGTGATCGGACGCCGGCGCGCCGGGCGCGCGCAGATCGCGCAGGCCGAAGAAGACGAGCGCGGCGCACTCCGCCGCGAGCGCGAGAACGCAGGCGAAGGTCGTGCCGAACATGCCGAACATCCGAATGAGCGGCCAGCTGACGGCGAGCGCCGACGCGATGCCGATAAGGGTGGACAGGATCAGGCCCTTCATGTCGCGCAGCACCGTCAGCAGCATGCAGTAGAACAGGCTCAGCGCCGTGAAGACGGTGCAAACGACCATCGGCACGAGCAGACTCCCGTAAGCGGCGATGTCCGCGCCGTACAGCCAGGTGAGGCCCCATTCGCCGAGCACCAGCACGCCCCCGACGCCCAGGACGCCGACGGCGAACACGAGCAGCGTCACGTTGCGCGCAAGCTTTAAAAAGCCGGCGCGGTCGCCGCTTTCAAGCCGCGCGGAAAAGGAGGTCACGAACGGGGCGAACAGATACACGACGCCGACTTGCAGAATGAGCACGGGCGAATTGACGAGATTGTAGATGCCCATCGTCTCGGTGCCGAGCATCCGCTCGAGGAAGAGCTTGGGCGTGTTCGCGGCGGCGGTGTTGAGAAAGGCGTAGGCGGCGAGCGGGGCGCATTCGCCCAGCAGCGCGCCGACGCGGTCGGGCTCCGCTTTTCCGAGCGGCAGCATGTACGGCCGCACCGCGCGCAGGTCGTACGCGGCGCAGAACGCCCAGCAGGCGGCCGCCATCAGCGCGAGCGCCGGCGCGAGCGCATGCGTGAGCGAAAAGACGACGCAGAACACCGCGAGGCTCACCACGCCGCGCGCGGCGTAGGAGATGCCGATGATGTCCATGCGCTCGGCCTTCTGCGCGAAGCCGTGCAGCACGTCGGTCACCGCCTCGAGCAGCTTGTAGACGAGCCACAGGAAGATGCACGCGAGCTGCTCGCCGCGGTAGCCCGCGATGACGCCGTACAGCGCGCACAGCACGAGCGCCGCGCCGGCGGTGACCGCGCGGCTTTCGACATAGGCGGCGCGGGTGTATTTGTTTTTCGCGTCGGAGACCTGGAACGTCCGCATCCCGTAGGAGGCGAGCGTCAGGAAGATGTTCGTCACGGCCATCGCGGTCGCGAGCAGGCCCGCGTTGTAGTCGCCCGCGCCCGCGGGCGACAGCCGCTTGATAAAAAAGCCGGTGATGAACCACTGGCAGGCAAAGTAGATGAGATTGCCCGCCGTGTTGTAAAACAGATTCCGTTTGAGCGTCTTGTCGTCCATCGCGTCTTCCCCGTCAGCGGGCGCGCGGGCGCAGGTCCGCGGCGTCGATGTAGCCGCGCAGCTCGTCCGTCTTTGCGCGCACCGCGCGCTTCGAAACGCGCGCCTTTTTATAATAATTCATGAGCCGTTCGGTCTGGTCAGTCAGCTTTTTGCTGAGAAAATCGAACCAGTGCGGATTGACGTGCAGCGTGTTCATCGCCTTGAGCGCGAACAGCACGAAAAATTTCGCGGCGTTGAACCGCGGCGTGTAGCCCTGCGAAAACGGCAGGTCACGCGGCGGATTTTTGAGCGTCCACTCGAGCAGGTCCGCGACGCGCATGTAGGCCGGGTACTCCGGGTCGACGTCGTAATGCGCGCGCAGGCGCGCCTCGTCGATGGGAAAATCGACTTTGTCCCGCGCGAGCGCCGCTTTGAGCGCGTCGTAATCGGCGATCGCGTCGCAGCCCTCGTAGGTGACCGGATCGTAGTCGTCGTGCAGCGGCTCGGGGCGCAGCACGAGGCAGGATTTCTTTGCGAAATAGACCTCCGCGATGGAGGTGCTCATCCACGTCAGCAGCGTGTCGCAGCATTTGACCCACTGCTTGACCGAATAATCGGAGATGACGTGGAAATGCGGGTGCTTCTGTTTCATCGCCTCGAGCGGCGGGCTCTGCCATTCGCTCGGATGCGGGCGGTAGATGAGCTCGATGTCCGGCATCTCGTCGAGCAGCCGGTCGAACCACGCGAGCGTCGCGCGCATCGAGCGCGCGCCGACGGCCTTGAAGCCGGCGAAATCGAGATCGGTCATCTCGTTGAGCTCGGCGACCTCCTTGTCGTCCATCCACGCGCAGGAGAACGAGCTGATGTAGCACAGCCACCGCCTGTCGGGGTCCAGCCCGAATTGCTGCGCGAGCGCGTCGCGGGATTTAAAATAGCCGTCGAACATCGGGTACAGAAAATCGAGCTGCACGGCGCCGGTGACGACGGCGTTGTTCTCGGGCACGCCCTTCGAGACGATGCGCTTTTTCGCGGCCTCGCCCCAGCAGATGTGGGTGCACCTGCGCGCGTTCTGCGTCAGGCTGTAAAAATCGCTGTCCTCCTGCTCGCGGGACAGCACCTCCTCCCAGTGGAGGTTGACGACCTTCTGCAGCTTTCCGACGTTGTTATAAACAAAGCTGTTGAGCGTCTCGTTGTCGTACATCGCCGAGGTCACGATGACCTTCGGTTTTTTCCATGTGAAGTATTTGAGCTTTTTTCGGTCCATGAGCTGGAACAGCTCGGACGAATAGCCGCGCCGTTCGAGCTCCGCCATGACAAGGCAGTCGTTCTCGAACTCGCGCACGATATGCTCATATAAAAATAAAAAATCAAGCGCCAAAACAGGACTCCTTCATTTACGGAAAAATTCATTCGAACGGGGTGCGCAGGGCGCGCGAACGGGAAATTTTCATTCGAACGATGTGCATAGGGCGCCCGAATGGGACATTCTCATTTAAACGATGTGCATAGGGCGCGCGAACGGGAAATTTTCATTCGAACGATGTGCATAGGGCGCCCGAATGGGAAGGCTCTTTTTCAGTGATGTGCACCGGGCGCGCGAACAGGAGCGGAGATCGTACTTTTCTGCGAGAAAAGTACCAAAAGCGTGGGGGCTTCCGATGGCCCCCACACCCCTCGGCGGTTCAGGGTGTGACCACACCCTGAAAACCCCGCCGCGCAAACGCCTCCGCAAACTGTGACCGTT
>JAYFNU010000033.1:0-10972 GCA_034933305.1 Oscillospiraceae bacterium | reverse complement strand
TTGTCAATACCTTTCCCGCCGCGCGGGCGCGCGCCCGCGCGGCGGGAAAGGTATTGACAAAGCGCCGGCATCGCATATAATGAAAAAGGTTTCGAGGCGGGGTGCGAGTCCCCACCGGCGGTACAGCCCGCAAGCCGCCCTGCGCGGCACGATCCGGTGAGATTCCGGAGCCGACGGTAAAGTCCGGAGGAAAGAAACGGAAGTCCCGGTACAGTTCCGGACAGTTTCGCCCCAGAACATGGGGCGTTCTTTTTTTGCCCCGGAAAGGCGGTACCATCATGGTAAGAAACGAAAAGACAAGGAAGCTCACCCGGCTCGCGATGCTCTCGGCGGTCTCCGTCGTGCTCGTCGCGCTCATCCACCTGCCCATCTTCCCGGCGGCGCCGTACCTGAAGTACGACCCGGCGGACATCCCCATCCTCATCGCGACGTTCCTTTACGGGCCGTGGTACGGCGTGGCGGTGACGGTCGTCGTCAGCCTCATCCAGGGCCTGACCGTCAGCGCCGACGGCGGCGTCATCGGCATCGTCATGCACATCCTCGCGACGGGGGCGGTGTGCATCGTCGCGGGCTATATCTACAAGGCGCGGCACACGCTGCGCGGGGCGATCGTCGCGCTCGCGGCGGGCACGCTGACGATGGCGGCCGTGATGGCGGGCTGCAATCTGCTGCTGACGCCGCTGTATACGGGCCTGCCCGTTGCGGAAGTCGCGAAGCTGATCGTGCCGGTCATCCTGCCGTTCAATCTGCTCAAGGCGGGCATCAACTCGGTCGTCACCTTTTTTGTCTACAAGCCCATCAGCCGTCTGTTCGCGCACGACGCAAAATAGCGCGCGCGGCGTCACGCTTTCCCCTTTTTGCGCATAGGATGGAGCAGCGACAAAAGGGGGGAGGCCGTTGGAAATGCTGACGACCATCGCGGTGAGCTTTCTCGCGGCGCTCGGCGTGCTGTACCTCGCGGGGACGGTGCTCGAGCTGGTGTTCCGCCGCGAGCTGCGGCGCAGTTTTCTCGTCATCGACGCCGACCCGGCGTTCGTCGCGCTGCTGAGCTCGACGCGCTGTCTGGGGCTCACGGCGGGCGCGCCGAAGCGCGTCGTCGTGTGCGGCCGGTGCGGCGGGGAAGGCGCGCCGTGCGATGCCTGCGTGCGCGCAGACGCGCCCGACTGAGCGGGCGCGCTATTGAAAATATCGGCCGAAACCCTTATCATGTCGGTAAGGGTTTTTTGCTGCGGCGGGGTTCGCGCGCCGCGGTGAAGAAGAGAGGCGCCATGGACACAAAGATCACCGGCACCGTCGAGGACGTCGCGTACAGCAGCGCCGAGCGGGGCTTCGCGGTCATCGATATGGATGTGAACGGGGAGCTCGTCACGGTCGTGGGCGAGCTCTATCCGGTGTGCGCGGGAGAGGAGCTGACCGTCTGGGGCGAATTCACGTCGCACCCGACGTTCGGCTATCAGTTCAAGGCGAGCGCCTGCGAGCGGGTGCTGCCCAGCAGCGCGGGCGCCATCTGCAAATATCTGTCGAACGGCGCCATCGCGGGCGTCGGGCCGGCGCTCGCCCGGCGCATCGTCGACGCTTTTTCCGACAGGACGCTCGACGTCATCGCGAACGAGCCGATGAAGCTGACGAACATCCGCGGGATCTCGGCGGCGAAGGCGAAGAAGATCGGCGAGGAATTCCGCAAGATCTACGGCGTGCGCGAGACGTTTGCGCAGCTGTCGTCGCTCGGGCTCGACATGGCCGACTCGCTGGCGCTCTACCGCGCCTACGGCGACGTCACGGTCGAGATCGTGCGGGACAACCCCTACATGATCTGCGGCTATCCCGTGTTCAAGGAATTTTCGGCGGCCGACGAGCTCGCGGGCAAGCTGGGGTTCGAGGGCGGGCACGTCAACCGCATGACGGCGGGCATCGTCTATATCCTGCGCCACAATCTCGGCAACGGGCACACCTGCCTGCCGGCGGAGGCGCTCATCGACCGCGCGGCGTCCTTTCTCGACGTCGACCGCGACGCCGTCGAGATACGGCTGTACGACGCGGCGGCGGAGGGACGGCTGTGCATCGAGCGCTTCGGCGGCACCGAGATGGTCTTTCTGCCGGACATGCGCCGGGCGGAAAAATACATCGCCGAGCGGCTGCTGCTGCTCAAGGGGCTCGAATACCGCGCGCCGGCGGACGCCGACGCGCGCATCGACGCCTTTGAAAAGGCGCATACTATCACCTATGAGGCGCTGCAGCGCAAGGCCATCCGCGGCGCGCTGTCGCACGGCGCCGTCGTCATCACGGGCGGCCCGGGCACCGGCAAGACGACGGCGCTCGACGCCATCCTCTGCTTGTGCGAACAAAACGGCGACGAGGTCGCGCTGTGCGCGCCGACGGGGCGCGCCGCCAAGCGCCTCGCCGAGCTGACGGGGCGCGAGGCGAAGACGATCCACCGCCTGCTCGAGGTCGAGCCGATGAAGGGCGACGCGCTGCGCTTCGTGCACGACGACCAGAATCCGCTCAAGTGCGACGTGGTCGTCGTCGACGAGATGTCGATGACGGACGTGCTGCTGTTCGAATCGCTGCTGCGCGGGCTGCGGCCGCAGTGCCGCCTCGTCATGGTCGGCGACGCCGATCAGCTGCCGTCGGTGGGCGCGGGCAACGTGCTGCGCGACATCGTCGAGAGCGGCGTATGCGAGACGGTCGAGTTCACCAAGATCTTCCGGCAGGCGGCGCAGAGCCTCATCGTCGTCAACGCGCACAGCATCGTCGAGGGCGAGATGCCCGACATCGACACGAAGGACCGCGACTTTTTCTTCCTGCGCGCGGCGAAGGAGGAGGCGGCAAAGCTCGTGTGCGATCTCGCCGCGCGGCGGCTGCCCAAGAGCTACGGCTATGACCCGCTCGCCGACATCGCGGTGCTCACGCCGTCGCGCATCGGCACGTGCGGCACGGCGGCGCTCAACGAGGGGCTGCGCGCGCGGCTCAACCCGAAGGCGCAGGGGAAAAACGAGCTGCGCGTGATGGGCATGCTGCTGCGGGAGGGCGACCGCGTCATGCAGATCAAAAACAATTACGACATCGAGTGGAGCCGGGACGGCGGCGAGCGCGGCCTCGGCGTCTTCAACGGCGACATCGGCGTCGTCGAACGCATCGACCAGCGGCAGCGGCAGCTGCGCGTCCGCTTCGACGACCGCGCGGTCGATTACACCTTCGAACAGGCGGGGCAGCTCGAGCCGGCGTATGCCGTCACCGTCCACAAGAGCCAGGGCAGCGAATTCCGCTGCGTCATCCTCGCGCTGAGCGATTTTTCGCGCAAGCTGTGCTACCGGAACCTTTTGTATACGGCCGTGACCCGCGCGCGGGAGAACCTCATCATCGTCGGCGAGCAGGCTGTGCTCGAGGCGATGGTCGCGAACGACCGGCGCATGCTGCGGTATACGGGTCTCCGGGCGTTCCTGAGAGGAGAGATCACATGAAGAAAAAGGGCGTGAAGCTCAAAACAAAGACCGCGGCGAAAAGGAAGAAGACGGCGGGCAGGGCCGGCGGCGCATTCGGGGAGCTCCGGGCGAAAACCGCCGGCGCGGCGGCCGCGGTCCGCGAGCGGGTGAAGCGGCTGTCCTCGCCGGCGCATCTCGGCTTCGGCGACCGCGTCAGCGCGCTGCTGTTTCCGCCGCGCTGCATGTTCTGCGACGAGATCCTCGAGCCGGGCGCGCGGTGTGAAGCGTGCGGGAAGCGGCTCGCGCCGCTGCGGCTGCAGGGAGACGCCCGCTTCAAGCGCGGCATGGAGGACAAAAAGCTCGACGGGCTCGACGAGGCCGCCGCGTGCTATGTGTACGCGCAGGATGTCGCCGAGGCGGTCATCCGCTACAAATTCTGCGGCGAGACGGGGTACTTCCGGGAGATGGCCGCATGCATGGCGCAGACGCTCGCGCAGGCCGTCGATACGAAGCGCATCGGCCTCGTCGTGCAGGTGCCGGCCTTTCGCGCCGACGACACCCATTCCCGGCTGCTCGCAAAGCGCGTCGCCGCGCTCATCGGGGCGAAATTCGATCCCGCGGCGCTCGTCAAGATCGCGCCGACGCGAAAGCAGCACGAGCTCGGGCGCGCCGAGCGGGAGCTCAATATCCGCAATGCCTTCGACGTGCCCGACAGAAAGCGCGTCGAGGGGAAGACGGTGCTCATCTGCGACGACGTCGTGACGAGCGGCTGCACGCTCAGCGAGTGCGCGCGCACGCTCCGGGAAGCGGGCGCGGCGTCTGTGGTCGCCGCGGTGTTCGCGTCGACGCGCATGGGGGATACGAGGCCTTGATTTTGCGGGCCGGTTGCTATATACTGATAAGCGGCATTTAAGTGCAGAAGTTGGGAGATTGACGATATGTTCGGGAAAAACAAGATCACAGCAGCGCTCCGGGAGATCCGTCCCGCCGCACAGGAAACGGGTGTGCCCGCACAGGTCGTGGCAGCCATTGCGGCCGCCGTCGCCGCGGTCTGCGGCGAGGACGCGTCGATCCGCAGCATACGCCCCGCGCGGCGCGCTGCCGCCGCCGGACGCGGCGCCTGGAGCATGGCAGGCCTTCTCGACAACACGCGCGCATTCTGACAGATCCCCGTGTACCGACGGACGCAGAGCCTCACCGGCGCTGCGTCCTGTTTGTTTCTACGGCGGGAATATGCTATACTGATAAGAAATAAAACGGCAGGGGAACGCGATGGGATCGAACGAGGAATTCATACAGCTCCGGAAAAAGTACATAGAATCGCGCTTCTCCTCTTTGAACGACGTGCAGCGCGAGGCGGTCTTCTGCACGGAAGGCCCCCTGCTCATCCTCGCGGGCGCGGGCAGCGGCAAAACGATGGTGCTCGTCAACCGCACGCGCTATCTGCTGGAATTCGGCAACGCCTACGCGAGCGACCGCCTGCCGCGCGACGCGACGCCCGAGGACGTGCGGGCGCTCGGGGCGGCCCTGTCGGGCGCCCCGCTGCCGCAGGAGCTGCGGCCGCTGCTGCGCAGCGACGCGCCCGCGCCCTGGCGCATCCTCGCCATCACCTTTACGAACAAGGCGGCCGCGCAGCTCAAAAGCCGCATCTGCGACACGGTCGGCCCCGAGGGGAACGACGTCTTCGCGTCGACCTTCCACTCCGCGTGCGTGCGCTTTCTGCGGCGCGACGCCGACCGGCTCGGCTTTCCGAAGAGCTTCGGCATCTACGACGCCGACGACCAGAGCCGCGTGCTCAAGGAGATCTGCAAAGACAGGAACGTCGACGACAAGATGTTCCCCGCGCGCTGGCTCGCGTCGCGCATCGGGCGCATCAAGGATTCGATGACGTCGCCGGAGGAGTTCGCGGCGACGGCGTCGGATTTCCGCGACAAGGCGGTCGCCGGCGTGTACGCCGAGTACCAGCGGCGCCTCAAAACGGCGGGCGCCTTCGATTTCGACGACCTCATTTACTACACCGTGCGGCTGCTTGAGAGCGAGCCGGAGGTGAAGGCGCATTACAACGAGCGCTTCCGCTATATCATGGTGGACGAATATCAGGACACGAGCTTCGCCCAGTTCCGGCTCGTCGAGCTGCTCACGGGCGGGCACGGCAACATCTGCGTCGTCGGCGACGACGACCAGAGCATCTACCGCTTCCGCGGCGCGACGATTGAGAACATCCTCGGCTTCGAGAAGCATTTCGAGGGCGCGCGCGTCATCCGCCTCGAACAGAATTACCGCTCGACGGAGAACATCCTCGACGCGGCCAACGAGGTCATCGCCCACAACCGCGGGCGCAAGGGCAAGACGCTGTGGAGCAACCGCGGCGCTGGCGACAAGATCAGCGTGTACTGCGCGGACAACGAGGGGGAAGAGGCGGCGTTCGTCGGCCGGCAGGTGCTGCGCAACCGCGAAGCCGGCATCCCGCTGCGCAGCCAGGCGGTGCTGTACCGCATGAACGCGCAGAGCAACGCCATCGAAAATTATTTTGCCCGCGCGGGCATTCCCTACCGGGTCTACGGGAGCCTTAAATTCTACGACCGCCAGGAGATCAAGGATCTGCTCGCCTATATGCAGCTCGTCGAGAATCCGGCGGACAACCTGCGCTTCACGCGCATCATCAACCGCCCCGCGCGCAAACTCGGCGACGCGACGGTCGCGGAGCTCGCGCGCATCGCGGACGGGCTCGGCGCGCCGATGCTCGACGTCGCGCGGCGCGCGGACGAGTTCGAGACGCTCTCCCGCGCGCGCGGCGCGCTTGCGGGCTTCTGCGCGGTTTACGACAGGCTGCGCGAGAGCTATGAGAACGACACGCTGCACGATTTCGCCTGCACCGTGCTCGACGCGACGGGCTATCGCGCCATGCTCAAGGCGCTCGGCGACGAGGGGGCGACGCGCCTCGAGAACGCCGAGGAGCTCGTCTCCAGCATCAAAAACTTTGAAACGGAAAATCCCGACGGCGATCTCGCGCAGTTCCTCGAGGAGATCGCGCTCGTCACGAGCACCGACAACTACGACGAAAACGCCGACGCCGTCACGCTCATGACGCTGCACAGCGCGAAGGGCCTCGAATTCGACTGCGTGTATATCACGGGCCTTGAGGAGGGCATCTTCCCGGGCGAGCAGTCGCGCGGCAGCGAGGAGGATCTCGAGGAGGAGCGCCGCCTCGCCTATGTCGGCATCACGCGCGCGAAGAAAAAGCTGTATCTGTCCCGCTGCTCGATGCGCATGCTGTTCGGCGCGACGCGGCGCAATCTTCCGTCGCGCTTTCTCGAGGAATTCTCCGGCGAGCTGAAGGACGATCTGTCGCCCCAGCGCCCCGCGTGGCAGGCCGCGCCCGCGGCGCCGCGCAGCTACAGCTTCGGCGACGATGCTTCGGGCGGCGCGCGGCGCGCGCCGGCGAAGAGCGGCATCTCGCTCGGATCCGCCATCACGCTCGGCGGCGCCAGGAGCGCCGCGGGGAGCGGCGCGGCCGCGTTCCGGCCGGGGGACGTCGTCGAACACAAGATCTTCGGCCGGGGCGTCGTCGTCTCGGCGGCGCCGCTGGGCGGCGACACGCTCGTCGAGGTCGATTTTGAGCGGCACGGCCGCAAAAAGACGATGGCGAATTACGCGCCGATGAAAAAAGTCTGACGGGAGGGCGAATGCCATGCGGGTCTATCTCATCGCGCACACCGACATCCCCGAGCGCATCGTGGCCGCGGCGGCAAAGCTCTGCTATGCCGACACCGGCGCCGACGCGCTGCTCGACGGGCTGACGGACGAAAAGACGCGGCATTTTGTCGAGCTGCTCGCCTCGATGGGCCACGAGAGCCCCATCGAGCACGCGAGCTTCACCTTCGCGGTCGAGGGCGTGTCCCGCTCGCTGCTCGCGCAGCTCACGCGGCACCGCCTCGCCTCCTACAGCGTCCAGAGCCAGCGCTATGTGCGGCTCGACGATTTCCGCTATGTCACGCCGCCCGCCATCGAGGCGGACGACGAGGCGCGCGCGCTGTACGAGGAGACGATGCGGCGCGACGCCGCGGCCTATGAGGCGCTGACGCAGCGGCTGCGGGCAAAATACATGGAGGAATACGCGCGGCAGGGCGTCGAGGAAAAGACGGCCCGTTCGAAGGCCGAAAAGAAGGCCATCGAGGACGCGCGCTTCGTGCTCCCGAACGCCTGCGAGACGAAGCTCATCATGACGATGAACGCCCGCGAGCTGCTCAATTTCTTCCGGCACCGCTGCTGCAGCCGCGCCCAGTGGGAGATCCGCGCGCTCGCCGACGAGATGCTGCGCATCGTCAGCGCGGCGGCGCCGTCCCTGTTCGTGAACGCGGGCCCCGCGTGCGTCGCGGGTCCCTGCCCCGAGGGAAAGATGTGCTGCGGCGAGACGGAACGCGTGCGCGCATATTATAAAAAGCTGAAAGAGGAAGCGAAACCGTGAGCGGAAAACTCATCGTTCTCGAAGGGCTCGACGGCTGCGGCAAGGCGACGCAGGCGCAGCGCCTGTATGAAAACCTGTGCGCGCGCGGCGCGCGGGCACACAAGCTGTCCTTCCCCTGCTACGGCGAGGAGTCGTCGGCGCTCGTGCGGCTGTACCTCGGCGGCGCGTTCGGGGAGCACCCGGACGACGTCAACGGCTATGCGTCGTCGGTGTTTTTCGGCGTCGACCGCTATGCGAGCTACAAGTCGCACTGGGAAAAAGACTACCGCAACGGCGACGTCTTCGTGTGCGACCGGTACACGACGTCGAACGCCGTCTTTCAGACCAACAAGCTGCCGCGCAGGCAGTGGGACGGCTTCCTTGACTGGTTGTACGATTTCGAATACAATAAATTAGGGATCCCGCGGCCCGATCTGGTCGTTTTTCTCGATCTCTCGCCGGAAACGGGCAGCGCGCTCATGCGCAAGCGCTACGCCGGCGACGAGGAGAAAAAGGACATCCACGAGCGGGATCTCGCCTATCAGGAAAAGTGCAGACAGGCCGCGCGCTACTGCGCCGCGCACCAGGGCTGGAAAACGGTCCGGTGCGACGCGGACGGCGCGCTGCGCGCCATCGACGATATCGCCGCGGACGTCCTGCGGCTCACGACGGAGGTTTTGGGATAACCCTATGGAGTTTCACTTACTTGGCATGGAAGACAGGGACGGCCTGACGGCGGCGCTGCACGCGGCGCCCGACCGGGGCTGCGAATACACGTTCGGCAACCTGTACATCTGGCGCAATACCTACGCGACGAAGACGGCGCAGGCCGGCGGCTTCCGCTTCGTGCGGTTCGACGAGCAGACGCGCTCCTATCTCTTTCCCGTCGGGGAGGGCGATCTCGCCGGCGCGATGACGGCGCTCGTCGACGACGCCGCGGCGCTCGGCGTGCCGTTCCACATGGTCGCCGCGCGCCGGGAGGACTGCGACGAGCTCGAGCGGCTGCTGCCGGGGCGCTTCGCCTTCCACACCTCGCGCGATTACGCCGAATACGTTTATAACAGCGAGGACCTCATCGGTCTGCGCGGCAAAAAATACCACGGCAAACGCAACCACATCTCGAAGTTCAGCGCCGAGTACCCCGACAACGCCTTCGAGGAGATCACGCGCGACAACATCGCGGAGGTCCGCGCGATGAACGACGCGTGGTATGCCGAAAACCTCGAGGGAAACGTCACGCTGCACCAGGAGCAGGGGGCCGCGGCCGAGGCGTTCGACCATTTCTTCGAGCTCGGCTTCAAGGGCGGGTGCCTGCGCGTCAACGGGCGCGTCGTCGCTTTCTCGATGGGCGAGCCCATCAACGCCGGCACCTTCTGCACCCACATCGAAAAGGCGAGCTACGACGTCGACGGCGCCTATACCGTCATCAACCAGCGTTTCTGCGAGCGGTTCTGCCCGCAGTATCCGTTCGTCAACCGGGAGGACGACATGGGCGACGAGGGCCTTCGCCGCTCCAAGCTCTCCTATTACCCGGCTGCCGTCACAGAAAAATTTGTGGTGGTGCTCCAATGATCCGCAATGCGACACAGGAAGATATCAGCAAGATCAAGCTGCTCTGGGACGAGGGATTTTCCGATCCGCTGAGCTACGTCGATTTCATCTACGACAAGGTGGCGAAGATCAGCGACACCCTGCTCATCGAAGAGAACGGCGACATCTGTTCCATGCTCACCATCATCCCGACGAGCTTCCGCTTCCGCGAAAAAACCATCAAGACGGCCTATATCTACGGCGCGGCGACCAAGCGCTCCCACCGCCAGCACGGCTACATGGTCAAGCTGCTCGAGTACGCCGAGCATGTCTGCCGGGAGAACGGCTACGCGCTGTGCGCGCTCGTGCCGGGCGAGCGGTATCTCTACGATTTTTACGCGAACCGCGGCTATTCCGCCGACTTCGACTGCCGCATGGTCCGCCTTGCGGCCGGCATGCTCGAGCACGCCGAGCGCTGCGACGTCCAGCCGGTGTACGACAAGCCCGATTACGCGAAGATCTTCTCGCTGCGCGAGCAGGCGCTGTTCGACATCCCGCACATCATGTGGGATGAAAAACAGCTCGAATTCGTCATCGGCGACTGCACGGCCTACGGCGAGAGCGTCGCGCAGTACGCCGGCGCTTTCGGCGAGAGCTATGCGATCTTCGGCGAGGACAAGGCGAAGCGCATGTTCATCAAGGAATGCAACGGAACGTCGGAAAAAGCGGAGATGCTGCTGCTCAAGCGCATCGTGCTCGAGCGCAATCCCCGCGCCGTCACCGTCCAGCTCCCGGTGCGCAAGAACCTGTTCCGGTACGAGGGGGAGACGCAGCACTACGGCATGGCCAAGGCGCTCTACGCCGGCTCGACGATCAACGATATGGATCCCTACATGAATCTCATGCTCGACTGAAGCAGACAACGAAAGGACGCAAAAGATGGTATATGTTTTTTTAGCGGAAGGCTTTGAGGAAACGGAGGCCGTCGTGCCCATCGACCTGCTGCGGCGCGCGGGCGTCAAGGTGCGCACGGTGGGCGTCAACAGCATGACCCCGACCGGCTCGCACGGCATCACGTTCATGACCGACATTTCCGACGAGACCTTCTTCCCGGAGGACAAGATCGAGGCCATCCTGCTGCCCGGCGGCATGCCGGGCACGACGAACCTCGAGAACAGCGAGACCGTCAAGCGCGCCATCCGCCTCGCGAGCGAAAAGGACATCACGGTGGCCGCCATCTGCGCGGCGCCCTCGATCCTCGCGCACGCGGGACTTCTCGCCGGGAAAAAAGCGACCGTCTACCCGTCCTTCGTCAAGGAGCTCGGCGACAGCTACACCGACGAGGCCGTCGTGTACGACGCGCCGTTCCTCACCGCGCGCGCGGCCGGCAGCGCCGTCGATTTTGCGCTGCGGCTCATCGAGATCGTCAAGGGCAAGCGCGCGAGCGAAAAGATCGCCGCGGATATCTGCTGCAAATAAAGAATGCAATCTCTGTAAAAGGTGCCGATAACCATGAAAATTAAAACAAACAGCAAAAAGAAAACGACGTTCTCCAGCAGCAACAGGACCGCGC
>JAYFNU010000032.1:0-8110 GCA_034933305.1 Oscillospiraceae bacterium | reverse complement strand
CGCCGCCTGCGGCGGCGTCTGCGGCGCCGCGGGCGCCGGCGCAGGGCCGAGCGGAGCGTCGATGTTCGCCGCCTTTTCGGCGTCGAGCGGTATGTCGATGTCGTTTTTGGCTTTTTCTTTCCACGGGACGTCGTCCTGCGGCGCTTCCTGCTTCGCCTGCTCCTCGCGCGCGGCGGCGTCCTCGGCCGCCTGCTTCATGCGCTCGCTGACGCCGTTCGCCGTCCCCTTGACCCACTCGAGGATGTCGAAGAGCGACTTTTCGGTGATGAGCATGAGCGAAACGCCGATGAGCAGCACGACGACGATGCGCGCGGCCAGCAGGCCGCAGCCCGCCTCGAGCGCCCAGCCGAAGAAGACGGAAACGGCGCCGCCGCCCCTGCGCGCGGCGCCGAGCTTGTACAGATAGACGACGGCGTCCTTGAACGCCGCGGGCGCGCCGCCCTCGCCGAAGACGTAGAACGCCCCCGCCACGGACAGCAGCAGCAGTCCGACGCGCGCGAGCCGCCCGCCCGCGGGCAGCTTGTCGTACGCGCAGCGCACCGCGATGTACAGCACGAACGGGCCCGCAAAATAAGCGCAGACGCCGAGCACGCCGAACACGGCCGTGCGCACGGCTTCCCACACCGCCGCGCCCGGAATAAAGCACAGCGCGATGAGGATGACCCCCAGCACGAACAGCGTGATCGCGGCGCGCTGGGTCTTCGCCCTGCGCTCGCGCTCCCGCTGCAGCTCCCGGTTTCTGCGTTCCGTCTCCTCTTTGGAGGGACGTCCGCGTTTTGTCGTCTTTGTCGCCATTTTCTACCCCTGTCTTTTGCTTGTCGAAGCGCGCCCCTACCGGACGCTCGAATGGAACAGCGCGCGCACCGTATCGGCGATGCCCGTGCCGGTGAACGCCTCGACGGCGCCGAGGATGAGCACGACGACGCCGAGGATGAGCGTGTAATAGGCGAAGATGCCGAAGCGGTCGGTCTTGACGAGCCAGGTGATGAGCCGGATGGCCGCGAGACCCACGACGGCCGCCGTCACGACGCCCGCCGCGAGCGGCAGCATGTCGATGTCGACGCCCGCCTTGAGCGCGCCGAGCAGCTCGACGCCGCTCGCCGCGAGGATGGCGGGGATGCCCATGATGAAGGAAAACTTGACCATGAACTCGCGGGAGAAGCCGCTGAGCAGGCCGACCGAGATGGTCGAGCCGCTGCGGGAGACGCCCGGCAGCGCCGCAAAGCCCTGGAAGAACCCGATGCGCAGCGCCTCGCGCGGCGTCATGTCGACGGCCGTCTTGTTGCCCTTGACGCATTTGTCCGCGAGGAACAGCAGCGAGCCGGTGAACAGGAAGCAGACGCCCTCGACGATGATGTCGCTGTCCTCCGATAAGTAGGTGAACCAGTCCTTGATGAGATAAAAGCCCAGCAGCGGCACGAGCGACAGGATGACCATGATGACCATCTTGCGCGGTTCATTGCATGTCTTGTAGTTGAATTTCTTTGTGAAAAGATCGCCGATCATTTTGAAAAACTCGACGATCATCGCCCAGATATCCTTCCAGAACGCGATGAAGACGGCGATGAGCGTGCCGACGTGCAGCATGACGGTGAAAAACAGCGCGTTGTCGCCCGAGAGGCCGAAGAAGTGCTGGAACAGCGACAGATGTCCGTCGCTCGACACCGGCAGAAATTCGGTCAGCCCCTGGATGACGCCCTGAAGGATGCCCTCGAAAACAGTCATAAAATACTCCTCACGCAGCAGACCGCGGCGGCGCCCGCTCCCGCCGGGAACGCGCCTGCGCGCGGCCGGCGGGGGCGAGCTGCCCCGCGTTCGAGCTTAATATATAATACCATAGTTAAAAACGATTTAAAACTGTTTTTTGCGTCGGCGGATGCGCGCGTAGAGCCAGCGCAGCGCATCCGAGAGCGTGCCGACCTCGTCGATGAGCCCCTCGCTGACCGCCGCTTCGCCGTCGAGCACCGTGCCGACGTCCAGCACCAACTCGCCCGTGCGGAACAGCAGCTCGTAAAAGCGGTCGCGGGAAATGTGCGAGTGCTCGCAGACAAAGCCCGCGATGCGCTCCTGCATGCGGTCGAAATGCCGCATGGTCTGCGGCACGCCGAGCACCGTGCCGTTGTGCCGCACGGGATGGACCGTCATCGTCGCCGTGGGCGCGATGAAGGAGCGCTTGGCGCTCACGGCGAGCGGGATGCCGATGGAATGGCCCCCGCCGAGCACCAGCGACACCGTCGGCTTGCGCATGCCCGCGATGAGCTCCGCGATGGCGAGCCCCGCCTCCACGTCGCCGCCCACGGTGTTGAGAATGACGAGCAGACCCTCGATCTCCGGGTCCTCCTCGATGGCGACGAGCAGCGGGATGACGTGCTCGTATTTCGTCGTCTTGGTCCCCGGCGGCAGCTCCGTGTGGCCCTCCACCTGCCCGGCGATGGTCAGGCAGTGGATCGGGTAGCGCCCCTTCGTCTTCGCGACCGCCGCCGCCTCGAGCATGAGATCCTTGTCGAGCAGCTCGTCGTCCCCGTCCTCTTTTTTGCCGTCCTCCTCTTTGTCTTCCGCTTTTTTGCCGCTTTCCTTCCGGGCGGATTCCCGCTTTGCGCGGTCCGCCCGCTTTTCCTTTTCGCTCATGTGGACACCTCCGTACGGCATAGTCTTCCCCCTCCCCGCGGCGAATAATCACCCCGCCGCCCGGCCGCCGGCAATTGTGAATTTTTTCTGTTTTTTAGAAAAACGGCGCGCAAAAGTGCGTTATAGAATTGACAATGTTGTTCCGAAAGTATAAATTATTAATTGAATTTATAACGACCCTGAAAGGAAGGGACCGCTTTGGGACGTTCCATCACAAGAAAGATTCTGGAAAATCATCTCGTGCAGGGGGACATCGCTTCCTCGCCCGAACTCGGCATCCGCATCGACCAGACGCTCACGCAGGACGCCACCGGCACCATGGCCTATCTGCAATTCGAGGCGATGGGCATCGCGCGCGTCAAAACGGAGCTGTCGGTCGCCTATGTCGACCACAACACGCTCCAGTCCGGCTTTGAGAACGCCGACGACCACGCCTACATCCAGTCGGTCGCGAAAAAGCACGGCATCCGCTATTCGCGCCCGGGCAACGGCATCTGCCATCAGGTGCACCTCGAGCGCTTCGGCGTGCCGGGCAAGACGCTCATCGGCTCCGACAGCCACACCCCCACCGGCGGCGGCATCGGCATGCTCGCGTTCGGCGCGGGCGGCCTCGACGTCGCGGTCGCGATGGGCGGCGGCGTTTACTATATCGCGAACCCGAAGGTCGTCAACGTCCGGCTGCACGGGTCGCTGCAGCGCGGCGTCTCGGCGAAGGACATCATCCTCGAGGTGCTGCGCCGGCTGTCCGTCAAGGGCGGCGTCGGCAAGGTCATGGAATATACCGGCGACGGCGTCGCCTCGCTGTCCGTCCCCGAGCGCGCGACGATCACCAACATGGGCGCGGAGCTCGGCGCGACGACGTCCGTCTTCCCGAGCGACGCGGTCACGAAGGCCTGTCTCGAGGCGCAGGGCCGCGGCGGCGATTACGCCGAGCTGCTGCCCGACGCCGACGCCGTCTACGACGAGGGCTTCGACCTCGACCTGACGGCGCTCGCGCCGCTCGTCGCCTGTCCGCACATGCCGGACAACGTGAAGCCGGTGACGGCGCTCGCGGGCATGCGCATCGACCAGGTCTGCATCGGCTCGTGCACCAACTCCTCGCTGTACGACATGCTTAAGGTCGCGCAGCTGCTGCGGGGAAAGACCGTCGCCGACAACGTCAGCCTCGTCATCGCGCCCGGCTCGCGGCAGGTCCTCGAGATGCTGTCCGACTGCGGCGCGCTCACCGATATCCTCGCGAGCGGCGCGCGCGTGCTCGAATGCGCGTGCGGTCCCTGCATCGGCATGGGCCAGGCCCCCGCGAGCGGCGGCGTCAGCCTGCGCACGTTCAACCGCAACTTCGAAGGCCGCAGCGGCACGAAGGACGCGCAGCTCTATCTCGTCAGCCCCGAGACCGCGGCGGTCAGCGCCGTGGCGGGCGTGCTGACCGACCCGCGCCCGGCGTGCGCCGGGCTCTCCGTGACCATGCCCGCCGCCTTCAAGGTCAGCGACAACATGGTCCTCCTGCCCGCCGACGCGGCCGACGCCGACGGCGTCGAGGTCCGCCGCGGGCCCAACATCAAGCCCTTCCCGCTCGCGCAGCCGCTCGAGGACACCGTCGCGGCGCCCGTCACGCTCAAAGTCGGCGACAACATCACGACCGACCACATCATGCCCGCGGGCGCAAAGCTGCTGCCGCTGCGCAGCAACATCCCCGCCATGTCGCAGTACTGCTTCACGCGCTGCGACGAGAGCTTTCCCGCGCGCGCAAAGGCCGCGGGCAGCGGCATCATCGTCGCCGGCGCGAATTACGGCCAGGGCAGCTCGCGCGAACACGCGGCGCTCGTGCCGCTGTATCTCGGCACCCGCGCGATCCTCGCGAAGAGCTTCGCGCGCATCCACCGCGACAATCTCGTCAACGCCGGCATCCTGCCGCTCGTCTTCAGGGACGAAGCGGACTTTGACCGCATCGCGCTCGGCGACACGCTCTCGCTCGCGGACATCCGCGCGGCGGTGGCGGGTGCGGACGAGGTGACCGTCGCCGATCTGACCAAGGGCTTCCGTTTCACCGCCGCGCTCGGGCTCACCGCGCGCCAGCGCGAGATACTGCTCGCGGGCGGCCTCATCAATCTCACAAGACAAAAGGCGGAAAAATAAATGATGCTCGACAAACAACAGGCGCTTGAACGATTCTCCTCGCTGCTCGACCTGCAGCTCGCCCGCTGCGAGCGCATGAAGACGGACGGCGATTTCACCGATTATGCAAAGCTCGACCCGCTCGTCATCGGCGTGTGCGGCGGCGACGGCATCGGCCCGGTCATCACGAAGGAAGCGGCGCGCGTGCTCCGGTTCGTGCTCGCGGACGACGTAAAGGCGGGCCGCGTCGAATTCCGCACCATCGACGGGCTGACGCTCGAAAACCGCATCGCGCACGGACAGGCCATCCCCGACGACGTGCTCGCCGAGCTTAAGAAGTGCCACGTCATCCTCAAGGGGCCGACGACGACGCCCGACGCCGGCTACAAGGGTCCCAACATCGGCAGCGCCAACGTCGCGATGCGCCGCGAGCTCGATCTGTTCGCGAACGTGCGCCCGGTGAAGATCCCGGCGCTCGGCATCGACTGGACCTTCTTCCGCGAGAACACGGAGGGCGGCTACGCCGTCGGCGACAAGGGCGTCGAGCTGCCGGGGCTGTCGGTCGACTTCACCATCACGACCGACGAGGGAACGAAGCGCATCGCGCGCCTCGCCTACGAATTCGCGAAGGCGAACAGCAAAAAGCGCGTGAGCATCATCACGAAGGCGAACGTAATTAAGGAAACCGACGGAAAATTTCTGCGCCTGTGCTCGGAGATCGGCGCCGAATATCCCGGCATCACGACCGACAGCTGGTACGCCGACATTCTCACGGCGAAGCTCATCGACGAGCAGCGCCGCAGCCTGTTCGAGGTCGTCGTGCTGCCGAACCTGTACGGGGACATCATCACCGACGAGGCCGCGCAGATCCAGGGCGGCGTCGGCACAGCCGGCAGCGCCAATCTCGGCAAGCATTACGCCATGTTCGAGGCCATCCACGGCTCCGCGCCGCGCATGGTCGAGGAGGGCCGCGACAAATACGCCGATCCCTGCTCGATGCTGCGCGCGGCCGTCATGCTGCTCGATCATATCGGCCGCCGGGACGGCGCCGCGAAGCTCGAGCGGGCGCTCGACTTCTGCATGTTTGAAGAGAAAAAGTGCGTCATCACAGGCCGGGACACCGGCTGCACCTGCGCCGAATTCGGCGATTATGTGATGGAAACGATATCAAAATTGTGAGGTGACAGCGCGATGAAGAGCAGCGATACCGTTTCTCTGCCGGTCGTCCGGCGGCTGCCCCGGTATTATCGCTTCCTCTGCGATCTGAAAAAGAGCGGCATCGTCCGCATTTCCTCCAAAGAACTTGCGAAGCAGATGAATCTGACCGCCTCGCAGATCCGGCAGGATCTCAACTGCTTCGGCGGCTTCGGACAGCAGGGCTACGGCTACAACGTCGACCAGCTCGCGGCGGAGATCGAGCGCATCCTGTGCCTCGACAACTGCCTGCCGACGATCCTCATCGGCGTGGGCAACCTCGGGCGCGCGCTGTCCTCCTTCCTCTACGACGCGAAGGGCATCCGCCTCATCGGCCTGTTCGACAAATCGCCGAAAAACGTCATGGACATCAACCCGGAGCTCAAGGTCATGAGCACCGCGATGCTCGACGAGTTCTGCGCCGAGCACCACCCGCGCGTCGCCATCCTGTGCATCCCCGGCGAGCACGCCCAGCCCATGGCGCAGAAGCTCGTGTCGCTCGGCATCGAGGGCTTCTGGAATTTCACCCACGTCGACCTGCGGCTCGACGACAGCATCTGCGTGGAAAACGTGCATCTCGGCGACAGCCTGATGACGCTTTGCTACAATATCAATACCAACGGAGGCCAGCAATAATGGCGAAGCTGTATTTTCGTTACGGCGCAATGAATTCGGGCAAGACGACGGCGCTCATCCAGGTCGCCTTCAACTATGAGGAGCGGGGCATGCGCGTGCTGCTCATCAAGCCCTCGGTCGACACCAAGGGGGACGATCTGCTCGTGTCGCGCATCGGCGCCACGCGGCGCGTCGACATCCTCGCGCACCCGGGCGACGATCTCTACGCGGTCATCGAAAAGGACATGCAGCGCGCGCCGCTGCACTGCGTGCTCGCGGATGAAGCGCAGTTCTTCACCCCCGAGCAGGTCGATCAGCTTTTCCGCGCGGCGGTGAAGCTCAGAGTGCCGGTCATCTGTTACGGCCTGCGCACGGATTTCCGCATGAACGGCTTCCCCGGCAGCATCCGCCTGCTCGAGCTCGCGCACTCCATCGAGGAGCTCAAGACGATCTGCGCGTGCGGCAAAAAGGCCGTGCTCAACGGCCGCATGATCAACGGGAAATTCGTCTTTGAGGGCTCGCAGGTCTGCATCGAAAACATGCAGGACGTCGTCTACCAGTCGCTGTGCCCCGAGTGCTATTTCCGCCTGCGCGAGGAGTACGAAAAGAGCGGGGGCAAGATCAAAGACAACTGAAAAGCAGGCCGCTCCCGCGGCCTGCTTCTTTTGTGCGGGCGCGGTTCCCGCGTCCGCGCGGACATTGACGGGGCCGCGCGCGGTCATCCTGTCATCCGTGCCTGCCGGTCGCCGCGGTCCGCCGCCGGCACATCATCATGCATTTAAAGGAGTCTCAAATCATGAAAAAATATTTTTCTTCCCTTGTCGCCGCGCTGCTCGTCGCCGCGCTGGCGCTCAGCTTTGCGGCCTGCGGCGCGAAAGCCGGCGGCGCGGCCGGCGGCACCGGCACCGCGCGCACCGGCGGCGCCGAGGCGCTCGCCGCGATGCCCGCGTCGAGCTATGATTACGCTTCCGGCATCTCGATGCCCGATTTTCTGAGCGACGACCAGAAAGACCTGTACACGGCCGCCTTCCGCATCTATGTGGCCTACTGCTATTCGGACGCGTGGAAGCCCGACGAGAACGATTCCTACGAAGCGCCGAACGGCTGGGGATACCTGCGCGACGCGGCGTTTGAAAACTACGCGCAGCTGCGCGCGCTGCTCGGCATGGTCTTCACGGAGGATTACGTCAAATATCTCGAATCCACCGGCCGGTATATCGAGGGAACGAACGGCGGCGCCTATTTCCTCAACGGCGGCGTCGGCAGCGACATCACCTACATCGACTGCACCTACGAGAAAAAGAGCGAGACGGACGACGCGCTCGTCTTCGACATTGTCGGGCGCTTCAACGACGACGCCATGTCCGGCGAAGACCGCGACCCGGCAAAGGATTATTACCAGACGTTCACCGTCACGCTGAAAAACACCGACAGCGGCTGGCGGTTCGACAACTTTGCGATCCCGGACGCGCCGGGACTCAGCTGAACCCGCCCGGCGCGGCCGTCCGGCCGCGCCGGAATACGCGCCGGCTCCGGCCGGAGCCTTCGGCAAAGCGCC
>JAYFNU010000031.1:0-14004 GCA_034933305.1 Oscillospiraceae bacterium | reverse complement strand
GGGGGATATTCGAAGAGGATGGGCGAGGCCGCCCTTCCTTCGATGAGCCCGCACAGGATCTCCCCGGCCTTGTCGCCGATCTCATACATGGGCTGACGGATCGTCGTCAGCGGAACGTCCACGATGCGGGACAGGAAGATGTCGTCGAATCCCATGACCGAAACATCCTGCGGCACGCGCAGGCCCCGCTCGCGCAGCACGCTGCACGCGCCGAGGGCCATCATGTCGTTGAAAGCGAAGACGGCGGAAAAGCCGCCGCGCGCAAGGAGCTCCGCGCAGGCCTTCGCGCCGCCGGCGTAGCTGTAGTCGCTGTGCACGGTAAGTCCCGCCTCCGGCCGGAGCCCCGCCTCCCGCATGCGGGCGCTGAAGGCCGACAGGCGCAGGCGGGAACCGGCGAGATAGTCGGGGCCGGTGATGACGGCGATGTGGGTGTGCCCGAGGGACAGAAGATGCTCCGCCGCAAGGCGGCCGCCCTCGGTGTCGTCCGTCGAGACGGAGTTGCACGACGGCCCGGTGATGGTGCGGTCGAGCAGGACGAAGGGGATGCCCTTCTGCTGCAGAAGCTCCACGGAGCGCTTCGCCTTTTCGATGCTGCCCGTCGAGGACATGCCGAGAACGACGCCGTCGATCCCCTTGCTGTCGAGCACCTCGATGTATTCCGTCTCGCGCGTGTAGGAATCGGCGGAGTTGCACAGCAGCATGCTCATGCCGCTCTTCCGGCACCGGTCCTCGAGTCCGCGCGCGACGCTCGCATAATAGTCGTTGCGTATGTCGGACACGATGAGGCCGAGCGTGCGGCTCCGGTTCATCTTCAGGTTGACCGCCGTCTGGTTGGGACGGTAGTTGAGCTCGCGGGCGATGGCCAGTATGCGGTCCCGCGTCTGCTGCGAGATCCGCTCGGATTTTCCGCTGAGGACCATCGAGACCGTCGCGGCGGAGGTCCCCGCCCGCGCGGCGATATCCCGGATTGTCGGACGCATTCCATCGCCCCTTTCCGCCCGCCCTGTTTCCGTCGGGCGACTTTTCTGCTTCTATCATACCAAAAATCAATGGCTTCGTAAATATTGACAATGAAAAACAGACGTGGTATCCTGCAATAAGTTAAACGTTTAAGCTGAGGGGCAACAGGCCTTTCGGCGCGCAGGAACGGAAAAAGGAGACGGAGGATTGGTATGAGCAGGAGAAAAATCATCATCGACTGCGATCCGGGGCACGACGACGCCATCGCGATTCTTATGGGCGCGCGGCACCCGAAGCTCGAGCTGCTGGGCGTGACGACCGTCCGGGGCAATCAGCCGCTGGACGTCACGACGAACAATGCGCTGAACATCTGCCAGTGGCTCGACATCGACGTGCCGGTGTGCGCCGGCCTCGAGCGGGCCATCGTGCGGCCGTCGCCCATCGGCGAGTCGATCATGGTCGGCAGCCGGGACGGCTCGGGCCTCGACGGGCACACCTTCGGGCCGCAGACGAAGAAGGCGGATCCGCGGCACGCCGTGAACTTTATCATCGACACGCTGCGCGCGGAGCGCGGCCGGGTCACGCTGGTCCCGACGGGGCCGCTGTCGAACATCGCGATGGCCATCCGCCTCGCGCCGGACATCCTGCCGAAGATCGAGGAGATCGTGCTGATGGGCGGCTGCTACCAGCTCGGCAACTTCACGCCGGCCGCGGAGTTCAACATCTACGCCGACGCCGAAGCCGCGCACATGGTGTTCACCTGCGGGCGGCCCGTCACGATGATGGGGCTCGACATCACCCGCAAGGCGCTGTGTCTGCCGTCGGTCACGCGGCGCATGGGGGAAAACCGAAACCGCGCGGCCGAGCTGTTCGTCGACCTGATGACGTACTTCACCGCAGCGCAGCAGCGGACGTTCGGCTGGGAGGGGGCGCCGCTGCACGATCCCACCTGCATCGCCTATCTCATCGATCCCGGCTGCATCCGCACGCAGGCCATGTACACCGACATCGACATCAGCGGCGGCCCGTCGCACGGCCGGACGAACTGCGACTTTTTCCATCTGTCCGGAAAGCCGGAGAATGCCGCCGTCGCCGTCGACATCGACGTGCCGCGCTTCTGGGATATCGTCGAGTCGTGCATCCGCTGCTATAACGGTTGATCCGCAGCGCCGCGGGCCCCTGCGCGGGGTCCCGCGGCGCTTTTTTGCGCGCCTGTTGACAAGGATGCGGCGCAGCGGTATACTTTCGGAGTAAAAGTATGAAAGATCATACAAATCATACTTTTTTGGAGGCAATATGGGAGCACCGAAGGGAAAGTACATGTTCGGCCTCGTGAAGGTCGGAGAAAGGGGACAGATCGTCATCCCCAAAAAGGCGCGGGAGATTTTCAAAGTGCAGCCGGGGGATTCGCTGATGGTCCTCGGCGACGAGGCGAGCGGCCTCGCGCTCATCCCGCTCGAGCGGTTCAAGGACATCTTCTTCAAGGCGATCGAGAAGGAGCCGGAATATTTTGCGTCGCTCGGCGAGGAGACGCCGGAGGAGGGGGACCAATGAACGCGATCGACATCCGCCATCTCACCAAACGTTACAAGGACCGCACGGCGGTCGACGACCTCAGCTTCTGCGTCGGGCAGGGCGAGTTTTTTGCGCTGCTCGGGGCGAACGGCGCCGGCAAGACGACGACGATCAAAATGCTGTGCGGGCTGCTCGCGCCGACGTCGGGCGACGCGCTGGTGCTGGGCGACAGCGTCACGGACAACACGGGCGCCGTCAAGCAGAAGGTCAACGTGTCGCCGCAGGAATCGGCGGTGGCGCCCAATCTGACGCTGCGGGAGAATCTCGAGCTCGCGGCGGCGCTGTACGGCTTTGGCAGAGGGGCCGCGCGCGAAAAGGCCGGGCGCATGCTCGCGGATTTCGCGATGGAGGACCGGGCGAACGACAGGGCGAAGACGCTCTCGGGCGGCTACCAGCGCCGGCTGAGCATCGCGATGGCGCTCGTTTCCGACCCCAGCATCATCTTTCTCGACGAGCCCACGCTCGGGCTCGACGTGCGCGCGCGCCGCGAGCTGTGGCGGCATATCGAGCAGCTCAAGGGGAAGATCACCATCGTACTCACGACGCACTATCTCGAGGAGGCCGAGGCGCTCGCGGACCGCATCGCGATCATGAACGGCGGGCGCGTCGCGGCGCTCGGCACGGCGGGGGAGATCGAGGCGCAGGCCGGGAAGACCACGCTCGAGGACGCGTTCCTCGCGCTGACGGACGGAGGCGACATCGAATGAAAATGAGAGCTTTTGCGTCGCGCAACGCGAAGGAGCTGCTGCGCGACCCGCTGAATCTCGGCTTCGGGCTGGGGTTCCCGATCGTGCTGCTGCTGCTGCTCACGGCCATCCAGGCCAATATCCCGGTGTCGATGTTCGAGCTCGACCAGCTCACGCCGGGCATCGCGATGTTCGGCCTGTCGTTTGTCGCGCTGTTTTCCGCGACGCTCATCTCCAAGGACCGCTGCTCGTCCTTCATGCTGCGCCTGCTCGCGTCGCCCATGACGGCGGCCGATTTCATCTTCGGCTATACGCTGCCGCTGCTGCCCATCGCCGCGGCGCAGAGCGCCGTCACCTTTCTCACGGCGGTGCTGCTCGGCCTGAAGGTCACGTGGGGCATCCTGTTTTCGCTGCTCTCGCTGCTGCCGGCGCAGATCCTGTTCATCGGCATCGGCCTGCTGTGCGGCAGCGTGCTGACCGACCGGCAGGTCGGCGGCATCTGCGGCGCGCTGCTGACCAATCTGACGGCGTGGCTGTCGGGGACGTGGTTCGACGTCCGGCTCGTCGGCGGGGTCTTTGAGAGGATCGCGCTGTTCTTTCCGTTCCTGCACGCGGTCGACGCGGGGCGCGCGGCCTACGCGGGGGATTTCGCGGGGGCGGGCACGCCGCTGCTGTACGTGTGCGCATGGGCGGCGGCGGTGATGCTCGTCGCCATCCTGGTGTTCCGCCGGAAGATGAAGGAATAGGCTCCGCCGGCCGGCATGTCCCGGGCGCGGGGAGCCGGCCTGCGCGATGCGGATACGGAAACGCCCGCCTGCGGTATGCAGGCGGGCGTTTCTTTTCGTGCCGGCGCGGGCGCGCGTGCGCTCACAGCAGGCCTTTTTTGTAGAGGATGCGCGCGGCGATGATGGCGACGGCCGCGCCGACGGGCACCATGACGCCCGTGAGCCCCTTCTCGGCGATGACGGGCAGCGCGATGAACAGCGCGAGCATGAACACGAGCGGCGCGACGGCGATCTTCCAGTTGCGCGAGACGTAGACGACGGCGAGGCCGCCGAACAGCGCCGGCAGGATGTTGTCGAACGCCGGCTGCAGCACGGGCGAGTCGATGACGCTCTGGATGCTGCTCAGCAGCAGCACGCCGACGGCGATGATGGCCGTCGTGACGATGGCCGACACGGCGATGGCGATGGTAGAGATGACCTCCCCCTTTTCGCTGCCCGGCTCGACGTCGGCCGCTTCCATGGCGTTGAGCGCGCAGGGCACCTTGAGGTTCGCGAGATTGCCGGTGACGAAGCCGAGATAGGAGCCGGCCGTCCCGAGCATGGGCACGTAGGTCACGAATTCGATGATGCCGATGGTCCAGAAGATGGGGATGATGCCCAGCAGTCCCATGAGCACGCTCTTAAAAGCCGGCCAGCTGTCGTAGCGGATGCACACCGCGGTCGGCACGCCCAGCAGCAGCAGGATGGCGAAGACCGTCCAGATGCGCCCGGCGACGTGGATTCTTTGGCGATATGTCTTGTTTTCCATTGTTCTTTCCTCCTCAGGCGAGCGCCGACACGAGGCTGGTGATGGGGATGGCGAGCGCCATCGCGCCCAGCAGGCTGATGGGCAGCGCGTAGTCGCTCAGCCAACGCGCGCCGGTCTTTTTCTGGACAGCGCCGCACACGAGCATGATGATCGCGGACGACAGCATGACAAAGACGGGGATCCATCCCGAAAGGCCGGTGCGGATCTTCGAGAACACCGAGCCGAGGAAGGCCGAGATCATGCCGAGAAACAGGCTCGCGAGAAAGATGTTGCCCCACTTCTCGTCCTTCGTCTTGATCCTGAGCAGGCCGTTCTCCAGCTTTTCCGCAAAGAAGACGAGCAGGAACAGGCCGATGATGATGCCGATGGTCATGACCCACGCGATGGTGCTGAACGCGCGCGCGTCGGTGATGAGATGGCTGAGCGATTCGCCGATGGCGGACGCCGCGGTCTCCGCCGCCGTCACCTCGTAGGTCAGCGCGCCGATGACCGTCAGCCGCAGCCACGGCAGGGGAAGGCCCAGCGATTTTGACAGCGTGATGACGCCGATGAGAATGGCGATGGCGGGCGCGACGGTGAAGATGGCCGACGAGACGGCCGTGCTCTTCATGACCTCCTTCGTGACGCCGAGCTCCTTTCCCCGCCGGACCGCCCGGACAAGGAAATAGACCGATTCGGCGATGACAAAGACGATCACGGCGGCGACGACGGCATACATGAAGCCGCTGTTGGGATCGAACATGCAGAATTCCTCCTTCAAACGATAAATATGTTGTCATTCTACCAGATTTCCGGACGCATTTCAACGGTTTAATCTATTAAAGCACAAAATCGCAAAAAAACCGCCGGCGCAGGCCGGCGGGCTGTTTGTTTTTCTTATTTTGCGGCGCCCAGCTTTTCGATGCAGGCGCGGCACAGCGATTTTCCCTCGAAATCGACGATGTCCTTCGAGCTCCCGCAGAAGATGCAGGAGGCCTGGCGCTTGGTGAGGATGATCTGGTCGCCCTTCGAGGTGATCTCAAGATCGTCCCCCACGGCGATGTCGAGCATGCGCCGGAATTCGACGGGGATGACCACCCGGCCGAGTTTGTCCATTTCCCGGACAATTCCGTTGTTTTTCATTTTAATTCTCCTTGTCACATAGAATGGTTGTGAACATATCCGACGGATGAACGGAGGCTTTGTCCATGATGAGCATCGTGATGGGCGCGCTCATCGCGCTCGCGTTTTTGTTTTCGCTGTTTCTCGGCCGCATGCAGGCGCTGTCGGCCGCCGTGCTGGAGAGCGGCGTCGGGGCGGTAAAACTGTGCATCGAGCTGTGCGGCACGCTCGCGCTGTGGAGCGGCGTGCTGCGCATCGGCGAGCGGTCGGGGCTTTGCGACAGGATCAGCGCCGCGATGGCGCCGCTGACGGATCGGCTGTTTCCCGGTCTGCGGGAAAAAAGTCCCCGGGCGATGGCGTCCGTCACGCTCAACATGACGGCGAATCTGCTCGGCCTCGGCGCCGCGGCGACGCCGATGGCGCTCGACGCGATGACCGAGATGGACCGGCTCAACGGCGGCTCGCGCACGGCGAGCAACGACATGGTCGCCTTCGTCGCGCTCAACACCGCGTCGTTCCAGATCCTGCCCACGACGGTCGCCACGCTGCGGCGGCTCGCGGGCTGCGCGCACCCCATGGACATCATCCCCTGCGTGTGGATCAGCTCCGCGGTCTCCGTCCTTGTCGCGGTCGGCTCGGCGCTGCTGCTCAACCGCGGAAGGGCGGCCCGCCGATGAAACTCACCGACGCGCTCATCCCCTTCGCCGTCACGGCCGTCGCCGTCTACGGCATGGCGCGGGGCGTCAACATCTTCGAGGCCTTTCTCGAGGGAGCGCGCGACGGCCTCGGGGTGGCCTTCCGCATCACGCCGACGATGATCGCCATCACGCTGTGCGTCGGCATGTTCAGGGCGAGCGGCGGTCTCGAACTGATGTCGCTGTTCCTCGAGCCCCTCGTCTCGCTCGCCCGCATCCCGAAGGAGGTCGTGCCGCTCATGCTCATGCGGCCCATCTCGGGCACCGGCGCGCTGTCCGTCTTCAGGGATATCCTCAGCGCTTTCGGCCCCGACACCCGCATCGGGCGCGTGGCGTCCGTCATGCAGGGCTCCACGGAGACGACCTTTTACACCGTCGCGGTCTATTACGGCGCGACGCATGTGCGCGACACGCGCCACACGCTCGGCTGTGCCTGCGCGGGCGACCTGACGGGCTTTATTCTGTCCGCGCTGACGGTTTCCGCGTTTTTTCGATAGCTTACCACTTACATATATTACCACTCCGCAACAAAAAATTCAATTGTGTGTTTGGGTAAATCTTGTGAAAAAAGCGGTCATAATTTAGTGAATTTTCCACTATTTTGACAACCAGAGCCAGACATCCGGCCCGCTGCGGAAGAGGGAGATGCCCTCGTACCCGTCGGCGAGCGCGCGGGAGATGCCGTAGACGTCGCCGAGCGCATAGCGCTCGTAGACGGTGTACAGCCGCTTGCAGCTGCGCTCGCAGCGCAGGATGTACCGCAGCCGGCAGCCGTATTTCTGCCGCAGCGCGGCGATGCGCATGCCGTTGACCGCCATGAGCGACAGCAGGCTGGCCGTGTTCTTCGGCGAGACGGTCGCGACGACATTTTCCGCGCCGCACGCGCACATCGCGCGGTGGACGCAGACCTCCGCGAGCTCGCGCGCAAGGCCGTTTCCGCGGTAATCGGGCGCGACGAAGCAGCTGTCGAGGACGGCGCACCGCAGCAGCTCCTCGTCCCGCAGCCCGAGGTCGCGGCCGTGGTTTTCGGGCGCGTCGCCGGGGAAATAGAAGCAGGCGGCGGCGATGAGCCGCCCGCCCGCGAACAGACCGTGGAGCTCGCCGCGCGCGAGGATGCGGCGGAATTCCTCCGCCGGGCTCGGGACGTAGACGCTCGCGTCCGTCAGCGCGTCGGTGACCTCCCGCTGCAGACTGAGCACCGCGGGCAAGTCGTTGTCCGTCAGGCGCCGCGCGGCGGCGCGCTCTACCTCGCCCGTGCGGTTGTTTTTGACATACGGTTTCATACCGGTCCCTCCTCCTGCGCGCACACGCGCCGTGTACAGCTGCCGGCGAACAGCGAGCCCTCGCAGCGGCAGACGGGAATGCCGCAGCAGCGCGCGAACTCGCGCGCCGTGATCTGCGCGTTTCCGCTGCCGCCGACAAGGATCGCCTCGTCCCCCGGCGCGGCCTGCGGGATATCCGTGAGGTCGACGAGCAGATGGCTCATGCAGGCGCTGCCGAGCACCCGTGCGAACTGCCCGCGCACGAGCACCCGCGCGCCCTTGGCGTGCAGCAGCGCCGGCAGATGTCCGTAGCCGGCCCCGACGAGCCCGGCGCGCGTGACGCCCGGCAGCGCGACGCAGCCGTCGTAGGCGCACAGCGGCGCGCGCACGTCGAAGACCGCCCGCACCGGCGCGGACAGCGACAGCACCGGCCGCAGCGGCGCGATGTCCTGCGCCTCGCCCGACGGCAGGCCGTAGAGGTTGGTGCCCACGCGCACGGCGTCGAAGCGCAGCCCGGGCGCGCGCCACGAGGCGGACGTCGCGAGGTGGCACACGCAGCGCGCGTCGAAGCGCTTCGCGGCGGCGGCGATCGGCGCGAAGCGCCGCGCCGTTTCGCCGCCGTCGGCCGTATACAGCGACGGGCAGTGGGCGAAGACCGCGGCGAGCCGGATGTTCGGGGCGTTCTCGAGCGCGGCGAGCGCCTTCGGGAAATCGCCGGGCGGCAGGCCGATGCCGCTGCCGCCGATGTCGACGCGCAGCGCCGCGGCGCCGGACATGTTAATATATATGCCGGCGAGCGCGGGAATAATATCGACGCTGCCGACGCTCAGGATGATGTCGGACAAGCAGGGCGAAAGCTCGCTGCGGCACACGGGCGCAAGCGTCATCACGCGGCTGCCCGGCGACAGCGCCCGCGCGCGCAGCGCCTCCTCCGGCTCGGCCGCGGCGAAGGCGTACACCTCGTTTTCAAGCGCGCGCACCGCGGCGGCGAGGCCCGCGCCGTAGGCGTCGTGCTTGACGACGGCGATGAGCCGCCCGCCGGCGGCGGCCCGGATGTACCGCGCGTTGTGCCGCAGCGCGGCGGCATCACAGCACAAAGTGAGCATGGCGTCCCCCCTTTCGCTCCATGGTATGCGGCGGGAAGCGGCCGCGACACGCCCCTTGTTAAAAAAAACGGCATCGCATATAATGATTGCAACAAATCGAAGGGGAAAAGCCTCTTATTCTTTTGAGAGGCCAAGGTTGAACGCTTGGACAAGGAGACGACGTCGCGCCTTGCGGCGGCGGCGAAGCAGGGAGATGCGGCCGCCTTCGCGGCCCTCTATGAGAACTGCTACAAGTCGCTGTACAAGGCGGCTTACTATATGCTCGGCAACCGCCACGACGCGGAAGACGTCGTCATGGATACCGTCGCCGACGCGTTCGCCGGCATTTCGAAACTGCGGGAGGACGACGCCTTCGAGGGATGGATCTTCCGCATCCTCTACAACAAGGCGCGGCGGCGGCGCGGCACGCTGCGGTACACGGCGGCCGCGGAGCTCAGCGAGGATCTCGAGGCCGACGACCCGCGCGCCGCGTTCACGGCCGAGCGGGCGGATCTCGGCGCAGCGCTCTTCACGCTGACGAAGGAGGAGCGCACGATCGTCGTGCTCGCGACGGTGTGCGGGTACGCGTCGGGCGAGATCGCCGCGATCACGGGTCTTAACGCGAACACCGTGCGCTCCAAGCAGATGCGGGCGCTCGCGAAGCTGCGCAAACAGCTCGAAGGAAAGGGAAGGGGGGACAGCGCATATGGCGGATAACGAATTTGAGAAGCGCATCGCCGGACTGCTGACGGACGTCGATGTGCCGCCGGCGCTCGAGCCGTCGGCCGTCTCGCAGGCCCTGCCGTCCCTTGCGCGCCGCGTCCGCCGGCGCAGAACCCGCCGCATCGCGGCGCTCGCCGCCTGCTTCGTCGTGCTGTGCGGCGCTTCGGCGGCGCTCGTGCCGCTGCTCGCCCCGAAGGGCGCGGCGGAGGCCGTGCAGTACAACATGACCGCCGGGAGCGCGGACGGCCCGTGCGATTACGGCGTCGCGAACGACGCGCTGCCCGAGTCGCCGGCCTGCGGCGCCGGCACCGCGGATACGGCGCTGCCCGGCGAACAGAAGGAAGCGAGCCGGTCGGAAGAGGAGAGCGAGGAGGACAAAAAGGACGAGAAGGATGCGGACGCCAGGAAATCCCTGACGCCGACGGAGGCGGTCTCATGAGAACGGGCGGACTGCATATCGCGGCAAAATGCGCCGCGGCGCTCGCGCTGTTCGCGGTCGCCGGCGCGGCGGCGTTCTATCTGAAGGACGCCATCGACCGCGCGAACCCCGACTACGCCGTCCCGCAGATCACCGTCACGGCCGACTCGAAGCCGGTCGCGACGCTGACGGACGCCTACAGCTGGAGCTTTTACGTCGGCGGCGACGTCATCCGCGAGGAGACGCCGGTGCCGGATCTTTCGCTGACGCCCGTGACGATGCTCGGCGGCGAGACGCTCGACATCTCCTTTTCGCAGCCGGCGCTCGAGACGAAGCTGACGCGCACGGACAGCTACACGTATACGTTCAAGAAGACGCAGGACGCCGCGGTCCCGTTCGAGAGCGGCGTTTACATCTACAATGTTTTCGCCCGCTTTGAGCGGGGCGCCGTCTCCTATTACTTCTGCATCGTCGTGGAATAGAATATCCGTTCCCCCTCCCGCGCGGCTCGCATACAATGGTGTGAACCGAAGAGAGGGGGTTGTTCTTTATGGAAAAGGGATACATCAGGGCGCAGGTGAGCTATGCCCGGCAGGCGGCGCCCGCCGCCGCCGCGCTCGTGCAGATCTTCCTGCCGGACGGCGGGGTGGTCACCCGGATGACCGACGCCTCGGGGCGCACCGAGCCCGTCGCCGTCGACGCGCCCGACCGGGCGCTGTCGCTCGAGGCGGACTGCGCGCGCGACGTGTGCGCGCTGTGCGACGTGCAGGTCGAATTCGAGGCGTTCCGCACCGTGCGCGTCGCGGGCGTCACGGTGTTCGCGGGCGAGACGTCCGTCGCGGAGATCTCTCTCGAGCCGCTGACGCTCGGGCCGGACGCCGCGGCGCGCGACCGCGTGCAGCTCATCGACATCCCCGCGCACAGGGTCGCGGACAACGTGCCGAACGACGCGGATATGCCGCCCGCCGGCCTGTCGCGCATCCTCGAGTATGTCGCGGTGCCCGACTACGTCACCGTGCACCTCGGCAGGCCCGACGCCGCCGCGCAGAACGTGACGGTCAGCTTTGCGCATTACATCAAGAACGTCTGCTGCTCGGAGATCTACCCGACATGGCCGGAGAACGCGCTGCGCGCGAACATCTACTGCCAGATCTCGCTCGTGCTCAACCGCATCTTCACCGAATGGTACCGCAGCAAGGGCTACGCCTTCGACATCACCAACTCGACGAGCTACGATCAGTACTTCGTCTACGGGCGGAACATCTTCGAGAACGTCAGCGCGATCGTCGACGACATCTTCAACGTCTACATCCGCAAGGGCGCGGCAAAGGACCCCTATTACGCCGAATACTGCAACGGGACGACCGCGACGTGCCCGGGGCTGTCCCAGTGGGGCACGGTGACGCTCGCGAACCAGGGCTACACGCCGCTCGCCATCCTGCGCTATTATTACGGCAGCGCCGTGGCGCTGTACGAAGCGCCGCTCGTCGACACGGCCGTCGCGTCCTATCCGGGCACGGCGCTGCGCCAGGGCAGCATCGGCAGCCATGTCGCGGTCGTCCAGGAACAGCTCAACCGCATCCGGCAGAACTACCCGCTCATCCCGAGCGCCGGCGCGATCGACGGCATTTTCGGCGCGGCGACGGCCGCCGCCGTCAGGACCTTCCAGTCGGTCTTCGGGCTGACGCAGGACGGCGCCGTGGGAAAGGCGACGTGGTATAAGCTGTCCTATATCTACGTCGCCGTCAAAAAGCTCGCGGAGCTCACGAGCGAGGGCATCACCTCGCCCGACATCGTCACGCCCGTGCCGAACGTCACGCTCGCGCAGGGGGACGAGGGCGGCTCCGTGACGCTCGCGCAGTACCTGCTCAACGTCGCGGCGGAGCTGTACCCGACGCTGCACCCCGTCGCGGTCGACGGCGCGTTCGGCGCGGCGACGAGGCAGGCGGTCGTCATATTCCAGGGCGTGCGCGGCGTCGGCGCCGACGGCGTCGTCGGCCCGAAGACGTGGAACGAGCTCTACAAGGTCTTCTATTCCGTCTTCAACGCCGTCACGCCCATCGGCGACACGGCCTATCCGGGCACGGCGCTGCGCGCCGGCAGCGAGGGCGCGCACGTGCGCCTCATGCAGCGCTACCTCAACTACATCGCGGTGTTCCTGTCCTCCATCCGCGAGCTGACGATCGACGGGATCTTCGGCAGCGCGACGCGCGCGTCGGTCGTCGCGTTCCAGTCGCTGTTCGGCCTTGCGGCGGACGGCGTCATCGGCCGGCAGACGTGGAACCGCATCGTCTCCGTCTACGACAGCGTGCGCGCCTACGAATAGCGGCGGCGCGCGCCGGGAATTGACTTTCCCCGCCCGATCGTTATACTGATAACACGGCAAGAACCGCAGGAAGAAAGGAAAGCCATGGAAAAGCTCAACGTCGGACTGTTCAACGATTCCTTCCCGCCGACCATCGACGGCGTTGCGAACGTGACGGTCAATTACGCCCGCATCATCCAGGAAAAGTACGGAACGGCCGTCGTCGCGACGCCCTTTTATCCCGATGTGAAGGATGACTATCCCTTCGAGGTCATCCGGTATCCGAGCGTTTACGTCAGCGACGACATCGGCTACCGCGCGGGCTACCCCTTTGATCCGCGCGTGCTCAGCAAGCTTGAAAAAAAGGATCTCGACGTCCTGCACACCCATTGCCCGTTCGTGTCCACCATCCTCGCGCGCATGGTGCGCGCGGTCACCGGCGCCCCCATCGTGTTCACCTATCACACGAAGTTCGACATCGACATCGACAAGGCGTTCGCGAGCGACTCGCTGCGCCGCGCGTCGATCAAGTTTCTGCTCAACAACATCAACGCCTGCGACGAGGTGTGGGTGGTCTCCGAGGGGGCGGGCGAGAATCTGCGCAGCCTCGGCTACAAGGGCGAGTATATCGTCATGGAGAACGGCACCGATTTCGAGCGGCGCCGCTCCGACCCGGCCCGCGTCGACGCGCTGCGCCGGCAGTACGGCATCGCGCAGGACGAGACGGTCTTTCTGTTCGTCGGCCGCATGATGTGGTACAAGGGCGTGCGCATCTCGCTCGACGCGCTCAGACAGGCGAAGGCCGACGGCCTGAAATTCCGCTTTTTCCTCGTCGGCGACGGCGCCGACCGCGCGGAGATGCAGCGGTACATCGCAGACAACGACCTTTCGGACGTCTGCGTGTGCGTGGGCGCCGTGCTCGACCGGGAGCTGCTGCGCGATTACTTCAGCCTCGCCGATCTGTTCCTGTTCCCCTCCACGTTCGACACCAACGGCATCGTCGTGCGCGAGGCGGCGGCGTGCTACTGCCCGAGCGTGCTCGTGCGCGGCAGCTGTGCGGCCGAGGGCATCGCGGACGGCGACACCGGCATCCTCATCGACGAGAACGCCGCGTCGATGGCGCAGGCCGTCGCGCGCGCGTGCGCCGACCGCGCGGCGCTGCGGCGCATCGGGGAGAACGCGGCGCAGAAGATCTATGTGTCGTGGGACGAAGCCGTCCGGCGGGCCTACGAACGGTACGAATACGTCGTCGAGAAATACACGGATACCGCGCACGACGAGCGCTCGCTCGCGGAGGATCTGTCCGCCGCGGTCGAAAAGCTCACGGGCGAGCTCTCCGAGACGAAGGAACTCATCCAGGATCTGTTCTGGGACACGCGGGACTGGGTCAGCAAGCTCGGCAGCCGCTCCGGCGCGGCGGTGAAGAAGAATGCGGGCGCGCTGCAGGCGGCCGCGGCGTCGTCGGAGGATCTCGGCGCGCTGCGGGACTATATCCGCGAGCTGCGCACGCAGAACGAGGAGCGGCGCGCCGCGCGCAAAAAGCGCCGCGACCGGACGCCGCCCCGCGGGCAGAGCTGAAGCGCCCTGCGGCGCACACGGGAAAAAGCCCGGCGAAAGCCGGCGCGCTATAAAGCAGGGGACTGCCGCGGACGGTTTGCCGT
>JAYFNU010000030.1:0-50729 GCA_034933305.1 Oscillospiraceae bacterium | reverse complement strand
CCGCGCTCGGTTGGCCGCCCGCGGCAGTCCCCTGTTCTCCGGCCCGTTTGTGTGGTATAGTGAGGGCGGGAGCGCCCCGCCGGGAAGCTTATATCCGCGGGGACCGCCCGCCCGGACGGGCCTGCGGATCCCGCTGCCGCGCGGATCCGGTGAAATCGAAAGCTGTCGGGGGAAACTGAATTGATCAGGAACAGGGACATAGACCACGGGAAGGGCTTCGACTGGGGGCTCGCGTCGAAAGACTATGCGAAGTACAGGGATATCTACCCGAAAGAATTTTATCAGAGGATAGTCGGCCTGGGGCTTTGCACAGAAGGGCAAAAAGTGCTTGATCTCGGCACCGGCACGGGCGTTTTGCCGCGCAACATGGCGAAATACGGCGCGGAGTTCACCGGCGCGGATATTTCGGAAAATCAGATCCTGCAGGCGAGGGCGCTTTCGGCGGCAGCGGGGCTGTCCTTTGAATATGTGGTTGCTTCCGCCGAGAACTTTGATTTTCCCGACGGGACGTTCGACGTTGTCACCGCCTGCCAGTGCTTTATGTATTTTGACAAATCCGCCGCGCTGCCGAAAATCCACAGGGTTCTGAAGGAGAACGGACATTTTTTGATCCTGTTCATGGCCTGGCTCCCGTTTGAAAGCGAAATCGCAAAGGCGAGCGAGGATCTGGTGCTGAAGTACAATCCCTCCTGGACGGGCGGAAGGATGAAAAGATACGAGCTCGGGACGCCCGACTGGCTCGGCGGCATGTTCGGGGTCGCGAACGCCGTCACGTATGCCGTCGACCTTACCTTTACCCGCGAAACATGGCACGGCCGAATGAAGGCCTGCCGCGGCATCGGCGCCTCCTCCCTGCCGGCCGGCGAGATCGCTGCCTGGGAAAGGGAGCATCTGGAGTATCTCCGCACGCAGCCGGAGGTGTTTGACATCCCCCATTTTGTCTCCATGCTCGATCTGCGGAAATTGTGAGCGCGGCCGCCGGCCGGGACCCCGCTTTGTATCCGCGGCGCACTTTCGCGCATGGCTTCGCCGCCCGGCGCGGCGCATGAAAAAGCCCCCGTTTGCCCTGGGCAAACGGGGGCTTTCTGTTTTTCGGAGATCCGGAGCCGGGGCTTTGCCCGCGCTCAGAAGAGGCGGAAGTCCTTCAGCTGGGTGCCGAAACCGAACAGCTCGCCGGCGACGCCGCCGACGAAGACCGACAGGAGGATCATGATGACGCCCGCCGCCGCGATGCCGGCAAAGATGACGGGGAGCGCCTTCTTCCAGTCGATCTGCAGGATGGCCGCGATGAGGGAGCCCGTCCACGCGCCCGTGCCGGGCAGCGGGATGGCCACGAAGGTGAACAGCGCGAGCAGCTCGTATTTCTGAAAGCGCTCGGAGTGGGACTTCTCGACCGCCTTGTCGATGATGCGCTGAAAGAAGGGGCCGACCTTCGGGAATTTCGCGAGCCAGCGAAGCAGCTGCTGCGAAAAGAGGATGAGAAACGGGACGGGCAGCGTGTTGCCGAGCAGCGCCACGAGGTAGACGGGCACAAGCGGCTGTCTGTCGAGGATGCCGACGGGGATGGCCCCGCGCAGCTCGATGACCGGCAGCATGGCGATCACGAATATTCTCAGGTATTCCCTTGCGGCTGCGAGTATAGTGTCAAACACGTTCGTTCTCCGTATTCAAAAGTCAGACGTTATTTGACATTATACCATAACGGCGCGCTCAGTTCAAATCGCCCTCGGGAGCCGCGCGGGCGGCCTCGACGCGCGCCGTGATGACGGTCACGTCGTCGCGGCCGGCGCCGTGCTTTTTTGCGAGCGCGAGCAGCTCGCGGCAGATCGCCTCGGCCGTGTCGGCGGCGTGCGCGAGCAGCGCCTGTTCGATGTAGGGATCGTCCGCCCGCTCGGCGCCGTCGCTCGTCATGACGACGATGTCCCCGTCCGACAGCAGCAGCGGGATCTCCCGGCAGGAGACCCTGTCGTAGATGCCGACGGGCAGCGTGCGGCCTTCGATGCGCCGCACGCGCTCCTCGTGCAGGCAGTAGGTGGCGGCGGCGCCCGCCTTGAAGAAGGTCGCGTCGCCGGTGTAGACGTTGAAGGACAGCACGTCGAGGGTGCTCGCCGCCTCGTCGTCCTCGCGCAGCGCGAGCGCGGTGTTTGCAAGCTCGGCCGCCCGGCGGATGCGGAAGCCGCTCTCGAGCAGCCGCCGCAGAAAGGCGCAGCACAGCGCGCCGTCGCGGGCCGCCGCCTCGCCCGTGCCCATGCCGTCCGACAGCACGATGTGCACATTGCTGCGGCTGTCGGCGAAAACGCTGTAGACGTCCCCGCAGGCCGCCTGCTCCGCGCTCAGCTGCGCGGCGGCCGTGCGCAGCGTGAACAGCGGCTTTTCGGTGTAGGTCAGCACGGTATCCCCGTCCGCACAGCGCGCGGACGGGCCCGACAGCGTGACGCCCGCGATGAGGCTCACGCCGGCGGTCAGACGCCTGAGCTGCGCGTCGGACGCCGCGTCGCGCAGCGTGACCGTGATGACGGGGCGGTGCTCGCTGTCGTAGATGCAGCCCGCCGTCTCCACGGGCAGCGACAGCCGCGCGGCGCAGTCGTAGACGCGCTTGCTGCGCTGCTCGTCCCAGTCGTGCATCGCGCACAGCTCGTCCCGCGCGCCGTCGAGCATCTCGCACACGGCGGAGAACTGCTTTTTGAGCAGGCTTTTGTAAAGCTGGGTGTTCTTCACCTTTGCGATGCTCTCGAGCTGGGCGGCGTACCGCGCCGACAGCTCGCGGCAAAGCGACGCCGCGTTGGCGCAGCGCGCGCGCAGCGCGGGGGAGAGATCCTCGCGCACCACGCTGCCCTTTTTGAACAGCGCCGGCATGAGCTTCTGCAGCGCGTCGGCGGTGTCGCCGTAGGATTTCACCCAGCAGTAGGACATGACGGGGCAGGTGCGGCAGACCTTTTCGACGGCGCCGTTGATGAGCGCGTCCGCGTTGGGGCGCTCGTCGGCGACCGTGACGGTGCGCTCGAGCAGCGACGTGATGTCCCGCAGCGACGACGAGATGCACTCGAGCCGGTTGCCGACGGCGGCGGTCGCGCTCATGAGGGAGTCGGCGGCATGGGCGAAGCGGGCGTCGGCCTGCCGCCCGAAGGGCAGCACAAGGAACAGCAGCGCCGCGAGCAGCAGCTCGGCGAGATAGGTGACCGAGTAGACATAGTTGTCGGCGCAGAAGGCAAACAGCGCCGCACAGACGGTGAACACGAGGCACAGCACCGCCCGCCCGCGCTTTTTGAACAGGGACGACAGCGCGCCCGCGACGCACACGCCCGCCGCGGCAAAGGCAAAGGCCGGCTCGCTGAGCGCGAAGGCCGCGGCGACGGCTGCGAAGGCGGCGGCGTCGAGGGGCGAGCAGAGCAGGTGCGCGGCGTACATCGCCGACGCGATGCCCGCGAGCCTGCCGAGGGAGAAGGGGCCCGCGCGCAGCCCGTAGACCGCCATGATCGCCGTGCAGAAGCTCAGCGCAAGGCTCGCCTTTGCGGCGCTCGGCAGCTCCTGCAGCGTCCGCTTTCGCTTGAAGGCCTCAAAAACGGTGCGGTAGAAATAGGCGAAGGCGCAGACGACGGCGGTGCCCGCGCACAGGCGCAGCATCGCGGCGAGGCTGATCTGCAGCGTCGAGATGAGGATCGCCGTCTCGCTCGCGAGCACCGCCAGCGCGCCCGCGATGAGGCAGGCGGCAAAGTTGTTTTTGCGCAGCTTGCCGCGCGAGAGGCCCGCGAGGATCCACCTCGTCGCCGCGACCGCCCCGGCCGCGGTTATGTAGGAGGAATTCCACGCGACGTCGCTTGTTAGAAAGCTGCCGAGCACGAAACCGGCGAGCGAGCCGACCGCGAAGCGGTCGCTGACGCCGATGACGAACGCAAGGCCGAACGGATAGGTGCCGTCGACGAATTCGACGCCCGCGAGCGCCGCCGCGGCCGCGGCGGCGGCGGCCTGCACTAGAACGGAGCGCAGCACGGCCGCGGCGGCGGCCGTGCGCCGGTCGGTGCGGAAAAAAGCGGCGGCGCCGGTCAGAAATTTTTGAACAGATTCCATGTTTACCCACCGTTTTATCGTTTTTACACAAGTATAAGCGGCGGGGTTTGGATAATCTGTCGCACTCGCGGCCGCGATTTCGGCGTATTTATGCGCAAAAGCGGCCGGCGCGTCGCACCGGCGCGAACGGGCGGCGGGCATGAAGAAAGGAGGAGGCGCGAAGCCCCCTCCCCGTTTGCCTGTCTGTTCCGATCCGTCCCGCGGGACGCCTCAGCGGCGCCAGTACTTCTTGTCGAGCGCGCGGTACTGCACGGCCTCGGCGATGTGCGGCGCGTCGAGCAGCTCGTCGCCCGCGAGATCCGCGATGGTCCGCGCGACCCGCAGCACCTTGTCGTAGGCCCGCGCCGACAGCCCGAGCGCGTCGAACGCCCGTTTGAGCGTCGCCTCGCCGCGCGCCGTCATGGCGCAGCAGCCGTTCGACATCGCCGCGGGCAGCTTCGCGTTGCAGCGCACGCCGGTGCCCTCGTAGCGGCGGCGCTGGATCTCCCGCGCGGCCGCGACGCGCCGCCGGATGGCGGCGGAGCTCTCGCCGCCCGCCCTGTCCGCGAGCGAGTCGTAGTCGACCGCCGCGACCTCGACGTGCAGGTCGAGCCGGTCGAGCAGCGGGCCGCTGATGCGCGCGAGGTATTTCTCCACCGCCGCCTGCGAGCAGGTGCACGGCCGCGCGCTGCCGTAATTGCCGCACGGGCAGGGATTCATCGCCGCCACGAGCATGACGCTGCACGGATAGGTGAGCGCGCCCGCCGCGCGGGAGATGGTCACCTCGTCGTTCTCGATGGGCTGGCGCAGCACCTCCATCGCCTCGCGCGAAAATTCGGGCAGCTCGTCGAGGAACAGCACGCCGTTGTCGGCGAGCGAGATCTCGCCGGGGCGGGGAATGCTGCCGCCGCCCGTGAGGCCCGCCGTCGACACCGTGTGGTGCGGCGCCCGGAAGGGCCGCGCCGTGACGAGCGCGCCGCCCGCGGGCAGCTGCCCTGCGACCGAGCAGACCTTCGTCGTCTCGATGGCCTCCTCGAGCGTCATCGGCGGCAGGATCGACGGCAGCCGCTTTGCGAGCATGCTTTTGCCCGCGCCGGGCGGGCCGATGAGCAGGATATTGTGGGAGCCCGCGGCGGCGATCTCGAGCGCCCGCCGCGCCGCCGCCTGTCCCTTCACGTCGGCGAAGTCGAGCAGCTGCGCGTCGGCCGCCGGCGAAAACAGCGGCGGCGCCTGCTTTTCGAGCGGGGATTCCCCGCGCAGATGCGCGACGAGCGCGCTGACCGACGGCACGCCGTACACGTCGAGGCCGTCGGCGACGGCGGCCTCCGCCGCATTCGCCGCGGGCACGAACAGCGAGCGGAAGCCCGCCTGCCGCGCCGCGAGGGCCATGGGCAGCGCGCCGCTGACGGGGCGCAGCGCGCCGTCGAGCGACAGCTCGCCGATGAACGCGCAGCCCGCCGCGTCGAAGGCGAGCTGCCCCGACGCCGTCAGCACGGCGAGCAGGATGGGCAGGTCGTACAGCGGCCCCGATTTCCGTTTGTCGGCGGGGGCGAGATTGACGGTGATCCGGCTGACGGGGAAGGTAAAGCCGGCGTTGCGGATGGCGGCGCGCACGCGCTCGCGCGATTCCGACACCGCCGCGTCGGGCAGCCCGACGACGTCGAACGCCGGCAGGCCGTTGCTGGTATCCGCTTCGGCGCAGACGGCGTAGCCGTCGAGCCCGAACAGGCCGAGACTGTTGATGCGCGCGTACAAAGTCATCCCGCCTTTGCTTTTTTCTTCATTATATCCGCATTCCCGGCCGGGGACAAGCGCGCCCGCACAAACAGGGGCATTCCTTCCACATTTGGCGGCAGACGGCGCCGCGGCGATTGACAAACCGACGATTTGCTCTAAAATGGGAATAAGATAAAAAATGAAGCTGTGCAAAGGAGCCGAGATGTACAAGATCATTCGAAAGCGCGCGCTGAACCCCACCGTGACGCTCATGGAGGTCGACGCGCCCTTTATCGCCGCGAAAGCGGAGCCGGGGCAGTTCATCATCCTGCGCGTGGATGAAAACGGCGAGAGGATCCCGCTGACCATCGCCGATTTTGACCGCGAAAAGGGCACCGTCACCATCATCTTCCAGATCGTCGGCGCCACGACGGAGAAGCTGAATCATCTCAACGAGGGCGACAGCATCCGCGATTTCACCGGCCCGCTGGGCGTCGCGTCGCACACGGAAGGGCTGAAAAAGGTGGCCGTCATCGGCGGTGGCGTCGGCTGCGCCATCGCCTATCCCGTCGCAAAGAAGCTGCATGCGCAGGGCGCCGTCGTCCACTCGATCGTCGGCTTCCGCAACCGGGATCTCGTGATCCTGCAGCCGGAATTCGAGGCGGTCAGCGACAAATACGTGCTCATGTCGGACGACGGCACGGCGGGACAGAAGGGCCTCGTGACCGACGCGCTCAGATCGCTGCTCGACGCGGGCGAACAGTACGACGAGGTCATCGCCATCGGGCCGCTCATCATGATGAAGTTCGTCTGCAAGCTGACGAAGGAATACGACGTAAAGACCGTCGTGTCGATGAACCCGATCATGATCGACGGCACGGGCATGTGCGGCGGCTGCCGGCTGACCGTCGGCGGCGAGACGAAATTCGCCTGCGTCGACGGGCCCGACTTCGACGGGCATCTCGTCGACTTCGACGAGGCGATGGCGCGGGCGTCGGCCTACAAGCCGTTCGAGCGCGCCGCCCATGAGCGCGTGTGCAATCTTTTCAAGGGGGTCGACTGACATGCCGAACATGAGCCTCACCAAGAACCCCATGCCGTCGCAGGCGCCGGACGTGCGCAACAGGAATTTCGACGAGGTCGCGCTGGGCTACACCGAGCCCATCGCGCTCGACGAAGCGGCGCGCTGCCTCAACTGCAAAAACAAGCCCTGCGTGCAGGGCTGCCCCGTCAATATCGACATCCCCGCCTTTATCCACAAGATCACGGAAAAGGATTACGAGGGCGCCTATCAGAAGATCAGCGAGCAGAGCAGTCTGCCCGCGGTGTGCGGGCGCGTGTGCCCGCAGGAATCGCAGTGCGAGAAATACTGCGTGCGCGGCATCAAGGGCGACAGCGTCGGCATCGGCCGCCTCGAGCGCTTTGCCGCCGACTGGCACAACGAGCACGCGACGGCGCTGCCGGAAAAGCCGGTCTGCAACGGGCACCGCGTGGCGGTCGTGGGCGCGGGCCCCGCGGGGCTCACCTGCGCGGGCGATCTCGCGCGCAGGGGCTACGCCGTGACGGTGTTCGAAGCGCTGCATCTCGCGGGCGGCGTGCTCGTCTACGGCATCCCGGAATTCCGTCTGCCGAAGAAGATCGTCCAGAAGGAGATCGATTCCCTCAAGGCGCTGGGCGTCGACGTCGAGACCAACATGGTCATCGGCAGGGTGCTGTCGGTGGACGAGCTGTTCGAGCGCGGCTTCGAGGCGGTGTTTATCGGTTCGGGCGCGGGCCTGCCGGGTTTCATGAAGATCCCCGGCGAAAACCTCAGGGGCGTTTATTCCGCGAACGAGTTCCTGACGCGCACCAATCTGATGAAGGCGTACCGGGAGGACAGCGACACCCCCATCCTGCACGCGAACAGGGTCGCGGTCGTCGGCGGCGGCAACGTCGCGATGGACGCCGCGCGCTGCGCGAAGCGTCTGGGGGCGGAAACCGTCTACATCGTTTACCGCCGCTCGGCGGCCGAGCTGCCCGCGCGCGCCGAGGAAGTCGAGCACGCCAAGGAAGAGGGCATCATCTTCAAGCTGCTCAACAATCCGACCGAGATCCTCGGCGACGAAACGGGGAGCGTGCGCGGCATGCGCTGCATTGAAATGGAGCTCGGCGAGCCGGACGCGTCCGGACGCCGCCGCCCGGTCGAGAAAGCGAACAGCGGCTTTGAGCTCGACGTCGACTGCGTCATCATGGCCATCGGCACGACGCCGAACCCGCTCATCAAGTCGACGACGGCGGGGCTTGAAACGGGCCGGCGCGGCGAGCTCATCGCCGACGAGAACGGCGCGACCACCCGCCCGGGCGTCTTCGCCGGCGGCGACGCCGTCACGGGCGCCGCGACCGTCATCCTCGCGATGGGCGCGGGCAAGACCGCCGCGAAGGCGATCGACGCCTACATCCGGGAGAAAAAGTAAAAAGACGCGGCGGGCGGCCTTCTGTTGGCCGCCCGCCGCTTTTTGCGGCTTGTATTTCCGCGCGTGGGAGGCTATAATGGGAAAACTGCACGAAAGGAGGGCGGCGCTGTGACGCATACGATCATATTCTGGGCCATCTGTTTTATCTGCGGGCTGCTCGGCGCCGCGCTGCGCGGGGCGTTCCGGGACGGGCGTTCACGCGTGCTGCTGTTTTTCATTTCTCTCACGGCGGCGCTCGCCGGCGTCATCGGCGCCGGACTGCTCACGGGCGCGGCGCGCACCGTTTTCGTATATGTCATGGGCTGCGGGGCGATGCTCGCCGCGGGCGTGCTGCTGTCGGCGGTCTTTGCCGCGCTGCGCGCGGCGGGCAAAAAGAGCGCGAAGCGGCGCGCCGCCTCGAAAGAGGAATACAAGGCGCTGCGCCGCAGCGCGGGCACCCGCTCGCTCGCGCTGCTGAGCGTCTCGCTGGTGCTGCTGTCGCTCGGCACGGCGCTCGCCGCCGGAGTCGACGCCTCGGCGCCGCTCGCGGCCGACGTGCGTTCCAACGCCGCGCAGCAGACGAAGGCGTTCAACCTGCTCGTGTGCGGCGTCGATTACGCGTCGGGGGACGAGGCGCATCAGCAGGCCATGTCGGACGTCATCCTCGTCGCGAACATCGACAAGGCTGCGGGGCGCGCGACGCTGCTGCAGATCCCGCGCGACACCTATGTCGGCACCGATCTCACGAGCACGGGCAAGATCAACGCGCTCTTCAACAGCAAGAGCACCGACGGCCGCGGCGGCGTTTTCGCCCTCGCCGAGGTGCTGCACAACCAGATGCAGCTGCCGCTCGACCATTACGTCTGCATCACGATGGAGGGCTTCCGCGCCGCGGTGGACATCATCGGCGGCGTCGAGATAGAGCTCGACAAGGCGATGGTCTTCAACCTGCGCGACGCCAACGAGGTCGTCGTGCGCACCGTCACGCTCGGCCCGGGGACCGTCACGCTCGACGGCGAGACGGCCGATCTGTTCGTGCGCTACCGCGATTACGCGAACGCCGACCTCGACCGCATGGACGTCCAGCGCTACTTCCTCGCGGCGCTGCTCAAGCGCCTGTCCGCGACATCGGCGGCGGAGCTGCTGGAGCTCGCGCGCAAGATTTATCCCTATATCGACACCGACTTGTCGGTCAGCCAGCTGCTTTCGCTCGCGCTGACGGTCAAGGGCTTCTCGGGCGACGCGATCACGGCGCTGCGGGTCCCGGGCGAGCCGCTGTACCACAACGGCCAGTCCGTCTTCACGCTGCACAAAGCGGAGCTCGCCGACATGCTCAACAACTATATGCGACCCTACAGCGCGGACGTCTCCGCCGAGGCGCTGTCCGTCGTCGAGCTGCAGAACACGACGTCGATCCTCGACAGCGACACGGGCTCCATGACGGATTACGGGGCGTGAGCGCAATTGACAACGGGGCATCATTCCATATAGAATTACAATATAAGGAAATACGGCAGCGAAAAAACACAGCGAAGGCCATGCGTTGTACAAATTAACATCCGGAGGCGAACGGAATGGACAGCGAACAACTCTATAAGAGATGGCTTGAAAGGGCAGACGACGAGACGCTGCAGGCGGAGCTTCAGGCGATCGCCGGCGACCGGGACGAGATCCTCGCGCGCTTCGGCGCGGAGCTGACCTTCGGCACGGCCGGTCTGCGGGGCATTCTCGGCGCGGGCGAAAGCCGCATGAACGTCTACACGGTGCGCCGCACGACGCAGGGCCTCGCGGACTACGTCGCCGAACGGTACGGCGGCGGCTGCGTCGCCATCTCGTACGATTCCCGCCACATGAGCGCGGAATTCGCGCGCGAGAGCGCGGCGGTGCTCGCCGCGAACGGCATCACGGCGTACGTCTACGACCGGCTGATGCCGACGCCCATGCTCTCGTTCGCGGTGCGCGAGCTCAAGGCGCAGGCCGGCATCATGATCACGGCGAGCCACAACCCCGCCGTCTATAACGGCTACAAGGCCTACGGGCCGGACGGCTGTCAGATGACGACGGAGGACGCCGCGGCGGTGTACGCCTGCATCCAGCAGACCGACATCTTCGACGGCGTCAAACGCTGCGATTTCGGCGAGGCGCTCGCCGACGGCCGCATCAGGTATATCTCGAAATTCGTCATCGAGCAGTATTACAACGAAGTGCTCAAATGCAAGACGAGCAAGACGGTGTGCGAGGCTTACCCCATCCGCGTCGTCTATTCGCCGCTCAACGGCACGGGCAACGAACCGGTCCGGCGCATTTTTGAGGAGCTCGGCGTCAACGACGTCTTCGTCGTCGCCGAACAGGAGCAGCCCGACGGCAGCTTCCCGACCTGCCCGTATCCCAATCCCGAGACCAGGGAGGCCCTCGCGCTGGGTCTCTCGCTGTGCGAGCAGAAAAAGCCCGACTTGTTCATCGCGACCGACCCCGACGCCGACCGCGTCGGCGTCGCCTTCCGCGAGCGCGACGGAAGCTTCCGCATCCTCACGGGCAACGAGGTCGGCGCGCTGCTGCTCCATTACATCATCGAAGCGCGCCGCGCGAACCGCACGATGCCCGAGCACCCCGTCGCCGTCAAGAGCATCGTCTCGACGGGCCTCGCCGACGAGATCGCGAAGCGCGGCGGCGTGGAGATGATCACCGTGCTCACCGGCTTCAAGTACATCGGCGAGCAGATCCTCTTTCTCGAGCAGAAGGGCGAGGCGGATCGCTTCATCTTCGGCTTCGAGGAGAGCTGCGGCTATCTCGCGGGGAGCTATGTCCGCGACAAGGACGCCGTTCTCGCGTCGATGCTGCTGTGCGAGATGACGAGCTACTACAAATCGATGAACAAGACGCCGCTCGACGTGCTGTCGGAGATCTATGAGACGTACGGCTACTACGTCCACAAGGTCGTCAACGCGGAATTCGCCGGCCTCGACGGCGCGGCCCGCATGCAGGCCGTCATGGACCGGCTGTACGCCGCCTATCCCGCCGACATCGGCGGCTGGGTGGTGACGGCGGCGACGGACTACAAGGCGCGCGTGCGCCGCAGCCTGACCTTCGGCACCGAGAGCCCCGTCACCCTGCCGCCCGCCGACGTCATCGAGTTCCTGCTCGAGAACGGCGCGACGGTCATGGTGCGGCCGTCCGGAACCGAGCCCAAGATGAAGATCTATCTCTCGGCCAAGGAAAAGACCCTCGCCGAGTCGCAGGCGGTCATCGAAAAGCTCGCCGCGAGCGCGCAGGAGCTCGTGCGCGTGTGAGCGGCGCGGTATTTTCGCTCCGCCGCGGGCGCCCGAAAAAACTGTTGCAATGGCGAAATTTTTATGGTATTATCTTATAGCAAATGTTCGAGCAAAAGAGGTGACATCAGTTGAAGGAAGGAATACATCCCAAATACGAGGAGACCACGATAACCTGCGCGTGCGGCGAGGTCATCCACACACGGTCGACCCGTAAAGATATTCGTGTTGAAATTTGTTCCAAATGCCACCCGTTCTATACCGGAAAGCATAAGCTTGTCGACACCGGCGGACGTGTAGATAGATTCAAAAAACGCTTCAACATGGAATAACAGTTCAAGGGGTGCGTGGTACGCACCCCTTAACTTTTCGCGCGATCGCGCACGGCCGCCCGGGGGCGGCGGTGTGCGTTTTTTTGACGGGTTTCGCCCGGGGGAAAGTTTTGCTATAATGAAGCTGTCCGGGGCGCGCCGCGGCGCGCCCCGATCCCGCTTTTGGAGGAACGGCCCATGGACGACGGTTACCGGACCCTGAAGAGAGCCGCGCGCGCCGAGCTGACGGAAAAGCGCTCGCGGTTCATCGCGGCGGCCGCGCCCGTGCGCACCGAAGCGCAGGCGCTCGCGCTGCTCGAAACGGTGCGCGCGGCCAACCGGCAGGCGTCGCACAACGTCTGGGCGTATGTGCTGCGCGAAAACAACCTGCAGCGCTACAGCGACGACGGCGAGCCGCAGGGCACGGCGGGACTGCCGGTGCTCGACGTGCTCGCGCGCGGCGGCCTCACGGACGCCGCGGTCGTCGTGACGCGCTATTTCGGCGGCACGCTGCTCGGGACGGGCGGCCTTGTGCGCGCCTACGGCGAAGCGGCTTCGCGCGCCGTCGCGGCGGCGGGCATCGCCGTCATGGAGGTCTGCGCGGTATACGAGCTGACCTGCGCCTACGCCGAGTACGACCGCCTGCAGCGGCTGCTGCCGCCGCTGGGCGCCGCGGTGGAGGACAGCGCATTCACCGATGCGGTGCGCCTGCGCGTCGCGCTGCCGCGGGAGAACGCGCCCGCGCTGTGCGCGCAGCTCGTCGAGCTCACGCGCGGACAGCAGGCGCCGAAGCTGCTCGGCGAGAAGTATGTGGACGTCGCGCAGGGCGAGGCGTAAAGCACAGCCCGCGGGAAAGAGAGCGGCGGCGCGCATGCCCGTGCGCCGCCCGAAAGAGGATATATGATCGTCGAAGTCGACCGGGACAGCGTTGCGGCCGCCGCGCAGATCCATTCGTGCTCGTGGCAGGAATCGCACAGAAGCTTCTGCAGCAGGGAATTTGTCGAGCTGCACAGCGCAGAGCGTCAAAAAGCCTATCTGACGCAGGAGATAGACGGCGGCAAGCGGCTGTATATGCTCGTTGAAGAAAAGCCGGTGGGCATCGTTTCCGTCAAGGACGATCTCATCGAAAATCTGTATGTCCTGCCGCAGGAGCAGCACAAGGGCTACGGGACGCGGTTGCTTCGGTTTGCGACGGAGCAGTGCACGGGGACGCCTTGCTTGTGGGTCCTTGAGAACAACGAGCGGGCGTTTTCGTTGTATTCCGGGCACGGCTTCCGGCTGACGGGCGCGCGGCACGCGCTGTCCGCACAGATCGCGGAGGCGGAAATGCGTTTCGAAGCGCCCGCGCAGAGGGGAGAATGAGCTCCGCTATGTCTGCGCGGCCGCCGCGGGGACCCGCTGGGGAGAAAATAAAGGGATAAACCCGCGGACGGCGTATAATAAGGAAGAAAGGGGTGGTATGCCTGACACCCAGAGAGATCACAGAGCAGAACGAGCGGCTGATCCTGTGCAAGTACGCGTTCTTTTCCGCCGACAGCCGGGGACGCCGGACGCCCGAGGAAAAGGACGACATGCGCACGGACTTCTGCCGCGACCGCGACAGGATCCTGCATTCCAAATCCTTCCGGCGTTTAAAACAGAAGACGCAGGTCTTTCTGTCCCCCGAGGGGGATCATTACCGCACCCGCATGACCCACACCCTCGAGGTATCGCAGATCGCGCGCACGCTCGCGCGCGCCGTGCGCATCAACGAGGACCTCACGGAGGCCATCGCGATGGGGCACGACCTCGGGCATACGCCCTTCGGCCACGCCGGCGAGCGGGCGCTCGACGAGCTGTGCGCGGGCGGCTTCAACCACTACGAGCAGAGCGTGCGCGTCGTAGAGGAGCTCGAGCGCGACCACCGCGGACTCAATCTGACCTTCGAGACGATCGAGGGCATCGAGCGGCACACGAAGGGCCCGTGGTCAAAGACGCTCGAGGGACAGGCCGTGCGCCACGCCGACCGCATCGCCTTCCTCAACCACGACATCGAGGACGCCGAGACGGCGGGGGTGCTCAGCGAGAGCGACCTGCCGCGCATCGTCACCGAGGTGCTCGGCGGCAGCAAATCTGCGCGCATCACCGCGCTGCTGGGCGATCTCGTGGGCAATTTCGACGGCAGCTTCCGCTTTTCCCCCGAGATCGAGGAAGCCTACGACGAGCTTTATCGTTTTATGTTTGAAAACATTTATCTCAACACGACGGGCGCCGTCAAGCGGGAGGAGGTCCGCGCGACGCAGCTCATCAAGACGCTGTGGGAATATTATATCGGCAATCCCGACGCCATGCCGGAGTTCTACATCGAGATCGCCTGCAAGGAGGGCACCGAGCGCGCCGTGACCGATTATATCTCCGGCATGAGCGACGCCTATGCCGTCCACTGCTTCCGGGAACAGTTCATCCCGAAATCCTGGTCGCTGAACATGGAGCGGGACGACTGAGCGCCCCGCAAGGCCGCGAAGAAAGGAGGCGACCCCCCTGTGTCTCTGTCCCCTGATTTTCTGCTCGAGCTGCACGAGCGCAACGACATCGTCGAGGTGATCGACACCTATGTCGGGCTCAAGCGGCGCGGGCGGCTGTATACGGCGCTGTGCCCGTTCCACAACGAGAAGACGCCGAGCTTTACGGTCTATCCGGACACGCAGTCCTACTATTGCTTCGGCTGCGGCGCGGGCGGCGACGTCATCACCTTCATCAAGCAAAAGGAAAACCTCGAGTACATCGAAGCGGTCAAGCTGCTCGCCGCGCGCGCCGGCCTCGCGATGCCGGACGACGTCAACGACGACGCCATGCGCCGGCGCAAGCGCATGTACGAGATCAACCGGCTGACCGCGCGCTTCTTCTTCGATTCGCTCAACACCGACGCGGGGAAGCACGCGCGCGCCTATCTCCGCGGCCGCCGGCTCGCCGACGCCACCATCAAGCATTTCGGCATCGGCTGGGCGCCCGACGGCTGGACGGGCCTGCGCGACTGCCTGCGCGCGCGCGGCTACAGCGACGACGAGCTCGTCGCCGCGGGCGTGTGCACCGTCAGCCAGAAGAACAATTCCGTCTACGACTTTTTCCGCGACCGGGTCATGTTCCCGGTCATCGACGTGCGGGGCAACGTGGTCGCCTTTTCGGGCCGCACGATGGGGACGGACCCGCGCAAATACGTCAACACGCGCGACACCGACGTCTTTAAAAAGAGCCGCACGCTGTTCGCGCTCAACATCGCGAAGAACAACGACCGGCGCCAGATCCTCGTCGCGGAGGGGCAGATGGACGTCATCGCGCTGCACGCGGCGGGCTTCACGAACGCCGTCGCGGCGCTCGGCACGGCGCTGACCGACGAGCACGCGCGCATGATCTCCCAGTACGCCGACGAGGTCGTGCTCATCTACGACAGCGACGAGGCGGGCCAGAAGGCGACGCGCCGCGCCATCGAGACCTTCAAAAGCACCAATCTCAACGTGCGCGTCGTCAATATCCCTGGCGCGAAGGATCCCGACGAATTTCTCAAGAACAACGACGCCGCGGCGTTTGAAGCGCTGCTGAGCGGGGCCGACAACGCGACGGAATACGCGCTGGTCCAGGCGAAGCGCAAATACGACCTCAAGACGGACGCGGGCCGCGTCGGGTATCTCAAGGACGCGGCGGGCGTGCTCGCGCGGCTGACTTCGGCGACGGAGCGCGATATCTACGCGGGCCGCGTGGCCGGGGAGATCGGCGCGAAAAAGGATTCGATCCTGCTCGAGACGGACAGCCTCATGAAGCGCCTGCGCGCAAAGCAGACCCGCGAGGAGGACAGCCGCCTCGCGCGCAGCGTCGGCGAGCGGTTCCACGCGCGCGACGGCGCGCTCGGCGCGGTGTCGGCGGAGCGCAGCCTCGTGGCGCTGCTGTTCCGCAACCCGGATCTCGCGAAGAGCGTCGCGCCGCGCCTCGCGGCGGAGGACTTCATTTCCGCCGAGTCGGGCGCGCTCTACGCCGCGCTCGTCGGCGAGATCGAAGCGGAGCGCTTCACCGGCTTCCCGTCGCTCGCGGGCGTGCTCACGGCGCAGCAGATCTCGCTGCTGTCGGGCATCGTCGCCGAGACGCAGGGCGTCAATTTCGCCCCGGAGGACGCCGACTTGTACATCGACCGCATTCTCCGGCCGCGCAGCGAGCCGGACGCGCAGGCGCTCAAGACGATGGACGCCGCGCAGCTGCAGAAGCTCATAGAAGAAAAACAGAAAGACAAGGAAACGAGGTAGCGGACCATGGCCGAAGGAAAAAAGAATCTCATCAAGGACCTCATCGAGCGCGGCAAGCGCACCGGCAAGCTGACCACCAAGGAGATCAACGACGTGCTCGAGGAGATGGATTTCGACGTCGAGCAGGTGGACAAGCTGTATGACACGCTCGAGGGACACCGCATCGAGATCGTCGAGGATCTCGAGACGGAAAATATCGACGACGACCTCAAGGAGGTCGAAAAGCTCGTCGGCTCGACGGTCGACGGCTCCGACGATCCCGTCAAGGTCTATCTCAAGGAGATCGGCCGCGTGCCGCTGCTGTCGCCCGACGAGGAGATCGAGCTCGCCATCAAGATGTCGCAGGGCGACGAGGCGGCGAAGAAGCGCCTCGCGGAGGCGAACCTGCGCCTCGTCGTGAGCATCGCGAAGCGCTACGTCGGCCGCGGCATGCACTTCCTCGACCTCATCCAGGAGGGGAACCTCGGCCTCATCAAGGCCGTGGAAAAGTTCGATTACACCAAGGGCTTCAAATTTTCCACCTACGCGACGTGGTGGATCCGCCAGGCCATCACCCGCGCCATCGCCGACCAGGCCCGCACCATCCGCATCCCGGTACATATGGTCGAGACCATCAGCAAGGTCAAAAAGGTCAGCAGCCAGCTGCTGCACCGCAACGGCCATGAACCGACGGCCGAGGAGATCGCCGACGAGATGGGCGTCTCGGTCGACAAGGTCCGGGAGATCATGCGCGTCGCGCAGGAGCCGGTCTCCCTCGAGACCCCCATCGGCGAGGAGGAGGACAGCCATCTCGGCGACTTCATCCCCGACGAGGAGGCCCCCGTGCCCGCCGAGGCGGCGTATCATACGCTGCTGCGCGAGCAGCTCGGCGACGTGCTCGGCACGCTGACCCCGCGCGAGGAAAAGGTGCTTCGGCTGCGCTTCGGGCTCGAGGACGGGCGCCCGCGCACCCTCGAGGAGGTCGGCAAGGAATTCAACGTCACCCGTGAGCGCATCCGCCAGATCGAGGCCAAGGCCCTGCGCAAGCTGCGCCATCCGAGCCGCAGCAAAAAACTCCGCGATTTCCTCGACTGAGAAAGGACGGCATCCATCATGCTGATGACACAGGAAGCGGACAACGCCGTGCGCATCGTGCACTGCCTCGCGGCGCAGAACAGGCGCTGCGACGCGGCGGCCATCGCCGCGCAGACCGGCGTGTCCCTCCGATTTTCCCTCAAGATCCTGCACAAGCTCGTCGGCAGCGGCATCGTCAAATCCTTCAAAGGACAAAACGGCGGCTACGAGCTTGCGCGCAGCCCGCGGCAGATCACGCTCAACGACGTCATCGAAACGGTCGACGGCCCCTGCGTGCTGAACAAGTGCCTGCGCGACGGACACGAGTGCTCGATGGACGACGCCGAGAGCTGCGGCTTCCGCGCCGTCTACGCCGAGATCTCCGCGACGGTCAAGAAAATGCTCAGCGACGTGACCTTCGACAAGCTCTGAGCAGCGTCAAATAAAAATGCAACCCGCCCGCGCGTATCTGCGCCGGGCGGCCTTTTTCTTCCCCGAAAATAGTTGTTGACAAAGTATTTTGCCGATTATATAATTTAAAATTAGCATTATAGTGGGTTTTCACGCCCAGAGGGGTTTTTTCAGCGACGCAAAAACCCGAAAATTCTATGTTTTTCAGCAAAAATCCCCCGCGGTATTGTGCAATATGCATAGAAGTAATGAATAACGAACAGGAGTGACGGTGGCACATGGTTAATGTACATCCCGTAAAATTGGGAAAAAACGAGCGCATGAGTTTTGCCCATATCGACGAGGTCCTCGACATGCCGAACCTCATCGAGGTGCAGAAGGATTCCTACCGCTGGTTTTTGACCGAGGGATTGAAGGAAGTGTTCCGGGACATCTCGACGATCAAGGACTACACGGGCAACCTCGTGCTCGATTTCATCGACTACCGTCTTGAAGAAACGCCGAAGTATACGGTCGCGGAATGCAAGGAACGCGACGCCACCTACAACGCGCCGCTCAAGGTGCGCGCGCGGCTGCTCAACAAAGAGACGGGCGAGATCAAGGAGCAGGAGATCTTCATGGGCGATTTTCCGCTCATGACCGACAGCGGCACCTTCGTCATCAACGGCGCCGAGCGCGTCATCATCTCCCAGCTCGTGCGCTCGCCGGGTGTGTATTTCGGCGAGACGCGCGACAAGTCGGGCAAAAAGCTCTATTCCTCCACCGTCATCCCCAACCGCGGCGCCTGGCTCGAGTACGAGACGGACACCAACGACGTCTTCTACGTCCGCATCGACAAGAACCGCAAGATGCCGGTGACGGTCTTCCTGCGCGCGCTCGGCCTCGGCACGAACGAGCAGATCATCGATTTCTTCGGCGCGGACGAGCGCATCCTCGCGACGCTCGAAAAGGACGGCACCGCGACGGAGGAGGAGGGCCTGCTCGAGACCTACCGCAAGCTGCGCCCGGGCGAGCCGCCCACGGTCGACAGCGCGAAGACCCACCTGAACAACCTGTTCTTCGACGCGCGCCGGTATGATCTGTCGCGCTTCGGCCGCTACAAATACAACAAGAAGCTCGCGCTGACCCCGCGCATCTACAATAAAGTCCTCGCGCGCGACGTTGTCGACCCGCGCACGGGCGAGCTGCTCGCCTCGAAGGGCGAGACGATCGACCGCCCGCTGGGCGACAGGATCGCCGCGAGCGGCGTTTCCGTCGTCTACCTGGCCGGCGCCGACCGCGAGCTCAAGGTCATCTCCAACGGCATGGTCGACCTGCATGACTTTGTCGATTTCGACCCGAAAGAGGTCGACATCAGCGAGAAGGTCTGCTTCGCCGCGCTGTGCGACATCCTCGACACGGCGAAGAACGACGAGACGCGCAAGCAGCTCATCGAAGAGCGCCGCGACGATCTTGTCCCGAAGCACATCACGATCGACGACATCATGGCGTCGGTCAACTATATGTGCGGCATCCCGCACGAGATCGGCACGACGGACGACATTGACCATCTGGGCAACCGCCGTATCCGCTCCGTGGGCGAGCTGCTGCAGAACCAGTTCCGCATCGGCTTCGCGCGCATGGAGCGCAACATCCGCGAGCGCATGACGCTCAACGCGCAGGACGCCGAGAGCATCACCCCCCAGGCGCTCATCAACATCCGCCCCGTCGTGGCGGCGATCAAGGAATTCTTCGGCAGCTCGCCGCTGTCGCAGTTCATGGATCAGACGAACCCGCTCGCCGAGCTGACGCACAAGCGCCGCCTGTCGGCCCTCGGGCCCGGCGGCCTGTCCCGCGACCGCGCGGGATTCGAAGTCCGCGACGTCCACTACAGCCATTACGGCCGGATGTGCCCGATCGAGACGCCGGAAGGCCCGAACATCGGTCTGATCTCCTATCTCGCGACCTTCGCGCGCATCAATGAGTACGGCTTTATCGAGGCCCCCTACCGCAGGGTGGACAAGCAGACGGGCGTCGTGACCAAGGAGGTCGTCTACATGACGGCCGACGTCGAGGACGAATATATCGTCGCGCAGGCCAACGAGCCGCTCGACGAGCAGGGCCGCTTCGCGCGCAAGCGCGTCAACGTCCGCCACCGCGACGAGATCATCGAGGTCCCGGCCGAGCAGGCCGACTTCATGGACGTCTCCCCGAAGATGGTCGTCTCCGTCGCGACGGCGATGATCCCCTTCCTCGAGAACGACGACGCCAACCGCGCCCTCATGGGCTCCAACATGCAGCGCCAGGCGGTGCCGCTGCTCATGCCGCAGTCGCCCATCGTCGGCACCGGCATGGAATACAAGGCCGCCGTCGATTCCGGCGTCGTGGTGCTCGCGAAGAAGTCCGGCGTCGTGACGTACGTTTCCGCGGACAGGGTCGTCGTCAAAAACGACGACAAGACCGAGGATGCCTACAAGATCATCAAATTCCTGCGCTCCAACCAGGCCACCTGCTTCAACCAGCGCCCCATCGTCAAAAAGGGCGACCGCGTCGAGCCGGGCGACGTCATCGCCGACGGCCCCGCGACCGACCACGGCGAGATATCGCTGGGCAAGAACGTGCTCATCGGCTTCATGACGTGGGAAGGCTACAACTACGAGGACGCCGTGCTCATCAACGAAAAGGTGGTGCGCGACGACGTCTTTACCTCCATCCATATCGAGGAATACGAGATCGAGTCCCGCGACACCAAGCTCGGGCCCGAGGACATCACGCGCGACATCCCGAACGTCGGCGAGGACGCGCTCAAGGATCTCGACGAGCGCGGCATCGTCCGCATCGGCGCCGAAGTCGGCGCCGGCGACATCCTCGTGGGCAAGGTCACCCCGAAGGGCGAGACGGAGCTCACGGCGGAGGAGCGCCTGCTGCGCGCGATCTTCGGCGAGAAGGCGCGCGAGGTGCGCGACACGTCGCTGCGCGTGCCCCACGGCGAATACGGCATCGTCGTCGACGTGAAGGTGTTCACGCCCGAGAACTGCGACGAGCTCAACCCCGGCGTCAACCAGGTCGTGCGCTGCTACATCGCGCAGAAGCGCAAGATCAGCGTGGGCGACAAGATGGCCGGCCGCCACGGCAACAAGGGCGTCGTGTCCCGCATCCTGCCCCAGGAGGACATGCCCTTCCTGCCCGACGGCACGCCGCTTGACATCGTGCTCAACCCGCTGGGCGTCCCGTCCCGCATGAACATCGGACAGGTCCTCGAGGTCCATCTCGGCTATGCCGCGAAGGCCCTCGGCTGGAAGGTCATGACCCCTGTCTTCGACGGCGCGAACGAATACGACATCATGGACTGCCTCGAACAGGCGGGCTATGAGCGGGACGGCAAATCCTGGCTGTACGACGGCCGCACAGGCGAGCGCTTCGACAACCGCGTCACCGTCGGCTATATGTACTTCCTCAAACTGCATCACCTCGTGGACGACAAGATCCACGCCCGCTCCACCGGCCCGTACTCCCTCGTCACCCAGCAGCCTCTGGGCGGCAAGGCGCAGTTCGGCGGCCAGCGCTTCGGCGAGATGGAAGTCTGGGCCCTCGAGGCTTACGGCGCAGCCTACACGCTGCAGGAGATCCTGACGGTCAAGTCCGACGACGTCGTCGGCCGCGTCAAGACCTACGAAGCGATCGTCAAAGGCCAGAACATCCCGAAGGCCGGCATCCCCGAGTCCTTCCGCGTGCTCATCAAGGAGCTCCAGTCCCTCGCGCTCGACGTGCGCGTGCTCGACAAGAACGGCGACGAGATCGACCTCAAGCAGGATCTCGACGACGACGACATCGGCCTCGCGCCGATGGCGGACGACATGGGCGACGTCGCGATCGACAGCGAGATCAACGACAATTACTCCGTCGACGACCCGAACGACAGTTATCTGCACGATGACGACGAACGGCAGGAGGACGACGACGCGGACTTCTTCGGCGACGGCAAGGACGGCGCCAAGACAGAAGACGAGGAAGACGCCGAGGAAGACGCCGACAAGGGCGCCGACAGCTATTCCGGCAAGGAAATCATCCCCGAGGACGACGAACTCTGAGGGCTCGCGCTCAAATTTGATGAAAGCAGGTCAGTCAATGGAACACAATGATTTTGAATCCATACGCATAGGTTTGGCGTCGCCCGACCAGATCAGAGCCTGGTCCTACGGAGAGGTAAAAAAGCCCGAGACCATCAACTACCGCACGCTCAAACCGGAGCGCGACGGTCTGTTCTGCGAGCGCATTTTCGGACCGACGAAGGACTGGGAATGCCACTGCGGAAAATACAAGCGCCTGCGTTACAAGGGCAAGATCTGCGACCGCTGCGGCGTCGAGGTCACCCGCGCGAAGGTGCGCCGCGAGCGCATGGGCCACATCGAGCTCGCCGCGCCCGTCTCCCACATCTGGTATTTCAAGGGCATCCCCTCGCGCATCGGCCTGATGCTCGACATTTCGCCGCGCGACCTCGAGAAGGTGCTCTACTTTGCGGCGTATATCGTGACCGACCCCGGCTACACGCCGCTCGAGGAGAAACAGCTCCTCAACGAGAACGAATACCGCGACATGCGCGAGCGCTATGAGGACGAGTTCAAGGCGGCGATGGGCGCGGAGGCGATCCGCGACCTTCTCGCGAAGATCGACCTCGACGTGCTCGCGAAACAGCTCAAGGACGACGCCGCGACCTCTTCCGGACAGAAGAAGATCCGCGTGCTCAAGCGGCTCGAGGTCGTCGAGGCCTTCCGCGCGTCCGGCAACCGCCCGGAGTGGATGATCCTCGAAGTCGTGCCGGTCATCCCGCCCGACATCCGCCCCATGGTCCAGCTCGACGGCGGCCGCTTCGCGACGAGCGATCTCAACGATCTCTACCGCCGCGTCATCAACCGCAACAACCGCCTCAAGCGCCTGCTCGAGCTCGGCGCGCCCGACATCATCGTGCGCAACGAGAAGCGCATGCTGCAGGAGGCCGTCGACGCGCTCATCGACAACGGCCGGCGCGGGCGCCCCGTCACGGGCCCCAACAACCGCCCGCTCAAATCGCTGTCCGACATGCTCAAGGGCAAACAGGGCCGTTTCCGCCAGAACCTGCTCGGCAAGCGCGTCGACTATTCCGGCCGTTCGGTCATCGTCGTCGGCCCGGAGCTCAAGATCTATCAGTGCGGCCTGCCCAAGGAGATGGCGCTCGAGCTGTTCAAGCCCTTCGTCATGAAGCACCTTGTCGAGACCGGCGCCGCGAACAACATCAAGAGCGCCCGCAAAATGGTCGAGCGCACCCGCACCGAGGTGTGGGACTCGCTCGAGACCGTCATCAAGGATCACCCGGTGCTGCTCAACCGCGCGCCGACGCTGCACCGCCTGGGCATCCAGGCGTTTGAGCCGGTCCTCGTAGAGGGCCGCGCGCTCAAGCTGCATCCGCTCGCGTGCACGGCGTACAACGCCGACTTCGACGGCGACCAGATGGCCGTCCACGTCCCGCTGTCCGCGGAAGCGCAGGCGGAGGCCCGCTTCCTCATGCTCGCGGCGAACAACCTGCTCAAACCCGCCGACGGGCGCCCCGTCACCGTCCCGACGCAGGACATGGTCCTCGGCTCGTATTACCTCACGCTCAAGAAAGAGGGCGAGGTCGGCGAGGGGAAGGCCTTCCGCGACGTCGACGAGGCCATGATGGCCTATGCCGACGGCGACGTGTCGCTGCACGCGGCGGTCAAGGTCCGCATCGAAAAGGAGATCGGCGGCGTCACGAAGACGCGCCTCATCGACACGACGGTCGGCCGCCTCATCTTCAACCAGCCCATCCCGCAGGACCTCGGGTTCTGCGAGCGCAAGACCGAGGACGATCAGTTTAAGCTCGAGATCGACTTCCTCGTCGGCAAGAAGCAGCTCGGCAAGATCATCGACGCCTGCATCCGCGTCCACGGCGTCGCGCGCACGGCCGAGATGCTCGACAAGGTCAAGGCCCAGGGCTTCAAGTACTCCACCAAGAGCGCCATCACCGTTTCCGTCTCCGACGTCGTCATCCCGCCGCAGAAGAAGATCCTGCTCGAGGAAGCGGAGGAAAAGATCGACGTCATCAACAAGCAGTTCCGCCGCGGCGTCATGTCCAATGCGGAGCGCTATAAGGCCGTCATCGAGACGTGGCAGGAGACGACCGAGCTCGTCGCCGACGCGCTCAAGGACAACCTCGACCAGTACAACCCCATCTTCATGATGGCGGACTCCGGCGCGCGCGGCTCCATGAACCAGATCCGCCAGCTCGCCGGCATGCGCGGCCTCATCGCGAATACGTCCGGAAAGACCATCGAGATCCCGATTCGCGCGAACTACCGCGAGGGCCTGAACATCCTCGAATATTTCATCAGCTCCCGCGGCGCCCGCAAGGGCCTCGCCGACACGGCGCTGCGCACCGCCGACTCGGGCTACCTCACCCGCCGCCTCGTCGACGTCTCGCAGGACGTCATCATCCGCGAGGAGGACTGCGGCGCGACGGAGGGCATCCTCGTCGCCGACATCAAGGACGGCAACGAGATCATCGAGCCGTTCCGCGAGCGCCTCATCGGCCGCTACAGCGTGGCCGACGTCGTCGACCCGGCGACCGGCGCGCTCATCGTCGACAAGGACACCATGATCACCGACGACATCGCGAAGGCCGTCGAAAAGGCGGGCGTCAAGAGCGTCATGATCCGCTCGGTCCTCAACTGCCGCTGCGAGCACGGCGTGTGCGCCAAGTGCTACGGCGCGAACCTCGCGAACGGCCGCACGGTCGGCCTCGGCGAGGCGGTCGGCATCATCGCGGCGCAGTCCATCGGCGAGCCCGGCACGCAGCTGACGATGCGCACCTTCCACACGGGCGGCATCGCGTCCGAGGAGGATATCACGCAGGGCCTGCCCCGCGTCGAGGAACTCTTCGAAGGGCGCAAGCCGAAGCCGAAGAACCTCGCCATCCTCACCGAGATCGCGGGCACCGTCCACATCGATGACAGCAAGAAGAACCGCTATGCCGTCGTGACGGGCCAGACGCCCGACGGGCAGACCGACGAGCGCAGCTACCTCATCCCCTACGGCGTGGGCCTCAAGGTCGCCGAGGGCGCGACGGTCGATGTCGGCGACATGATCACCGACGGCCTCGCGAACCCGCACGACATCCTCGCCATCAAGGGCAAGCTCGCCGTCCAGAACTACCTCATCCAGGAAGTCCAGCGCGTCTACCGCATGCAGGGCGTCGACATCAACGACAAGCATATCGAGGTCATTGTGCGCCAGATGATGCGCAAGGTGCGCGTCATCGAGCCGGGCAGCTCCGAGTATCTGCCGGGGAGCCTCGCCGACGTCAGCGAACTGCTGGCGCTCAACGAGGACATCGAGCGCCGCACGAAGCAGGGCGAGGAGGGCCTCGCGCCCATCACCTACGAGCCCGTGCTGCTGGGCATCACGAAGGCCTCGCTCGCGACCGACAGCTTCCTGTCGGCGGCCTCCTTCCAGGAGACGACGCGCGTGCTGACCGACGCGGCCATCAAGGGCAAGACCGATCCGCTGCTGGGCCTCAAGGAGAACGTCATCATCGGCAAGCTCATCCCCGCGGGCACCGGCATGGAGCAGTTCAACACCGCGACCTACGAGCCGGATCCCGCCTATCGCGGGACGGGCGCGTAAGAAATTACAAAAACGTAATCCCGCACAAAAAACTTGCAAATCAATTGGACATAATGTATAATCGATTTGCTGCGCCATAGGGCGCATCCTTGTGTTGGTATGCGGAAAATATCCGCAGATCATAGATTATTTGAAGAAGGAGGAAAACCAGGTTGCCGACATTCAATCAGCTCGTTCGCAAGGGACGCGAGCAGTCCATCTACAAGTCCAAATCTCCGGCGCTCGGAAGCAGCTTCAACTCACAGAAGCGGATCTACACGGAGTCTGAATCTCCGCAAAAACGCGGCGTGTGCACGACGGTCAAGACAATGACCCCGAAGAAGCCGAACTCCGCGCTGCGCAAGGTCGCGCGTGTTCGCCTGACGAACGGCATCGAGGTCTGGGGCTACATCCCGGGCGTCGGTCACAATCTCCAGGAGCACAGTGTGGTCCTCGTCCGCGGCGGCCGTGTCAAGGATCTCCCCGGCGTGCGCTACCACATCATCCGCGGTACGCTCGACACCCAGGGCGTCAATGGCAGAGGCCAGGCCCGCTCCAAGTACGGCGCGAAACGCCCGAAGAAAAAGTAAGCATTACCCCGCCATATAAGAGGCTTTATATATACAATATATATTGCTTCCGACTGGCACGCTGCAAAAGCGAAAAGCTTTTGAGTACCTGTGAAATCATTCTTTATGAGGGAGGGAAGAAGATATGCCGAGAAGAGGCAATATCGCGAAACGCGACGTTCTGGCCGACCCGATCTACGGCTCCAAGATGGTCACCCGTCTTGTCAACAGCATCATGTACGACGGTAAAAAAGGCGTTGCTCAGAAGATCGTTTACAGTGCATTCGACATTGTGAAGGATAAGACGGGCAACGATCCGCTCGAGATGTTCGACAAGGCGATGGCAAACATTATGCCGGAACTCGAGGTCAAGGCGCGCCGCGTCGGCGGCTCCACGTACCAGGTTCCTATGGAAGTACGTCCCGAGCGCCGCACCACGCTGGGCCTTCGCTGGCTGACCACGTATTCGCGCGCGAGAAACGAGCGCACCATGGCCGAACGCCTGGCGGGCGAGATCATGGACGCCTGCAACGGCGCGGGCAACGCGGTCAAGAAACGCGAAGACACGCACAAGATGGCAGACGCGAACAAGGCGTTCGCACACTTCAGATATTAATTGCACATTCCGCAATAGAACTGCAGGGAGGATTTTATGCCGAGAGACGTTACACTTGAGGCTACCAGAAACATTGGCATCATGGCGCACATCGATGCCGGCAAAACGACGACGACCGAGCGCATCCTGTATTACACCGGGATCAACCATAAGCTCGGCGAAGTCCACGACGGCGCGGCGACCATGGACTGGATGGCGCAGGAGCAGGAACGCGGCATAACGATCACTTCCGCGGCGACCACCGCTTACTGGAACGACCACCGAACAAATATCATCGACCCCCCCGGCCACGTCGATTTCACCGTTGAAGTCGAGCGTTCGCTGCGGGTGCTCGATGGTTCCGTCACCGTGTTTTGCGCGAAGGGCGGCGTCGAGCCGCAGTCTGAGACCGTCTGGCGTCAGGCGGACAAGTACAAAGTCCCGCGCATGGCCTATGTCAACAAGATGGATATCATGGGCGCCGACTTTTTCCGCGTCGTGCGCATGATGCACGAGCGTCTCAAATGCAACGCGGTGCCCATCCAGCTGCCCATCGGGGCGGAGGACGACTATATCGGCCTCATCGACCTCGTCGACATGAAAGCCTACACGAATTTCGACGCCATCCAGAAGGATGTCGTGGGGACCGATATCCCCGCCGACATGCTCGAGCTGGCGCAGAAGTACCGCACCCAGATGATCGAAGCGCTCGCCGAAGAGGACGAGACCGTCATGGACAAGTACCTCGGCGGCGAAGAGGTCACGATGGAGGAGATCAAGCGGGCCATCCGCGCCGGCACGATCGCCAACACCTTCGTGCCCGTGCTGTGCGGCACCTCCTACCGGAACAAGGGCGTGCAGAAGCTGCTCGACGCCATCGTCGACTACATGCCGTCTCCGCTCGACATCCCGTCCATCAAGGGCATCAACCCCAAGACCGACGAGGAGGAATTCCGCCACGCCGGCGACGAGGAGCCTTTCTCCGCGCTCGCTTTCAAGATCGCGACCGATCCGTATGTGGGGAAGCTCTGCTTCTTCCGCGTCTATTCGGGCAAGGTCGACGCAGGCAGCACGGTCTACAACTCCACGAAGGGCAACAACGAGCGCATCGGCCGCATCCTGCAGATGCACGCCAACCACCGCAAGGACATCGAGACGTGCTACTGCGGCGACATCGCCGCCGCCGTCGGCCTCAAGAACACGACGACCGGCGACACGCTGTGCGTGCAGAACGCCCCGATCATCCTTGAATCGATGCAGTTCCCCGAGCCCGTCATCCGCGTCGCGATCGAGCCGAAGACGAAGGCCGGCCAGGAAAAGATGGCCATCGCGCTGTCCAAGCTCGCCGAAGAGGACCCGACTTTCCGCACGTATACGGACGAGGAGACGGGCCAGACGATCATCGCGGGCATGGGCGAGCTCCATCTCGAGATCATCGTCGACCGCCTGCTGCGCGAGTTCAAGGTCGAGGCCAACGTCGGCAAGCCGCAGGTCGCCTACCGCGAGACCATCCGCAAGAACGCGGACGTCGAGATGAAGTACGCGCGCCAGTCCGGCGGCCACGGCCAGTACGGCCACGTCAAGATCCGCGTCGAGCCCAACGAGACCGGCAAGGGCTACGAATTCGTCAACGCCGTCGTCGGCGGCGCCATCCCGAAGGAGTTCATCGAGCCTGTCAACCAGGGCATCCAGGGCGCTTTGCAGGCGGGCGTGCTCGCCGGCTACCCCGTCGTCGACGTGAAGGTCACGCTGTACGACGGCAGCTTCCACGAGGTCGACTCGTCGGAAATGGCGTTCAAGATCGCCGGCTCCATGGCCATGAAAGAGGCGCTCCGCAGGGCCGACTCGGTCATTCTCGAGCCGATCATGCGCGTCAACGTCATCGTGCCGGACGAGTATATGGGCGACGTCATCGGCGACCTCAACGCGCGCCGCGGACAGATCCAGGGCATGGACACGCTCACCGGCGCCCAGCAGATCAACGCCTTTGTCCCGCTGTCCGGCATGTTCGGCTACGCGACGGATCTGCGCTCCAAAACGCAGGGCCGCGGCCAGTACACCATGGAGCCGAGCCACTACGTCGAGGTGCCGAAATCCATCGCCGAGGGCATCGTCAGCATCCGGCACAAAAACGACTGATTTACAGGGCAGCTATTGAAATCCCGCCCTGTTATTGGTACAATGACATCACAAAGAACATTCGCTTAAAAGAAAAAAATACGGAGGACAATTCCAATGGCTAAAGCAAAATTTGACAGAAGCAAGCCCCATGTCAATATCGGCACCATCGGTCACGTTGACCACGGCAAGACCACGCTGACCGCCGCGATCACGAAGGTCCTTTCCTTTAAAGGACAGGCCCAGTTCGAGGCCTATGATCAGATCGATAAGGCGCCGGAAGAGCGCGAGCGCGGCATTACGATCAATACCGCCCACATCGAATATCAGACCGACGCGCGCCATTACGCGCATGTCGACTGCCCCGGCCACGCCGACTATGTCAAGAACATGATCACCGGCGCCGCGCAGATGGACGGCGCGATCCTCGTCGTGTCCGCCGCCGACGGCCCGATGCCCCAGACCCGTGAGCACATCCTGCTTGCCCGTCAGGTCGGCGTGCCCTATATCGTCGTCTTCATGAACAAGATCGACCAGGTCGACGACCCCGAGCTCATCGAGCTCGTCGAGATGGAGATCCGCGAGCTGCTTTCCTTCTACGAGTTCCCGGGCGACGAGACCCCGATCATCAAGGGCTCCGCGCTGAAGGCGCTCGAATCCACCTCCACCGACGTCAACGCGCCGGAATACAAGTGCATCCTCGACCTCATGAACGCGGTCGACACCTATATCCCGACCCCGGAGCGCAAGGCCAACCTGCCGTTCCTGATGCCTGTTGAGGACACCATGACCATCACCGGCCGCGGCACCGTCGCCACCGGCCGTGTCGAGCGCGGCACGATCAAGGTCAACGAAGAAGTCGAGCTCGTCGGTCTGAAGGAAGAGAAATCGAAGACGGTCGTCACCGGCCTCGAGATGTTCCGCAAGACCCTCGATTTCGCCGAAGCCGGCGACAACATCGGCGCCCTGCTTCGCGGCGTGCAGCGCAGCGACATCGAGCGCGGCCAGGTCCTTTGCAAACCGGGTTCCATCAACCCGCACACGAAGTTCCGCGGCCAGGTCTACGTCCTTAAAAAGGACGAGGGCGGCCGTCACACCCCCTTCTTCAACAACTATCGTCCGCAGTTCTATTTCAGAACGACCGACGTCACGGGCGTCGTCCATCTGCCGGAAGGCGTTGAGATGTGCATGCCCGGCGACAACGTCGAAATGGACGTTGAGCTGATCACCCCGATCGCCATTGAAGAAGGTCTGCGCTTCGCTATCCGCGAGGGCGGCCGCACCGTTGGTTCCGGCGTCGTCATCAAGATCAACAGCTGAGTTTCCGGTTTTCACAAGCCCTCGCCTTCGGGCGGGGGCTTATTCATAAGGCCTATTCATAAATTGAGGGGGATCATCGAGACATGGCCGAAATTCTTTTTGAAGGGCTCACCTTCGACGACGTGCTGCTCATACCGCAGAAGTCCAACGTGCTGCCCAATGAGGTGGATCTGTCGACGCGGCTGACGAACAAGATCAGGCTCAACATCCCGCTCGTCAGCGCCGGCATGGACACCGTCACCGAGTGGGAGCTCGCGGCGGCGATGGCGCGCTGCGGCGGCCTCGGATTCATTCATAAAAACATGAGCATCGCCGAGCAGGCGGCCATGGTCCAGAAGGTCAAGGAGATCGAGTGCGGCGAGGAGACTGCGCTGCGCGACAGCAACGGCGCCCTGCTCGTGGGCGCGGCCGTCGGCGCGACGGAGGACGTCCTCCAGCGGCTCAACGAGCTCGTCGGCGCGGGCGTCGACGTCGTCGTGGTCGACACGGCGCACGGACACAGCGACAACGTCCTGCGCACCGTGAGCATCATCAAGGCGCGCTATCCCGAGCTCGAGGTCGTCGCCGGCAACGTCGCGACCCCGGACGCGGTGCGCGATCTCATCCACGCGGGCGCCGACGCCGTCAAGGTCGGCATCGGCCCCGGCTCCATCTGCACGACGCGCATCGTCGCGGGCGTCGGCGTCCCGCAGCTCACGGCGATCATGCAGTGCGCCGAGGAGGCGGACGAGTTCAATATCCCCGTCATCGCCGACGGCGGCATCAAGTACTCGGGCGACATCGTCAAGGCGATCGCCGCGGGCGGCAGCTGCGTCATGATCGGCTCGCTGTTCGGCGGCACGAACGAGAGCCCGGGAGAGGTCATCGAGCTCAGCGGGCAGAAGTACAAGAGCTATCGCGGCATGGGTTCCACCGCCGCCATGAAAAAGGGCAGCAGCGACCGGTATTTCCAGTCCGGATCGAAGAAATACGTCCCCGAGGGCGTCGAGGGTCTCGTGCCCTGCCGCGGCGCGCTCGCGGACAACGTCTACCAGATGCTTGGCGGTCTGCGCTCGGGCATGGGTTACTGCGGGAAGGCGACGATCGAGGCGCTGCGCACGGGCGGGAAGTTCGTCCGCATCACCGGGGCGGGCCTCCGGGAGAGCCATCCGCACGACATCGCCATCCGCAACGGCGAGCCGAATTACCAGAAACACGATGTGCAGGTGTGAGGAATGAGAGAGATGATCGCGGTCGTCGATTTCGGCGGCCAGTACAACCAGCTCATCGCGCGCCGCGTGCGGGAGCAGAACGTCTACTGTGAGGTCATCCCCTATAAAAAGGCCCTCTCCGAGATCCGCGAAAAGCAGCCGAAGGGCATCATTTTCACGGGCGGCCCCCAGAGCGTCTACGCCGAGGGCTCTCCCACGATCAGCGCGGAGGTGTTCGATCTCGGCATCCCGGTGCTCGGCATCTGCTACGGCGCGCAGCTCATGGCGCATCTGCTCGGCGGCACCGTCGAGCGCATCGAGAACCGCGAATTCGGCAAGGTCGCCATCCGCGTCGCGCCCGGCAGCCTCATTGCTTCCGCGACCGACGGCGGCGTGTGCTGGATGAGCCACACCGACCAGATCGTCGGGCCGCCCGCGGGCTTCGCCGTGACCGCGTCAAGCGACACGTGCCCGTGCGCCGCGATCGAGGATAAAGACAGAAAGCTGTATGCCGTGCAGTTCCACCCCGAAGTGGAGCACACGCCGTTCGGCAAGGAATATATCCGCCGCTTCCTCTACGACGTGTGCGGCGTCAGCGGCGACTGGACGGCGGCGAATTTCGCCGAGGAACAGATCGCGAAGTTGCGCGCGGAGCTCGGCGACAGCCGCGTGCTGTGCGCGCTGTCAGGCGGCGTCGACAGCACGGTGTGCGCCGTGCTGCTGCACAAGGCCATCGGCGACCGACTGACGTGCATCTTTGTCGACCACGGGATGCTGCGCAAAAATGAGGGCGACGAGGTCATGGGCACGCTCAAGAAGGAGTTCGACCTCGACGTGCACCGCGTCAACGCGTCCGCGCGCTTTCTCGGCGCGCTCAAGGGCGTGACGGATCCCGAAACGAAGCGCAAGATCATCGGCCGCGAGTTCATTGAGGTGTTCGACGAACAGGTGAAGCTGCTCGGCGGCGGGTTCGACTACCTGCTGCAGGGGACGATCTATCCCGACATCATCGAGAGCGGCGCGGGCGACGCGGCGGTCATCAAGAGCCATCACAATGTCGGCGGGCTGCCCGAAAAAATGAAGCTCAAGCTCTGCGAGCCGCTGCGGCTGCTGTTCAAGGACGAAGTCCGCAACGTCGGCCGCGCGCTGGGCATCCCCGAATTCATCGTCGAGCGCCAGCCCTTCCCGGGGCCCGGCCTTGCGGTGCGGTGCCTCGGCGAGATCACGCAGGACAAGCTGTTCATCCTGCGCGAGAGCGACGCGATCCTGCGCGAGGAGATCAAAAAGGCCGGCCTCAGCCGGGAGATATGGCAGTATTTCACCGTGCTGCCGAATCTGCAGAGCGTCGGCGTGATGGGCGACGCGCGGACCTATTTCCACGCGGTCGGCATCCGCGCGGTGACCTCCGTCGACGCGATGACGGCCGATTTCGCGCGCATCCCCTATGAGGTGCTCGCCGAGATCAGCAGCCGCATCGTCAACGAGGTCCCCGGCGTCAACCGCGTCCTCTACGACATCACGACGAAACCCCCCGCGACCATCGAGTGGGAATAATTTGTGGAATCCGGGAAGCGTTGATATGACTGCATTTCCGGCCCATTGATCCCATCCGTGGCAACGATTTGGCAACACTTTTCATGATTCCATCAAAAAAGAGCTAACTGATTTTGTTAAGTCAGTTAGCTCTTTTTTTGTCGTTTTTTTGTTCAGGTCAGCCCTGGTCAGCCTGCTTCTTCAAGTCCTCTGTCAGCATATCGCTGAGGCCTTGTGAGGGAACCTTTACCCATTTCTGTGTGGTATCAAATTCGGGGTAGCGGTAGCGCCACTCGTCATATTTATCCTTTGAGATTTCACCGGCGTTCCGCATTGCAGTCGCCTGACTCCATGCGCACAGCATTTTATGCAGCTCGACGGCCTCTTTGCCTTTGGACTGATCGACGCAAAGGCAGACTTCGCCGTCCAGTTCCTTGACCGTGAGACCGTAAATATCTTCCAGCGCGAAAAGCGTGTGCATTAACCCTGTATAGCTGTCGATGTTGGGAACGTTCAACGCTTCCGGCGAGACCTCCAGCGCTTGTGCCAGCGAGGCCGTCAGATCCTCTTTGGGCGACCGCGTTCCGGTTTCATATTGGGCCAGGCGCACATCGGCGCTCTTTTCCGGAAAGCCGACCGCCATGCCAAGATATTTCTGCGTCATGCCGCGCAGATTGCGGATGAAATGGATGCGTTCACCGATTGCCATAATCATCGTCCCCTTGTCTGCAATTTGAATTGCATAATCACTATAGCATAAATGCTTAGGAATAGTCAAGAGAAAGAAAGCAAATTTGTTTAATATTTTCTTGCAAGCCCTCTTGACCTTAACAATAATGTTTAGTATAATTGAGAATATGCTAAGCATATATGCTTAATAAACAAAGGGGGCGGAGACAAGGGCTGAACGAGCAGGCCAATAAACCCATGCGAAAGGAGGAACGAAAATGCCTGAGAAAATGTTCATGCGGGTAGAAGAGGTCGCTGAGGAAATGGATGTTTCTATTCCTTATGCGTATAAACTCATCCGCAGACTGAACAAGGAGCTAAGTCAGACCGGCTGCATTACGATGGCCGGACGGATCGACCGGAAATTTTTCCATGAAAAATTCTACAGCACAAAGAACAAGAAAGAAGGGAGCGATTGATATGCCGGTTTATAAAAATTCTGACAGCGGTACGTGGTATTCCATGTGTTGGTTTACGGACTGGCAGGGCCAGCGCAAGCAAAAGTGCAAGAGAGGTTTTTTGACAAAGCGTTCAGCTCAGGACTGGGAGCGGGAGTTCCTGATGCAAAAGCAGGCAGACATGAATATGACCTTTGAAAGCTTTGTCAAGCTTTACGAAAGGGATATAAAGCCCAAGTTGAAGCTGAATACTTGGTTGACCAAGGAAAGTATCATCAAGAAAAAAATACTGCCGTATCTCGGGGAACGCAAGCTTTCGGAAATTACGGCGCGTGATGTGATCGAGTGGCAGAACACAATTCGTTCTCTGACAGATTCCAGCGGAAAGCCCTATTCAACCACCTATCTGAAAACCGTGCACAACCAGTTGAGTTGCCTTTTCAATCATGCTGTCAGATACTATGGGCTCCAGTCAAACCCCGCCGCAAAAGCTGGGAATATGGGCAGTGAGGAAAGAAAAGAAATGCTTTTCTGGACGAAGGCCGAATATCTGAAGTTTATTGATGCGATGATGGATAAGCCGCTTTCCTTCTACGCCTTTGAAATGCTTTACTGGTGCGGTATCAGGGAAGGAGAACTGTTGGCACTTACACCGGCAGACTTTGATTTTGAAAGCGGCACGGTTTCTATTAACAAATCCTATCAGAGGCTCAATGGGAAAGACGTAATCACCACACCCAAAACGAAAAAAAGCAACCGCGTCATCAAAATGCCGCAGTTCCTATGCGACGAGATGAAGGAGTATATCAAGATGTTTTACAGCGCTGCGGACGAAGATCGCGTCTTTCCAATCACAAAGCACTATCTCAAACACGAAATGGAACGCGGCTGCAAAGCAACCGGGGTCAAGCGTATCAGAATCCATGATATTCGTCATTCGCATGTTTCACTTCTGATCGATATGGGATTCACAGCTCTGGCTATCGCCGACCGGGTGGGGCATGAGAGTATCGACATCACGTATCGCTACGCTCATCTTTTCCCCTCGCGGCAAACGGAGATGGCGGAGAAATTGAATTTGGAAAGGAGCCTGTAATCATGTCACTAAAGAACCGGGATGAACACAACCGCTGGAGAAATAAGACCGTTGCTTTCCGCCTTTCACCGGAGGAGGATTCGCAGCTCGAGATCGCCGTGAAACTGACCGGTCTTACCAAGCAGGACTACATCACCCGGCGGCTACTCTGTAAGGATGTTGTTGTACAGGGCAATCCCCGTGTCTACAAAGCTCTGCGTGACCAACTCGCCGCTGTGCTGGACGAACTGCGGCGAATCGAAGCCGGGCAGAAAATCGACGGCGATCTGACGGATACGATTGATATGATCGCCGTCATTATGAATGGAATGAAGGAGGAGAGCACATGAACCCTGAAAATGAAGCGGCGGCCGTCCCTTGTGCATCTGTTGGCGCAGATGCGGGACAGCCGCTCTCTCAAAAACCTGAACTGAGTATAGCAGAAGAAAACGCAGAATGCAATGAGCCGACGAGAAATTTCGCTGATATGCAAAAGCTGATGCGCCGTCTGAATGACTCTGCATATCTTCCCACGGTATCCATGAATGATCTTTATGAGAACGTTTATCAGAGCAGCCCGCCCATTGTTGACGGCCTGCTCTGTGCCGGAACGTATCTTCTGGCCGGAGCGCCGAAGGTCGGGAAATCATTTCTGGTCGCCCAGCTCGCCTACCATGTCAGTACGGGCCTGAAGCTGTGGGATTACGAGGTTCGCAAGGGCACAGTACTCTATCTGGCGCTCGAGGACAATTACCAGCGCCTGCAGGAGCGGATGTTCCGTATGTTCGGCGTCGAAGGAACCGATGATCTTCATTTTGCTGTCTATGCCAAACAAATCGGAAACGGACTGGATGAACAGCTTGAAAAATTTCTGCGCGAGCATCCCAACACCAATCTTGTCATCATCGACACGTTGCAAAAGGTGCGTGAGGTCGGAGACGACGCCTACAGCTATGCCAACGACTATGAAATCGTCGGAAAATTCAAGCAGTTTGCGGACAAGCATAACATCTGTCTGCTGCTGGTCCATCACACGCGGAAGCAGCCTGCCGGAGATAAATTTGAGATGATCTCCGGCACCACAGGGTTGCTCGGCTGCGCCGACGGCGCGTTCCTGCTTCAAAAAGAAAACCGAACGGATCTTTCGGCCACGCTGGATATTGTGGGGCGTGACCAGGCCGACCAGCGGCTTTATCTGACCCGCGATCAGGAACATCTTTGCTGGAACCTGGATCACGCGGAGGCTGAGCTATGGAAAGCTCCGACTGACCCGCTGCTGGACGCCGTTGCCGGAATGCTCACGGAGGATACACCGGAATGGCAAGGCAGCGCGACCGAGTTGATCGACAAGCTCCATCTTGAAATTCAGCCGAATGTCCTCGCAAAAAAGCTCAATGTTCTTGCCGGCCAGTTGTTCCAGGCCTTCCATGTGAAGTATGAAAACAGTCACGGCCGGAGCGGCAGCAGAATTAAATTGATGCTGGCAGATAAGGAGGCGTGACGATGGTGACGGTTGTGACGATAAAAATGAGACAGGGTGCGGTGTCAAAAACACCGTCACCATCGTCACAACCGTCACAGTGCCTTTCGTCTCCGCAGAAAAATCCGCAGATTTTGAGGCGGCCGGACGGCAAGTGCTTCGGAGATCACGAGCCGTCCATGCTGCGGATTTGCAAAGTGGGGACCATTTGCAAACCACAGCAGAGGCTTCCGCACACCGAGCCGCAGCGAGGCGTGTCGTAGGCCAACCGCCGAAGGCGGCGCTTGGGCCGGAGACGAAGCCGCATTCTCCGTACTCCCTCGGAGAGCCCACGATACTTTGCAGCCGAAGGATGAAAGTATCATAGTAAGTTATTACACTTCAGCACTACGCCCGCAGGCGTGTTTCGGAGTGCAACCGCCGCAGGCGGCACTTAGCACGGAGATGAAGTGAATCCCCGGGCTTGCGGTATCAATACATTTTGAATAACGGAGGTATTAGGCCAATGGCAAGAGGCGATGGAGTTGACCGCATCAGCGTCAGGAACGTCAACCTGTCGAACGCAAAAATCAGCAACACGCAAAGACACAACGAGCGCGAAAAAGAATCCTATACGAATCCGGACATCGTGCCGGAGCGCTCAGAATATAACATCCATTTCAAAGCCGCCGCCGATAATTACAAGAAGGTTTTCACCAAGATGGAAGCGGATGGAATGATCTCCACACGCGGTCTGAAGGACGGAGCCAACCTGTACGGAGAACTGATCTTTGATGTGAACTCCGCCTATTTCCACAACCACGGCGGCTATGAATTTGCAAAGCAGTTTTTCGCCGATGCCTACAAGGCGGCAATCCAAATCGTCGGCGGTGAGCAGTATGTTCTGTCGGCAGTCATGCACGCAGACGAGCGAAACCGCGCCATGTCGGATGCGCCCGGTCGGGACGTCTTTCACTACCACATGCACGTCGTTTATATCCCTGTCGTGAAGAAACAGATTTTATGGTCGAAGCGCTGCAAGGACCCGGCACTGGTTGGTACCATCAAGGAGACGATCATGCAGGTCAGCAGCAGCAAAAAATGGCTGTCGAAACCGTCCCTTGACGAGAGCGGCAATCCGATTTTGCAAAAGAATGGCAAGCCGGTCCTGCGAAAATCCTACAGCGTTTTGCAGGATGATTTTTATGATTTCATGCGCAAATCCGGATACGATGATGTGGAGCGCGGAGAGCGCGGCAGCTCGGAGGAGCACCTGACCGTGACGCAATTCAAGGTGGCACAGGAGCAGCGGCGGCTGGAAACTTTGAAAGAAGCCAAGGAAGCTACGCGGTCAGAGATTGCCGGTCTGCAAGATGAAAAAGCTGATGCACAGAAAGACGCGGAGGATGCAAGAGCACGGATGAATGAGCTGGCTCCGAAGCTGAAAAACGTGGAGAAGCTTGCAGCGCAGTTTTCTGCCGACCCGGAAGAATTGTTGCCGGAAGCCGGTGCACTGGAAATAGCAAGAGCCTATCGCGAGAAGAAAGCAAAACCGCTCTTGGCCGGTATCGTCAAGGTGCTGCGGTCCATCTACTATTCCTATCTCGATCTGCTGCAGCGGTTTGAGCGCCTGCAAAAGAAATATAATTATGAAGTGCCGACGCTAATGAATCAGCTGACTGCCGCCCAAGAGGAAAACAAGTCCCTGCGTGCAGTCGCAGAGGACTATGACCGCGTCTGCCGCGCTTACGGACCGGAACGTGTTGAAGCCACTGTCGAAGCCGTCAGACAGCAGGAAGAAACGAGGAGACGACAATTGCACGTCGCGCAACGTCAATATGAGCACGCAGAACGATAACTGTGCCTTGAGACAGTGAAAAAGATCTACCCCGGCGGAGACGTCCCAACGGAAAAGTCACCATTTGGATGTCTCTGCCTGGAAGCGCAGGCGGTACAGCGCCAAATTATCATCCGATGGATTAACTTGATCATTTTATTTATTATGATAAAATTAAGCATTGACTTTTCAGGCAGAACACTGTACACTTTAATTAAATCAAATCACGCTACAATGATTAAATTGAATTTCAAAATGAGGGAATTGGATGAGAGACTACGCTTATAATCGGGAATATGGTGCTCTGCTGCAGCCGGATGTTGTGGCTCTCGTCGCGCAGATTCATGAGTATAAAGGTGAGCAAACGCTTTTTATTGAAGCAAAGGCGGATATGCTGACACAACTCATGGATGTTGCAAAAATTCAAAGTACAGAGGCCTCCAATAAAATTGAAGGAATCTATACATCAGACGAACGTCTGAAAAAAATTGTTCGGGATAAGACCATGCCCAAAACCCGAAGTGAAAAAGAAATCGCCGGTTACCGCGATGTTTTGGCAACCATTCATGAGAATTATGATTTCATTCCGCCAAAACCTTCTCTTATTCTCCAGCTTCATCGCGACCTGTATAAATTCAGCGGTGCGAGCATTGGGGGTTCTTATAAGAGCGCGGATAACGTGATCGAGGAAGAAGATGCGCAGGGCAACAAATTTGTCCGCTTTCAACCGGTACCTGCCTGGGAAACGCCGGAGGCCATGGAGCGCGTCTGCGCTGCGTTTGATGAAGCCTGCAAGAACCCGGAATACGATCTGCTTTTGCTGATCCCCATGTTTGTTTTGGATTTTCTTTGCATTCATCCTTTCAACGACGGGAACGGCCGCATGAGTCGACTGCTGACGCTCCTGCTGCTTTATCGCGCCGGGTACATCGTCGGAAAGTATATCAGCCTTGAAAAGATTATCGAGCAAACAAAAGACACTTATTACGAAACGCTGCAGCAAAGCTCAGTGGGATGGCACGAAGGTAAAAACGAATATGTGCCGTTCGTGCGCTATATGCTGGGCGTGGTTGTGGCTGCATACCGCGACTTCTCCAACCGCGTGAAACTGCTGTCGACCGGCAGCCTGTCGAAACCAGACAGAGTCCGCGAGATCATCAAAGATACGCTTGGAAAGATCACTAAAACGGAGATTCTGCAGAAATGCCCGGATATTAGCCAGGTCACTGTCCAGCGTGCGCTGAACGAGCTGGTGAAATCCGGTGAGATCCTCAAGCTCAGCGGCGGGCGCTATACCTCTTATATTTGGAACAGGGAGAGAGAATAAGATGATTACAGGCGAACTGAAAAATAAAATCGACAGCTTGTGGGATATATTTGCGGCGGGCGGGCTTGTCAATCCCCTCGACGTCATCGAACAGATCACCTACCTGATGTTCATCCGCGATCTGGACGATACGGATAACCTGCGCGCCAAGGAAAGCGCGATGCTGGGGCTGCCCTACAAGAGCATTTTCGCGGGCGACGTACAAATTGGCGACCGCCAGGTGGAGGGCAGCCAGCTCAAGTGGTCTGTTTTCCACGACTACCCGGCGGGCAAGATCTATTCCGTCGTGCAGGAGCTGGTGTTCCCGTTTATCAAGAACCTGCACGGCAACAAGGAAAGCGCCTATTCCAAATATATGGACGACGCCATTTTCAAGTTGCCGACGCCGCTGCTGCTCTCCAAGATCGTGGACAGCCTGGACGATATTTACAGCCAGATGGCGCAGCTTCACAACACGGATATCCGCGGCGACGTCTACGAGTACCTGCTTTCCAAGATTTCGCAGTCCGGCCTGAACGGCCAGTTCCGCACGCCCCGCCACATCATTCGCATGATGGTGGAGCTGATGGCGCCGCAGCCGGACGATGTGATCTGCGACCCCGCCTGCGGCACATCGGGTTTTCTCATCACCGCCGGCGATTATCTGAAAGAGCACTGCAAGGAAGAAATTTTCTTCAATAAACAGAAAAAAGATCACTACATGAACCACATGTTCCACGGCTACGACATGGACCGCACCATGCTGCGCATCGGCGCCATGAACATGATGACCCACGGCGTGGACAACCCGTTCATCGAGTACCGCGACAGCCTTTCCGACCAGAACCCCGACCGGGAAAAGTATTCGCTGATCCTTGCCAATCCGCCGTTCAAGGGCAGCCTGGACGCCGACACGGTGTCCACCGATCTGCTGAAGGTCTGTAAGACGAAAAAGACCGAGCTGCTGTTTCTGGCGCTGTTTTTGAAGATGCTCAAAACCGGCGGACGCTGCGCCTGCATCGTTCCGGACGGCGTGCTGTTCGGCTCCAGTACGGCGCATAAGGCGATCCGCAGGGAACTGATCGAGAATAACCGCCTGGAGGCCGTCATTTCCATGCCCTCCGGCGTGTTCAAGCCCTACGCCGGCGTTTCCACCGGCATTCTGGTGTTCACCAAGACCGGCCACGGCGGCACGGACAACGTCTGGTTCTACGACATGCAGGCTGACGGGATGAGCCTCGACGACAAGCGCACGCCCGTCGCCGAAAATGATATCCCCGACATCGTCGCCCGCTTCCATCACCGCGAGGCGGAGCGGGACCGCGCCCGCACAGAAAAATCCTTCTTTGTGCCGAAGGCGGAGATCGTGGAAAACGGCTATGATCTTTCCCTCAACAAGTACAAGAAAACCGAGTACAAGCCGGTGGAATACCCCTCTACAAAGGAGATTCTGGCCGAACTGAACGGGATGGAGGCGGAGATCGCCAAAGGACTGAAAGAGTTGGAGGGGATGCTGTGATGGAAAAAAAACTTTGTGAGATCTGTCATCCTAAGCAATGGAAGACAATATCTTCTGAGATGCTCACAAAAGAAGGCTACCCAGTGTATGGTGCAAACGGTGTAATTGGTTACTATACAGAATATAACCACGATAAAGCGACTTTGCTGATAACCTGCCGTGGCGCAACTTGCGGAAGCTTAAACATCTCTTCCGGATTTTCCTATATTAATGGCAATGCTATGGCACTTGATAACCTTGCTGACGATGTGGATATTCGGTATTTATATTACTACTTGCAGGGGAGAGGGTTGACAGACACGATTACTGGCTCTGCCCAGCCACAAATTGTCCGGCAATCTTTGAACAAAGTAAAGGTAGTATATCCAACTCTTTCCGAGCAGAAAATGCTTGTAGATTTGCTTGATAAGGTCACTGCGCTCATTTCTCTCCGTCAGCAGCAGCTCGAAAAGCTCGACCAGCTTGTCAAATCCCGATTTATCGAGATGTTTGGAGATTGTGAAAATAAGCTTCCGCTGGCAGCACTGTGTTCAATCATCACCGATGGAACACACCAACCACCCAAATTCCAAGAGAAAGGCATTCCATTTATTTTCGTATCAAACCTATCTGCCAACAAGATTACCTATAATGCAGAGAAGTACATAAGCGATGATACATACAATGAGCTAATTAAACGGACACCTATCGAAAAAGGCGATGTCCTTCTTTCTACTGTCGGCTCATATGGCCATCCTGCAGTGGTTGTCGAAGATACAAAATTCCTTTTCCAACGGCACATTTCTTATTTGAAGCCAAAGCACAATCTGGTTAACAGTTTCTATTTGCACAGTGCATTGTTGGCACCGGATGGGCAGCGGCAGATAGAAGAAAAGGTAAAGGGCATTGCGCAAAAGACCTTAAATCTATCGGAAATAAAACGAATTGAGATTCCGCTGCCAAGTGTGGAACAACAAGACCAGTTCGCCGCTTTTGTGGTGCAAGTCGACAAATCAAAATTTGAAATTCAACAGAGCCTTGAAAAGCTGGAAACGCTAAAAAAAGCGTTAATGCAAAAGTATTTCGGATAACCTCTCCGCCGCCTGCGGGCGGCACCTCTCCTGCGAGGAGAGGCGAGGCTTGGCTCTCCCCGTTTTGGCTCCCCTGTTAGGGGAGCTGGCGCGCAGCGCCTGAGAGGTTGTCTCTTCTTATTCGCCTGATAGGCCGCAAAACCCGATAGCGGACAAAGCACGGGCATTTTCTTGCAGCAATACAAAGGAGGCGTTTCTCAAATGAAGAACAAATTCAAAAGAGATGTTATCATCGGGTATGAAGATTTCGGAAAGGTTTCCGTCGACGCGGCAGATGTTTTCTATTCTTTTGATCTTGATATTACCGAAAAAGCAATTCTTGATTTTCTCACAGGAAAGACAAAATTCAAACCTGATAAGGACTTTTCACCCTTTCAGACCGCTCCTGCAGACGCTGAAAAGGGAATAGACTCCGGTTCCCATTTGAATAAATCGCTTGATTATTGCTGCGGAAATGAGCCGCTCATGACTCCGGAATATGCCTATACCGTTTTAAATCACACATTGTATCCCCACCAGGAATATCCTGAAATTTCTTCGCTTTTTGCAGATATCATGGATAATGAAAACAAGTGTATCAAGATGCCCGCCGTCAAGGCAGCACGCAGAATCGATAGTGAGCTTTCCGGCAGGATTGTGCCGCTCGGCATCAGCCTGTTTTTGGCCAAAGCCTACCGTGATGCAGTATATCAGCTCACTGATGTTCATGCTGCTTACAATCTGGGCCAATTATATTATGAAGACCGCTATGGGATGAAAAACTATAAAAAAGCGGCGCGCTTTTTCAGCGCTGCCGCAAAGAACGGCGACTGGATGTCAGAGGAAGCATTGGGCAGATGTTACTATTTCGGTCATGGCGTTCCCAAAGACTACAGACGTGCATTCCCGCTTTTGACAAAATGCATTCCTCTCGAGCGCAGTGCCGAAGCATGTTATCTGTTGGGAAACATGTATGCCAACGGATTTTATGTTGAGAAAGATGAAGATGAGGCACACCTCTATTACAGGACTGCATATGATATTTCAGAGGACGACGACATCACTCCCGATGTAACCGGCAAGGTACTGCTGAAGCTTGGCGATTGCTGCCTGAACGGAACGGGGACAGAACAAAATCCGGCGGAAGCGCTTCGCTGGTATCAACGGGCGGAATACACCTGCATTACACAAAAAGACATAAAAGCCGAAAGCAATTTGGAAGAAATGCATCTGGCGATCAAAGGGCAGCAGCTGGCAAGAAGAAAACTTATGCGAAAAGTATCCCGTTGAAAGAGGGATGAAAACCATGACCAACTTTGATATTTTTACCGCTGACCCGCAGTTTGCGTCCTTCGCTGATGTCGCCGTTTCCGCGGAGAAAATCTATTCGATCGACCCAGAGGCCAGTGTGCTCAACTGCCGCCGGGCGATGGAGTTTGCCGTCAAATGGATGTACTCCGTGGACAAAGCTCTGGTCATGCCGTATCAGGATACGCTGGTCAGCCTGATGAACACCGAAGAATTCCGGGACATCATCGGCACGGACATCTGGCGGCGGATGGATTTCATCCGCAAGATGGGCAACAACGCGGCGCACTCCGGCAAAAAAGTCACGCCCGAGCAGGCGGAGCTGTGCCTGGAAAACCTTTATGTCTTTCTCGACTTCGTCGCCTGCTGCTACGGGAAAGAGTACACGGAGGGCAAGTTCGACCCCGCGCTCCTGACGCAGAAAGCGGAGCCCGCGCCAGTTCCGGCTCCCGTGCCGGACATCGACCTTGCCGCGCTGGTTGCCGAAAACAAGGCGCTGAAGGAAGAACTCACCGCCCGCCGCGAGGAGCAGCAGCAGACCTATGTGCCGAAACCGCTGGATCTTTCGGAGTACAAAACCCGCAAAATCTACATCGACACGATGCTGACGGACGCGGGCTGGACGCAGGGCCGCGACTGGCTCAATGAAGTGGAGCTGCCGGGCATGCCGAACAAGTCCGAGGTCGGCTATGCCGACTATGTGCTGTACGGCGACGACAGCAGGCCGCTGGCGGTCGTCGAGGCAAAGCGCACCTGTGTGGATGTGGCGAAAGGCCGCCAGCAGGCGAAGCTGTATGCGGATTTGCTGGAGCAAAAATACCACCGCCGTCCGGTCGTGTTCCTGACCAACGGCTTCGAAACGCGTATTGTGGACAACCAATATCCGGAGCGGAAGGTCGCGGCCATTTACTCCAAGCGCGACCTGGAAAAGCTGTTCAATCTGCAGACGCTGCGGACAAGCCTTGCCTATATCATGATCGACAAAAAGATCGCCGGCCGGTATTATCAGGAGGCCGCGGTGAAGGCCGTCTGCGACGGCTTCGACCGGCGCAACCGCCGCAAGGCGCTGCTGGTAATGGCGACGGGCAGCGGCAAGACCCGCACGGTCATCGCCCTGTGCGACGTGCTGCTGCAGCACGGCTGGGTGAAGAATATCCTGTTTCTGGCCGACCGCAATTCGCTGGTGACGCAGGCAAAGCGCAATTTTGTGAATCTGATGCCGGATCTTTCCATCACGAACCTCTGCGAGGATAAAGAAAATTTCTCGGCGCACTGCGTCTTTTCCACCTATCAGACCATGATGAACTGCATCGACACCGCCAGCGACGAAGAGGGCCGTCTGTTCACCTGCGGTCATTTTGACCTTGTGATCTGCGACGAGGCGCACCGTTCCATCTACAACAAATACCGGGATATCTTCAACTATTTCGATGCGCCGCTGGTCGGCCTGACCGCGACGCCGAAGGATGAGATCGACAAAAATACCTATGAAATTTTCGAGCTGGAAAGCGGCGTGCCCACCTACGGCTATGATCTGGCGCAGGCGGTGAAGGACGGCTATCTGGTCGACTTTTTGTCCGTGGAAACGAAGCTGAAATTCATCGAGCAGGGCATCGTCTACGACGAGCTTTCCGACGAGGACAAAGCCGCTTATGAGGCGACGTTTGAGGACGAAAACGGCGAGCTGCCGGAATCCATCGCCTCCTCGGCGCTCAACGAGTGGATTTTCAACGAGGACACGATCCGTCAGGTGCTCCATGTGCTGATGACGGAGGGCATCAAAATCCACTACGGCGAGAAGCTGGGTAAGACCATCATCTTCGCGAAGAATCACGACCACGCGGAAAAGATTCTGGACGTGTTCGGGAAGGAATACCCGAATCTGCCCGGCTACGCCAAAGTGATCGACAACTACATGACCTATGCGCAGAGCGCCATCGACGAATTTTCCGAGCCGGACAAGCTGCCGCAGATCGCCATTTCGGTGGACATGCTGGATACCGGCATCGACGTGCCGGAGGTGCTGAACCTCGTTTTCTTCAAGAAGGTGTTGAGCAAGGCAAAGTTCTGGCAGATGATCGGGCGCGGTACCCGGCTTTGCCCCGGCCTGCTGGACGGCGGGGACAAGCAGAAATTCTATATCTTCGATTTCTGCGGGAATTTTGAGTTTTTCCGCATGAACAAGGGCCGCCCGACGGCAAACCAGATCGCCTTGCAGGGCGCCATCTTCAGGCTAAAGGCACAGATCGCCTTCAAGCTGCAGGATATCGCGTTCCAGACGAAGGAACTGATCCCGTTCCGCAAGAGCCTGGTCGACGAGATGGTGAGCAAGGTCCGCGAGCTGAACCGGGACAACTTTGCCGTGAAGCAGCATCTGAAGTATGTGGACCTGTACTCTGACGCCAAAAGCTACGATGCGCTCAGCTACGAGGACACGCTGATCATCGGCGACGAGCTTGCGCCGCTGATCCTGCCGGATGACGACGAGGCCAGCGCCGTCCGCTTTGACGCGCTACTCTACGGGATCGAACTTGCTTATCTGATCGGGAAAAAGTACACCCGCGCCCGCAGCGACCTGTTCGGCCGTGTCAGCGGCGTCGCGGGCGTCGCCAATATCCCGGAAATTATGGCGCAGTCCGAGCTGATCAACAAAATCCTGCACACAGACTATCTGGACAATGCCGGGATCAACGAATTTGAGGACATCCGTGAGAACCTTCGTGGCCTGATGAAGTACATACCGCATAACGGCGTGAAGTATACGACCAATTTTGCCGACGAGCTTCTCTCCACCGACTGGCACGATTCAGTGCTGGAAAACGATGATCTGAAAAATTACAAGGCGAAAGCAGAATTCTATATCCGTCAGCATCAGGACAACGCCGCCATCGCCAAGCTGAAAAGCAACGTGCCGCTGAATTCCGCCGACGTGAAGGAACTGGAAAACATCCTCTGGAGCGAGGTCGGGACCAAGCAGGACTATGAAGCAGAGTGCGGTGAGAAGCCGCTGGGCGAGTTTGTGCGTGAGATCGTCGGTCTGGACATGAACGCGGCGAAGGCCGCCTTTGCGGAGTACCTGAACAGTGCCAGCCTTGACAGCCGCCAGATCTATTTTGTCAACCAGATCGTCGAATATATCGTTCATAACGGGCTGATGAAGGACCTTTCCGTGCTGCAGGAATCGCCGTTTACGGATAAAGGCAGCGTGGTCGAGGTGTTTACCGATATGTCCGTCTGGCTGGGCATCCGCAAGGTAATCGAGCAGGTCAACGCCAATGCGGCAGCTGCATAACTTTGAGGTCAAACTTATTGATTCATTTGTTTTGCCGTGATACTATGTAGGCATGATTCATTGATAACGCTTTATCCAATTTTGATGTGAATTTATCACAGCAAATATAATAAGATTCTCACAGTATTCCACAAATCAGCATACTATAGCCGAACAGTTTAACCCGCAAGCAACCGGCGCATGCAATAGTAAGGCAACCATTGATAACGAACTGCTGATAAAGTTTTGATAACAGGAATCCAAGAACACCGTATGCGTAGGACAATCCAAATCAAGAGAGACAAAGAGAAATCACATTTTCTAAACAGTATTGTTTAGAACGAGGATTACCTTGGCGAGTGGGAATAAACAACAAAGTCCCGGGAGCCGGTGTTGGAACGGCTCCCGGGACTTTTTGTCCGGATGCGGAACGCGAAGCGGCGCTCATTGCGCCGGCGCGCTTTCCGCCGCCGGCGCGGGGGTGTACTCGTAGAGCTTCCGCACGTCCGCGCGCCCGCGCCATATGGTGAACCAGCAGAACGCCATCGAAGCGGCGCCGCAGACGGTCATGCACAGCCTGTAGTCGAGCACCTCGCCGAGCGCGCCGATGAGCAGCGTGAACACGCTGACGCCCGCCATGTACAGCATCCCCTCGAAGGCGTTGATGCGCGCGCGCAGGCGCTCGGGGATGTACCGCTGCACCGCCGCCTGCCGCATGGTCGCGCTGTTGTTGCCGAGAAAGCCGCAGACCCCGCGGTTGACGAGCATGAGCGGATAGGGAAGCCACAGCAGACACATGTCCATGAGCCCGTACGTCTGGTATACGCCGAAGATAAAGCCGAATTTTTTGCGCGGCGCCATCTCAAACCGGTACTGCGTGGCGCCGCCTATTGTGCGCCCGATAAATTCCGCTGCGGAAAAGAGCGAATACATCGCCGCGGTCATGCCGGGCGCCGTGCGGAAAAACGCGACGAGGATGGGCGAGCACCCGTTGCCGAGGCCGTTCGTCACCGCCATATAGCTGTAAATACTGCGCAGACCGCGCTCGCTTTTTATATAGGCGGCGGCCTCGCGGATGTCGTCGAGCCAGGTCCTGAAGGCGGAGCCCTCCTTGCGGGGGAGCCGCTCCTCGCGGATGCGGATGCCGCTTTCGACCGCGGCGGCGCACAGCGAGAGAAAGCCCTGCGCGATGAGCAGCCGCGCGACGCCCACGTACTGCATGAGCACGGCGGCGAGCGGCATCATCACCGCGAGCAGGATGGGGTACAGCATCGACGAGACGGCGTACCCCTTCTGCTCCATGCCCTCCGGGATGAGGCGGGGATAGATGCTGTTGAAGGCGAGCTGGTCGAACACCCCGAGCGTTGCGAGCAGCAGCGAATAGCCGAGATACCCGACATAGGAAAAGTCGGCCACCAGAAGATAAACGCCCATGAGGGCGTACATCACGCCGTTGAGGATGTCGCCGCCCACGAGAAAGGGCTTGCGCGGCATGCGGTCCATCCACGGCGCGACGAACAGCGGCATGATGAACGACGGGATGAGCTGCACGGCGATGGTCAGCGCCGACGCCAGCGTGCTGCCCGTCGAGTCGTATACGAGAAAGGAGAGCGCGAACCCTCCCGCGATGCCGCCCGCCGCGCCCATGGCGCTCGCGACCGTCAGCAGCGTAAAATTGCGCGTCCAGAGTGTTTTCTTCAAGACATTCACCTCAAGGCTATTGTACCGCATATCTGAGCGGGAAAAAACCCCGTAGAATTGAGAAATAATTACTTCAAATCCGCATTCAGTACCGGATCTATCATTTTTACAGGAAACTCCGCGATAAGCTCGTAGGCCTGCTTGTACTGGCGGTTGGCCGTGTGCCACTCGAGCACCCACGGCAGATGGAACGAGGCATAGCCGATGGGCAGCTGCCGGCGGCAGTCGTCGAAGCAGGACAGCAGCAGCGCGCCGTAGGCGGGGTCGCGCAGCCAGCCGCTGTTTTCGAGCCGCATGCGCACGAGCCGGCACATCGCCCGGGCCAGCGGCTCGGGCGGGAAATCGACGGCCGTCGCGTCGGCCGCGTCGAGCGCGCGCAGCGCCTCGTCCTTCCGCCCGAGCTTTTCGCAGCAGACGGCGAGCTTGTGCAGCTCCATGACGCCGGGGTCGGCGAGCGACGCGAAGTACCGGCAAGCCGCGGCGGGATCGCCCGCTTCGAGCTGCGACGACGCGGTGTTGTATTCGATCACGCGGATGGTGTCCGCGCGGCCGAGCGCCGCGGCGAGGCGGCGCGCGACGGCGAACTGGTCGGCCATATGCGGCAGGTCGACCTGGTTGCAGTAGCAGTTGCCCATGATCATGCGGCACTGCAGCATCAGATTCGCGCGGCCCTCGTTTGCCGCCGCCGCGCAGGCCGTCTGCAGGTACTCCAGCGCGGCGGCGTAATTTTCGCCGCGCTCATAGGCGGAGACGCCCGCCATGTAATAGAAATAGGCGTCGGGCAGCAGCCGGATGGATTCGTCCGCGCGCCCCTGCAGCAGCCGCAGGAAGGCGAGCTGCCGCCGGTCGAAGCAGTCCTCGGGAATGTCGGCGGCGAGGGAGGCGTCCTGCGCGTGCAGCGCGCACAGGATCGCCGCGTCCGCGGCGAAGGGACTGCACTGCAGCAGCGCCGCGTCCGGCGCAAAATCCGTCCAGAGCTTTTCGAAGGCCTCGTCGTCCGCCGACAGCAGCGCCTCGTAGAGCGCCTCGACGCGCGCGCGGCAGGCTTGGTCGCTCTGCGCGCCGCCGTACCACGGCAGCTCCAGCCGGCCGAGCAGCAGCCGGATGATCTCCTCCGACGCCTCGGCGCTGCCCTGCTCGAGCTTCGACAGATAGGACGCCGAACAGATGCCGCGGCAAAGACCCCGCTGGCTCCAGTTGCGGCGCATCCGCTCGCGGCGGATGCACGGGCCGATCATATTCATGTTCCGCTCCTTTTGCCGCCGCGGCTTTTCCGAAGGCGCGCGCCCGGGAGGGCTGCGCGCGTGCCGCGGCGCATGGTTTCTATCATTATACAGGACGCGGGGGCATTTGCACAGGGCTTTCCCGCCCCGCGCGGCGGTGCTATAATGGTCGCGGATGCGTCCGGGCGGCCGCCGCCGCGCCCGCAACCGCCGGTTGACAAATTGACGGCGGCGGTTGGTGGCCGGCAACCGCGCAGCCGCGTAGGATGATACACATCGGAGGCAGCTCCGCAATACGGTGTGAGGTATAAGATATGATCCTGGCAGACAAAATGATCCAGCTGCGCAAGAAGAACGGCTGGTCGCAGGAAGAACTCGCGGAAAAGCTGGATGTGACGCGCCAGTCGGTGTCGAAATGGGAGGGCGCCCAGTCGGTGCCCGAGCTCGATAAGGTGCTGCAGCTCAGCCGGCTGTTCGGCGTCAGCACGGATTATCTGCTGAAGGACGAGCTGGGAGAGAGCGACTTCGCCGGCGCCGCAGCGCCCGAGCAGACGGCGCTGCATCGCGTGACGATGGCGCAGGCGAACGACTATCTCGCGATCAGGCAGCGCGCGGCGAAGCGCATCGCGGGCGCCGCCTTTCTCTGCGTCGTGTCGCCCGCGGCGCTCATCCTGCTCGCCGCCGCTCAGTCGCTGGGCGCGCTCCCCGTTTCCGAAGAATTCGCCGCCGGCCTCGGGATGATCGTCCTGCTGCTGCTCGTCGCGGCGGCCGTGGCGCTGTTCATCACGACGGGGGCGCAGGCCGCCGACTACGCGTATCTCGACACGGAGAGGTTTGAGACCGAGTACGGCGTCACGGGCATGGTGCGGGAGCGGCAGGCCCGTTTCCGCGATGCCTATACGCGCTTCAACGTGCTCGGCGCCTGCACCTGCATCCTCTCGGTCATTCCGGTCTTCACGGCGTTCTTTTTCCGGAAGGATGAGCGCGCGGCCGTCGTCGGCGTGTGCGGCATGCTGTTCATCGCGGGCATCGGCGTCGCGCTCTTCATCCTCGGCGGCGTCCCGTGGGCGGCCATGCAGAAGCTCCTGCAGGAGGGCGACTACACGCTGCAGAATAAGCGCGCCGCCTCGCGCATGTCCCCGTTCAGCTCAGCCTACTGGCTCGTCGTCACCGGGATATTCCTCGCCTACAGCTTTGCGACCCGGGACTGGGGGCGCAGCTGGATCGTCTGGCCCGTGGCGGGCGTGCTGTACGCCGCCGTCATGGCCGCGAGCGGCGCGTGGCACAAGCGCGAGCCGAGCGACCCGGAATGACGCGCACCGGCAAAAATATGCCGATCGTATAGTATATGAATTATATACGATCCGTGCCGCGCGGG
>JAYFNU010000029.1:0-9318 GCA_034933305.1 Oscillospiraceae bacterium | reverse complement strand
AGTCGGCCGGGCCCTGCGCCGCGGGCGCGCACGAGGCGAGCAGCAGCGCGACCGCGAGCAGCGCCGCGGCACAGGCGGCGGCGCGCCCCCTGCCGCCTTTCGCCGCGCGCGCGGCGGTATTCTTCAATCGATCCATGAAAACCCTCCTGTTCTTTCCTGTCCAGCATACCGCATTTCTGTGAACATTTAAACCGCGCGGCGTTGCGCGCGTTCCCGGCGTGTGCTACAATGAATTCCATTAAAAAGGGGAGGGCGTGCATATGAGACCGCAGACGGCGCTGAAGCTGCTCATATGGATATTCGTGCTGATCGGGGGCGGCCTTCTCTGCGCGGAAGCCGCGCTGCTCATCCTGCACATCAACCTGCTGCCCGTCAACATCACCCTTTTGTCGACCGGCGGCGTCTTTGCCCTCACCGGCCTGCTGCTGTTCGTCACGCAGGGCAGCCAGGGGCGGAAGAAACGCCGCCTCATGGCGACCGGCGAGTCCGTCGACGCCGAGATCGTCGACGTCGAGGTCAACGGAAACTTTTCGGTCAACGGCCGCTGCCCCTACCGCGCCGTGTGCAAGTACAGCGAAGGCGGCGTCAATTATATCTGCCGCAGCGGGAACCTCTGGGACTATCCCGAGCGGCGGGGCAACACCGTGCGCGTCTGGCGCAATCCCCGCAACTACCGGGATTACTATGTGGATCTGTCCGATGTCCTCGTCGAGACCGTCGAGCTGTGAAGCCACTTGCGTTGAATACAATTTGTATAGTATAATAAATAAAATCACATGCAGGCGGCGGACGGATGCCGCAGCTTTTACAGACAGTTGAGATGACGGAGAGAAATGAAGATCGACAGTCAGACAATTTTGAAAAAACTCAAAGAGAACAGAGCGGCGCTGCTGCGCGGCGGCCTGTCGCTGCTGACGGTCGCGGTGCTCGTTTGCGCGTCGTGCGCGTCGGCGTGGTTCATGAACGCGGCGGCGGGGACGACGGCGGCGGGCGTCGAGATCCTCAATTATGACGGCGGCCTGCGGCGCACCGCCTCGCTCGCGAAGAACAGCACGCTCAAGATCACGGGCTCGTCCGTCGAGATGGACCTCGGCGTGACGGTGGTCAACGAGAACGAGGACATCGTCAAGGGCGTCGAGTTCGAATTCAATATCTACAACAGCAGCGGCAAACAGGCCTACAACGTCGTCGATGACGACATGGACGGGCAGGTCTACATCAGCGACGTGCCCGCGGGCGAATACACCGTCGAGATGTGCAAGATGATGGCGTATGCGCAGCCGGAGCCCATCAAAGTCGTGGTGCAGCCGCAGCTCACATACCAGAAGATCGACGTCTCGGACAAGGTCCTCGAGGAGAAGGACGTCGACGTCGCGACCGAGGACAAGAAGTACAACGAACAGAGCAACACGGGCGCCGGCACCTCGACGCCGGCGGCGGCCAATACGGTCGAGTACGTCGTGTCCTCCTCGAAATCGGAGACGAAGACGACCGAGACGCCGGTGCTCGACGCCGGCGGCAATCAGGTCGTCAAATACAAGCCCGTGCTGTCGGCGGGCGCCGACGGCAGCAGCTATCTCGTTTTCGCGTCCGGCGCGGTGAGCACCGTCATCGCGACGGTGGATGCGGACGGGTATCTCGTCAGCGCGAAGCGCCTCGATGTGGGCGGCGAGGAACAGCCGTCCGCGGGGGAAACGCCGGCCGATCCGGCGACGCCGGAGCAGCCCGCGACGCCCACGTACACCGACGTGACGAGCGAGGTCATCAACGCCGACGGCACGCCTGTGAGCGAGAACGGCGCGTACAGGTATCAGTTCACCGCCGTTCCGCAGGTGACGACCAAGACGGAGACGGTCACGACCTACTACGGCTGGCAGACGCTCGAGGGGAAAACCTATTACTTCGACAAAAACGGCAAGAAGGTAACGGGAACGCAGATCATCAACGGCATCAGCTATGTCTTCAACAGCGACGGCAGCCGCACCGGCGGCACGACGGGCACCCTCGGCGTCGACGTGTCGACCTGGCAGGAGAACGTCGACTGGGCGAAGGTCAAGGCGTCGGGCGTCGACTATGTGTTCATACGGCTCGGCTACCGCGGCTACACGAAGGGCGCGCTCATCCTCGACAACGAGTTCAGGAACCACATCGCCGGCGCCTCGGCGGCGGGTCTCAAGGTCGGCGTGTACTTTTTCACGCAGGCCATCACCGAGCAGGAGGCCATCGAGGAGGCGAGCATGTGCCTGCAGTACGTGCAGGGCTGGAGCATCAGCTATCCCATCGCCATCGATGTGGAATATTCCGGCGGGCGCGCCGACAGCCTCACGATCGAGCAGCGCACCAAGATCTGCCGCGCGTTCTGCGAGACCATCCGCAACGGCGGCTATACGCCGGCGGTCTATGCGAACAAATACTACTTCGAGAGCAAGATGTACACGAGCCAGCTCGAGAGCTATATCATCTGGCTCGCGCACTATACCGACAAGACGAGCTATGCCCGCCGGTACGATCTGTGGCAATACTCCTCGAAGGGCTCGGTCAGCGGCATCAACGGCTATGTCGATATGAACCTCAGCTATCTCGGCTACTGAGACCGACGAAGAACGCACAGGAGCGGCAGCCATGAGCGACCGGACCGAACCCGCGCGCGGATGCTGCGCACAGACAGACAATGACCGGCCGGCGTCCGCAGCAGACGCGCGGGCCGTCTTCCTGAAGTTCGTGGCGTCCTGCGTGCTGAGCACGGCGGTCGATCTCGGGCTGTTCGCGCTGCTCGTCGCGCTCCTGCGCGAACGGGGCGGGCCGTGGTACATCCCGGCCGCCACTGCGGCCGCGCGGGTCGTTTCCTGCGCGTGCGCCTATCTGCTCAATCACAAGCTCGTTTTCAAAAGCGGCCGCGACATGCGCGGGACGGCGGCGCGCTACGTCGCGCTGTCGGTCGCGCAGCTCGCGGCCTCCGCCGCGGGGGTGACGCTGCTGCAGCGCGCGCTCGGCGCAAGCGAGCTGCTCGTGAAAATCGGCGTCGATTCGCTGCTGTTTTTTGTGAGCTACGCCGTGCAGAAAAAATACGTGTTCTGAAAAGAGCCGCAGCGGCGGCTCTTTTTTACACGGCGCCCGCCGCGGCGGGCGCCGTGTTTATTTCGGCATTTCCGTTTGTAAAATTCCACGCGGAGTGTTATACTTTACATCGTTAAAATTTTGTGAATTTCTGGGAGCATGCATGGGAAAAAAGAGACTCAATCCGAAACTCAACGGCGCCCTGTTCTGGCTGCTGATTTTTGCGGCCCCGCTCGCGGCCGTTCTCATCCCGGACATCGCGGGGTACAGCCTTGTGAGCCCCGTCTACTGGGCATATGTGCGCACGTGCATCCTTCTGTATGCGGCGGATTATATTCTCTTTCTGCTCATCCACGCGGCGCTGACGGGCATCCTGCGGCGCGTGAGCCTTTCCGCGGGATTCCTGTGCCTGCTGTCGGCCGTCATCGGCGTCGCGAACAACAACAAGCTCCTGTACCGCGGCGACCCGCTGCTGCCGAGCGACGTTTTCCTGCTGGGGGACGCGATCACGATGGTCGACAGCGGATACGCGCTGCAGATCTCGAAATCCATGATCTTCATCGCGGTCTGCAGCATCCTTCTCGCGGCAGTGCTGTTTCCGGTGCGCATACCGGACCGGCTGCAGGGCGGGACGCCGGTGAAACGGGCGGTGCGCACCGCGGCGTTCGTGCTGCTGTGCGCGGCTGTCGCGGCCGGCTACACGCTGCTGGTCATCTGCGACGACAGCGTGACCGACGCCCTCGGGTACCGGGACTCGTCCGAGGTGTCGCGGCGGTTCAACAACAACACCTATTATCTCGAGTTTTTCAAAACGCTCCATTCCATCATGCCGCATGCGCCGCGCGGCTACAGCGAGCGGGCGATGACGGCGCTCGGCGAGGAGATCCAGGCGCATAGCGTTGACTGCGCCGCCACGCCCGACATCATCGTCGTCATCGACGAGAGCTGGGCAGACCTTGACGCGTACGATGTGCAGTTCGACCGCAATCTGTTCGAGAACTACGACCGCCTCAGCCAGCAGGGCGTCAGCGGGAAGTCGGTTTCGCCGCTCCTCGGCGGCGGCACCGCCGATGTCGAATTTGAAGTATTGACGGGCTTTACCACCAACGACACGCAGATCTGTACGACCGCGTTCACGCTTTTTATGTACAGCAAATTCCCGGGGATCGTAAACGACCTCGCGGCTGACGGTTATTCCACGATCGCGCTGCATGCCCACACGAGCGAACTGTACAAGCGGGGGACCGCATATCCGCAGCTCGGCTTCCAGCAGGTCTATTTCAGGGATTCCTTTGACAATCCGGAGCTGAGAGGAGATTACATCACCGACGAGTCCTGCTTTGAGAAGGCCATCTCCCTGTATGAGCAGGCAGCCGGGAGCGACAAGCCCGTTTTCCTGCACGTGCTGACAATGCAGAACCACGTGCCGTTCTCGACGAAGCGCTATGACGACGACGAACTCGTCGGCTGCACGAGCGACACCTACAGCGAAGAGGATCTGGGGGTGCTCGCGCAGTACGCGACGTCGGTCGCGCGCACGGACGCGGCGCTCGGCGAGCTCACCGATTATCTGTCGACGGTCGACAGGGATGTGCTGCTCGTGTTCGTCGGCGACCATCAGACCCGGCTGAGCAACGCGCAGACGACGTATGCCGGCGGGGATATTCTCGAAAAGTACGGCTTTTACGACACCTACGACGCCGATACGGACTTCGCCGAAATCCACGCGACGCCCTACCTCGTGTGGACCAACTACGACCGCTCGCTCGACGGCACGACGTTCGGCACGATCGTGCCGAACAGGCTGCTCGTCGACGCGCTGTCGGCGTACAATGTCGAGCGGCCGGCCTATTTCGATTATATCTATACGCAGTACAACACGATGAACGGCATGACCGCCGACTACTGCGTCGGCACGGACAACAAGGTCTATTTCACCAAGACCGCGGAGCAGCAGGCCGAATACGAACAGCGGCAGCTCATCCAGTATGACCTCATTTTCGGCAGGAAATATCTGCTGGACTATATTTACTGAGCCCCGGCGAAGCGCTCGCCGCAGCAGAGTCCCGCCGCCCCCGGCGGGGCTTTTTCGTCCGCCGGCCGCACGCGCGGCCGCCGCGCGATCCGCGCCCGCGCGCCGCCGTTCGGCGGAAAATCCCTATTTACGCGCGGGGATCGGTTGTGTTATGATAATGTATCATTTGGGGAAGATGCTGTTTTTTCCTCACGGGGCGAGGCTTCTATGAAAAACTGGATGCAAAGACCCGGCGTGAACGATACGCTTTTTTATCTCTTTATTTTTCTGGCTCCCGGCGCGGCCGTCCTCATCCCGGACGTGGCGCTCTACAGCCTCATCAGCCCCGCTTTCTGGCGCTTTTGCGCGGCGAGCTGGAGGCTGTTCGCGGTCACGTATCTGCTGTTCCTGCTCATCCATGCGGCGCTGACGGCGGCGGTGCGGCGCGTGAGCGTGTCCGCGGGCATCCTCTGCCTGCTTTCGGCCGCCGTGGGCGTCGCGAACAGCAGCAAGCTCTTTTACCGCGGCAGCCCGCTGCTGCCGGGCGACATCTTTGCGCTGAAGGACGCGCTCATCATGGTCGGCAAGGGCTTCCCGGCGGAGATCTCCCGCTCGATGGCGGCGATCGCCGCAGCCGTCGTCCTGGCGCTCGTCCTCATTTGGCCCGTGCGCATACCCGCGCGCCTGCGGGGAAAAACGAAAAAATCGCGGCTGCTGCGCAGCGCGGCGTGGGTCGCCGTTTTTGTCGCCGCGGCCGTCGCCTATACGGGGCTCGTGGTGTTCAACGACGATGTGACGGACGCGCTCGGCTACCGCAGGACGGACGCCAGCTCCGACCGCAGCTGCAGGAACACGGTCTATCTCGAGTTCTTCAAGGCGCTGAAGGCGACGCTGCCGAAGGTGCCGGACGGCTATACGCAGCAGAACATGGAAGAGCTCGGCGAGGACATCGCGTCGCACCGGCAGACCGGCAGCAGCGCGACGCCCGACATCGTGGTCGTGCTCGCCGAGAGCTGGGCGCGCGTCGACGAATACGACGTGACCTACGACTGCGACCTCTTTGAGAATTACGAGCGGCTGGGACGGCAGGGCGTTACGGGGCTGTCGGTGTCGCCGCTGTTCGGCGGCGGGACGGCGGATATGGAGTTCGAGCTGCTGACGGGTTTCACCTCCAACGACACGCAGATCAGCTCCACGGCGTTCGTGACCTATCTCTACGACGGGTTCCCGGGCATCGGGAACTACCTCAGGCGCAGCGGCTACCGGACCGTCGCGCTGCACGCCTACACGAGCGAGCTGTACAACCGCGCCAACGCCTACCCCATGCTGGGCTTCGACAAGGTCTGCTTCAGCGATACGTTCAGCGATCCCGAGCTGAGCGGGGACTATATCAGCGACAAATCCTGCGTCGAGCAGATTATCCGGCTCTATGACGAGGCGGCCGCCGGCGGCGACCCCGTCTTCATCCATGCGCTCACCATGCAGAACCACGTGCCCATCCTCGCCGACCGCTACGACCCGACGGAGGTCGTCGGCTGCACGAGCGACACCTATTCGGACGAGGATCTGCTCGTCCTCGCGCAGTACGGCACGCTGCTCAAAAAGACCGACGAGGCCATCGGCGAGCTGGCGGACTATTTTTCCACGCTGGACCGGCCCGTCATCCTCGTCGTGATGGGTGACCACCAGGCGCCGCTCGGCGTCAAGGAGGCCGGCGAGGACGTGGATGTTCTCACGCGGTACGGGTTCTATGATACATACGATCCGGCGACGGATTTCGCCGAGATCCATACGACGCCCTATCTCGTTTGGACCAACTACGACCGCTCGCTCGACGGCACGACGTTCGGCACGCTCGTGCCCAACCGCGTGCTCGTCGACGCGCTCGGGGCGTATGACGTCGCGCGCCCCGCGTATTTCGATTACATCTACAGCGAGTACAATGCGATGAACGGCGCGACGGGGAACTACGTCGTCGATCCCGACGGGAAGGTCTCGTTTGAGATGACGCCCGAACAACAGGCGGAATACGAGCAGCGGCAGCTCATCCAGTACGACCTCATCTTCGGCAAAAAGTATCTGATGGATTCCATATACTGATCAAAAAAAGGAGCCCCGCCGGCCGGCGGGGCTCCTTTCATGCGGCGGCGCCGCGTCTATTTTTCTTTCGCCGGAGCCTTCTCCTGCGGGGGCAGCATCGTCAGCGAGATGCGCTTTTTCGCCTTGTCCACGTCGAGCACCCAGACCCTGACGACGTCGCCGGTCTTGACGACGTCGGACGGGTGCTTGATATAGCGCGTCGCCATGCGGGAGATGTGCACGAGGCCGTCCTCGTGCACGCCGATGTCGACGAACGCGCCGAAGTCGACGACGTTGCGGACGGTGCCGGTCAGCTCCATGCCGGGCAGCAGGTCGTCCATCGACAGCACGTCGCTGCGCAGCACCGGGGGCGGCAGCTCGTCGCGCGGGTCGCGGCCGGGCTTCATCAGCTCCTTGACGATGTCGCGCAGTGTCGGCACGCCGACGCCGCACGCGGCGGCGGCAGCCGCCTCGCCGTGCGCGGCGAGGCGGTCGGGCAGCTCGCCGAGCGTGCCCGCCGACACGTCCGCCAGCGAATAGCCGCACAGCGCGAGCAGCTGCTCGGCGGCGGCATAGGACTCGGGGTGGACGCCGGTGTTGTCGAGCGGATTCTTCGCGCCGGGAATGCGCAGGAAGCCCGCGCACTGCACGAAGGCGGTCTTGCCGAGCTTCGGCACCTTCAGGAGCTCCTTGCGGTTCCTGAACGCGCCGTTCTCCTCGCGGTAGGCGACGATGTTCTTCGAAACGCCTGCGTTGACGCCCGCGACGTAGGACAGCAGCGAGGGCGACGCGGTGTTGAGATCGACGCCGACGGCGTTGACGCAGTCCTCGACCACGCCGCCGAGCGCCGCGTCGAGCTGCGCGGGCGGCATGTCGTGCTGATACTGGCCGACGCCGATGCTCTTCGGATCGATCTTGACGAGCTCCGCGAGCGGGTCCTGCAGGCGGCGCGCGATGGAGACGGCGCTGCGCAGCGACACGTCGTAGTCGGGGAATTCGTTCGCGGCGAGCTTGCTCGCGGAGTAGACCGAAGCGCCCGCCTCGCTGACGATCATGTATTTGACCGGCGTGCCCTTGATGGTGTCCGCGACGAACTGCTCCGACTCGCGCGAGGCGGTGCCGTTGCCGATGGAGACGACGTCGACGTCGTATTTTCTGATGAGGCCGTTGATCTTTTCCCGCGCCTCGTCGACCTTGTTGTGGGGCGGCGTCGGGTAGATGACCGAGGTCGCAAGCACCTTGCCCGTGCCGTCCACGACCGCGATCTTGCAGCCGGTGCGGTAGGCGGGGTCGAGCCCCAGCGTGACCTTGTCCTTGACGGGCGGCTGCATGAGCAGCGGCTTTAAATTGAGGCCGAAGGTTTTGATCGCCTGCTCGTCGGCGGCGTCGGTCAGCTCGCTGCGGATCTCGCGCTCGACGGAAGGGGCGATCAGGCGGTCGAAGCTGTCCGCCGCGGCGAGCTGAAGCTGCGCTTTGCACGGCGAGTCGTTCTTGACGACCGTCTTTTCGATCATGCCGACCGATTCCTCGCGCGGGATGTCGACCGAGACCTTCAAAAAGCCCTCGCGCTCGCCGCGGTTGATCGCGAGCACGCGGTGGCTTTGGATCTTTCCGACGGGCTCCGTGTAGTCGTAGTAGTTGCGGTAGACGCTGTCCTCCTCCTTCGCGGCTTTCGCGCTCACGCTGCCGCGCGTGCGGATGATGCGGCGCAGCTCCTTGCGGATGTCCGCGCTGTCGGACAGATTCTCTGCGATGATGTCGCGCGCGCCCGCGAGCGCGCTCTCGGCGTCGGCGACGCCCTTTTCCGCGTCGATGTATTCCGCCGCCTTCGCGGACGGATCGGCGTTTTTGCTCTGCGCGAGCAGATAATCCGCGAGCGGCTCCAGCCCTTTTTCGCGGGCGATGGACGCGCGGGTGCGGCGCTTTGGCTTGTACGGGCGGTAGAGATCCTCGATCTCGGCGAGCGTCGCGGCCGCGTCGATGGCGGCGGCCAGCTCGGCGGTCAGCTTTTCCTGCTCGGCGATGGATTTTTTGACTTCTTCGCGGCGCGCGTCGAGCGCGCGCAGATACGCGAGCCGCTCGGACAGCTCGCGCAGCACCTGGTCGTCCATCGAGCCGGTGAGCTCCTTGCGGTAGCGGGCGATAAACGGGATGGTGTTCCCCTCGTC
>JAYFNU010000028.1:0-14242 GCA_034933305.1 Oscillospiraceae bacterium | reverse complement strand
CGCGGATGCGGCGCCCCTCTGGCGGCACGATGAAATTTTTCCGCTCAGAAATCCTTGTACAGCTGGTCGTAGGCGAGCCTGTCGAAACCCAGCCGCTCGTAGAGGCGCGACGCGCCGTCGTTTTCCCGCTCGACCTCGAGGCGGATGCGGGCGTAGCGGCCCGCGCTGTCGCGCTCGAACGCCTGCAAAAAGGCGCTGCCGAGGCCCCTTCCCTGGAATTCGGGCAGGATGTACAGCTCCTCGATCCAGGCGACGGGGCCGGCCGCCTCGGGCGACCAGGATTTCGAGACGAGCGCATAGCCCGCGGGAGCGCCGCCGTCCTCGAGCAGATACCCTTCCATGTAGACGTCCGAGCGCATCAGCTCGTCAAAGTTGCGGTCGAAATACGCGTCGGGGACGGGCGAGAGCACCGCCGGGGAAGCGTAAAAGGCGCGCTGCAGCGAAAGGAACAGGGCGCGGTCGCCCGGGAGGAATTTTCTCACAGCTGGACCTCGGGGGCATGGACGGGGCAGGTGCGCATGCAGGCGCCGCAGTGGATGCACTTTGAAAAGTCGATCTTTGCGCAGTTGTTTTCGACCGCGATGGCGCCCGTCGGGCAGACCTTTTCGCATTTGCGGCAGGCGAGGCAGCCCGCAACGCAGACCTTGCGCGTCGCCGCGCCGCCGTCGTGGTTCGAGCAAAGCACGACCGAGTGAGAATTCTTCGGGATGAGCTTGATGATCTGCTTCGGGCATTTCGCCGCGCACGCGCCGCAGCCGGTGCACTTCGCGAGGTCGACCTGCGCGACGCCGTTGTGGACGGAGATGGCGTCGAATTTGCACACGGAGACACAGTCGCCGTAGCCGACGCAGCCGTAGGGGCACTCCGCGCGCCCGGCGTGGAGCATCTCCGTCGCCGCGCAGCTCTGGATGCCCGCGTAATTGTACTTGTCCTTCGTGTTGTCGTAGTTGCCGTGGCAGGCGACGACGGCGGTCATCTCGACGAGCTTGCCGGGCTCCTCGCCCATGGCGGCGGCGACCTTTTTCGCGGTCGCGAGGCCGCCGGGAACGCAGAGGTTCGGCTTCGCTTTGCCCGCCGCGACGGCGGACGCGTAATCGGAGCAGCCCGCAAAGCCGCAGGCGCCGCAGTTGGCGCCGGGCAGCAGCGCGGTGATCTCGTCGGCCTTTTCATCCGACGGGACGAACATCAGCTTGTTGGCGACGACCAGAAGGATGGAAGAGAGCGCGCCGAGCCCGACGAGAACGAGGACGGCGGTTAAAATCGGATTCATGGCAGTGTCCTCCTCAACCGAACAGATTCTCGACGAGACCCGTGAAGCCCGTAAAAGTCAGCGCCACGAGAGAGGCCGCGATGAGTGTGATGGGAAGCCCCTCGAAGCACTTCGGGGGCTTGGCGCGCAGCATGGTGCGCCGCACGCCCGCGAAGAGCACCATCGCGAGCATGTAGCCGACGCCGGCGCCGAAGCCGCAGACGACGGATTCGAGGAAGCCGTACGCCTTGTCGACATTGAGCACCGCGACGCCGAGCACCGCGCAGTTGGTGGTGATGAGCGGCAGATAGATGCCCAGCGCCTTATAGAGCACCGGGATATACTTCTTGAGCACGAACTCGACGAACTGCACGAGCGCCGCGATGAGCAGGATGAAGACGATCGTGCGCATATAGGTGAGATTGTACGGCACGAGCAGGCCCGCGTAGATGCCGTAGGTCGCCGCCGAGGCGATGACCATGACGAAGATGACCGCGAGGCTCATGCCGACGGCGGAGTCGAGCTTTTTCGATACGCCCAGGAAGGAGCAGATGCCGAGGAAACGCACGAGCACGTAGTTCTCGGTCAGGATCATCGTGAACAGGATCGCCAGCAATGTCTTTGTCATTTCTTCGCCTCCCCGCACGCATCGCATCCGGCGCACCCGGCGCAGCCGCTGCAGCCGTCCTTCGCCGCATCAAGCTTCCTGCCCTTTTTCGCGAGCAGCGCCGTCAGCAGCGCGATGAGGCAGCCGTATGTGAAGAAGCCGCCCGAGGAAGTCACGACGATGCCGATGGAATAGGCCTCCGGGATGAGCCGGTAGCCGAATACGCAGCCGGTGCCCAGCAGCTCGCGCAGTGAGCCCATGACGAGCAGCACCGCCGTGAAGCCGAGCCCCATGCCGAGACCGTCGAGCGCCGAGTCCAGCACGGGATTCTTCGACGCGAACATCTCGGCGCGCCCGAGGATGATGCAGTTGACGACGATGAGGGGCAGATAGATGCCCAGCGCGCTGTACAGCGTCGGCATGAATGCTTCGATGAGCATCTCCAGCGCGGTGACGAAGCTCGCGATGACGGTGATATACGCCGGGATGCGGACCTTGTCGGGGATGACCTTGCGCAGCGCCGAGATCGCCGCGTTGGAACAGATGAGCACGAACGTCGCGGCGAGGCCCATGCCGAGGCTCGCCTTTGCCGCCACCGAGATGGCGAGCGTCGGGCAGGTGCCGAGCACCAGCCGCAGCACGGGGTTTTCCTCGAGAAGACCGTTCGTGATGATGGAGAACTTGCTCTTTTTCTTTTCTGCCATTCGGCTCACTCCTTTCCCGTCGCGGACGAGGTGCTGTCCGCGGCGCCGGCCGTGTCGCCGGACGACGATGTCGCGCCGCTTGAGCTGTCGGCCGTGCTGCCGGACGACGATGTCGCGCCGCTCGAGCTGTCGGCCGTGCTGCCGGTCGTGGCGCTGCTTTCGGTGTCCGCGGCGGACGTGTCGGCCGCGGGGTCGTAGGCCGCGCCCTTGACGACGACGCTGTACGCGGTCAGCGCTTCGTTGACGGCGGCGCGCAGCGCGCGGCTCGAATAAGTCGCGCCGCTGAGCACGTCGACGCTGTCCGCCGAGCCGCTGACGCCGACGTATTTGTCGGCATAGCTGCTCTCGGCGACCTTGGCGCCGATCGTCGCCGTCTCGCCGGAGGCATCGACCTTGAGGCCGAGCACGACGCCGTTCGGATCCATCACGGTCGTGACGGTGATGTCGCTGTGGAAGCCCTTTGCGGAGGAGACGGCCGCGTAGCCCGTGCCGCCGTCGTCCTGGTAGAAGGCGGAGACGCCGTTGACGCTGCAGTCGAGCTTCGTGAAGCCCGTCGCGTCGGGCAGCAGCTCGTGCATGGCGGCATAGATCTCGGCGTTCTGCTTCTCGTCGATGATGGGCGCCGTGATCTGGTTGACGTACGCCAGCACGAAGGAGGCGACGAGGCAGATGGCGACGAGCACGACGACGGGCTGGATATATTCCCTGAAGGTATTCTTGTTCATATCATTTCCCCCTTACGCCGCCGTGTCGGCGCCGGCATTCGTCTGCGACGTCGCGGAGGACGACGCATCCGACGAGGCGCCGCTCTCCGACGTCGCGGAGGACGTCGCATCCGACGAGGCGCCGCTCTCCGACGTCGCGGAGGACGTCGCGTCCGACGTCGCCGAGGACGAGGTGTCCGGAATATTCGGGCCGACCTGGATGCGGTGGACCGCGCCGAAGATGAGCAGCCCCGCGAGGATCGCGGCGGCCGCGGCGAGCGCGATCTTTTTGCCCTTTTCGGGGCCGGGCGCGCCCAGCGGACGGCGGCGGAAGCCGCCGTTGATGTAGGGCACGACGAGGTTCATGAGCAGGATGGCGTAGGAGACGCCCTCCGTCGAGTTGGCGTAGATGCGGATGACCGACGTGAGCAGGCCGAGGCCGAGGCCGTAGACGAGCTTGCCGGCGTCGGAATACGGCACGGTGGTGTAGTCGGTCGCCATGAAGATGGCGCCGAGGAACAGGCCGCCCGACAGGATCGAATACAGCGGATGCACGCAGCCGAACATCCACGAGAACAGAAGCGTGGAGCCGATGTAGGTCACGGGGATGACGGGCTTGATGACGCCGCGGACCACGAGCCAGATAAAGCCGAGCAGCAGCGCCGCGCAGCTCGTCTCGCCGAGGACGCCGCCGTAGTTGCCGAGAAACAGCGTCAGCGCGCTGAGCCCGTCGCCGCCGCCCTGTTCGATGAGGTGCAGCGGCGTCGCCGACGACAGCACGTCGACGGCGGTCGCGGGATAGGCGTAGTCGGTCATCGCCGACGCGAAGGAGACGGCCATGACGACGCGGCCGGCGAGCGCCGGGTTGACGAAGTTGCAGCCGATGCCGCCGAAGAGCTGTTTGACGACGATGATGGACACGAAGCTGCCCACGAGCGTCATCCACACGGGCAGCGTCGAGGGAAGGTTGAACGCGAGCAGCATGCCGGTGACGACGGCGGACAGATCGCCCACCGTCACGGGCAGGTGCATGAGCTTTTCATAGAGCCATTCGAAAGCGACGCAGGAAACGACGCACACGCCGACAAGCAGCGCGCTGCGCGCCCCGAACAGCCAGATCGAGGCCGCGAGCGCCGGCAGCAGCGCGATGACGACGTCGAGCATGATGCCGCGGGTCGAGCGCCTGCAGGCGATGTGCGGCGAGGAGGTCACGGTGAGCAGATTCATTTTTTCGCCGCCTTTCTGATCGCGAGCTTCGCGAGGCGCATCGTCTGGGTGATGGAGCGCTTCGCCGGACACACATAGGTGCAGCAGCCGCATTCCATGCAGTTGAGCGCGCCGAGCTCGTTCATCATCTCAACATCGTGCTGTTCATAGGCCGTCTGCACCTCGGCGGGCGACAGCCGCATCGGGCAGGTGTCGACGCAGCGCCCGCAGCGGATGCAGGGCTCGTTTTTCGGCAGGTCGGTGCTGTTTTTGGTCAGCGCGAGGATCGCGTTGTTGTTTTTCAGCAGCGGGAAGTCGTCGGTGTACAGCGCCGTGCCCATCATCGGTCCGCCCATGAGCAGCACCTCGACTTCGCCGGCGTAGCCGCCGGCCGCGTCGACGAGCGCCTTGATGGAAGTGCCCACGGGGGCGAGCAGGTTGCACGGGTCGGTGACGGCGTCGCCCGCGACGGTCACGCGGCGGCTGACGAGCGGCATGCCCGTCGCGAGATAATGCGCGATGGCCGCGGCCGTGCCGACGTTGAGGACCAGCGTGCCCGCGTCGCTCGGCAGCTTGCCGGCGGGCACGACGCGCCCGGTGACGTTATAGATGAGGACCTTCTCGGCGCCCTGCGGGTAGCTGCTCTTGAGGCACAGGACCTCGCAGCGGCCGTTCGCCTTCTCGCGCAGCAGCGCGATGGCGTCCGGCTTGTTTTCTTCGATCGCGACGACGATCCGGGACAGGCCGAGATATTTCCCGACGGCGAGCGCGCCGTCGAGCACGGCGTCGGCCTCCTCGAGCATCGTGCGGCAGTCGCTCGTGATATAGGGCTCGCACTCGGCGCCGTTGATGATGAGGGTGTCGACCTTCGCGCCCTGCGGCACGCTGAGCTTGACGTGGGTCGGGAAGCCGGCGCCGCCGAGCCCCACGATGCCGGAGTGCGACAGCGCCTCGACGAGCGAGGCGGCGTCGTGCACCGACGGGGGCGCGATGGACGGGTCGGGCGTGAATTTTCCGTCGCTCTCGACGACGACGGCGGCGGCATGCAGGCCCGTCGGGGTGAGGACGGTCGTGACCGCCTTCACCGTGCCGCTGACGGAGGAATGGATATCGGCGCTCACAAAGCCGTCCGCCGCGCCGACTTTCGTGCCGACGCAGACGGCCGCCCCTTTTTCCACGCACACGACGGCGGGCTTGCCGGCGTGCTGGGCCATGACGAGCGTTACCTCGTCCGGCTGCAGCAGCGGCCGCGTCGCGCAGTCCTGCGTGGTCTTGCAGTGGGGGACACTGACACCTTTGATAACCAAGAGTGTGCTCCTTTCGGTTCTTTATATCGCCAAGAACTGCCCGATATTGCGCAGGGCCGTGTTCTTATAGTAGCCGTTTTTGAGGATGGCCGCGACGCGCGCGGCCTTTTTGCGCTCGAGCATCGCCGCGTAGTCGGCGCACAGCGCGTACTGCGCGGGCGACAGCCTGTCCCGGAACGTCGCGGCGAAGCAGCCCGCCTGCCGGAACATCCCGTCGTACACCGCGCGCATGTGCGCGCGCCGCGACAGCTTTTTCGCCGCGAGCGCGAGATCGCCCGCGTCGTAGGCGCCCACCTCGTTGCCGCCGTGCTGGCGGTAGAGGATGAGCGGCTCGCCGAGCACGCCGATGTGCCCGAACGCCGACGCGATGAGCGCGAGCCACCAGTCGTGCATGACGCAGTGGGCCGGCTGCTCCCGTACGAGCGCGCGCAGCGCCCGGTTGATCATGACGGTGCAGCCCGTCACATTGTTCTGCACGAGCAGGTTTTTGAGCGAATCCCGCTGCGGCGACAGCTTCTCGTAGGCGAACAGCGACGGCGCGAGGACGCGCAGCTTTTCGTCGGTCACGGCGAGATCGCCGTGCACGAGCAGCGGCGTGTCCGCGCCGTACTGCGCCTCGAGCGAACGCATCAGCGCCCGCGTCTTCCCGATCTTCTCCGGCAGCCAGACATCGTCGGCGTCGGCGAACATGAGGTAGTCGTTGTCGTTCGCGAGCAGCAGGCGGAAGAAATTGTTCTTTGCGCCGCCGCTCTGCGTGTCGGACAGCGTCACCGAAACGCGCGCGTCGGTATAGCGGCGCAGCACGTCCGCCGTGCCGTCCGCCGAGGCGTCGTCCCGGATGACGAGCGAAAAATCGCCGTAGGTGTTCGCGAGGATGGAGTCGATGAGCTCGGCGACGTACGCTTCGCTGTTGTAGGTCGCGAGCAGAACGGTGACGTCGGGCATCAGCCTTTGTACGCGGCCGCGAAGACCGCCGCCACCTGCGCGGGCGACGCGGCGCCCTCGTGCATCTTCTTGTCGCCGACGTAGTAGGTCGGCACGAAGTAGTAGTCACACTTTTCCGCGCGCGCCGCCTGCTCGCGCTCGTCGACCATCTCGAAGGGGATGTCCCTGTACTCGGGATGCTGCGCGAGCAGCTGCTCGTTGTAGCCCATCGCCGCCTTGCAGTACGGGCAGGTCTTCATCATGAACATCGTTATTTTCTGCATGGGTCTTCTCCTTATGAAAAAAAATTCGGGACGCCGGCGGGGGCCGCCCTGCGTCAAAAAATTAACACACAAAAACGCCCGCAGGAGATGCCGGCGGGCGTTCTCTTTCTATTTAGAAAAGGCGGCGTCCGCCAGCGACTGCGCCGCGGCGTAATTGTCCGCGATGATAAACGCAACATAGACGCCGGACTGCTCGATGACTGCGTTTTCAATGCGCGGCAGCGCTTCGGTATTATAGGATTCGTAGGTTTTATAGAGATCGTCGCGCCGGGCCTCGAGCTGTTTGACGAGGTCCTTGGCGGCCGATTCGCTCTTGCAGACGAACAGGCCGTATTCCTCGCCCGTCGCGCCGGAGCCCATGTAATATTCGGCGCTGTCGCATTTCGAGGTGTCGAGGCCGACGACGTCGTTCACGACGCTGTCGCGCGCGAGCACAAGATTATCGTCGAAAAGGTCGGCCGACTGTATGTCGCCGCGCAGCGCGTCCATATCGACGTCAACGGCTTTGCCGCCGCATGCGCACAGCGCGAGCGCGAGCGCGAGAGCCGTGAGGGCAAGCAGTAATTTTTTCACTTCATTCTCCTTATGGGTGCAGGTCAGACAGGGGGCGAAAACTTTGTGACCAAATCACATAAATTATTCAAAAAATCCCACAAGTCATTTTATCCTAACGCACAGAGAATGTCAACGGATGGAGAGGCGCCTCTTGCAAAAAAGAGAATATGTATTATAGTATAAATACGCGCGGGCGCGTGCGGAAAGCCCGGCCGGGCCGCGGCGATCCGCTGGGCGGACCGCCGCGCGGCGGCGGAAGGCGGCGCGGCGCCGTCAAAGATCGGCGACGAACTTGTCGGCGCTCTCGAGCGCGCGCTCGACGCAGGTGATCTTTTTGCGGATCCTGCGCTTCATGAGCGCCGTGTCGAAGAGGCCCAGCCGCGCGCAGACATAGACGCCGGCTCCCACGGCTGCGGCGTGGAAGAGAAAAATACCGAGGCATTTCAGCTTTCGCATGGTCATATCACGCTCCTTCGGGAATAGGATTGCCCGCGGAGCGCGCAAATATGAGCTATCCCGCACACAAAAGAGAGGAATTGAAATGGAACAGAAAAATCAAAAGACGAGAAATCTCGTGACCGTCGGCCTGATGGCCGCGCTGGTGTTCATCTTCACGTACATCCACATCGACATCCCGACGCCGCTGGGCAAGACGATGCTGCATCTCGGCAACGTCATGTGCATCCTCGGCGCGTTCCTGTTCGGCAAGAAGAAGGGCGCGCTCGCCGCGGGCATCGGCTCGATGTTTTACGATCTGTTCGATCCGGCGTTCATCGCGCAGTGCTGGATCACCTTCATCCTGAAGTTCGCGATGGCGTGGGTCGCGGGCGCGATCGCCGAGGGCGGGCGCCGCCGGGGCGCGCCGCTGTGCGGGCAGGATGCCGGCGAGACGCCGGCGAACGGCGGCGCCGCCGCGGGCGTCGCGGCCGCGCCGCAGAAGAAGCATCTCGGCCGCAGCATCGCCGCGGCGCTGTGCGGCGCGCTGACCTATGTCGCGCTCTATCTCGGAAAGACGTTCATCATCAATTACTGGATCTATCAGTATGCGCTGGAGACCGTGCTCGCGACGATGGTGACGAAGGGCACGACGTCGCTCGTCAACGCCCTCATCGCGGTCGCGGCGTCGGTGGCGCTCAACAGCGCGGTGCGCCCGGCGCTTGAAAAGGCGGGGCTCGCCGACCGGCTGGGCGTCGTCGAATGACGCTCAACATCGTGCTCGTCGAGCCGCAGATCCCGCAGAACACCGGCAATATCGCGCGGACCTGCGCCGCGACGGGCGCCCGGCTGCACCTCGTGGGGCCGCTGGGCTTCCGCATCGACGACGCCAAGCTCAAGCGCGCCGGACTCGACTACTGGCACCTGCTCGACATCACCTGTTACGACGGCCTCGGCGATTTCTTTTCGAAAAACGCCGGTCCGTTCTTCTATTTCTCGACCAAGGCGCAGCGGGTCTACGCCGACGCCGCCTACCCGGACGGCTGCTACATCGTCTTCGGGCGCGAGGACGCGGGCCTGCCGGAAGCGCTGCTGCACGACCAGTACGAGCGCTGCGTGCGCATGCCGATGATCGACGGCGCCCGCAGCCTCAACCTGTCCAACACCGTCGCGGTCGCCGTCTTCGAGGCGCTGCGCCAGCACGGCTTCGAGGGCCTGAAGGCCGCGGGAGCGCTGACGAAGTACTGACGAAGCAGTGAGGCGGGCGCGTTTGCGGCGCGCGGGCATCTTATGGTATAATATTCTTCCTGAAAAAAGGCGCGGGGCGCCGTACAGACGGGGCGTCCGCCCCGGAGAGGGAATCAGACATGCACTCGAAAACGAACCGTTCGCAATATATGACCGCCGTGCTCGCCGTGCGGCGCGCGCGCATCGTCAATCTCGTCCTGTGCGCGGTCGGCGCGGCGGCCGCGGCGGCGGCCGCGCTGTATTTTTACCGCACCGCTTACCGCTTTTCGGCGCTGTGCCTTGCGGCGGCGTTCTGCATCCTGTTCGCGGCGCTCATCGTCAGGAATGCGCGCGAGATGCGCGCGGTGATGCGCATCGCGTCCGCGGGCGTCTATGCCGCCAAGCTGACGCCCGTCCAGCAGCGGGCCGTGCGGCGCGCGCTGGTGCGCGAGGGGCGCTCGTTCTCCTTTACGGCCTTTCTCGTGCTGACGACCATCGAGGGGATCGTCCTCGTGACGATGTACATCGCGCTGGGCAGCGATGTGTTCCTGCTGTTCCTCGCGGGCTTTGCGCTGCTGGGCTTCGGCGCGGCGGTGCTGTCGCCGCTGTATCTGGCGGCGCGCCTGTCGGAGAAGCCGGGCTTCTGCACGCTGTCGGAAAACGGCGCGCTGTTCGCCGGCGAGGTCGTGCCGTTCAGCGTGAAGAAGGGCGATCCGCTCGAGCTGCTGCGCTTTACGGATTACTATCTGCTGCGGCTGCGGCGGGAGGCGGTCTTCGGCATCACCTACCGCACGCGCCTGCTCATCCCCGCCGACGGCGCGCTCAAGACGGGCCTGACCGGCACGGCGGACGCCGCGCTCGCGCGCACGCTGGGGCTCGCGGGCGTGCGGACGTTCGGCGTCCCCTATTACGAAAGCAGAGATTACGCGGCGAAAGCCGACGATCAAAAGGGCGCTCCGGCGCCGGAAAAGGAGGCGCTCGCATGAGGGATGTTGCCGTCATCGGCGCGGGCATCTGCGGCGCGTCGCTCGCCTATCAGCTGTCGCAGTACGAGCTCGACGTGTGCGTGCTCGAAGCGAAGAACGACGCCGCCATGGGCACGACGCGCGCGAACAGCGCGATCATCCACGCGGGCTACGACCCGCTGCCCGGCACGCTCATGGCGTCGACCAACGTGCGCGGCAACGAGCTCGCGGGGGAGATCTGCGAGAGGCTCGGCGTCGATCTCAAGCGCATCGGCTCGCTGGTCGTCGCGCTCAACGACGAGGAAAAGGCGACCGTCGAGGCGCTGTACGAGCGCGGCGTGCGCAACGGCGTGCGCGGCATGAAGCTGCTGACGGGGCAGGAGGTGCGCGCGAAGGAGCCGCACATCAGTCCCGACGCGGTCTGCGCGCTGTACGCGCCCTCCGCGGGCATCGTCAATCCGTGGCAGTACTGCATCGCGATGTGCAATTTCGCCTGCCGCAACGGCGTGCAGTTTTTCCTTGAGAGCCCGGTGACGGCCGTCGAAGCCGTCGCGGGCGGCTATCGGCTCACCGCGGGCGCCCACACTGTCGAAGCGCGCTGCGTCGTCAATGCGGCGGGCCTGTGCGCCGACAAGGTCAACGAGCTCGTCGGGGGCGACGAGTTCCACGTGCGCGCCGTGCGCGGCGAATACTTTCTGTTCGACAAGGCGCAGGGGACGTACGTGCACAGCGTCGTCTTTCCCTGCCCGTCGAAGGCCGGCAAGGGCGTCCTCGTCGCGCCGACGGTCCACGGCAACCTGATCGTCGGGCCCAACGCCGAGCCGGTGGACGATCCCGCGGACACGGCGACGACCCTCGCCGGACAGGACGCCGTGCGCGCGCTCGCCGTGCGCACCGTGCCGGGCCTGTCGTTCCGCGACAACATCCGCAATTTCGCCGGCAACCGCGCCTACATCGAGCAGGACGATTTTTATCTCGCCCCCTCGTCCCGCGCGCCCGGCTTCATCAACATGGCCGGCATCAAATCGCCCGGCCTCACGAGCGCGCCGGCGCTCGCGGAGCTCGCCGTCGATCTGCTCGAGTCCGCGGGGCTGGAGCTGCGCCGCAAGAGCGAGATCCGCGAATACCGCTTTCCGACGCTGCTGCGCGACATGACCGCCGAGCAGCAGGCGAAGAAGATCCGGGAGGATCCCCGCTACGCGCGGGTCATCTGCCGGTGCGAGACCATCACCGAGGGCGACATCGCCGCCGCGCTCGCCGACGGCTTCACACCCCCGACCGTCAGCGCCGTCAAGCGCCGCTGCAACGCCGGCATGGGCCGCTGCCAGGGCGGCTTCTGCTCGATGCGGGTGCACGAGATCATCGCGCGCGAGCGGGGCATCCCGCCCGAGGCGGTCACGCTCGACGGCCCCGGCAGCTACATCATTCTCGGCGACACGAAGGAGGGCCTGTGATGCGGTACGATCTCATCGTCATCGGCGCGGGCCCGGCGGGCCTCGCGGCCGCGTGCGCCGCGGCGCAGAACGGCGCGGGCAGCATCCTCGTCATCGAGCGCGACGTCGAAGCGGGCGGCATCCTCAACCAGTGCATCCACAACGGCTTCGGCCTGCACCGCTTCAAGGAGGAGCTGACCGGCCCCGAGTACGCGAAGCGCTATATCGACCTCACAAACGAGACGTGCGCCGAGCTCATGCTCGACACCATGGTGCTGTCCGTCGACGGCACCGTCGTCACCGCCGTCAACCGCAAAAACGGCTGGATGCGCATCGAGGCGGGCGCGGTCGTGCTCGCCATGGGCTGCCGCGAGCGCACGCGCGGCGCCATCGCCATCCCCGGAACCCGCCCGGCGGGCGTGTTCACCGCGGGCTGCGCGCAGCGGTACGTCAATATCGAGGGCAAGATGGTCGGCCGCCGCGTGGTCATCCTCGGTTCGGGCGACATCGGCCTCATCATGGCGCGCCGCATGACGCTCGAGGGCGCGAAGGTGCTCGCGTGCGTCGAGGTGCTGCCCTATTCGGGCGGCCTTGCGCGCAACATCGCGCAGTGCCTCAACGATTTCGACATCCCGCTGTACCTGTCCCACACCGTGACGGACATCCGCGGGCGCGGGCGCGTCGAGGGTGTGACCGTCATGCGCGTCGACGAAAACAGGCGGCCGGTGCCGGGCACCGAGATGGAGTTCGACTGCGACACGCTGCTGCTGTCCGTCGGGCTCATCCCCGAGACGGAGCTCGCGAAGGGCGCGGGCATCGAGATCGACCGGCGCACCAACGGCCCGTCCGTTTATGAAAATATGGAGACGTCCCAGCCGGGCGTTTTCGCCTGCGGCAACGTCGTGCACGTCCACGACCTCGTCGACTTCGTGTCCGCCGAGGGGGCGCGCGCGGGCGCGGCCGCCGCGGCCTTCTGCAGGGGAGGCGCGCCCGCGGGGGAGACGCTCACCGTGACGAACGGCGAGCACGTCAACTACACCGTGCCCCAGCGCATCCGCCCGGGGAACGTGAGCGGCTTCGTCGAGATCTCCTTCCGCGTCAACGCCGTGATGAAAAAGGCCGACGTCGTCGTGCGCTGCGGACAGACCGAGCTGCTGCGCAAGCCGCGCGCGCATATGGCGCCCGGCGAGATGGAGAAGGTCGTCGTCGCCGCGAAGCAGCTGACGGGCGACCTGACGGTATCGGTGGAGGAGAAGGAAGCATGAAAGAGCTTGTCTGCATCGTCTGCCCGGCGGGATGCCGCATCACCGTCGCCGACGACGGCTCGATCACCGGCTACACCTGCGAGCGCGGGCTGCATTACGCGCAGAACGAGACGACCTGCCCGAAGCGCGTCGTCACGTCGACCGTGAAGATCACGGGCGGGCTGCACCGCCGCCTGCCCGTGCGCACCAACGGCGAGATCCCGAAGACCGACATGGCCGCCGCCGTGCGCGCGCTCGACGCCGTGTCGCTGCGTTCGCCCGTGCGCGCGGGCGACGTCGTGCTCGCCGACGTCGTCGGCAGCGGCGTCGACTTCATCGCCTCGCGGGATATGTGAGTTTTTTTAAAGCGCAAAAAGAGGACGGGCAGAGATGCCCGTCCTCTTTGCTGTCTGTAAGCGGGATGCTTTTTTACTCCTGCCGGGTGACCGCGATGGACAGCTCGTCGAGCTGCTTCTGGTCGACCGTGTCCGGCGCGCCGGACATCAGCTCGCTCGCGTTCTGGATCTTCGGGAAGGCGATGACGTCGCGGATGTCGTCGAGCTGCAGCAGCAGCATGACGAGGCGGTCGAGGCCGTAGGCGAGGCCGCCGTGCGGGGGCGCGCCGTATTTGTAGGCGTCGATGAGGAAGCCGAACTGCTGCTGCGCGCGCTCCTCGGTGAAGCCGAGCGCCTTGAACATGCGGCGCTGCAGCGCGGGGTCGTTGATGCGGATGGAGCCGCCGCCGGCCTCGGTGCCGTTGATGACGATGTCGTAGGCCTTGGCGCGGCAGACGCCCGGGTCGCTCTCGACGAGGTCGATGTCCTCGTCCATGGGCATCGTGAAGGGATGGTGCTTCGCGTGGTAGCGTCCGTCCTCCTCGCTGTATTCGAACAGCGGGAACTCAGTGATCCACAGCAGGTCGAAGCGGTCCTTGTCGAACAGCTCGTATTTGTGCGCGAGCTCCACGCGCAGCGCGCCCAGCGCGTCGTAGACGACCTGGTTCTTCGCGTCGGCGACGAGCAGCAGAACGTCGCCCTGCTCGAAGCCCGTGCGGGCGTCGACGGCGGCGATCTCTTCGGGGGAGAGGAATTTTTCATAGCTCGAGCTGCGCCCCTCCGCCGTGAAGCGGGTGTAGGCGAGGCCCTTCGCCTTGTAGTGGCCCTTCATGAGCTCGGTGAGCCGGTCGATCTCCTTGCGGGTGAGCCGGTCGGCGAGGCCCTTCGCGTTGACGGCGCGCACGCTGCCGCCCGCGGCGACCGCGCCCGAGAAGACGGAGAAGCCGCTGTCCTTCACGAGGTCGGACAGGTCCGTCAGCTCGAGGCCGAAGCGGGTGTCCGGCTTGTCGGAGCCGAAGCGCTCCATCGCCTCTTTATAGGTCATGCGGCGCAGCGGCGTTTC
>JAYFNU010000027.1:0-45279 GCA_034933305.1 Oscillospiraceae bacterium | reverse complement strand
CCGCGGCGCCCGACCCCTTTTTTATCCCGATAGATCCCGCACGCTGTTTAAAGCACGACATTCGCCTTCGTCCGGCCGGGTCCCCTCTTCCGCGGGCTCAGTTCCCGAGCAGCGCCGCGAAGCGCGCGAGGTTCTCCTCTTTTTCGCCCGCCGCCCAGGCAAAATCGTAATCGACGAGCTTCAGCGCCGAGATGTCGACAAGGCCGTCCGCGACCGGCACGTCGCTCCGCGACGGCCGGCGGCTCCAGTCGGCGCTCTGCTCGCTCTGGGAGGCGTACGACGTCACGAAATCGACGAAGGTCCTGGCGTTTTCCTCGTGCGCGCAGCCCTTGACGATGGCGACGGCATCCGCCACGGCCGAAGTCCCGTCCGCGGGGTAACAGAAGCCGACGTTCGGGTCGCCGAGATACAGCACCGCCGACTTTTCGATGGTGATGCCGATGAGGTATTCGCCGCTTGCGACCAGCTTGTGGCACTTGCCCGACGAGTCGAGGATCTTTCCGTCAAGGTTGTCGGCGAACTTTTCCACGAAGGCCCAGCCCGCCTCTCCGCCGCCGTTCGCGAGGATCATCGTGCAAAGCTGCGTGTAGGCGGAGCCGGACTTGGACGGCTGACAATACGCGATCTTCCCCCGGAACGCGGGATCGAGGCAGTCCTGCCAGCTCGAGGGCGCGGCGATCCCCTGCTCGGCAAGCAGCTTTTTGTTGTAGATGATGACCATGGGCAGCGGGCTCTCCCCGATCCACATGTCCTGCGGGTCCTTGAACTTTTCGTCGATATAGGCGTCGTTCGCACAGACATAGGGCTCGAAATACTGCGCATAGGCCTCCATGGAATCGGCGCCGCCGCCCCAGAAGACGTCCGCCTGCGGCGCGTCGGCTTCGGCCGCGATGCGCTCGCACAGCTCTCCCGTTCCCCCGGCGATCAGCTTGACCTTGATGGAGGGGTATTTTTTCATGAAAGCGACGATGCAGGCGTTCATCGGCTCCGCGTCGTGGGGCGAATAGACCACGAGCGTCGTCTGATCGACGCTCGGGTCGACGGGAGCCGCGTCCCCCGCGTCGAACTGCGGCTGCGTCCCGTCCGTCCGGGCCGGGGATACCGCGCCGCTTTCGCCGGCGGCGCCGTCCTGCGCCGCCCCGCCGCAGGCGCACAGCGCGCACGCGAGCAGCAGCGCGCAGATCAGCTTTCCCTTATTCCGCATGAGGCTCACCTCCGCTTGCGCCGCACATCCGTGCGAGCGTCTCCCGCAGTTCCGCCGGGTCGAACGGCTTCGGGATATGCCCGCTCATCCCGGCGTCGGCGCACCGCTGCAGATCGTCCTCGTAGGCGTCGGCCGACATGGCGACGATGGGGACCTGCGCGGCGTCCGGCCGCGCAAGGCTGCGGATCGACCGCGTCGCTTCAAAGCCGTTCATCCGCGGCATGCGCAGATCCATCAGCACCGCGTCGAACCCGCCGACGGGCGACGCGGCGAAGATCTCGAGTCCCTCCCGCCCGTCCGATGCGCAGCGCACCTGCACGCCGAAGCCCTCGAGAACGCTGCGGGCGATCTCCCGGTTCATCTCGTTGTCTTCGCACAGCAGGATCTTCAGGCCGCGCAGCGCGCCCTCGTCGGCCGTCTTTTTCGCCGGCGCTGCGCCGGCGCTTTCGGTGTACCGGATCGGCAGCAGCACATCGAACCGCGAGCCGGTGCCCTTGCTGCTGCTCGCTTCGACCCTGCCGCCCATGAGGTCGACGATGCTCTTGACGATGGAGAGGCCGAGGCCGCTGCCGGGCGCCTCTTCCCCGCCGGCCGCGCGCTCCTGCGCGAAGGGCTCGAACATCCGCGAGAGAAATTCCCGGCCGATGCCGATGCCCGTGTCGGTCACCGTGATGCGCGTGTTGATGCCGTCCCTGTCCGGCGGCGTGCTGGCGATGCAAAGGGTCACGTTCCCGCCCTTCGGCGTGAACTTGACGGCGTTGGACAACAGGTTGAGGATGATCTTCTGCAGATTGAGCCTGTCCGCGAGAATGGTGCCGCCGCGCATGCCGTCCGTATCGACGGTGAACCCGACGCCCTTTTCGCCCGCCGTCTGGCGGATGGGGACGACGATGCTGTCGAGCAGCTCCTGCAGATCGACGGGCTCCGGCTTGAGCGTCAGCTTGCCGCTTTCTATCTTGCTGATGTCGAGCGTGTCGTTGATGAGGCTCAGCAGGAACTGGCCGGAGATCTTGATCTTCCGCAGATAATCCGTCCGCCGCGCGGGCTCGTCCGTCTTGAGCGCGAGATCGGTATAGCCGATGATGCCGTTGAGCGGCGTGCGCATGTCGTGGCTCATGTTCGACAGAAATTCCGATTTGGCGCTCGTCGCGGTCTTCAGCTCCTCGTTTTTTCTGCGCATCGTCTGCGTGTAGATGAGCGCGCTGATGACGACGGCGATGAGAAAACCGAGGATGGCGAAGAAAATGCCCGCCGTCCGCGGATTGGCGTACAAAACGTCAAAGAACGTCCGCGAGCCCGCCTCGTTCGACGTCTCGCGCAGGATATTGCCGATCTCCTCCGAGCTCGCGGAGGCCAGCGCCTTGTCGATGATGGTGTACAGCCGCTCGTCCGCGCCGTCGGAAACGGCGACGCACAGCCCGTAGTCCTCGCCGTTCGTGACCTTGAAGGCGAGCTCCCGGTAGCTTGCGCGCTCGCGGTAGTATTCGACCTGGTAGGAGTCGAGAAAAGCGAAGTCCGCCCCGCCGGTGAGCACCGACGAGAGGCAGTCCTGCACCGAATTGTATTCCTTGTACGCGTATCCGTCCTGCCGGACGGTCTCGCTGAGATAGTGCAGATACCCGCCGGCCGGGACGGCGTAGACGTCACCGTCCATGTCCCCGGACTTGTAGGCCGCGAACACCGTGAGCGTCGCAAAGGGGCTGGTGATGCGCGCCGCGTACCGCTGCGCCCACGTGTAGTCGTAGGGGAATCCGGCGTACACCTGCGCCTGTCCGCTTCGCAGGCTTTCGAGGGCCTCCTCGGCGCTGCCGGCCTTTACGTATTCGAACTGCAGCCCGGTGCGCTCGGAGATAAAGTCGAAGACCGACGCCATGGCGCCGCTGAAGCGGCCGTTCTCACCGGTGTAGGAGATGGGATACCACGCCGGATCGTATGCGACGCGGATGGGCCCGCTGTCGGCGACGAACGCTTTTTCATCGCTGGAGATGACCGTCTGCTCCTCTGAGGATTTTGCGTGGTATTTTGCGTAGATCTTTTCTTCGAAATAGGGATCGTCTGTCTTCAGCGCGTTCATCGCGATGTTGAGCTCGCGCAGCAGGTCGCTGTTTCCCCTCGTCGTCGCGAGATAGTACGCGCGCGTGTCGAATTTCGCGACCGCGCGCATCGCCGTATCCTGCAGGTCGCTGACGATATACGCGCCGATCTCCCCGCTTTGCATGCCGGCGGCGACGCCCGCCGACGTGTGATAATAGATGAGCGTCGGCATGCAGTCGTTGTCCTTGCAGTAATCGACGAAGCCGCTGTTCAGCGCGCTCGCGTAATCGAGTCCGACGGTCAGCTTCTCGATGGCCGAAAAATCCTCGTAGGCGACGTCCGTGTTGTCGCGCGATACGGCGAGGCAGGTGCAGCTCGTGCCGGAGGGGAGCGTCGAATACGCGAGATAGGGCGTCGCGCTGTCGCCCATCTCCACGTTGTTCATCAAGTCGAGCTGCCCGTCCTTGAGCATCTGCAGCCCGTCGCTGTAGCTGACGGGCACGAACTCATACGTCCAGTTGGCGTACTGCGCGAGCGCGAGCATGTAATCGTAGCTGTAGCCGCGGTAGGTCTGCGTCTGCTCGTCGTATTCCTGAAAATTGCTCATGGTGTAATAGCCGACGCGAACTTTGCGCGGCGCATTCGCCGCCCGGGCGGCGGGTGCCAGGATGCCGGCCGCCAAAAACAGGAGCAGCAGCGAACACAGCCATCTGCGCAGCCGTTCGTTCGATCTTCGCATTCCACACCCTCCTGTTTTTCCGCGCCGCCCGAAGAAGTCCGCGCCGGCGCCGATCAGCCTGAAAAAAGACGGGATCCGATCTTATTGTGTTCATTATAGCACGCTTTTGTGAAAAAGTGGAAATCAATGTCGGTTTCCGGGCGCAAAAAAGCGCCGTGCGGCGGCCGCACGGCGCTTCCTGCGCTCCCGGGCATCGGTTCACAGCCTTCCCGGCAGCAGAACGCGGATCTGCGTTCCCTCGCCGGGCCTGCTGTCCAGCTCGATGCGCCCGCCGTGACACTGCACGACGTGCTTGACGATGGACAGTCCGAGCCCCGTCCCGCCCGAGGCCTTCGAGCGGCTTTTGTCGACGCGGTAAAAGCGCTCGAACACCTTGTCCTGAAAGGCGGGCGGGATGCCGATGCCGGTGTCCTTCACGGTGACCGCCGCGTCGGCGCCCTGCGCGCCGACGGTGACGTCGACCGTCCCGCCCTGCTTGTTGTACTTGATCGCGTTGTCGCACAGATTGGCGATCATCTCGAGCAGCAGCCGGCGCACGCCGGTGACCGCAACGGGATCGCCGCCGACGCGCAGGCGGACGTTCTTCGCCGCGGCCGCGCTCTGCAGGCCGTCGGCGGCCTCCTGCGCCGCCGCGAGCAGATCCACCCGCTCGCGGGGCATCGGCGCGCCCTCGTCGAGCTGTGACAGCCGGATGATGTCGTCGATGAGCGTGACGAGCCGCGCGGCCTCCTCGCGGATGCGGTCCACGAAGCGCGGCGCATCCTGCGGGCTCACCATCCCGTTCCCGAGCAGCTCGGCGCTGCCGATGATGGACTGCAGCGGCGTCTTGAGCTCGTGGGACACGTTTGCGGTGAACTCGCGGCGGCTGCGCTCCGCCGACGCCTGTTCCGTCACATCGAACGCGAGGATCACCGCCCCCGCGGGGGCGTCCTGCGGGGCGATGCGGCTGATGTTGAACTGATACTCCCGCCCGCCGCGCTGCGCGCGCAGCTCGCTGCGGCCGTTCTCCATCGCGGCCTCGAGCGCGAGCCGGAGCTCCCGGCTGCGGTCGACGGCGACGAAATCCTCGCCGGCGCACGGCCTTCCGGTGTCGAAGATCCTGCGGGCGGCGGGATTGATGCTGAGCACCGTCCCCTTGTCGTCGAGCAGCACCAGCCCCTCGTTGAGGCTCCCGGTGATCTGCTCGAATTCCTCCTGCTTGCGCCGCAGCTCGCGCAGCTGCCGGTCGATCTGGGCATGCTGCAGCCGGATGCGGCCGAGCAGCGGCGCGAGCTCCTCGTACGCGCCGCTCTCGAGCGGGTTTTCAAGGTCGATGTCGTTGAGCGGCCCGACGATGCGCTTTGAAACGCTGTTCGCCAGCGCCGCGGACAGCGCGAGCGAGGCGATAAAGATGGCGCACAGCATCGGCATCGCGCTCAGCAGCAGCGCCCCGGCCGTGATGCGGCTGACCGAGACGCGCACGACCGTGCCGTCGCCGAGCCGCTGCGCGAGATAGACGGTCTGCCGCAGCAGCGTCTTCGAATAGCGCACGCTGCTGCCCGTGCCCTCCGCGAGCGCCTCGCGGATCTCCTCGCGGTCGGCATGGTTCTCCATGCCCGCCGCGTCGGCCTGCGTGTCGCCGAGCACGGTGCCGTCGGCCGCCACCCAGGTGACGCGGCAGCCGCCGTCGCCGACGCCCGCGAGATAGTCCGCGCCGCCCTGCCCGACGCCCGCGGCGGCGAGGCTCAGCGCGCCGCGCAGCTGCGTCTCCTGCGCCTTTTCAAAATAGTCGCACAGGAATCCGAAGATCAGCAGCAGGCAGGCCGCCAGAACGGCGGCCGCGACGAGCATCGTCGACCGGAATATTTTTTTCGTCATGACTTCGTCTCCAGTTTGTATCCGACTCCGCGCACGGTCCCGAGCATGCCGGCGCATTCGCCGAGCTTGCGGCGCAGCGTGCGCATGTGCATATCGACGGTGCGGGTCTCGCCGCAGTAATCGACGCCCCACACCTCGCTCAAAAGCTGCCCGCGCGTGAACACGGTCCCCGGGTGCGCCATCAGCAGGCGCAGCAGCTCGAATTCCCTGCGCGTGAGCTCGACCGCCCGCCCATTCGCCTCGACGGTCCGTCTTTCCGGATCGACGGCGACGCCGCCCGCCCGGAGCGTGCCCTGCTGCGGCTGTTCCCCGCAGCGGCGCAGCACGGCGCGCACGCGCGACAGGAATTCCATGATGCCGAAGGGCTTGACGATGTAATCGTCGGCGCCGAGGTCGAGGCTCTGCACCTTGTCGTATTCAGCCCCCTTGGCCGTCGCCATGATGACGGGGATCGCGCGGTCGTCCGCGGACGCCTTCATGCGCCGCAGCAGCTCCACGCCGTCGGTCCCCGGGAGCATGACGTCGAGGATGACGAGCGCCGGCTTCGTCCCGCGCAGCGCCTGCCGGAAGCTGTCGCCGTCGGCAAAGCCCTGCGCCTCATAGCCGGCCGAGCGCAGCGCGTACAGCTCGATATCCCGGATGCCCGCGTCGTCCTCCACGCACCAGATCATTTTCTATTCCTCCTTGTGCACGCCCGTCACGGAAAAGATCACCCATTCGGCGATATTCGTCGCATGATCGCCGATGCGCTCGAAATATTTCGCGATCATCAGCAGGTCGAGGATGCGCTCGCCGTCGCCGGGATCCTGCGCGGTCATGCGGATGAGCTCGGCCTTGACCTCGCGGAAGCACCTGTCGACGACGTCGTCGCGCGCGACGACCGCCTCGGCGAGCGCCGTGTCCCGGCGGACGTAAGCGTCGATGCTCTCGGTGACCATGCCGATGGCCTCGCGCGCCATATCGGCGATGTGGGTCCAGTCGCCCGCGCCCTGCGGCGCGAGGAAACCGATGATCTCGGCGATGTCCCCCGCCTGGTCGCCGATGCGCTCCATGTCGGTGATCATCTTGAGCGCGGCGGAGACCTGGCGCAGGTCGCGCGCCACCGGCTGCTGCTGCAGCAGCAGCCTGAGACACAGCGACTCGATCGTGCGCTCCCTGCGGTCGATCTCCGCGCGCAGCGGTTCAATGCGCGCCGCGAGGCCGCGGTCGTTCTGCTCGAGCGCCTTCGCGGCGAGCGCGATGCTCTCCTCGCACAGCGCGCCCATCTCGATAAGCTCCCTGTTGAGGCCGGCGAGCTGTTCGTCAAAACGGCTTCGCATCATCCGAACCTCCCCGTGATGTAGTCCTCGGTGCGCTTGTCGCGCGGCCGGGAGAACAGCTGTTCCGTCCCGCCGCATTCCACGAGTTCGCCGAGAAGGAGAAAGGCGGTGATGTCCGAGACGCGCACGGCCTGCTGCATGTTGTGCGTGACGATAACTATAGTGTACTTTTCTTTGAGCTGCATTACAAGTTCCTCGATTCTGGACGTCGCGATGGGGTCGAGCGCGCTCGTCGGTTCGTCCATGAGCAGGACCTGCGGCCGTACCGCGAGCGCGCGGGCGATGCACAGGCGCTGCTGCTGCCCGCCGGACAGACCGAGCGCGCTCTTGCGCAGCCTGTCCTTCACCTCGTCCCACAGCGCGGCGTCCCGCAGCGATTCCTCGACGATCTCGTCGAGCTTCACCCTGCCGCCGGCGCCGTGGATGCGCGGGCCGTAGGCGATGTTGTCGTAGATGCTCATGGGGAACGGGTTCGGCTTCTGGAAGACCATGCCGACGGCGCGGCGCAGCCCGCTGACGTCGACGCCGGCGCCGAAGATGTCCTCGCCCTTATAGCATACGCTGCCCTCGACCCGCACGCCGGGCGTCAGGTCGTTCATGCGGTTGAGCGTGCGCAGAAACGTCGATTTCCCGCAGCCCGACGGCCCGATGAGTGCGGTGATGCTCTTCTCGGGGACGCCGAGGCAGATGCTCCTGAGCGCCTGGCGGTCCCCGTACCACAAGCTGAGCCGGTCCGCGGTGATGATGTCGTTCATTGGCCTCTCCTTTTTTTGAAATAGGCGCCGGTGCGCGCGGCCGCCGCGTTGACGGCGAGCGTCAGCAGCAGCAGGACGACGGCGATGGCGAAGGCGGCGCCGAACTCGCCCTGCTCCTTCGCGTAAACGTACAGCGCCACGGTGAGCGTCGCGCCCGCGCTGCCGAGTCCCGTGAAAAAGTCGTTGACCGCATGGGCGAAGCCGGCGGTGAACAGCAGCGCGGCCGACTCGCCGAGAATGCGCCCCACCGACAGGATACAGCCCGTGACGACGCCGTCCGCGCACCCGGGCAGCACGACCGTGCGGATGACGCGCCATTTGCCCGCGCCCAGCGCGAAGGCGCCCTCCCGATAGCTCTGCGGCACGGTCTTGAGGCTTTCCTGCGTCGTGCGCATGACCGTGGGCAGATTCATGATCGTCAGCGTCAGCGCGCCCGCGAGCAGCGATGTGCGCATGTGCAGAAACCCGCAGAAAAACAGCATGCCCACGAGGCCGTAGATGACGGACGGGATGCCGGAAAGCGTCTCCGCCGCGTATTCGATGACGGCGGCGAGACGCCGGTCGGCGTATTCCGTGAGATACACGGCCGCGCCGACGCCCAGCGGCAGCACGAGCGCCAGCGCCGCGGCGACGACGTACAGCGTGTTGAGGAGGTCGGGCAGGATGCCGATGCGCCCCGACAGATAGCTCGGCGCGGTGCTCAGCAGCTCCCAGGTGAGGTGCGGCGCGCCCTTCGCGGTTATATAGCCCGCGAGCAGCAGCGCCAGCGCGCACGTCGCGGCCGCGCCCGCCGCGGCGAGCGTGTGCATCGCCGCGGCGTAGAATCTGCGCGCCCGGGAGATCTTTCTTTTCAGCATGCGCCGTCCCTCTTCCCGCGCTTCAAAAAGAAATTGAGCGCCGCGTTGATGAGCATGATGAACAGGAACAGCACCAGCGCGATGGAAAACAGCGCTTCGCGCTGCAGTCCGGCGGAATAGGACATCTCGCCCGCGACCGCCGTCGTGAGGAAGCGCACGCTCCCGAGCAGCTGCGGCATGTTCGGCGCATTGCCCGACACCATCATCACCGCCATCGCCTCGCCGATGGCGCGCCCGACGCCGAGCACCGCCGCGGCGGCGATCCCGCTGCCGGCGGCGGGCGCCGAGACCCTGAACCAGGTCTCCGCCGGCGTCGCGCCCAGCGCGAACGACGCCTCCTCATACTCCTTCGGGACGGCGTCGAGCGCCGTCATGGAGACCTTTATGATCGACGGCAGGATGATGACCGCGAGCACGAGGATCGCCGCGAGCAGGCTCGCCCCGTCCGGGACGCCGAACCATTTCCGGATGCCCGGGACCAGCACCAGCATGCCGACGAGGCCGTAGACCACCGAGGGGATGCCCGCGAGCAGGCTGACGGCGGTCTCCGCGGCCGCCCGCACGCGCTTCGGCGCCATCTTTGCGAGATAGACGGCGGCAAAAAATCCGACCGGCAGTCCGAGCGCGACGGCGCCCGCCGTGCCGCAGACGCTCGTCAGAATAAACGGCAGGATGCCGAAGGAGGGCTGCGCCGCCGTGGACGCCCATGTCCTGCCGAGCAGAAAATCGGCGAGCCCGATCTGCCGGATCGCCGGGATGCCGGAGATGACGAGATAAACGGTGATGAGCAGCACGCACCCCACCGCCGTCAGCCCCAAAAGCAGAAAGATCCCGTGGACGATCCGCTCGATGCGCCGCTGTCTGTTGCCCATTTTTCCTTCCTCCCGAAAAGCGGGGCGGCCGGCGGCCGCCCCTTTCGCTCAGTTTGCCGCCACCGCGCCGGCGTCGGCGATGATCTGCGCGGCGTCTGCGCTCACGGCGAAATCGAAGAACTTCTGCGCCGTTTCGGACAGCGCCGCATCCTTTTTCGTCACCAGCACGAAGGGGCGCTGTACGACGTAGCTGCCGTCCTTCACCGTCGCTTCCGAGGCGGCGACGCCGTTGATCGTCAGCGCGCGCACGGTATCCTTGACCGCGGACAGAGAGGCGTAGCCGATGGCGTCGGGGTTCTGCGAAACGGTCGTGATGACGTCGCCCGTCGAGGTGAGCTCCTGGCGGTAGCGGCAGACGTCCTTGGTGCCGGTGATGGCCTCAAAGCCGTCGCGCGTCCCGCTGCCCGCCTCGCGGCCGATGACGACGATCTGCGCGTCGCTGCCGCCGACTTCCTTCCAGTTGCCGATCTCGCCCGTATAGATCTTCGCGAGCGTGTCCACGCTGAGATCCGCGGCGGTGTTCGCGGGATTCACGATGACCGCGATGCCGTCGTAGGCGAGGACCGTCTCCTGCAGTCCCTGGGCCTTTTCGTCGTCCTTGAGCGCCCGGCTCGAAAGCCCGATGTCGCAGCGCCCCTCGAGCACCGCCTGAATGCCGGAGCTCGACCCCGTCGGATTATAGGTGAAACCGACGCCGGGGTTGGCGGCCTGGAACGCCTCGCCCAGCGCGCCGATGACCTTCTCCATGGAGGTGGAGCCGTCCGTCGAGACGCTCCCCGCGTCCGCCGTCGCGTCCGCCCCCGCGCCGCAGCCCGCGAGCAGGACGGCCGCCGCCGCGGTCGCGGCCATTGCGATCAACAGTTTTTTCATGGTAAACTTCTCCTTTTTCCCATATCGTTCTTTGACACTTTCCATGCTACCGCCCCGATGTAAAATCCAAAACGCGCCGCGTGTAAAATCCGTGTAAAATGCGCAAAAAACAGGCGCGCGCCGGAGCTGCCGGCTGCGCGCCTGTCTGTTCCCGTATTCAAAATGCCGTTCCCGCGGGCCGCCGTTTTCCGCCTGCCGGACCGCGCGGGCGGATGCCGATCGCCTCGCCCGTCAGAGGAGATCGTTCATGTCGATCTGCGCGAACTCGTTGAAATCGGCGCAGACGTAGGTGTAGTCGGGCATGCCGCTCCCGCTGATGTCCGAGATGCGCAGGATGCCGTTGTCGAAATCGGCATACTCGACGGCGACCGACAGCGTCATCTCGTCGCGGCTCATCTCCTCGCTCACGATGGCGGGGATGTAAACGGTGAAGCGGATCGTCTTCTCGTCCGCCGCGTCCTCGAAGGAGGACACCGCGCCGCCGGCGATGTCGCCGCTGTACAGCGTCCCGCGCGTGAAGGTGGGCGCGCCGTTTTCGACCGTGAAAAAGGCGAAGCGCAGGATGCCGTTGTCGTTGTGGTACCAGATGCCCGCAAATTTGCTCCATGCCTCGTCGATCCCCATCGCCGCGGTCCCTCCGGCGGCGGGGCCGGCGACATCCGCGAGCGTTGCGCCCGCGTAGGTGAAGGTCCGCACGCTGTCGTTCCGCGTGACGTCGGTCGCTTCGATGGTCTTCGGGTCGGCGTCGAGGTGGCACTGCAGCTCGATGTCCGCGCTGAAAGCGTCCCAGCCGCTGTCCTCGGCCGATTCCTCCCGCGCGGCGAAATCAACGGTGAGCTTATAGGCGCCCTCGCCCGTCTTTTCGGCGGCCGCGGGCGTGCCGACCATGCCGAAGCCGCTGTTGAGAAGTCCCGTGCTGTAGCTGAGCGTTCCAGAATCGCTGCTGAACTGGATAAACGTGCCGTCGTCGGTCGTGTAGACGCCGTTCAGCGCCGCCCAGAGCAGCGCTGTGTCCGCCGCCTCGCCGGATGTGCCGCCGCCGGTCGCGGGCGGGGTTCCGCAGCCGGCGGTCGCCGCCAGCAGCGCGAGCGTGAGCAGAACGGATGCGAGTTTCTTCATGGCTCCTCCTTTTGCGCCGCGGCGAGCCGCGGCCGGTCGGTTTTTAAAAAACACAGAGAGATTCTGCGCCATGTGGATTTTCGCCGTATTTCGTTTTGCCTCGGGACGGATCTGCGGCGGCGCGCCTGCGCCGCGGCTTTTCGCCTACAGTATACCTGAAACATCCCGTCCATTTCAAGCCCGCTTTTGCCGCGCGAAAAAGGGCGGCTGCCCTGCGGCAGCCGCCCTCGTTCCGGCGCTCAAAGCGCCCTTATTTCAGCAGTTCGTTGACCTTGCCCTGGATGGTGCCGTAGTCGTAGCCGGCGGCAGCCAGACGATCCTTGCGCTCCTGTCCGTTGCCCCAGTCGCCGCGGATGACTTCGCGTGCGATCTCCTCGACGGATTTCCCGCCGGCGACGCCGCCGGTCTTGAGCAGCTGGTTGACGCGGTCCTGCACGGAGCTGAAATCATACCCCGCCGCAGCCAGGCGATCCTTGCGCTCCTGTCCGTTGCCCCAGTCGCCGTGGATGACTTCCTTGGCGAGGTCGTCGACGGATTTCTTGGCGGCGGCAGCCGTTGCGGCGGCCTTCGCGGCGACAGCGGCGGCGGCAGCCTTGGCGGCGGCGGCCTTCGCGACGGCGGCGCGCTCGGCGGCGGCCTTTTCAGAGGCGACCTTCGCGGCAGCCTGCTTCGCGGCGGTCTCGGCGGCGGTCTTGGCGGCGGCCTCGGCCGCGCTGGTCTTTGCGGATGTCTTCGATGCGGCCTCCTTCGCGGCGGCGAGCACTTCTTTGATTCCCATAATGAATATCCTCCTGTCAGAATAAATAGTTTATCTTGGCTCCACTATAGTACAAATGGCAATAAAATACAAACGTTTTTTTCGTTTTCTCGGCCGTTTTGCGCGTCCGGCAGCCCCCGCTGCGCTTGAAACGCCCCCGCGCGCATGTTACCATAAAGAAAACGCGGGCGGCGGACGACGCCCGAAAAGAAATACGGGAGGGCAAACATGCTGCAGTCACTGGACAAGGGCTGGCGCGTCCTGCAGGACGTGCACGATCTCGGCGAGGAGCTTGGTCTTTTCAGGGAGGATTTCTACACGAATTCCGTCCCCATGCAGTTTTCCGAGTGGGAGCCGATCGACCGGCTGTGCCATCTGCAGCTTCTCTTTGCGCAGCATCCCTATTACGGCCGCGAGCTGCGCAGCTTCAACAGCGCGCCGTGGTGGTACCGCTGCGATTTCACCGCCCCGGCGGATCCGGGCCGCCGCGCGCGCATCTGCTTCGACAACGTCGATTACTACTGCCGCGCGTGGCTCAACGGGACGTTTCTCGGCGAGCACGAGGGCTACTGCGTGCCGTTTTCCTTCGAGGCGGGCGGCGCGCTGCGCGCGGGCGCGCAGAACACGCTGATCGTCAAGGTCTGGTCGCCCAACGAGCAGGACGCGGACGGCGGCAAGTACGAGCGGCGCACCTTCGGCGTCGTGCGGCACATGGTCAAGGGGACGTACGAGCACGACGACACCTTCATCCAGCGGGATGTCAACCCGGTCGGCATCTACGGCGGCGTGCGGCTCGAATGCGGCGGCGGCCCGCGCTTTGCCGAGGCTCCCGACGTGCGCTACTCGCTCGATCCCACGCGCCGCGCCGCGTCGCTGACGGTGTCCGGCGTCCTCGAAGCGGACGGCCCGTGCGAGGCGGAGCTCCTTTGCCGCGACGCGCTCACGGGGCGGACCGCGCTGTGCGTGCGGCAGACGCTGCGCCCGGGGGACTTCAGCATCGGCGGGGACGCGCAGCCCGTCGCGCTCTGGTCGACGTGGGACAGGGACGGCGCGCGGCTCTACACCGTGTCGCTGCGGGTCCGGGGCGGCGGCGGCGAGGCGGCCGTGTGCCGCCGCGTCGGCTTTCGCACCGCGGAGCTGCGCCGCACGCCCGACAAAACGGAATTCTTCCTCAACGGCCGGCGGCTGTACATCCGCGGGACCTCCTACTTTCCCGACGTCTACGTGTCGGCGATGAACCGCGAGCGGTATCTGCGCGATCTGCTGGCGATCCGGGCCGCGGGCTTCAACCTCGTGCGCGTCCATGTGCACGTCGAGCAGGACGTATTTTACGATCTTTGCAGCGAGCTCGGCATCGCGGTCATGCAGGACTCGGAGTACAACTGGACGGCGCCCGCGGACAAGGCGTTCGAGGAGCGCTTCGTGCGCATCTTCCGCGAGACCGTGCGCCGCATCGGTTTCCAGCCGTCGGTCGTCTGCTGGATCTGCCTCAACGAGCCGGGCTTCAACGATCCGCTGGGCAGCAACTGCCGCATGATGGCGGTCAGCCCCGGGCCGGCGCTGTACGCCGCCGCGCTCGAATGCGCGCCCAACGCCGCGATCATCAAGGGCTCCTTCTGCGCCGACGACCTCACGAGCGGCGACAGCCACAACTACGCGGGCTCCATCAACGCGGAGGACACCCACTACACCGACATCGACGGCACGAGCGAAAAGCTCAACACCGAATACGGCTTCGACGCGCCGCCGTGCGCGGACAGCCTTCGCCGCGAGCCGGCGCTGTACAAACGGCTGTCGGGGGTCCTCGGGCGCATCCCCGAGCTGCAGGAATACCAGTACGCGCTGCTCAAATATTACACGGAGCACTACCGGCTGCAGAAAAACGCGCCGAACGGCGGCTATGTGCAGTTCCTGTTCGGCGACGTCTGTCCGCAGAGCTTTTACGGCCTGTACGATTACTGGGGCATCCCCAAGCGCGGACTCGACGCGATGCTCGAGAGCAATATGCCCGTGGGCATCTTCGTGCGCCACAAGGGAAGCCTCGGCGCGCTGTGCGCGGTCAACGACTACGATCGCGGCCTCGGCGCCTGCCGCGCGCGCTGGACGGTGACCGGCGCCGGCGGCGAAACGCTGCTCGAAGGGGAAAAGACGATCGATCTCCCCGCCGACAGCCGCGTCGAGATCCTGGATTTTGCGGGCTGGACGTGCAGCGGCCCCGCCGACGTCGCGCTCACGCTCGAGCAGTCGGACGGCCTGCTGCTCGCGCACAATCTCTACCGGGATATCTTCCGCTATCCGAAGCATCCCGCGGGCCATCCCGCCGCCATGAGCCACGAGCTCGGCATGCGGCTGTACGAGCCGCGCGGCCGGCAGTAACGCGCGCCGCGGTCTTTCCGTGCTGAAATCCGCTTATAAAGAGAGCCGGACACGATGTGTCCGGCTCTTTTTCGTTCCTTTTTGCGCGCCCGGAAAGGCGGGCCGCGTCACCAGCCGTAGCGCTCGCTTCCCCACGGGCGGCTCGTCTGGCTTTGCTCGCACAGCAGCATCGAGCCGTGCTCGACGCGGCCGCCCGCGACGACGCCCGGCCCCACGCAGGCGCGCGCGCCGATGCGCACGCCGGGCAGCAGCGTGCAGTTGACGCCCGTGCGCGAGTAGCTGCCCATAAAGGCGGCGCCGGTGAGCGGATGGGCGATCTTTTTGCCGCCGACGCGGATCTCCGCAAAGGCGTCGTCGAAGCGCAGCGTCGCGGTGCGCGTGCCCGCGCCGATGTCGGTGTCCCGGCCGAAGACGCCGTACAGCTCGCAGTTGTGCACCGCCGCCGCGCCCTCCATGAGCACGCCGCCGACTTCCGCCGTAAAGCGCACCTTGCACCGGTCGCCCACGACGCTGCCCGCGCCGATCTTGCAGTAATCCTCGATCACGCAGCCGTCGCCGATGAGCACGCCGTCCTCGATGACGGCGCCGTTGCGGATGACCGTATCGCTGCCGATGACGGCGGCGCCCCGGAAGACGACGCCCGGCCCGATCACCGTGTTTTTCCCCGCGCGGATGCGGCAGCAGGCGGCGTCCGCCGCGACCGAAGCCGTGGGGTCGATGCGCGGCCCGCTGAGCTGCGCGCACTCATACCGCGCGCACGCGGCGTTCGCGGCCATGAGCTCCCAGGGATAGTCGATGTCGGCGAACGGGCCCTCTGCGGCGACCGCCCGCACGGCCGCGCCCCGCCCGATGGCCGTCTGCAGACAGCTCTCGATCCAGAAGCCCTCCGGCGGCATGTCGCCCGTCGACACCTTCGAAAAGACCGGCGGCGTGTCCGTGAAGCACGCATACAGCGCCCGCGGGACGAGGAAGCCGCCGCCGCTGCGCGCGTTGACGTAATGCGCGCGCGCGTGGCCGCAGAAATATTCCACCGCGCCGTCCGTCACCTTTGCGCCGATCCACAGCGACTTGTCGAAGCCCGCGCGCTCGTCCTGCACGAGCGCCGCGGCGCCTTTTTCCGCGAGGAGCCTTTTCGCGTCGCCGTCCGTGACATAGATATCGCCGTAAAAGACGGCCACGGCGTCGGCGTCCCCCGCTTCGGCGCGCAGCACCTCGCCGAGGGTGTCCGGGCCGGCGTCGGCGAAGCGGACGTCCCGCCCGGCGAACGCGCTGAGCACCCACCGCCGGCCGCGCCCCGTCACGACGGTGACGTCCCGCACGCCGCACCGACGCAGCGTGTCGAACAGCCGGACCGCGCAGGGCACGTTGCCCACGGGCAAAACGGCCTTCTGTTCTTCGTCAAAAGGGAACATGCGGCTGCCCGCGCCGCCCGCGAGGATAAACGCTTTCATAAAAGCACCTCACCGATGCGCCGTTTGCCCCGCGCCGCCGCCCAGCGTGTCCCGCAGCGCGGCGTGCGCGCGGCGAAGGAGCTTTTCCCCCTCGCCGTATCCGAAAACGGTCGTGTATTTTTCATAGTGATCCGACGCCGCGATCGCCGCGTCGGGCAGATAGCCCATGTAGCCGTCGGCATAGCTCACCGGCACCGCGCGCTGCCCGAAAGACGCGCGCAGCGGATTCGAAAGGGCCGAAAACAGCTCGACGGGGAAAAAGCACAGGGCGAATTCGCCGATGCGCAGACCGCGCACCTCAAGCGGAAGCGTCTCTTCGGCGGGCTGGAAGCGCGCGTACAGCGCGCCGAGCGAAGCCCCCTCGAGGCTCGCCTGCACGCGCCGCAGCGCCGTGCCGGTGCGCCCGTCGGCTTTCGCGCGCGCGAACTCCGCCTGCGCGGCGGCGAGCTCCCTTTGCGCGGCGGCGGGATCCGCGCGCCGCACGGCGAGATCCTCGCTGAACGCAAAGCTTTCGAGCGTCTGTCCGCACGGCGCGAGCTGCGGCAGGGCGCCGGCGATCTGCTCCGCGAGCAGGCCGCCGAGGCGCTGCGTCTCCGCGAAGCCCTCGCCCGCGCGCGTGAAGCGCGTGCTCACGTCGCCCGCGCTGCCGTTGAGGAACATCGCCATGTCGGCGTATCCGTCCCGCTCGAGGCGGCGGGCCGTCTCGCCCGGCCAGTCGGCACTCACGAGCCGGTTGTCCTCGCGCAGCACCGTCGGATGGCAGGCGGTATTGTACAGCAGCAGCGTCTTCCCCTGCTTCTGCCGGAAGCGGAAGACCGTCAGGGTCGGATCGCCGGGCTTTGCGGGGTCGTTGCGGTCGGTGCCGATGCCCGGCGCGCGCACGCAGGCGGCGCTGACGTCTCCCTCGCGCAGCGCATCCGCCGCCGCCCGCAGAGCCCCGAAGGCCGCGTCGTCGACGGTTTCGGTGAATTCCCCGTCCGGCGCGCCGAAGACGAGCTCCAGCAGGCCCCCGAAGCGGGGATCGGGCGTGAAGCAGCCGCCCGGCGCCGAATGGGTGTGGATCGCGCACAAAAACACGTCCCCGTCCGCGAAGCCGAGCTCTTTCGCGCGCGCCGCGAGGCGCGCGCGCATCGACGCGTCGACCGCGAGCAGGTCGCAGCAGACCACGCCGTACCGGCGGCCCCCCGCTTCGAGCGCGAGGGCCTTCGCGTACAGCGGATCGTGCGTCCCCTCGGCGCGCCGCCCGGGACAGTTCTCATAGCCGATGAGCGGCGTCCCGTTCCTTGCCGGGATCTCCCGGCGGGCGAATCCGATCCTCAGCATGGCGTCAGGGCGTGACGAGGATGCCGGCGAGCGAGCCGAGCATCGACACGACGATGATGCCGAGCAATATCCAGATGGGCTTCACCTTTTTCTTTTTCATCAGGTAATAGCACAGCAGCGTCACCGCGAGCGGCAGCATGTACGGCAGGATGCTGTCGAGGATCGACTGCAGGCTGAAGACGGTCTCGCCGTTGTCGACGACGTCGAGGCCGAGGCGGATGTTCACGAGCTGGCACAGCAGGCCGCCGACCATCGTGAGGCCGACGATGCTCGCCATGAAGGAGAAGCGGGAGATGAGGTCGGTCGATTTGATCTTGTCGACGAGCTTTGTCCCCTGCTTGTAGCCGAGCTTCATGCCGAAATACTTCATGGGCTGCGAGATGAGGTTCCACAGCGTGAAGCACAGCACGAGGCCGACGGGATTGCCGTCCGCGCCGAAGGTCACGGCGAGCAGCAGGCAGATGAGCAGGATCGTCATGTAGATGAGGCTGTCACCGATGCCGGCGAGCGGGCCCATCATGGCGATCTTGACGTTCGAGATGGCGTCGCCCGCGCTGTTGCCCTGCTTTTCCTCCATGGCGCTCGTGACGCCGAGGATGGGCTGCGCGAGGACGGGACAGGTGTTGAAAAATTCGAGATGGCGGTGCATGGCGGCGCTCAGCTCTTCCTTCGGCTTGTCGGCGTAGGCCTTTTTGAGCACCGGCACCATCGAATAGAGATAGCCGAGGGACTGGAAGCGCTCATAGTTGTGCGAAGCCTGTAAAAACAGCGAGCGGCGATAGACGCTCACGATATCCTTTTTCTCAAGTGTCATCACAGATCGACCTCCTCTTTGTCCGCGGGCGCCGCGGCGGCGGGAGCCGCCCCCCTGCGCGCTTCGCCGATGACCACGTCGCAGATGACTGCGGCCGCAAGGCCCACCAGCGCGCAGCCGATCGTGGGCAGCGAGAAATACGCCGCGCCCACGAAGCCGACGAGCAGAAACGCCCATGTCTTTTTATTCATCATCATCGACAGCAGCATGCCCATGCCGAGCGCCGGCAGGATCTTGCTCGCGATGGTGAGCCCGGTCATGAGCGATTCGGGGATGCGGTCGATGAGGGACGCCGCCTTGTCGACGCCGAACAGCACCGCGAAGAACACCGGCAGCGCCATGACGACGCACTGCACCGCGAGGCCCGAGAAGTGATAGAGCCCGATCTTGCTGAGGTCCGCGTTGTCGGCGTCTCTTTCCGCCTTGTGCACGAAGGTGATGTTGATCGTATACGCGAGGATCTTGAGCTGCTGGCCGAGGATCGCGACGGGCAGCCCGACGGCGATCGCCCCGGCGGCGTCGGTGTTGGACAGGATGCCCACGGCCGTGCCGATGGCGGTGCCGATGATGGGATCAGGCGGTATGTAGGCGCCGATCTGGCCGCTCGCGAAGATCAGCTCCATGCTCGCGCCGATGATGACGCCCGCGGTAAAGTTGCCCATCACCGCGCCGGACGCCGCGCCGATGAACACCGGCCGGAAGAAGCCCAGCTGCAGCGTCGCCTCGTCGCCGACCGCGACGGCCACGATGACGGCCAAAAGGATCGCCTGAAGTAACATAAAAAATCCACCCTCTCTCTTATTTATACCCCTGCGTTTGATGAAGCGCGGCGCAGCGGCCGCGCAGATGCGCTACAGGACTGCGCCGAGCCCGACCGCCTTGGAGTCGGGCACCATCTGCAGCGTGACCTCGACGCCCGCGTCCATGATCTGCCGCAGCATTTCGGCCTGCTGCCCGCTGACGGACACGGCGGTCGCGATCTGGCGCTTTTTGCCGTCGTTCTTCATGCCGCCGATGTTGAGCTTTTCGAGCTTGTAGCCGTGCTGCACGAGATACAGCACGTCCTGCGGGTCGTTGAAGAGCAGCATCGTGCGCCGCTTGATGGGATTCTCCGCCGCGACCTTCACGAACCGCTCGGGTGAGAAATAGACGACGCGCATGCCCTCGGGGGCCGCGAGATCGAGCAGCGAGCGCTGGAACTCGTCCCCCGCGATCTTTTCGTTGACGACGATGCACTGCTCGATCGCGAGCTTGTGCACCCACGTTGTGCACACCTGCCCGTGCAGCAGCCTGTCGTCGATGCGTGCAAATTCAACCGCCATTTTGTCTTTCCTTTCCGCCGCGTCTTCCGCGTCACAGATCGCCGTCGTCCTGCGGCGGCTTTTTCTTTGCGCTGCGCAGCCGCGCGGTCTCGTCGCGGATGCCGGCGCGCGCGAGCTCCGCGAGCGAGGCGGTCAGCCCCGCGTCGAGCTCGTCCGCGCAGGACGCGAGCTCGCACAGCAGCGGCATGTTCGCGCCGCCGATGACGAACAGCTTCTCGTCCGCTGCGGCGAGCCGCAGCGCGGCGTTGTCCGGCGTCCCGCCCACAAGGTCGGCGAGCACCAGCACCTTGTCGTACGCGGCGAGCTGCGCGCGCGCGGCGCGAAGCTTCGCCTGCATCTCCGCGAGCCCCATGCCGTACGAAAGCTCGGCCGTCCCGACGCCCTGCTGCGGGCCGCACAGCATCTCCCAGCTCGCGAGCATCTGCGGCGCGAGCCCTCCGTGGGCCGCGAGGATGATGCCGAATCTGCGCTCCATATCCGCTCTCCGTATTCGTTGAAATTTCGGGGATCATGTACGTCAATTGTAAGCTTTCGGGGCGATATAGTCAATGCGCGCGGCCCGCGGGCGCCGGCTCCCCCGCGCAAAAAAGCGCGGCGGCCGTGACCGGCCGCCGCGCTGCGTCGGGCGCCGTGGGTTCACAGCCACCCGCCCGTCTTTTTGATGTAAAGCCGCTTGACGCCCTCGATGGCGGCCGCATAGCACACGAGGATGAGCGCGAGCCAGCCGTAATAGGACATCGGCATGACCGCGAAATGGAAGCTCGCGATCCCGCTGAGCGCATGGGGCAGCAGCAGCGCCGCGAGGATGCCGACGAACGACGAGAAGACGAGCCGCACGTCGGCGCAGGACTGGAGCAGCGGGATGCGGGAGGTGCGGATGAAATGGACGATGAGCGTCTGGGAGATGAGTCCCTCGATGAACCATCCCGTCTGGAAGAGCGCCTGCGCGCCCGCCGTGCGGTAGCCGAGCACGAACCACAGCACCGCGAAGGTCGCGACGTCGAAGACGCTCGACACCGGCCCGAGCACGCCCATGAACCGCGACAGGTCGCGGGCGTCCCACTTCTTGGGCCTGCGCATGAATTCAGGGTCGACGTTGTCCCACGGGATGGCGATCTGCGTAAAATCGTAGATCAGGTTCTGGATGAGCATCTGGATGGGCAGCATCGGCAGGAAGGGCAGGAAGATGCTCGCCGCAAGCACGGAGAAGGCATTGCCGAAGGTGCTCGACAGCGCCATCTTCATGTATTTCATGATGTTGCCGTAGATGCGCCGGCCCTCGAAGACGCCGTCGCGCAGCACGGAAAGGCTCTTTTCGAGCAGGATGATGTCGCTGCTCTCCTTCGCGATGTCGGTCGCGGTGTCCACCGAGATGCCGACGTCGGCGCTGCGCAGGGAGGGCGCGTCGTTGACGCCGTCGCCCATGTATCCGACGACGTGTCCGTTCGCGCGCAGCGCGACGACGACGCGCTGCTTCTGCATGGGCGCGAGCCGCGCGAAGATGTCGGCCTGCTCGACGGCGGCCCTGAGCGCCGCGTCGTCCATGGTCTCGACCTCGTCGCCCGTGAGCGACCGCACGGCGCGGATGCCCACCTGGCGGCAGATGTTGCGCACGACGGGCTCCGCGTCGCCCGACAGGACCTTGACCGCCACGCCGGCCTCGTGCAGCGAGCGCACGGCCTTTTTGACGTCGGGCTTCGGCGGGTCGAGGAAGGCGACATAGCCGAGGAACGTCATGTCCTTCTCGTCCGCGCCGCTGAAGGTGCGCACGTCGATGTGCTCGCGCTTTTCCGCGATGGCGATGACGTGCATGCCGTCGGCGCCGAGATCGGCCGCGTTGCGCAGCACCTTCTGCACGGCCTCGTCGGTCAGCGGCTCGTCGGCCTCGCCCCTGCGCACGCGCGTGCAGATCTTGATGAGCTCCTCCGTCGCGCCCTTCGTGATGAGGCGGTGTCTGCCGTCGTCGCCGCGGATGACGACGCTCATCCGGCGGCGGTCGTAGTCGAAGGGGATCTCGTCGATCTTCTCGTAGGCGCTCACATCGGTCCTGATGCCGTTTTCCTCGCCGTAGGAGAGGATGGCGCGGTCGATGAGGTTCTTGATGCCCGTTGAAAAATAGCTGTTCAGATAGGCGTAATCGAGAATGCGTCTGTCCTGCCGGCCGTCGGCGTCGAGATAGCGCTGCAGCACGATGGCGTCCGCGGTCAGCGTGCCCGTCTTGTCGGTGCACAGCACATCGATGGCGCCGAGGTTCTGGATGGCCGAAAGGTTCTTGACGATGGTCTTCTTTTTGGCGAGGAACTGGGCCCCGCGCGCAAGCGTCGCGTTGACGATCATGGGCAGCATGCCCGGCGTGATGCCCACGGCGACGGAAATGCTGAACATGAACGCGGACAGCCAGTCCTTCTTCACGAAGCCGTTGACGGCGAAAACGCACAGCACGACGACGATCATGTAGCGCAGCATCGTCTTGGTGATGCCCTGCAGACCGAGCTCGAAGCTGGTCTTTTCCTTGGTGCTGTCGGCGGTCTGCGAAATATCGCCGAGATAGGTCGAGCGGCCCGTGCGGATGACAACGCCGACGCCCGAGCCGGAGCGCACGTCGCAGCCCATCAGGCAGATGTTGTCGAGCTCCGGGGAATCCTTCGACGCGTCGCAGGGACCGGCCTTTTTTTCGACGGGCATGGATTCGCCCGTGAACATCGACTGGGAGATGAACAGATCGCGCGAGGACAGCAAGTAGAGATCGGCCGGCACGATGCTGCCGCTGCCGAGCTCGACGACGTCGCCGGGGACGATGTCGTCGATGTCCGCCTTCCCGAGACTGCCGTCGCGCCGCACGTCGACGTGCGCCCGGATGAGGGTGCGCAGCTTTTCGCTCTCGCGGTAGGCATTGTAGTCCTGCACGAAGCGCAGCGCGGCGCTGAGCGCCGCGAGCAGAAAGATGATGCCGGCGCCGAGGCCGTCGCCGAGAAAGACGGATACGACGCCCAGCGCCAGCAGGACGAGGATGAACTCGTCAAGAAAAGACTTGAAGAGGAACACGTACCACGGCGTGAGCTTCGCGCTGTGGACCTGGTTGGGGCCGTACTGCGTGAGGCGCTCCTCCGCTTCCTGCGCGGACAATCCCGCCGCCGTGCAGCTGAGGGCGGCCAGGACGCCGTCCGGCGTCATGGCCGCAAATTTCTTATAGTCCGCCTCCCGCTGCCGGTCGGCGCGGACATTCTTTTCATTCTTCATTTTTTCACCTGTTAGGGGGGGCGGCGCTTCGGCGCGCTTCGCCCGGGCGAAGGCCGCGGTCTTGTCGGACGGCGGGAAAAAGCGGGGCGGACGCGGGCCGCGGGGGGATGCGCCGCACGGCGCGCCCGCAGCCGTACGCGCTCTATTATACATCCGCCCCCGTGATTTTCAACCCGTGCCGCGCCGAAAAAATGCCGGGCGCAAAAAAAAGGCGCCTGCCGCGGCAGGCGCCTTCGCGAAGCTATTTGCAGACCACGGTGGCCGGGACTTCGGTGTTCCACATGCCCGTGTAGATGTCCGTGAACAGTCCGCCCACGTCGTCGTAGATCCACGGCATCGTCGTGGCTTCATACCCCGCGGACTGGAGCAGATCCTTGGCGTCGTCGCCCGTCAGCATCTGCGCGGCGTCGAAGATGTCGGCCATCTTCTGCTTGTACGCCTCGTCGTCGCCCGTATAGGCCTTGTGCCATGTGCCGGCGGCGTCGCTCAGCAGGTCGTCGCGCGGCATGGTGGTCTTGTACCAGTCCAGCATCTCGCCGGCGATCTTTGCCGCCGTGAGCGAGCAGCCGGCCGTGCCGGGCTCGTAATCCGTGTCGATGGAGTCGAGCAGCGCGCCGAAAGCCTTCGCGTCGGCGTCCGGCAGCTTCTCCTGCGTCTGCCCGGCGTCGGTGCCGGTATCCGCACTGTCCCCCTTGCTGCCGGTGCCGCACGCGCACAGCGCGAGCGCCATGACGGCGGCGAGCAGGACAGCGGTCATCTTTTTGAAATTCATCTGTCGTTTCCTCCGAAAACTCATTGCCGCGCGGTCGCACGGCAGGCGATTTTCGATCGTCTTTTATATAGTGGCCGCAGGGCGGCGCGCTGTTGCACGCCCGCCGCATTTTTTCTTCTTTTTCGGCGCAAACGGGCGGGAATTTGTGTATTTTCTGTAAAATCCCGCCCGCGCGGCGCACGGGCGGACGGCGCGCCGCGCAGGCGGCGGCCGATTGTGCTATAATAAGAAAAATCGACCTTTTCAGCAGGGGAGGACGAAGGATGACATTGTTCGATTGCTACGCCGCGCGAAAGGACGCGCTGCTGTCCCGGCTCGCGGGCAGCTCATCGCCGGCGGCGGCCGCAAAGGTGCTCGAGCAGGCGTTCGACATGGTGCAGTACCAGTATTGCGAGGAGTGCAAGAGCGACTTCCTGCGGGAGCGCTGCGCGGAGATGATGAGCGCCGCCAAGAGCAGCTTCCCGCTGCTCGAGTGCGTGCGCGTCGCAAAGATCTGGCATGCGAAGGAGACGCCGCAGGAGGCGAAGAAAAAGCCCCGCGTCCTGCCGGCCGTCGCGCTCATCTTCGCGGCGCTGCTGCTCGCGGGCGCGTTCGTTTTCATCTACATTTCGCAGAATCCCAAGGCCGACATGGAGCTCGTGCAGACTGCCTGCATGATCGGCGGCGGCTGCTGCGTGCTGTTCTTCATCGCCGGGCTGCTGCTGCACCGGCGCGCCAAAGCGAAAGCGGAAGCGGAGACGCACGTCGAGCTCGCCGCGGCGGCGGACGACCTCGTGCGCAGGCTGACGGCCGTCATCCTGCAGATCGACAAAAATCTTGCGGCGGCGGACGCCGCCGAAGCGGCGCGCCGCAAAAACGCCGACGCGGGCCTTTCGCCGCAGGAGCTCGACTTGTACGCGGCGCTGCTCGAGAACTGCTGCGCCGGCGACGCCGACAGCGCGGCGGAGTCGCGCGCGGAGCTCGAGCATTTCCTGCACGGCCGCGGCGTGGAGCTGTCCGATTACGACCCCGCGCGGGAGCGCCTGTTTGAGCTGCTGCCGAGCGCCGGCGGCGCGCAGACGCTGCGGCCCGCGCTGCTGCGGGACGGCAAGCTGCTGCGCAAGGGGCTTGCGACCTGCGCTGAAGAGGAGGCGACGGTATGATCCGGCATTACGGCTTCGATCTCGGCGACGCCGAGAGCGCCGTCAGCGTCACGACGCGGGACAACCAGGGCGATCCGGAGATCCTGCCCGTCAACGGCGCAAAGAGCTTCATCTCCGCTTTTGCCGTCACGCGCAGCGGCGAGGTCATCGTCGGCGAGAACGCCTGCTACACGCCGAAGGCCGCCGAGGCGCGGCTGCGCTTCAAAAGCCGCTTCCTCACCGACGCGGGCGCAAAAAACGACATCCTGCGCTTTGCGCGCGGCGTGCTCGGCGCGCTGCGCGAGGAGGGCGCGCTGCCGGAGGCCGACGACAAGCGCTTTTATATCGGCTGCCCGGCGGGCTGGACCGCCAACGACCGCGAGGAATACCGCGCGATCTTCGAGACCGCCCAGTATCCGCCCGCGCGCATCATCACCGAATCCCGCGCGGCGCTCATGAGCGCCTGCCAGTCGAAGCATCTGCAGGTCAGCTACGACATCCTCGCGAAGCCGATGCTCGTCGTCGACATCGGCTCCTCCACGACCGATTTCGCCTACATCCTGCGCGGCAAGGAGATCGAGCTCGCCACGGCGGGCGAGGTCTTCCTCGGCGGCGGCGTGATGGACGAGATCCTGCTCGAGGAGGCGCTCAAAAACAGCCCGAAGCAGGAAAAGCTGCGGGAGGTCCTGTCCGCGAGCTCGCCGTGGCAGAGCTACTGCGAGTTCGCCGCGCGCCGTCTCAAGGAAAAATATTTTTCCGACGAGGAGTACTGGCAGCAGAACGAATGCAGCCAGTCGGTGCTCGTCCGCTACGGTCTGCCCATCCGGCTGCGCCTCGTCATGGACGCCGCGATGGCGGACAAACTGCAGAACGGCCCGTCCCAGCGTCTGGGCGGGCGCTCCTTCATGGAGGTGTTCGTGCAGTCGCTGCGCCACGTGCGCGAGCGCTGCAGCGACAATCCGCCGGAGATCGTCTTCCTCACGGGCGGCGTCTCCCGCATGCCCTCCATCCGCAAGGTCTGCCGCGAGCTCTTCCCCGATTCCATCGTCGTCTGCGGCGCGCAGCCCGAGTTCGCGGTCAGCAAGGGGCTCGCGTGGATCGGCGCGGTCGAGGAGGACGTCTCCCTGTTCAAAAAAGAGCTCAACGAGCTCATCGCCTCCGACACGGTGGAGCGCATCGTCGACGGAAACATCGACGACCTGTTCCGCTCCGTCGTCGACGAGCTCGTCGAACCCATCCTGACCGAGGCGGCGGCGCCGGTGTTCCTGCGCTGGCGCAGCGGCGGCATCGAAAAGCTCTCGCAGATCGACGCCGAGATGACGGCGGCCATCGACGCGTATCTTGCGACCGACGAGGCGCGCGCGCGCATGGCGGCGCCCATCACCCGCTGGATCCGCCCCGTCGCGGCGAAGCTCGAGGAAGTCACCATCCCCATCTGCGTGCGGCACAACGTGCCCTATACGACGCTCTCGCTCACCTCCTATCTCCAGAGCGACGACATCGACGTGCACATCGACTCCCGCAACGTCTTCGCCGTCGAGGAGATCACATGGCTCATCAACGCGATCGTGTCGGTGCTGTGCGGCCTTCTGTGCGGCGGCAGCGGCGTCGCGCTCATCGCGGGCGGCCTGCCGGGCATCGTGGCGGGCATCTCCATCTCGATGCTCATCCTGCTGCTGGGCAAGAACAAGGTGCAGGACGCCGTCATGGATGCCGACATCCCGCAGCTGCTGCGCAAGGCGATCCCCAAGCGCTTCTTCAACAGCCGCATCGACACCATCAAGGAGAAGGTGAAGGACGCCTTCTATCAGAATCTGCAGAGCGAGCAGGGCGACAAGATCCGCGAGCGGCTCATCAAGGACATCTCGGGCGAGATCGAGCTGTGCCTCACGAAAATGGCGGACGTCGCCGAGATCCCGCTCGGCTGATCCGTTTTCCCCGTCGTCAACGCGCCGGCGCCGTGAGCGCCGGCGCGTTTTTTGCTTTTGCGCGGGGCGAAGAATTGCGCCGCCGCATTTTCTCCGCGCGCGCGATGTGCTACAATAAAAAAAACAGGCGGCCGCCATCCGCCTTTTCCGACAAGGAGAACGACATGAAGAGCGAGCGCATCTATCCCGCCGTCGCGGTGAGCAAAAAGGCCGAGGCCTCCATCCGCGCTGGCCATCCCTGGGTCTACGACACGGAGATCCGCGCCGCGCCGGCGATGGAGGAAAACGGCTGCCTCGCCGACGTCTTTTCCGAAAAGGGCGCCTATCTCGGCACGGGCTTCTGGAGCGGGGCGAGCAAGATCCGCCTGCGCCTGCTGTCGAGGAATGCCAACGAGACCTTCGGCGGGGCTTTCTGGCGCCGCCGCGTCGACTACGCGCTCTCCTACCGGCGGGCGGTCATGGGCGGCGATTATCCCCGCTGCTGCCGCATCATCTTCGGCGAAGCGGACGGCTTTCCCGGCCTGACGGCCGACCGCTACGGCGACCTGCTCGTGTGCGAGGTGCTCTCGGCGGGCATGGAGCGGGTCCGGGACGTCGTCTACCGCGCGCTGTGCGACGCCTTTTCCGAGCAGGGCGCGCCGCTCGCGGGCATCTTCGAGCGCAACGAGTCCCCGCTGCGCGTCAAGGAGGCCCTGCCGCAGGGCAAGGGATGGTATCCGTGCGACTTCGCCGGCCGTCCCGACAGCCCCGTCACCCGCATCACGGAGAACGGCATCCTCTACGATGTCGACGTTGAAAACGGTCAGAAGACCGGATTTTTTCTCGATCAGAAATACAACCGGCAGGCCGTCGCGCGCCTTGCGGCGGGGCGCCGCGTGCTCGACTGCTTCACCCACACCGGCTCGTTCGCGCTCAACGCGGCGGCCGGCGGCGCGCAGCATGTGACCGCGGTCGACGTCTCGCGCGCCGCCATCGAAATGGCGCAGGCGAACGCCGAGCGCAACGGGCTTGCGGATCGGATGGATTTCGTGCAGGCGGACGTCTTCGACCTGCTGCCGTCGCTGTGCGGCAAGGGGACGTCCTACGACTTCATCATCCTCGATCCGCCCGCCTTCACGAAGAGCCGCCTGACCGTCGACAGCGCCCGGCGCGGCTACAAGGAGATCAATTACCGCGCGATGAAGGCGCTGCCGCGCGGCGGATTTCTCGCGACCTGCTCCTGTTCGCACTTTATGACGGACGAGCTGTTCCGCCGCATGCTGCGCGAGGCGGCGCTCGACGCCGAGGTCTCCCTCAGGCTCATCGAGGCGCGCCGGCAGGCGCCCGACCACCCCATGCTGCTGCAGGTGCCCGAGACCGACTATCTCAAATTCTATCTCTTCCAGATCGTCTGACGGTCTGCGCCCGGCGGCCGCGGCGGGGCGCCGGTCTCTTTCGCCGTTTTCGCCGCCGCCCGGAAACGCCGGCGGCCCGTGCATCAAAAAAAATTTTTGTCCTTTGCAACATTTGCCCGCGCTCGCCTGTATATGGGGCAGAACGGAAAAAATCCGCGGCAATGCTGAAAGGACAATTATTATGAACATCATCAAAAAAATGCTTGCGCTGTTTCTCTGCGCGCTGACGCTCGCCTGCCTCGCGGGCTGCGGCGGCAAAACGTCCGGCAAAGACCAGATCCCCAACCCCTTCACCGATTGCGAGACGCTGGAAGAGGCCGAGCAGATCTCCGGCGTCTTTGTCGACGTCCCCGCCGCCGTCACGGACGCGTTTTCCTCCTGCGTCTACCGTGCGGCGCAGGGGCTCATCGAGATCATTTACACCGACGGCAAGGACGGCGATGAGATCCGCATCCGCAAGGGAACGGGCACGGACGACATCAGCGGGGATTACAACCGGTACGACGCGTCGGAAGACGTCGCGATCGCAGACAACACGGTCACGTTCAAGGGGAATGACGGGAAGGTCTCCCTCGCCGTCTGGACCGCCGGCGGCGAAGCGTATGCCGTCAGCGCCTCGGTCGGCGGGAGCGGGATCACGAAGACCATGATGACGGACATCATCCGCTCCGTCGGCGCCGCAGCGGAAAGCACGGCGCTCGCCGACGGCTGGGAATACAACCAGGGCGCGCTGCCGCTGGACGGCGATCCCGCCGCGAAGGCGGCGTTCGAAAAGGCGCTGGGCGATCTGGACGGCTGCGATTACGAGCCCGTCGCGCTGCTCGGCAGCCGGACGGCCGCGGGGACGGATTTCTGCATCCTCTGCAGGGCGACGCCCGTCGTGCCGGATCCCGAATCCTCCTTTGTGCTCCTGTATGTCCATGCGGATGCGGCGGGCGGCGCCGCGGTGACCGGGGTCGCCGATATCGGCCCCGAAAGCGCGGCGGCCGGCGATGCCGAAGCCGCGGCCGGCGGCTGGCAGACGAACCGGGGCGAAGTCTCCGTCAGCGGCAACGCCGACGTGAATGCGGCGCTCGGGAAGGCCCTTGACGGCCTTGTCGGCGCCGATTACGAGGCGGTCGCCTACCTCGCGGACCGGGTCAGCGACGGCGCCGACTACTGCTTGCTGTGCAAAGTGACGCCGGTCGTCCCGGATGCCCGTTCGACCTTTTCGCTGGTCGTCATCCATGCGGATCCGAACGGAAACGCGCAGATCTCGGATGTGACCGATCTCGACCTCGCGGGCCTTGCGGCGTGACGGAGCCGGCCGTAGGCATGCCGCTCAACGTCTGTCTTTCGGGGGGGAACGCATATGGAATCAGCTTTATACGCGGGCGGACGCGCAGGGGCCTGCGGCGCCCTGCGGCGGATGCTCGCGGCGATCCGGGCGCTGCCGGCGGCGGTCGCGCGCTTTCTCGCCGCCGAACTGCCGGCGGCCGGCACGGCTGCCAGGGCGGCGCTTGACCGCGCCGCGGAAGAGGCCCTCGATGATTACGGCGACAGCATCCTGCGCCTGGCCTATTCGTATCTCCACAACGCGGAGGACGCCGAAGAGGTCCTCCAGGACACCCTGATCCGGTTCATCCGGACGGCGCCACAGCTGGACGGCGAGGCGCACAAAAAGGCGTGGCTCCTGCACGTCGCCGCGAACATCAGCAAAAACCGCATCGGCTACAACCGCGTGCGCAGCGCCGACGAGCTGAACGAGGAACTCGTCTCGCAGGAGCGGGACGATCTGTCCTTCGTCTGGGAGGCCGTGAGGTCGCTCCCGGTCAAATACCGCGAGGTCGTCCATCTCTTTTATTGCGAGGGCTACCGGACGGCCGAGATCGCTTCCATCCTGCACGAAAACGAGGCCACCGTGCGCTCCCGCCTCAGCCGCGGGCGGGAAAGACTCAGGGCGGTACTGAAGGAGGCGTATGATTTTGCGTGAGAAGTACGGCGAGGTCATGAAGCGCGTCTTCGTGACGGAAGAAATGCGCGGGCGCATCCTGCGCAATATCCGCGGCGCCGATCCCGCGCCCCGGTCGAAGGTGATCCGCCTTCCGCGGTGGCAGCGATACGCCGCCGTTGCCGCCTGCTTTGCGGTCGTGCTGCTCGGCGCGCTGACCCTCCCCGGCCTCCTGCGCCGGTCGCAGGAAGAACCCGTCGACATGCAGGGCAGCCAGGGTATCGTCGAATGTCAGTCGGCCGAAGAGCTCTCCGGACAGATCGGCTTCCCCGTTTCCGACGTGCGCTCCCTGCCGTTCGAAGCGACGAGCGCCGTATATCTCTCCTGCTGGGGCGAGACGGCCGAGATCGACTACACCGGCGCGGACGGGCAGACCGCGGCCTACCGCAAATCGGTCGGGACGGGCGACAACTCAGGGAATTACGACACGTTCGCGGATACGGAACAGGTCGCCGCGGGGGACGTGACGGCCACCGTGAAGGGAGACGGCGGGCGGTATACGCTCGCCTTCTGGACCGACGGGACCTACGCGTATTCCGTCGTTTTATCCGAGGGCGCGGATCTCGGCGCATGGGCCGCGCTTATCCGGGGCGTTTCCTGACGCCGACCCCTTCCGCTTTGCGCAGCGTCTTCCCGGACAAAAGCGCCCGCCTGCATGCATGCAGGCGGGCGCTTTTCTGTTCCCGGAACGCGCCTTTTGCGCCGCCGGGGTCTCAGGCCATCTCGAAATCCTTTTCGGTGAGATTCGGGTAGATGTCCTTGAGCGGCGAATAATCGGCGATCGGGCATTCGGCCAGCTGGAGCTTTGTCAGCTTCGTCAGCGAGGCCAGCGGCGCGACGTCGCTGATCTGCGTGTAGGAAAGGGAGAGCGTTTCGAGCTCCGTGAGCCCGGAGAGGACGCCGGCGTCGGCGATGGCCGACCGGTCAAGATACAGCGTGCGCAGGCGGGTCAGGTTCGCGAGCGGGGCGTAATCCTGCGCCTCGCAGTTGAACAGCGCCAGGAATTCGAGCTGCCCGAGGCCCGCGAGCGGCGCGATGTCCCCCACGGGATTGCCGCCGAGCGACAGCGCGAAAAGCCCCGTGAGCCCCGCGACCGGCGTGATGTCCCGGATGTTGTGGAAGCTGAGCTCCAGGATCTGCAGATTTTTGAAATAGGCGATCGAGGAGATGTCCTGTATCTGCGTTTCCGGCGGGATCTGGGGCTGCCAGTCGAGGTTGAGCCGCAGCTCCGTCACGCCCTCGGCCTCGGCGATCGTGATGTCGCCGTCCGGTCTGTCCATCGCCTTGCGCACGAGCTGTTCGAGCACGGCGTCGGTGAAGACGACGGCGGTCTGCGCGGGGTCGGCGGCCGGCGCGGCGCAGGCGCAAAGCGGCGCCGTGAGCGCAAGGATCAGCAGCAAAGACAAAAAGCGTTTCATCCGCGCATCCTCCTTATGTTCAGTTCAGCGCGACGTCGGGCTGAAAATCCGGATACAGCGCGGGAAAGACCTCGCGCACCGGTTCGAGACAGCTGTAATCTTCGATGGGATTGCCGGCGATGAGAAATTCCCGGAGCGTTCTGACATCGGCGAGCGGGCTGATGTCGGTGATCAGGTTCTCTTCGATGAACACGCTCCACAGCTTCGGCAATCCCGCGAGCGCCGAGATGTCCCGGATCCCGGCGTTCCTCGCCTCGAAGACCTCCAGCTCCTTCATGTTCTCCATGAAGCCGAGGCTTTCCCAGCCGTAGAAGCCCTGGTCAGGGGCGTAGGACCAGTTGAAGCGCAGCGTGACCATCGCGGTCAGGCCGCTGAGCGGCGAAAGATCGTCCGGGCGCACGCCGCAGAAGGTGAGGGTCTGGAGCTTTGTGAGCCCCGCGAGCGGCGAAAAGTCCCGGATGTCGTTGAAGTCGAGACACAGCTCCGTGAGATTCGTGAAATTCTCGAGGCCGCCGAGATCCCGGATGCCGCCGCCGAGCGCGTTCATGGCGTCCCAGTCGGCGTTGCTGAGATCCAGCGCGGTGAGGGTCTGCGCTTCGGCAACCGTGATATCGCCGTCCGGCTTGCCGAGGGCCGTGCGCACGCGTTCCTCGAGCAGCGCATCGGCAAAAACAACCGCCGGCTCCGGCTGCGCGGCGGCGCCCTGCGCGCACGACGGCAGCGCCGCGACGGCGGCAATGAGCAGCAGGATCAGCCATTTTTTCATTTCTTGTCTTCTCCCCCGATCAGAATGATTGGGATTCGATCCCGGGTCTGCACAGGTTCTCTTATAAGCATAGCAAAAGAGAAAAAAGAAAAGGTGAGCAGCCAGCTCACCCCGCATCGAATGTGATCTCGATCCCCGCGTCCGCCAGCGCGCCGGCGGCGGCCCGCTGCTCCGCGCCGATCTGCAGCTTTTCCAGCGCCGGCGCCCCGGCGAGCGGCGAAAGGTCGCGCACGCGGGTGCCGCGGATGTCGAGCGTCCTGAGCGCAGGGAACCGCTCGACGCCCTCGAGGGAATCGAGCGGCGCGCCCTCGAGATACAGCGCTTCCAGCTGCGGCAGCGGCGGCAGGGCGTCGAGCCGTCCCACCGGCGTTTTTCCCGCGTTGAGCATCCTGAGTCCGCTCCCCGCGAGGCACGACAGATCCCCCGCGCGCGTGTCGTACAAAACGAGATTGACGAGCCCCGCAAGGCCGCCGAGCGGGCGGATGTCCTCCACCATCGTGTGGCGCAGATCCACATAGGTGAGGCGCTCGAGCTGCGCGAGCGGCGCGATGTCCGACAGCGTCTGGTAATTCACATACACGATCTCGAGATTGGGCAGCAGCGCGACGTCCCTGAGCGTCTCGACCGTCCCGCGCGGCTTGTCCCCCAGCGGCCCCGCGAGGCCGTCGGAAAACACGTCGCCCGTGCGGGCGACCTCGTCGCCGAAGATATAGATCTCCCGCACCGACAGCAGCTCCTCCCGCGTGAGGGGCTGCGCGGCGTCCTTTCCGAGCTGCGCGCGCACGGCCTGCTCGACGAGCGGCTCGGCGAACCGCACGGAAGAGGCGTCCCGCCGCGGCGGTGTCGCCGCCCGGCGCGCGGCGGGCAGCAGGCCCGCGCACAGCGCGAGCGCCGCGCAGGCGGCCGCGGCGCAGACGAGCGCCGTTCTCTTCGGGGCGCGCCCGGCGCGCAGCAGCGCGCGCTTCACCGCCCTTGCATCGCCGAAGCGCCGCTCGGGCGAAAACGCCGTGCAGCGGCGCACGACGGCGGCAAGCCGGCGGTCCGGCACGGCCGCGTGCGCGGCATCCGTCGATCCCGTCAGCAAAAAGCACAGCAGGACACCCAGCGCATAGATGTCCGCGCGGGCGTCGGTCTGCGAAAAGCCGTACTGCTCGGGCGGCGCATAGGGCCGCGTGCCGACGACGCGCGTGTCGGCGCCGCCGCCTTCGCGGGCGGTGCGGGAAATATCGAAATCGATGAGGCAGACATCCCCGTCGTCTTTCACGATGACGTTCTGCGGCTTGATGTCGCGGTGGATGACGGGCGGCTCGAGCCCGTGCAGGCAGGCGAGAATATCGCACAGCTTCGCGCACAGCGCGATGATCCGCGCCTTCGGCAGCTCGTTTTCGCGCGCGTAGCGGTCGAGGGGCGTCCCCTCGATGTAGCTGCGCACGACCACGTCGGCGTCCGTCCCCCGGTACTCCCCGAGAAAAATGGGCAGCCCCGCGCCGCAAAGCGTTTTCAGAATCTCGCCCTCGCGGATGTTCCCGCAAACCGCCTTGTCGTACCGTTTCGCGACGCACGGCGCGCCCGTCGCCTTCTGCCGCGCAAGATAGGTCTCGACGCCGCGCCCGCACGACAGACATTCGAGAAGCTCGAAATCGTCGAGGAATTCCCGCGGCAGATCGCTTTGGGCGAACAGCGCGGAAAGCTCCCGGACGGCGTCCCGCGCGCCGCTCACTTTCCCGCTCCCCCGATGAGCGGCAGCCCCAGATCCCACAGGACCTGCTGCGTCTCGGTGAGCCCGATGCGGTGGAAAAGGCAGTGCGCGATCGCGGCGTCCCGCGGGACGCGCGGATAGAGCTGGCTGTGCCCCGCATGGCGCAGGATCGACTGCGCGAGCGGCACGTCGGCGCAGAAGCCGAACGCGAGCTGCAGCGCGGTGTCGCGCGACGGATTGCGGTCGCCGCGGAAGATCGAATGCCCGAACGAGCGCTCGATCCCCGCCCGCACGATGACGCGCTCCGGGACCTCGCCGCGCTGCGCGCACAAGCGCCGGATGTAGGCGCTGAAGGAGGGCACGCCGATCTCCTTCGCGCCGGCGGTCAGGTAGTCTTCGACGGAATCGGCCGTAAACAGCTGCTCCCAAAGAGCGCCGGTCGGCAGGGAGTTCTCCGGTGCGTCCTGCATGGCTCCACCTCGCGTTTTATTGTCCGTTTCTGCTGCTGCCGGCCGCGGCGGTCTTGCCGGCGGTTCCCCGTTCCCCGCCGCGCCGTTGTCGTTCTGAGACGATTCTACAACGCGCGGCGCATTTTTTCAATCGGCGCCGCTGCCGCTCCAAAAAAACGCGCACAGCGGGGCCGCCGGCCGGCGGCCCCGCTGTGCTGCAAACCCGCGCGCGGGCTCCCTCTTACTTCAGGATCCGGAATTTGCCGATGAGCGGCAGCTCCTTTGCGCGGCCGTTCGCGGCGTTGACGATCCCGAGGATCGCAAGCACGAGGAAGAGGATGTTCACGAGGCTGAGGATCGTGGAAAGCAGATAGCCGAGATCCCACGAAACGGTGTAGAGGATGGTCGTCACCACGCTCTCGGCGATCCACCAGACGATCTCCGTGATGGCCAGCACGAGCCCCTGATTTGTGTGGAAGCGGGCGAATTTCGAGCCCTTGGCGCCCAGCAGCGGGATGAGGACGAGCCATGACAGATACGCGAGCACGCCCATCGTCTTGTTGTTCTGCACGTCGGCGGGATCGAATTCGGCCGTGTTGTCGGCCGTGTTGTTCAATTCCGCAATCTTCTGCGCGATGTCCCCCTGCTGCGCCGCGCCCTCGACCTTCGGCGTTTCCCTGACCGCCGCCCCGCAATCGGGACAGAATTTCGCGCCGTCCTTGATCTGTGCTCCGCATTTTTCGCAAACGCTCATATGAATTCCTCCTTTGTTTTTTTGCGGCGTGTCGGATCGCCGCCCGTCGGTGCCCGCCCGCGGCGGGCTTTTTCGTTGTGCGCCGCCGCGCCCGTCACGGTTTGAGCACGTTGATGCCGCTCGCGCCGTCGCCCACATAGATCTGGACCGTGTAGCCGTCGGCGTTCAGCGCGGAATAATAGAACGAGTCGAGGCCGGACAGTTTGCCCTCCTCGGTCACGGCGTCGACCGTGAAGCCGGCCGCCTTGACCTTTTCGGTGTACGCCTTGACCTCGTCGACGCCCGTGTTGCTGAAGATCGCCGTAAAAACGCTGCCGTCGCTGCTCGCGGCGAGCAGCGGGAACTCGGGCTGCGGGATGAGCCGCGTGAACTCGTTGTCGGGCCAGCTGCCGCCGACCTGGGATACCCCTCCGTCCCCCGACGTCATCGACCATGTGCCGTCCGGGTTCTGCGTGTATTCGCCGTTTTCATCCCGGAACGTGGTCGAGCCGTCGGCGTTGAACGTGATGTCGACGCCGTTCTTCTTTCCCTCGGCGACGATCGCCGCTTTCTGCGCCGCCGTGTAGCCGCTCAGGAGCTCCGCGCCGCCGTTGCCCGACATGATCGCGCCGAAATCGACGTCCTGCGACGCCGCGGCCTCTCCGCCGTCCGTCTCGGCCGCCTGCTCTTTTTTTCCCGCGCAGGCGGCGAGCGCGCCGATCACCAGAAAGACAAGGATCGCAAACAGTATTTTTTTCATAAGCCGTCAGCACCTCTCCGTCATTGATTTCCGCCGGGCGCGCTCACTGCGCCGCAAAGCGGATGTTGCCGAGGATCGCCTCGTAATCGCCCGCGAGCTCGTCGAAGGTCCCGGCGAAGTCGCCGAAGGCGATGAGGTACGTCCTGTCCGCCGCAAACAGATACACATAGCGGTACTTCATCTCGAGGCCGCTCACGGTGCATGTGAAGGTGACGCCGCGCGCGTCCTTCCCGTCGATCGTCAGCGCCTCGGGCTCCGCCTCGACGGCGAAATTCTGAAACGTGTCCTCGAACATCGAGAGCGCCTCGCTCATCACGTCGTCGAGCGTCTCGCCGGAGAACGCCTCCTCCTTCACCATGAACGTCGCCGTTCCCTTCTGATACTGCACCGGCAGGACGGACGCCTCGTTTTTGACCCAGCCCTCGGGCGGCGTGACCTCGATGACGACCTCTCCCGCCTGTTTTTCCTGCCCGCCGTCCTGCGCACCGGCCGCGGCCGTGTTGTCCGTTTCCCCTGCCGGCTCTCCCGCGGCGGGGGCGCCCTTCGCCCCGCAGGCCGCGAGCGCCAGCACGATGAGCAAAGCAACTATGCTGCGCGCGAATCCTCTCATGATCTTCCTCCGTCCGAATCAGATTTTCGTCTGCGGCTTTGCGGCCGCGTCTTTGGGCAGCCGGGTCCCGATATACCGCGAGATCAGCTGCGCTCTGCTGGATACGCCGAGTTTCCGGTAGATCGCGTTGACATACGTGTTGACAGTCGGATACTTCACTCCCATCTGCTCCGCCGCATAGCGAAGTGTGAAGCCCTCGAGCAGGATCTCGTAGGTCTCGTATTCCCGCGGCGTGAGCGCGCGCAGACGCAGCATCTTCTCTCCGTGCTCCCGCGCCGGCGCGGCGTCCGTTTTGCGGCGGCCGGCCGCTTTCCAAAAGGGCATCTGCTTCACCTCCCGTCGGTCTTCCCGCTCCAAACATAGGCGAAAAAGCGGCCGCGCACAATTCATTAGTTCAAATCAGCGCACAAAAAAGCCGTATCATTCGAACGAATGATACGGCTTGCGCGCGGCCGCGTCAGGCGCGCGGCTGCAGATACTCCCTGAACAGCAGCAGCAGCTCCGTGCGGCTGTTGATGCCGAGCTTGCGGTAAAGGCTCGTCTGGTAGGTGTTCACCGTCGCGTAGGAGATGCCCAGCACCGCCGCGCTCTGGCGCATGGTGTATCCCTCGAGGAAGAGCTTGCACAGCTCGGTCTCCCGCTTGGACAGCCCGAACCGAGCGAACATGTAGACCTTTTCGTTGTCGATCTCGGGCTTGCGGGAGTCCTCCGACCATTCCCGGCTGTAGTAGATCCTCGACAGCGTCGGGGACACGATGAGCAGCAGCACGATCACGGCCGCGGAGACGGCGGCGACCGTCAGCGCGATGCCGTCCGGATAGGCGGACGCCCATTTGCCCAGCACCACGCCCGTGATCCCGCCGACGCAGCCGATGACCACGATGGATGCCCGCACATAGCCCATGCTCTGATACTTTTTGCCGATGACGCCGAGAATATAGTACATGTTGATCATGCCCATCGTCGAGCCGATGCCCAGCAGCACCGCGAACACGATGAGCAGCGGCCCGCTGCGCCCCGCCGCGTACAGCAGCATGGCGATGACGAAAGACCCGAAGGTGATGTTCCACGTCGCGATGTTGCTGTTCCTGAGCGCGGCGTAAACGAAATAATAGACGGCGCACCCGAGGATGGCGCCCGCGTAATAGATCCCGCTGAGCGCGAGCGGCGTCTGGGCGTCCGCGAGCAGGATGTACATCTTGCCGACGCCCTTGCAGAGGATCGCGTACAGGCAGTTGAGGAAGATCGTGAAGTACACGGTGCCCTCGGCCTTCGGGATCGTCCGCAGCGAGGCGGACGCGCACGGGACAAAGTCGCCGCGGCGGAAGCGCGCGAGCGGCAGCAGCCCCGCGAGCAGCATCGCGAACGGGAAGACCGCGCTGCCGAACAGATCGGCGAGGCCGGACTCCTGCAGCAGCATGAGCGCGCTGATGAGCAGATTGGCGCCGACGACGGCGTAAAACTTTCCCGTATTGTTGAGCACGAAGACGAACGGGACGAGGATGCCGGCATTGACGAGTCCCATCGCGACGCCGAGCAGCAGATTGAGCGCCGTGTGCAGCTGCGCGGGCATGGGCAGTGCGAAGGACGCGGCGAAAACGGCGAGAAGACATCCCCCGCCGATGCGCGCGGCGCCGGCAAACCACTCCCGCTTGAGCACGACGACGAAGAACGCCGACGCGAGCAGATTCACGGCGTGAAGCGTTGCGCGCGCGTCGGCGCTGAAAACGGCGTCGGCGGCCGGCGACGCCGTCCACCAGGTGGTGAACACGATCACCCACGCGTAATAGACGATCCATGTGGCGATATAGGGCAGATCCTTCGGCGCGATGTTTCTCACGTCGATGAGCATGTGCTTTTCCATCTTTCGGCACCCGTATTTCTGCTCGTTTATTCTAATGGCGGGCCGCGGCGCAGCGTCGTCCGGTCTCCGCCGCAGCCATCTTTCGATCGCATTATAGCATATCCCCCCGGCAGGAAAAAAGCCCCCCCCCGCCGGGGCGCGCTCCTGCGCGGCGCGATTTTTCCGAAGGCATATAAAAAAGCGCCGCAAGCGATCCATAGCTTGCGACGCCGTGGTGATCCAGATGCACATGCATACAGTCATGCCCATCCAGCGCACGTTTAGTCGGATGGGCTTGAAATAGTTTCCGACGACATGCTGTCGTGTCGCTTCGGCGATCGGGCTGTTTTGCATGTCTTTCCCCTCCCGACGATCTCATATCGGCTGTTTGTTTTACAGCTTTTGCCTTAAACAGCATTCTCTCCCCTGCACCTTGATGCGGGGGAGAGAATGATTGGTTGTCGGCGGCGAAACGGCAAAATTCAGGAGTTTGGAATTGGTATATTTGTTGTGGGCAAGCGCGGGGGAAGCTTTCGCCGCCGTCTGCACAGCGTTTGCATATCGCCATGATCCTTTATGGCGCTCTTCAGCCAAGGCCAAGAAAAGAAGTGTTTTGCTGCTATCAGGTGCCCTGAATGCCGACCGTTTGTTTGCGGGTTTCTCTGCAGGCTTAAAGTCATCCCTGCTGTCCTGCAGACACGTTTTGACTGTTAAACAGGCGGGAGGGCAGGCGCCCTATTCATTTTCTTCTGCGTCTTCGCAAAACATTTTCAGAGACGTTTTCTTGAAGAGATAGTAAATGACAACTCCTCCGGCTATCCAATATGAACCGATTTTGATTGCATTCATATTCAGCTTTGTGAGCATGAATATAAGCGCTGCACTGGCAAGTATTACGATTATCGGGTAAGCCGGAGCTCTGAATTCCGGCTTGATTTCTTTGTGCTTTTCTCTTAAAAATACGAGGCATATTATGGTGATAATCCAACTGAGCGAGGTCACAAAAACGGTCATTTGGGTAATGATGGACATCGCACCGGTGATAACAAGTACAAGTTGTCCCACTACAGTTAGGATAACGCCGACATATGGGATTCCGTCGCTGTTGACTTTACCGAGAAATTTGGGAATATCCCCATGTCTGCTCATGGAATACGGAATGCGCGCGCCTGTCATTAACAGCCCGTTTCCAGTGCTGACGCATGCAAATATCCCTCCGATCGCCGTCAACAGCCCACCGTATTTTGTGACTGTTGAGAACGCGTCGGCCGGCGGCGCGGAAGACACGGCAAGCTCGCTCCCGGGCATAAGCCCGTTCATAATGTAAACGAAAGCAGTAAAAATCAGCCCGCAAGTAACCAGTGAATAAATGATGGATTTCGGCACCTGCTTGCCGGGGTTTACAAATTCCTCGGACATGGCCGGAATTGACGACCAGCCGCTAAAAGAAAATATACAAACCGCAGCGCAGGACAGAATTGAACTGAAACCTTTCGGCGCAAATTCCGCAAGCAGTTCCTGCTTGACATTAAGTCCTCCCCAAATGATAAAGGTCACCATTATTGCCGCAATAATCAGGGTGGACACCAGTTGGAGCAGTTTTCCGCCGCCCGAGCCCCGCATATTTGCGATGCCGAATAGTATCACTAAAACAATTGCTATTGTTTTTTCCGGGATCGGATTGACGAAGCCAAGCAGCTGGCATGTAAATGAAATGTAGCTTGCGCACGCAATGGAAACCATGCACGGGCCTAAGCCCTGACCTCCCCACAGGCACCATCCGCTGATGAACGACAGAAGCTCCCCCGCCTTTCCCCCGATTGCTTTTCTCGGGAAGATGTACGCTCCTCCTGCGATGGGGTAGGCCGCGGAAACCTCGCAATAACAAAGGGCCACTACCATTACGATCGCTGCGGCTATGAAAAATCCCAGGCAGGCAGCAGGACCGGCTACGCCCGATATCTGCCCGCTGACAACAAAAATCGCAACTCCCATCATTGCTCCGGTCCCGATTGCCCATCCGTCCAAAGTGGTCATTGTTTTTGTTAGTTGTGTTGCTTTTTCTTTTTTCGACATGATTACCTCATTACCTCACGAATATTTCTTTTTCCGCATAAATAACCACCAGACGGATCATGCAATATGCGCTGGGATGCAGCGCACTGTCTTTCGGGGCGCAGTAACCTCAATATCACGCTTATGTAAGACAATTTTCGGATTAATACTAACTTTTCCCGCTTGATGAAGCAAACGGAAAAACAGTATGACTATCAACCTATTTGTTGATTCTCTCTCTGTGCACTAAGGTTGCAATATGATTGCGAAATATTATAATTAAGTCATTCCGTAGAATTGAGGGTAAACTTATGAGTGAAAGACAACTGAGTTACTTTTTAGCTGTTTATCAATTCGGCAGTATAAAACTTGCGGCAGAAGAGCTCATGATTTCACAGCAAGCGCTCAGCAAGATGATCAAGCTCCTTGAAAATGAGCTCGGGGTCACTCTCTTCATTCGTCAGAGCAACAAGCTTGTTCCTACCTCCGAAGCTGTTCAGCTGCGCTACCACGCAACAAATATCCAAAAAGAATGGGATTGCATTCACAAACTTGACCCCAATGAATGGCTTCCGTGGAAAACCATCAAAGTATACACAGTTGAGAATGTTGAAGAATTGTTGGGATTCGATTTTTGGATGGCCTTTCACAAATTCAACCCGAATGTTCTATTGAACCTTATGCGCGTCACTGAGGAAGAGGCGGTGGAAAAGCTTGAGGAGGGCGAATGTGATTTCGCTATCATCACCAAGCCCATGCCGGAGCATTCATATGAGTCCGTTAAACTTTATACCGACGAATTCTTTGCCGTGATAAACAAAAAGAATCCTCTTTCAAATAAGCAGATTATTTCTTTCGATGATTTAGATAATCAGAAAATCGCTGCGTATGGAAGATATTACCCTCATTTTGTGAACGTCAACAGAATGCTCTATCAAAAACATATAAATGTCACACCTTTGCTTGAAGTCAACAACAACAAATGGATACTTCAAATGGCTGAAAACAATTACGCCATAGGCTTCCTTCTCGGAAGCGTAGTAAAAAGCATCACCTCAGACAAAGTTGTCATCAGACCCCAGATTGACCCTGTTTGCCTGAATTATTATTTATGCCGCTCAAGCGGCGGCAATCTTGATGCAAACGGACGTCATCTAAGGAAATTCATTGTGGAATGGCTGGGCAACAGTCAAAAAGATGAATCGCAAACAAAAATGTTGTAGAATCCGCACTAATAAGTTCGGTCGCTCAACCGTTTGGTTGTTTTTGGAGTTTTTTTCTGATTGCGCTCAACTACTTCTACTGTAATAATAAACCTAGCATTTTAAGCTGTGCACTGTTATGCGCGAACACGCGCGTTCAGAAAGCATTGCCATAAAAAATGGAGGTTTATTGATGGAGAATAACAAGGCGTTAGCGTCAGCCGATCCCACAGGGTATTTCACTTTTACTCTGTATACCTTTTGTTTTGCGGCAATTTGGCTGAAATGGATACCTATGGAATGCGCGAACATGGTCGGTGTTCTGCTCTTGTTCTCCGGCGTTCCGTATATGATCGTTGCTCTCAACGCTCTAAAAAGAGGCGATGGATTTGGCGGAAATCTGTTCTTTGTTTTCGCCATCTCATTTGCGCTTGTCGGCGGTTCCATGCCTCTCGCAAATTACGTGTTTACGCAACTCGGATGGCCTATTGACAACAGAATATTCGGCATAGTCTGGCTTTGTATGGATATGTTTTTGATTATGGCTATGCCGGCATTTTTCCATGGTCCGTGGCATGGCTTGCTCATGGGATTTGCATCCTGCATTCAGCTTGCGATTGCCGCCTGGTTGAATTTCGGTCTCGCTCATCCCCTTTGGATCGAGTCACTTAATGGAATCCTTCTGATTATCATGGGGCTGTGCGCTTTCTTTAACTGCACCCAGGGTTTCCTCGCAATGGCGGGCATCAATATCCCGACTCCCAAGCCACTTTTCCCGATAAAAGACGCTGCGAAGAACAAAGAATTGTAAAAAAATATTTTTAGAAAGGATCATGGACATGTCTTACACTTTAAAGGACATCAACTTCAACCCTAAAAAGACCGCATTCCTTCTTGTTGACTATCAGAATTTCTTTGTCGGCCACGGTGTGCAGCTTGAAGCCGTCGGTTCAACGGAGGCTTGCCCCGCCATCAACCGGGTTCTCGCCGAAATGAAAGCGATGGGCTCTATGATTATCTATACCAACCAGAGCCACGAGCTTATGAACCACTATTTCTATTCAAAGAAATGGCCGGAACACTTCCCGAACGGTACTCCCATCCTTCGCCCGGGCACGCATGAATTTAAAGTATATGACGGTATCACCGTCGAGCCTGACTACCAGATCACAAAGAACCGTTGGAGTGCGTTTTTCCAAACGAACCTCCAGCTTATTCTCAGCAATTTTGATATTGAGAATGTCTGCCTCGGCGGCTGCACAACGAGCGTCTGCACCGAAGCCACCGCGCGTGACGCAAGCACTCTTGGATATAACACCGTCATGGTCTCCGACTTCTGCTTCGGCTTCAATGACCTTATCAAAAATGGTTCTTTGGCTAACTGGGATCTGGCCTGGGGCATTGTTGCAACTTCTGATGAAGTACTCGAAGCCCTTCACAGAGACAAAGTGGAGTAGAGCTTAAACCAGATTGCAAAGCATACACTGAAACGGCATTGACTTTTATGGCAAAAGAAAACCCCGAGCTCTCGGGGTTTTCTTTTTTGTAACATGTAATACATCAACATCCATTAGCTCTACCGCTCCAGCGGTTCCCGTTTCTCCGCAATAAAAACTCCGCATCTTCCTTATGCCCTCCCTCTTGTGGTCAGGCAACACATTTCCGTATATATTGAGCGTGGCGCTCGGTTGCGCGTGACCGAGGATCTTTGCGAGCGCGAGCGCGTCCACGCCCTGCTCCATCGCCCCCGTCGAAGAAGTGTGACGCAGGGAGCGAAAATTCGCGTCCGCCCCGCCTGCCTCTTTCAGAATGCGCTTAAACAAATCCCGATACGTCCTCGGCCCGATGTAGCTGCCCTGCTCTGTCGTAAACACAAAACCCTGCGCGTTGAGCGCAGGGTTTTGCCGCTTCATATAATCTTGCCGGCGCTTGCATTCAAGCAGCTCGTCTTTTGGCGCGGGGATGAGCGGGGCGATACGATTCGAGCTGTCGGTCATGCTGCATTGCACGGCTCGGGTAAATATGCGCCGCCCGGGTTCTTTCGTTTAAGTTGCCGGTTCGGATTTTCGATGTTTTTGGCGAGACTTTAGCCTATGGAATAACCCGCGGCGCATATTTCGCCTCTGAAAGTGACCCTGACCGGCAGCTGCGGGCGGCTGATGCAAAGCTCGGCGGTTGTGGTTTTCCCTGCGCCTATGGCACCGTGTACCATAACAATGATGACCCGAATGAATTTAAAACGGATTGCATCCTGTTCGCTGCCGACGATGAATGCATTGCAACTTGAACGGCTACGCAGAAAAGACCTTTCACCGCTTAAATGACCAACTCGAAGAACGAGCGCGCTCATGATTTTGGGCATTGGAAAAGCCCCCATAAATGGGGGCTTTTTTGGTGATCCATCGGAGATTCGAACTCCGGACACCCTGCTTAAAAGGCAGGTGCTCTGCCGACTGAGCTAATGGATCCTATGGCTGTCGGCACCGATTTACAGCCTTAATATAATAGCAAATACGCGGCGCATTGTCAATGATTTTCCCGGCCGCGCGCGTCACGCGCCGCCCTTTGCTTTCCCCTTCGGCAGCGCGCCCGGAAAATATTTCTCGCAGAAATCGACGCGCCTGACGCAGAAGGATCGGCCGTTGAGGTAGCTGAGGCAATTGCCGTCGTCCCGGAACGCGAATCTCAGCTTGTAGGCGCAAAGCAGCTGCGCGCTCTCCCGGTAGCGCTTGTTGACGTCGTACCGGCCGTATTTCCCGTCCCCGAGGATGGGGCAGCCCGCGTAGGCCAGCTGGCTGCGGATCTGGTGCGTCCGCCCCGTCACAAGCTCGCACTCAAGCAGGCTCAGCTCCCCGCCGCCGGCGAGCGTCCTGTACCGGGTCACCGCCGTCTTCGAGCCTTTGCCGCCTTTGTCGGAGATGTAGACCCGGTTCTGCTTCGCGTCCTTGAACAGCTGGTTTTCAAGCGTCCCGTCGGGCGGCGCCATCGCGCCGACGACGACACAGACGTATTTTTTCTCGATCTCGCGCAGCCGGATCTTTTCGTCGAGCACCGCCTTGCTCTGCGCGTTTTTCGCGGCGATGACGATGCCGCTCGTGTTGTAGTCGATCCGGTTGCACAAATGGGCGTCGCCCGAAAAGCCCGCGGCCCGCAGATAGCCGAGGATGCCGTTCAGCAGCGTGTCGCCCGTCGGCACGTCGTCGCACAGCACGCCCGCCTCCTTTTGGACGAGCAGCACGTTGTCGTCCTCGTAGACGATCTCGAATCCCCGCCGCACGGGCGGCGCGGGCGCATCCTGCGGCAGCGCGGGCACATACACCTGTATGCGGTCTCCCGGGCTCAGTTTGGCGTAGAACGTCGTTTTCCGGCCGTTGAGCCTGATCTCCCGCAGGCGCAGGAGCTTCTGGACGCGGGCGTATCCGAGCGCCGGCGCCTGTTCGAGAAGATAGTCGCCCAGCGGCTTGCCGGCGCGCGCGCCGACGATGTATTCGAGCATCCTTCCTCTCCCCCTCCGCTTTGTTCGCCGTGTGTCTGATTATAGCATATCCCGGGCGCCTGCAACAGAGTTTTTCCGCTTTCGTCTTTCCGCGGTTTTTTCCGCCGTCCGTTTGCAGCAAGAGCCCCCGCGGG
>JAYFNU010000026.1:0-88385 GCA_034933305.1 Oscillospiraceae bacterium | reverse complement strand
GGCAGCCGTTCGGCTGCCGCTTCTTTTTTATCGGATGATTACTTTGCGGAAAGCGCGATGACGTTGACGGCGAGCGTCACGACAAAAAACACGACCGCGAGGATCTTTGTCATGCGCGCGAGCTTCGCGTCATTGTCTTTTCCCTTGCCGCGGTAGCTGTAATCGCCGCCGCCCATGATCGCGCCGGACAGACCGTCGCCCTTACCGCTTTGGAGCATGACCGCAAGAATGATGCACAGGCTGCACAGCAGCAGCATCGATCCCGCGACGATTTCAATAGCAGACATTGATCTTTCCTCCAACCTCTTATAACAGCGCTTTACACTATACCATATAAAAAAGCAAAAATCAACCGGAATTTACGCTTCCGGCAGCGTCAGCTGCTCGACGACGTCTTCCGCGCGCAGCACGGCGCCCGCGGCGGGCAGATTGCGCGTGCGGTAGCGGTGTTCGTTGGCGAGCTCAAGAGAGGACGCTTCGCAGACGCGGTTGAGCTTCGCGTTCTTTTTGAGGCTCAGCACGCTCACGCCGAGCGTGTCGCGGCTCTGTTTCTCGGACACGAGCGCGCTGTTGACAAGCAGCATGCGGCCGTTGTCTGTAAACAGCGCGTATTCCGTGTCGGTCTCACAGGAAAGGATGGCGACCGCGTCCTGCTTCGCGCAGTAGGCGTTCGACAGCTTCTTCCGGTTGAGCTTTGTCTCAAACTGCGCGAGCGGCACGCGCGCGACCTTGCCGTTGGCGTAGAAGACGAGCACGTGTCCCTTGTACTCCTGCGTAGCGACCATGGCGACGGCGGTTTCCCCTTCCGGCATATCGAGCTTTGCCGCGATGAAGTCGCCGATGGCGCTCGCCTTTCCGTCGTCGAAATCGGCGGCGCGCGCCTTGTAGACGTTGCGCTCGTTTGTAAAGAACAGCAGATGGATGTCGTTCTTTGCCTCTGCCGCAAAGATGATCTCGTCACTCTCCTTGAGCTTCTGCTCGCCGCCCATGCGCAGCGACAGCGGCGTGATCTTCTTGAAGTAGCCCTCGCGCGTAAAGAAGAGATGGACCGGATAATCCGGAACGGTCTCCTCTTCCTCCTCAAACCGCTCCACCGGCTCGTAATAGATCTTCGTGCGGCGCGCCTGGACGAATTTCTGCGCTACGGCCGCCTGTTCGCCCATGATGATCCTGTCGATGCGCTTCGGATCGCCCAGGATGCCGCGCAGCGACGCGATGTCCTCGCGCAGCGACGCGATCTCGGCCGTCCGCTCGAGGATGTACTGGCGGTTGAGATGGCGCAGCTTGATCTCGGCGATGTAGTTGGCCTGGATCTCGTCGATGGAAAAGCCGATCATCAGGTTCGGGACGACTTCTTTTTCCTCTTCCGTCTCGCGGACGATTCTGATCGCCTTGTCGATGTCCATGAGGATCGCCTCGAGGCCGGAGAGCAGATGCAGCCTGTCCTCCTTGCCCTTGAGCTCGAACGCCGTACGGCGGCGCACGCAGCCGCGGCGGAAGTCCGTCCATTCGGCGAGGATCTCGCGCACGCCCATCACGCGCGGCTCGCCGTCGATGAGGATGTTGAAATTGCACGCGAAGCTGTCCTCGAGCGGCGTGATGCGGAACAGCTTCTGCATGAGCTTGTCGGGATCGACGCCGCGCTTGAGGTCAAGCGTCAGGCGCAGGCCCTTGAGGTCGGTCTCGTCGCGCATGTCGGCAAGTTCCTTCACCCGGCCCGATTTCACGTGCTCGGCGAGCTTGTCCATGATCGCTTCGACCGTCGTCGTGGGCGGGATCTCGGTGATCTCGATGCGGTTCCCCGCTTTTTCAAAGGCATAGCGCGCGCGTATGCGGAAGGAGCCGCGGCCCGTTTCGTAGATCTCCCTCGTCGCCGCTTCGTCGTACAGCAGCAGCCCGCCGCCCGGGAAATCGGGGGCCTTGAGCGTGGAAAGAATGTCGTGCTGCGGATCCTTGATGAGCGCGACCGTCGTTTCGCACACCTCGGCGAGATTGAACGGGCAGATCGAGCTCGCCATGCCGACGGCGATGCCGATGTTGCTGTTGACGAGGATCGTCGGGAACGTCGCCGGGAACAGCGTCGGCTCCTTGAGCGTGTTGTCGTAGTTGTCGACGAAATCCACGGTGTCCTTGCCGATGTCGGCGAACAGCTGTCCGCTGATCTCGGCGAGCTTGACTTCGGTGTAGCGCGACGCCGCATAGGCCATGTCCCGGCTGTAGCTCTTGCCGAAATTGCCCTTGCTGTCGACATAGGGGTGCAGCAGCGTCTCATTGCCGCGCGCGAGGCGCACCATCGTCTCGTAGATCGCCTGGTCGCCGTGGGGATTCAGCTTCATCGTCTGGCCGACGACGTTGGCCGATTTCGTGCGCGGGCCCGTCAGCAGCCCCATCGTGTACATCGTGTACAGCAGCTTGCGGTGAGACGGCTTGAAGCCGTCGATCTCCGGCAGCGCGCGGGAGACGATGACGCTCATCGCATAGGGCATATAATTGACGCGCAGCGTGTCGACGATGGGGGTCTCGGCCATTTCTCCGGCGCCCGCGATCTCCACGTTCTCGACCATCCCGTTGCGGACGGGTTCTTTTTTCTGTGCTTTCTTCGCCAAAAGCCTTCCTCCGGTCCGTGCCGCCGCGGCGGCGTAATCAGCGGTCCCGACCGCTCAGCTCAAATCGAGGTCGCCCATATATTCGCGGCCGTGCTCTGCGATATAGTCCTTGCGCCCCTGCAGATTGTCGCCGAGCATGAGATCGAACATCTCGCCCGTCGCCGCGGCCTCCGACGGCGTCACCCTGATGAGGCGGCGCGTCGCGGGATTCATCGTCGTCATCCACATCATGTCGGCCTCGTTCTCGCCGAGCCCCTTTGAGCGCTGGATCGTGTATTTATCCGAGCCGATGCGCTCGAGGATGTCCGCCTTTTCCTGTTCCGTGTACGCAAAGTAGGTCATCTGCTTCGACTCGATCTCGTACAGCGGGGATTCCGCGATGTAGACGAGGCCCTCCCGGATGAGCGTCGGCGTCAGCCGGTAGAGCATCGTGAGGATGAGCGTCCGGATCTGGTAGCCGTCGACGTCCGCGTCGGTGCAGATGATGACCTTGCTCCACCGGAGATTCGACAGCTCGAACGTCGAAAGCTCCTTGTTTGCCTTCGACTGCACCTCGACGCCGCAGCCGAGCACCTTGATGAGATCGGTGATGATGTCGTTCTTGAAGATTTTATCGTATTCCGCCTTGAGGCAGTTGAGGATCTTGCCGCGCACGGGGATGATCGCCTGAAATTCGGCGTCCCTTCCCTGCTTGCACGCGCCGAGCGCCGAGTCGCCCTCGACGATGTAGATCTCGCGGCGCTCGACGTCCTTCGTGCGGCAGTCGACGAATTTCTGCACGCGGTTGAGCATGTCCGTTCCGCTTTGCAGCGTCTTTTTCAGATTTAGCCGCGTCTTTTCCGCGTTTTCGCGGCTGCGCTTGTTGATGAGCACCTGATTCGCGATCTTGTCCGCGTCGATGCGGTTCTCGATGAAATAGATCTCGAGGCTGTGCTTTAAAAACTCGGTCATCGCCTGGGCGATGAATTTGTTGGTGATGGATTTTTTCGTCTGGTTCTCGTAACTCGTCACCGTCGAAAACGACGAGGAGACAAGGATGAGGCAGTCCTCCACATCGACGAAGCCGATCTTCGTCTCGTCCTTTTTATAAAGCTTGCGGTCCTTGAGGAGCGCGTCGATCTGATAGACGAAAGCGTTCTTGACGGCGCGTTCGGGCGAGCCGCCGTGCTCAAGCCAGCTGCTGTTGTGGTAATATTCGAGGAGCTGCGTGCGGTTGGAAAAGCAGACCGCAAAGTTCATCTTGACCTTGTAGTCGGGCATGTCCTCCCGGTCGCGTCCCGTCCGCTCCCCCGTCCACAGCTGCACGCCCGTGAGCGCGTCGTCGCCGGCGATCTCGCCGACGTAGTCCGCAATGCCGTTTTCGTAGCAATATTCGGTCGTCTCGAATTTTCCCGGCGAGGTCTCCCGCCGATATTCGAAGGTCACCCCCGCGTTGACGACCGACTGGCGTTTGAGCGTCTCGTCGAAATATTCGCGCGGAATGGCGATATCGGTGAAGACCTTGAGGTCGGGCAGCCATTTGATGCGGCTGCCGGTTTTGCGGCGCGTCGTGGGCTCCTTGACCATGGCGCCCGCCGGGTTTCCCTTTTCGAAGCGGATCGCATAGCGGAAGCCGTCGCGGTAGATCTCGACATCCATGTAGCGCGACGAATACTGCGTCGCGCAAAGGCCGAGGCCGTTGATGCCCAGCGAATACTCGTAGTTGCCCGCGGCCGCGTTGTTGTATTTCCCGCCCGCGTACAGCTCGCAGAAGAGGAGCTTCCAGTTGTATTCCTTTTCCTTGCTGTTGTAATCGACGGGGATGCCGCGGCCGAAGTCCTCGACTTCAACGGCATTGTCGATGTACTGCGTGATGATGATGCGGTCGCCGAAGCCCTCGCGCGCTTCGTCGAGCGAGTTGGAGATGATCTCGAACACCGACTGCTGGCAGCCCTCGATGCCGTCGGAACCGAAAATAACGGCAGGGCGTTTTCGCACCCTGTCGGCGCCCTTGAGCGATTTTATGCTCTCGTTCGTATATTGCTTTTCGCCTGCTGTCTGCTTGCCCGCCACTTGATCTCTCCTTGCGTTTTATGAGATGATTATACCATACTCCCGCCACAAAATAAAGTGTTCCGGGCGCCCGAAAAAAGCGCCCGGAACACCATATTTTGTATTGTTTGCGCGAAGTCCGCCGTTATGCCTTCGCCGCGTTTTCCGCGGCCGGAGCGGCGACTTTCTTCAGCGCTTCGGCGGCCTCGCCCCGCATGATCTTCAGGAAATCCGCGCCGTCGACTCTCTCGTTTGCGAGAAGCGCCGCGGCGAGCGTATCGAGCTTCGCGCGGTTGTCGGCAAGGATCTTCTTGCAGGCGGCGTAGGATCTTTCGATGATCGCGCGGACCTCGAGGTCGATATCCGCCGCGACCTGTTCGGAATAGCTCTTTGCGGCGGCGAAATCGCGGCCGATGAAGACCTCGTCGTGTTCCTCGTAGACGACCGGGCCGAGCTTGTCGGAGAAGCCGTATTTCGTCACCATCGAGCGCGCGATGTCCGTCGCGCGCGTGAGGTCGCTCGACGCGCCCGTCGAAATGTCGTCGAGCACCAGCGCCTCGGCCACGCGTCCGCCGAGCAGCGTGGTGATCTCATTTTGCATCTCGCTGCGGGTGGAGTAGTTGACATCGTCCTCGGGCAGCGACATCGTGAAGCCGCCCATCTGGCCGCGCGGCATGATGGAGATCTGATGCACCTGCTTTTCAGGCGTCGCAATATACGTCGAGATGGCATGTCCCGCCTCGTGGTAGGCGGTGAGCTTGCGCTCCTTTTCGCTGACGACCTTCGATTTTTTCTCGGGGCCGGCAACGACCTTGATGCTCGCCTCTTCGACGTCCTCCTCCGTGATCGCCTTGCGGTTCTTGCGGGCGGCAAGCAGCGCCGCCTCATTGAGCAGGTTCTCGAGATCCGCGCCCGTAAAGCCCGGCGTGCTCTTCGCGATCGTCGCGAGATTGACGTCCGGCGCGAGCGGTTTGCCGCGCGCATGGACCTTGAGGATCTCCTCGCGGCCCTTTACGTCGGGATAGCCGACATAGATCTGCCGGTCGAAACGGCCGGGGCGCAGCATGGCATGGTCGAGAATGTCCGCGCGGTTGGTCGCGGCCATGACGATGACGCCTTCGTTGCCCGTGAAGCCGTCGAGCTCGACGAGCAGCTGGTTGAGCGTCTGTTCGCGCTCGTCGTTGCCGCCGCCGAGGCCGGCGCCGCGCTGGCGGCCGACCGCGTCGATCTCATCGATAAAGATGATGCTCGGGCGGGCCTTTTTCGCCTTGTCGAACAGATCGCGTACGCGCGACGCGCCGACGCCGACATACAGCTCGACGAAATCAGAGCCCGAGATGGAGAAGAACGGCACGCCCGCTTCGCCCGCCACAGCGCGCGCGAGCAACGTCTTGCCCGTTCCGGGAGGGCCGACGAGCAGCACGCCCTTCGGGATCTTCGCGCCGAGCGCGTTGTATTTGGCGGGATTCTTGAGGTATTCGACGATCTCGCTGAGCTCCTCTTTTTCCTCGTCCGCGCCCGCGACGTCCGCAAAGGTGTTGCGGCGGCCGTCCTCCTGGCCCTGGCGCGTGCGCGCCCGGCCGATGTTTCCGATCTTTCCGCCCTGCTGGTTCATCGAATAATAGAAGAAGATCATCACGCCGATGAGCAGGATGATCGGCAGGTACGTCGACAGCACGATGCCCCAGTTGGACGCCGCCACATAATTGTAGGTCATGTGCGCCGTCGGGTGTGCGCTGTTGTAGGCGGCGATGGAATCCCGCACATCCTCAAGGAAAAGATTGACGTCCGGGACCGTGACGATCTGGTATTCGTTCTTCGCGGCGCCGGCCTCGTGGTAGGTCATCTTGCCGCTGCCGAGATTCAGCTCGAACTCGTCGATCTGCTGGTTCTCGAATTTGCCGAGCAGCTCGGAGTATTTCATGTCGTTCTGCCCGGCCATGCGGAACATATAGAACATCACGGCCATCATCACGAGGATGATGATCGCCTGAATTCCGATGCGGCTTCTTTTGTTATTCTGCATCCATTCCTTCCGTTTCTACGTCACCCGACGGTTTCTGCTTTTTGATTGACAAGCGCCTGCGCGTCTTCCTTGGAGTAGACGCTCGGCTTCAGAACGCCGATATAGGGAAGATTGCGATATTTCTCGTCATAATCGAGCCCGTAGCCGATGACGAACTCGTCGGGAATGACGAATCCCGTGTAGTCCGGAATGATGCCGGATTTGCGCCGGCAGGGCTTGTCGAGCAGCGTCGCGATGCGCAGGCTCCGGGGACCGCGGCCCTTCAGGATCTCCGAGATGTATTCGAGCGTCAGGCCGCTGTCGAGGATGTCCTCGACGACGAGGACGTCGCGTCCCTCAAGGGAGATGTTGATGTCCTTGATGATGCGCACGGCGCCCGTGCTCACGACGCCGCCCGCAAAGCTCGAAACGACGAGGAAGTCGATCTCCGTATTGACGTCCATCGCGCGGACAAGATCGGAGACAAAGACGAAAGAACCCTTCAGAACACTGATGACCACGGGTATCTTTCCCGCATAGTCCTTTGTTATTACGCTTCCCAGCTCCTTGACCTTCTCGCGCAGCTCCTGTTCGGAAATCAGGACTTTCAGGACGTCGTTGTGCATGTCAATTCCCTCTCTTTTCAACTGTTATATATAGTATTCTTTCGGAATCCGCAGTTGCCGCCGCGCGCCGGGACGGTCCCTGCCCGCCGACAAAAACGATGCCGTCTTCATCGCACAGAAGGGGAACGCAATCGCGCCGGTCCGGCGGGATGCCAAGCTCGTTGAAAAGCTTTTTCAGCGTCTTCGTATTGTTTCTGCGGGCGCTCGTGAAGGTGTCCCCTGTTCTGCGCCCACGCAAAACAATATTACCAATTATTCTATCACAGTCAAGCGCATTATTTAAGAGCGATTTCTGAAAATTTCCGCTTTGTTCATGATTTCTTTCCCTGATTTCGGCGATAACGACCGCATCGGCCCACAAATTCCTGCCGATCCCGAGCTTTTTCTCCTCCGGCGGCGCAGGCGCCGCCCTTTCGGCGGGCTCTTCCGAGCACTGCAGCAGATCCCCGCAGCGCCGAAGCGAGACCTTTTCGGACAGCTGCGCGCCGCGCCGCTCTCCGCGCAGCACCGAAAGTCCCCTTTCGATCGCCGCTTCGTCGGGCGAACAGACCGCGCGCAGGATGCGCGCGACGGCGCAGCGCTGTTCCGCTTCCGGCGCGCCGGACAGCACCGCCGCCGACCAGCCGCCGTCCGCCGCGGCGGCCGCGAGCAGCTGCGCGGCGCGCGCCTCCATATATTCGTCGGCCTCCCGCGCCGCGGCGCAAAAGCGGGCGAGATTCTCCGCCGCGCGGGCATTGACGCCGCACAGCGACGGCATCGCGCCGTGGCGGATGCGGTTGCGGGCGTATGCATCGCCGGCGTTCGTCTCATCCGTCGCATAGGCGATGCCCTCCCGGGCGCAATACGCCTCTATGTCGGCGCGCGGCACTTCGAGAAATGGCCGGATGATCCGGCCGCGCACGGGCGGTATGCCCGCCGCGCCGCGAAGGCCCGTCCCGCGCGCGAGCCGGAACAGCAGCGTCTCGGCGTTGTCGTTGAGGTTGTGCGCCGTGGCGATCTTCGCGTTGTTCGTTTCGGCGATGCGCTCGAAAAAGGCATACCGCAGCTCGCGCGCCCAGCTTTCCTCGCTCATCCCCTGCGGCTTTTGCCGTTCGCGCATCGCGCCGCGCCCGCAGCTGAGCGGCACGCGCAGCTGGTCGCAAAAGCTGCGCACGAGCGCCTCGTCGGCGTCGCCGGCCGCCCCGCGCAGACCGTGATTGAAATGGCAGGCCGACAGTTCGCCGATGGCCAGCTTCCCGCGGTTTGCGCACAAAAAAGACAACAGCGCCATAGAATCCGCGCCGCCGGACACGCAGACCATGACGTTGTCTCCGGGCCTGATGAGCCCGAACTTTTCAATTGTACCGAAAACGACGTCGTCAATCATCGCCGAGCGAATACTCCATGGAGGTGAACGTCGTGTGCTCGCCGTCCCAGTGCAGCTTGAGCTTCGTCGTCTCGCCGTGACGGTTCTTCGACACGAGCAGCAGGACCTCCGAGCTTTCTTCCTGCTCGGGCTCGCCGTCCTGCGGCATATCGCGGTGCAGGAACAGCACGATGTCGGCGTCCTGCTCGATCGAGCCGGAATCGCGCAGGTCGGACAGCATCGGGCGGCGCTTCTGCTGCTCGCTGCTGCGGCTGAGCTGCGACAGCAGGATGATCGGGACGTTGAGATCCTTCGCCATGATCTTGAAAGCGCGCGTGATCTCCGAGATCTCGTTGACGCGCGAATCGTTGCGCCGGCCGGAGCCGCTCATGAGCTGCAGATAGTCGACGATGATGAGCCCGAGATTCTTCACGCGCCGCGCGCGGGACTTGATCTCGCCGACGCTCACGCCGCTCGTGTCGTCGATGTAAATCTTCGCCTTCGAGAGGATATCCGTCGCTTCCGCGATGCTCGCCCATTCGTCGGTCTGGATCTCGCCCGAGCGCAGCGCCTGCGACGGCACGCCGGACGTGCTGCTCAGAATGCGCTGCGCGAGCTGTTCCTTCGTCATTTCAAGGGAAAAGATGGCGACGGACGCCTGCGTGTTCTTTGCGACGTTCGAGGCGATGTTGAGCGCGAAGCTCGTCTTGCCGACGCCCGGGCGCGCCGCGAGGATGATGAGGTCGGATTTGTTGAGCCCCGTGAGCACGCGGTCGAGCAGCGAAAAGCCGGTCGGGAGCCCCTTGTATTTCTCCTTGTCGGGGCCGGACAGCTTGTAGAGCTGATCCATGACGCGGAACAGGACCGCGTCGATGCGGCTGAGGTCGCCGCTGTCGCGGCCGTTGCGGATCTCGTAGATCTTCTGCTCCGCATATTCGAGCAGCTGCCCCGAGCTCTCGGCGCCCCCCGCGGAATTGTCGATGATGTCGCGGCAGGTGTTGATGAGCGTGCGGGTCTGATATTTGTCGTAAACGATGTTCGCGTAGCTGACGACATTGCTGAGCGTCGGGACCGTCTGCGTGATGCCGTACAGATAGACCTTGGCGTCTTCCTCGCTCGGAAAGACCTCCGCCGCCGTCACCGCGTTGAGGACCGTCACGAAATCGATGGGCTTCCCGGCATTGTACATGAGGACCATCTCGCTGAAAATGGCCTCATTTTGTTTCTGATAAAAATGCTCGGGCACCAAAATGCCGAGGACCTCCTCGAGCACCTTGCTGTCGACGATGACGGCGCCGAGCACCGCCTGTTCCGCCTCGAGACTGTAGGGCAGATTGACGCCCAGCGCCTCGAGCGAAAGCCCGTAACGTTCAGCCATTGCGTCCCCCTGTGTTATTCGCGCACTTCGACGGTGATATCGGCGCTCACGCCGTTGCAGACCTTGACGGCGACGGTGTAGGTGCCGAACGCCTTGATGTCGCGGTCGAGCAGGATCTTGCGCTTGTCGATCTCACAGCCCGTCTGGGCGAGGATCGCCGCGGCGATCTCCTTCGCGGTCACGGAGCCGAACAGGCGGTCTCCCGTGCCGGCTTTCGCCCGGACGACATACGTTTTGCCGCGGATCGTTTCCGCCGTCTCTTTTGCGGCGTCCAGCTCCTCGTCCTTGTGATGCTGCTTGGCGCTCTGCTTCGACTGGATCTCGCTGATGGCCTCGTTCGTGGCCGGCTGCGCGAGCTTGCGCGGGAAAAGATAATTGCGGGCGTAGCCGTCGGACACTTCCGCGAGCTCGTCCTTTTTCCCCGTTCCTTTGATATCCTGAAGAAGTACGACTTTCATTCCTGAATCTCCTTGTTCTGTTGTTTGTCCAAATACTGATCGATCGCCTTGTGGATGAGCGCTTCCGCTTCGGAGAGCTCCATCTCCGGCAGCTGTACGCCGGCCATCATCTGGTGGCCGCCTCCGCCGAGATATTCCATGATGAGCTGCACGTTGAACTGGCCGAGCGAGCGCGCCGAAATATGCACGCTGTTCTGGAACTTCACGGCGACAATCGACGCCGACGTTCCCTCGATGTTGAGCAGATCGTCCGCAGCCTGCGGGATGACGACGCGCATGTTCTCGGGCAGGTTCTGGGTCGCGACGATCGCGCAGCCCCGGTAAATGGTCGCCGAAGACACCAGCTGCGACTTGTACCTGTACGTCTCGAGATCCGTCGCGAACAGCAGCCGCGCGTCGACCGGATCCGCGCCGAGCCGGCGCAGATAGGACGCGGCTTCAAACGTGCGCACGCCCGTGCGCAGCGAAAATTCCTTCGTGTCGAGCATGATGCCCGCGAGCATGCCCTCCGCTTCGATGCGCGTCGGCTTTTCGTCGGCGGTCTCCACGTTCTGCAGCAGCTCCGCGACGAGCTCGCTGCACGACGACGAATAGGGCTCGTGATACGACAGCACGGTGTTCTCTATGTAGCCGACCATCTTTCTGTGGTGGTCGATGAGCATGATGTTCTTTGTGAGCGTCAGCAGCTGCGCGTCCTCGACGAGCGACGGGATATGGCAGTCGACGACGATGAGCAGCGTCTTTTCCGTGACCTCGTCCTTCGCCGCGCCCGGCGTGATAAACAGCTCGCCGTACCCGTTTTCGATCAGCTTGTCGTAATAGGACCGCGCCATCGTCGTGCGCGCGTCGAAGACGATCTGCGTCTTGGCGCCGCACAGCGACGCGAACCGCGCGAGGCCGATGGACGCGCCGAGCGAGTCCTGATCGGACAGCTTATGACCCATGATGACGACATTTTTCGACGCCGAGATCAGGTCTTTCAGCGCCGACGACACGACGCGCGACTTGACCTTGTTGCGCTTTTCGACGCCGCGCGATTCGCCGCCGAAAAATTCATAGCCGTTGCGCGTCTTCATCGCCGCCTGGTCGCCGCCGCGCCCGAGCGCCATGTCGAGCGCCTGCCGCGCGAGGATGTTGTTCTCAAACAGCGTCTTGGCGCCGCGCCCGATGCCGATGGACATCGTCGCGGGCATCGTGCCCGTCGGGATGTCGCGGATCTTGTCGAGCACGGGGAAACGGTTCTCGATGATCCCCTTGATGTGCTGCTCCTCGATGATCGCCAGATAATTCCGGTTCGACAGCCGCATGATGATGCCGTTCGTGCTGTTGATGAAGTTTTCCATGACGCGGTACACTTCCGTCAGCACCTCGGCGCGCTCGCTCTCGCCCGTGTCGCCGCCGAGCTCGTCGTAGTTGTCGACCATGCACAGCAGCACGGACGGCCGGGTGTTCTTATAGGCCGCCGCGTCGCGGAACTGCGCGGTATCCTGGGCGAACAGCGTGATGTACAGATCCTCGCAGGTTTTGCTGCTGCCCGCGAAGGCGACGTAATGCTCGCCGCCGATGTCGAATCCGCACCCCGTGTCGGTGCTGCACAGCGCGACGTCGAAATTCGGGATCAGCCCGTCGATGTTCTCGAGCAGGATGTCCTTCCCGCCGAGCAGCGTGTTCTTGAAGCTCTCGTTGTACCACAGCACGCAATTGGAAGCGTCGGTGACGAGCGCGGGCATCGACATGCCGGACAGGAAGGACTGCGGCGCGTTGTTGACGCCCGCCCCGCTGATCGCCGCCATCATGCCGTTGATGCGCCTGCGGATGCGGTAGATGTTGAGCGTGAACGTCAGCATGATCGCGAGCGTCAGGCACAGTGAGACGACGAACAGGGTCTTATCGACAAAATAAAGGAAAGCCGTCAGTGCGATAAAGCACACGGCGAGCATGCACCATGCGATGATATGCGTTACGTTTTTCTTGATGTTCATCCGGCTTCCCGCGCTTCTGTCAGATTTCCATGATGACGGGCAGGATCATGGGGCTGCGCTTCGTGCGCTGGAACATCATCCTGCTGAGTTCTTCACGGATCTTCATTTTGACGTCTCCCCGTCCCTTTTTGTCGGAGGCGACGTAATTTTCGAGAATGCCGCGCACCAGCTTGCGCGCGTCGGTCATGAGCTGGTCGGACTCCTTGACGAAGACGAATCCGCGCGAAATCATATCCGGCCCGGAGATGATCTCGCCGGTCTCGAGGTCGACCGAAGCGACGACGACGAGCAGCCCGTCCTGGGACAGATGCTTGCGGTCGCGCAGCACGACGCTGCCGACATCGCCCACGCCGAGCCCGTCGACGAGCACGCGCCCCGACGGCACGGTCTGCGCGGTCGAAACGCCGTCCTTCGTGAATTCGATGACGCGCCCGATCTCGGGGATGATGACGTTCTTCTCGGGGATGCCCAGCGACTTCGCGAGATTCGCATGCTTGACAAGGTGCTTGTACTCCCCGTGCACCGGCACGAAGTACTTCGGCTTCGTGAGCTGCATCATGAGCTTGAGCTCATCCTGGCAGGCGTGCCCGGAGGCGTGCGTTTCATACATCGACTCATAAATGACGTCGCTGCCGAGCTTCAGCAGCTCGTTGATGATGCGGGTGACCGACTTTTCATTGCCGGGAATGGGCGTCGCCGAGATGATGATCATATCGTCCTTGCCGATCGTCACCTGCTTGTGCGTCCCCGCGGACATGCGCGAGAGCGCCGACATGGGCTCGCCCTGGCTGCCCGTCGTGATGATGATGAGGTCGTTCGGCTTATAGCGGCGGATGTCGTCGATGTCGACGAGCATGTCGTCCTCGAGCGTCAGATAGCCGAGCTCGCGCGCGATCTGCGTGTAATTGATCATGCTGCGGCCCGACAGGGCGATCTTGCGCCCGTGCCGTTTCGCGAGGTCGATGATCTGCTGGACGCGCTGGATGTTCGAAGCGAAGGAGGCGATGATGAGGCGCTTTCCCTCGGCGCGCGAAAACAGCGATTCCAGCGCATTGCCGACGTTGCTCTCGGTCATGCTGTTGCCGGGCCGCTCGACGTTGGTCGAATCGGCCAGCAGTGCAAGCACGCCCTCCGCGCCGAGCTGGCCGAACCGCACGAGGTCGATCGTCTTGTCGAAGACCGGCGTGTAGTCGACCTTGAAGTCGCCCGTCTGCACGACGGTGCCGAACGGGGTGCGGATCGCGACGGCCATGGCGCCGGGGATCGAATGGTTGACGCGCACGGTCTCGACCTGCATGCAGCCGAATGTGACGGTATCGCCGATCTCGATGGTGCGCAGCTTCGCGCTGTTCGCGAGGCCGAACTCCTCGAGCTTCGACTTGATGATCCCGATCGTCAGCTTGCTGCCGTAGATCGGGATATCCATCTCGCGCAGGAAATACGGGATGCCGCCGATATGGTCCTCGTGCGCGTGGGTGATGATCATGCCGCGGATGTGATCCTTGCGCATGACGGCATAGGTGAAATCGGGGATGACGATGTCGACGCCGAACAGCTCGTCGTCGGGGAACATCAGGCCGCAGTCGACGATAAAGGCGTCGCCGCCGCACTCGTACATCGTCATGTTCTTGCCGACTTCGCCGAGGCCGCCGAGCGGAATGATGCGCAGCGCGTCGTCGCGCACCGTGATCTTCTGCGTCTCGCCGCTCTGCGCGGAATCCGCGCGGCGGCGCGGGCGCGCCGTTTTCTTCGTTTCGCGGACCGGTTTGTCCGCGGCGGCGCCCGCCTTTTTCCTGTGGGGCGCGGCCGGCATCCGTTTGCCGGCGCCCGTCTTTTCCTTGCGGACGGTCCCCTTGCCCGCCGGCGCTTTGGCCGCGGGAGTCTTCTCCCGGGGCGCCTTGGCCGCCGGCGCGCTTTCCTTCCTGTCGGGCGTCTGCGCGGGCGACGGGGCCTTTTTGCCGCGCGGCTGGCGTCTGCGCTTCGGCTTCTCCGCCGATTCCGGCTCGCGCTTCGTTTCCGCGTCGTCGACGCGGATCCTGTCGAACAGCCTGTACTGGCCGTCATTTTTGTCTGTGCTCAAATAAATAATCTCCTTTTTGTTACAAACAGTGTAAGGCCCGCCCCTTTTGGGCGAACCCACTTCTTAAAATACTCAGTTATTATCAACCGGCGTCCGCCGGAATAAATTCGAGAAGAATTTCAAGTTATTTAATTCTACAATCTTGAGGCGCTGATTGTCAACTGAAAAAGGGCTCTTTCGAAAGTTTCGCCTTCCCCCGTTGCCATTATACATCACAGCGGTTATAATTTTTGCAGGATACTTCGGGAGGATCTTTGCTTGAAAAATGTGAATCTGTACGCGGACGGCGCGTGCTCCGGCAATCCGGGCCCCGGCGGCTACGGCGCGATCCTTGAATACAACGGGCGGGAACTGGAGCTGTCGGGCTACGAGGGCGACACCACCAACAACCGCATGGAGCTGACCGCCGTCATCCGCGGTCTCGAGACGCTCAAGGAGCGCTGCCGCGTCACCGTCTACAGCGACTCGAAATATGTCGTCGATACGATCCGGAAGGGCTGGCTCGACAGCTGGCTGCGCAACGGCTGGCGCAACAGTCAGAAAAAGAGCCCGCCGAACGAGGATCTCTGGCGCCGGCTGCGCGCGCTGCTCGACGAACAGGACGTCGAGTTCGTCTGGATCCGCGGCCACGCGGGCCATCCCTACAACGAGCGTTGCGACGCCCTCGCTGTCTCGGAGTATATCAACCGCCGCGGGAATAATTTTTAAAATATATTGCAAATTATACTTAATTGGTATATTATGATCGTGTTGCAGATACCACTACACATTCAAAAGAAGGTTGACTGAAACAATGGAACGTTTTGTTTACGCGGACAACGCCGCGACGACGCCCGTTTCCAAGCACGTGCTCGACGCGATGCTGCCCTATCTCACGGAGAATTACGGCAACCCGAGCAACGCGGGCGTATACAGTTTCGCCCAGACGGCGAAGGACGGCCTCGAAAAGGCGCGCGCGCAGGTCGCTGCGGCGCTCGGCTGCGAGCCGGCGGAGATCATCTTCACCGCCTGCGGCACCGAATCCGACAACTACGCCATCAAGGGCGCCGCGCGCAGGCTGCGCGCGAAGGGCAAGAACCACATCATCACGACCAATTTCGAGCATCACGCGGTGCTGCACACCTGCAAGCATCTCGAAAAGGAAGGCTTCGAGGTCACCTATCTGCCCGTCGACAAGGACGGACTCGTCACGGCGGAGGATGTCAGGAAGGCCATCCGCCCCGAGACGGCGATCGTCTCGGTCATGTACGCCAACAACGAGATCGGCACGATCGAGCCGATCGCGGAGATCGGCGCCGTCTGCCGCGCGGCGGGCGTGTGGTTCCACACGGACGCCGTCCAGGCCGTCGGCAACGTGCGCATCAACGTCAAAGAGCAGAACATCGACATGCTGTCGCTGTCCGGCCACAAGCTCAACGCCCCGAAGGGCGTCGGCGCTCTGTATGTCCGCAAGGGCATCGTGCTCGACACCTTCATGGACGGCGGCGCGCAGGAGAACGGGCGCCGCGCGGGCACCGAGAACGTCGCCTCCATCGTCGGCCTCGGCGCCGCGATCGAGGACATCTACGCGCATTTCGACGAGAAGGTCGCGCTGCAGAAGAAGCTGCGCGACATGGTCATCGACTGCGGCCTCGGCCTTGAGCGCACGCGCCTCAACGGCTCGCGCGAGCATCGCCTGCCCGGCAACGTCAACCTGTCTTTCGAGGGCATCGAGGGCGAATCCCTGCTGCTGATGCTCGACATGTGCGGCATTGAGGCCTCGTCCGGCTCCGCGTGCACGTCCGGCTCGCTCGACCCGAGCCACGTGCTGCTCGCCATCGGCTTGTCCCACGAGATCGCGCACGGCTCGCTGCGCATCACCTTCGGCGGCCAGAACACCGTCGAGGACGCGGCGTATATCTGTGAAAAGCTGCCGCCCATCGTCGCGGAAGTGCGCAGAAGATCCTGTGTCTGGGACGACATCAAGAGAAAGGAAAAAGAGGGTAAATAATATGTACAGTGAAAAAGTGCTCGATCATTTCGCGCATCCGCGCAATGTGGGAGAGATCGAAAATGCCGACGGCATCGGCGAAGTCGGCAACGCCAAATGCGGCGATATCATGAAGATGTACCTGAAGATCGACAAGGGCATCATCACCGACGTGAAGTTCAAGACCTTCGGCTGCGGCGCCGCCGTCGCGACAAGCTCCATGGCGACCGAGCTCATCAAGGGCAAGCCCATCGGCGAGGCGCTCAAGCTGACGAACAGCGCCGTCATCGAGGCGCTCGACGGACTGCCGCCCGCGAAGATCCACTGTTCCGTGCTCGCCGAGCAGGCGGTCAAGGCCGCGCTGACGGATTACTACAAAAAACAGGGCGTCGATCCCAAGCCGCTCGTCGGCGACGTCGGAGAATGCAATGCCTGCTGCGATCTGCCGCAATAGAATTACCGTAGCCATGAGCGGCGGCGTGGATTCCTGCGTCGCCGCCAAGCTCTTAAAAGACGAAGGGCACGATGTGCGCTGCGTCTTTTTTGTCATGTCCGACGCGCATCTTCCCCAGATCGCGGCGGCGAGATCTGCGGCCGATTCCCTTTGCCTGCCGCTCGCGGTGCTTGACCTGCGGGGCGAATTCAGCGCTGTCACCGATTATTTCTGCCGCGAATACTGCGCCGGGCGCACGCCGAATCCCTGCGTGGTCTGCAACCCGACGGTCAAATTCAAGGCGCTGTGCGAGGAGGCCGACCGCAACGGGAGCGAGCGGATTGCGACGGGTCATTACGCGCGCGTCGAAACGCGCGGCGGCTGTTATATTTTGCGCAAGGCGGCCTGCCTTGAGCGCGACCAGAGCTATATGCTCTATTCCCTGCCGCAGTCGCAGCTGTCCCGCCTCGTGCTGCCGCTCGGTGAGCGCACAAAAACGAGCGTGCGCGAATCGGCGCGGCAAAGCGGGCTGGCTGCCGCCGACGCGCCCGATTCGCAGGAGATCTGCTTCATCCCCGACGGCGATTACCCCGCCTACATCGCCGCGCACGGCTGCCGCGGCAAAAAGGGGCGTTTCATCTCCCCGGACGGCGAGGCGCTCGGCCCGCACGAGGGCGTCGAGCATTACACGATCGGCCAGCGCCGCGGGCTGCATATCAGCCTCGGCAGGCCCGTTTTCGTAAAAAGCATCCTCCCGGACGGCGACATCCGCCTCGGCTGGAGCGGCGACGAATACAGTGCGGGCGTGGAGATCGCCGACATTCGGATGAACCCCGCCTATGTCCTGCGGCAGGGCGGCGTTTACGCCGTCAAGCTGCGTTCCGCGGCGCGCCCGGCGGACTGCCGCATCGGCGCGGTCGGCGGGGAGGGCTGCGCGCTCCTGTTCGACGCGCCGCAGCGCGCGCCCGCGCCCGGCCAGTCGGCCGTCCTGTACGACGGCGAACTGCTCGCGGGCGGCGGCGTGATCGCCCGCTGTCTGTGATTTTGGCGCAAAACATTGAATTAGGGCCGTCGTTTTGCTAAAATGAATAGGTTGAAGCGTCCGCGCCGAAACGCGGGCGCTATTTTCTTTGAGGGGATACGGATCCATGGACGAGAATTACAGCAACTTTATCTACGAGATCATCGACGAGGATCTCGCGAGCGGCTATGTGAAGGAAGTGCACACGCGCTTCCCGCCGGAGCCCAACGGCTATTTGCACATCGGCAGCGCCAAGGCCATCTGGATCAACGCCATGACCGCGCAGAAATACGGCGGAAAGTTCAACCTGCGCTATGACGACACCAACCCCGTCAAGGAGGACGACGAGTACGTCCAGTCCATCCTCGAGGAGCTTCGCTGGCTCGGCGCCGAGCCGAACGGCGGCATCTTCTACGGCTCGGACTATTTTGACAAATGCTACGAGTTCGCCGTCAAGCTTATCCGCGAGGGCAAGGCCTATGTCTGTTCCCTGACGGCGGACGAGATGCGGGAATACCGCGGCACGCTCACGGAGCCCGGCAAAAACAGCCCCGACCGCGAGCGCCCCGTTGAGGAAAACCTCGCGCTGTTCGAGCGCATGAAGAACGGCGAATTCCCGAACGGCGCGTATACGCTGCGCGCAAAGATCGACATGTCGAGTCCCAACATGAACATGCGTGACCCGGCGATCTACCGCATCCTGCACACCGATCACCATCGGCAGGGCGACAAGTGGTGCATCTATCCCCTCTACGATTTCGCCCACCCCATCCAGGACGCGCTCGAGGGCATCACGCATTCCCTTTGCTCCATCGAATTTGAAAATCACCGCCCGCTGTACGAATGGGTCGTCGACAATGTCGGCTTCCCCGACCCGAAGCCGAAGCAGCGCGAATTCGCCCGGCTCAACGTCACCTATACCGTGATGAGCAAGCGCTTCCTGCGCCAGCTCGTCGAGACGGGCGTTGTCGACGGCTGGGACGACCCGCGCATGCCCACGCTGTGCGGCCTTCGCCGGCGCGGCTATACGCCCTCGTCGATCATCGAATTTGTCAAAACGGCCGGCGTGAGCAAGGCGGACAGCATCGTCGACATCGGCCTGCTCGAGCACTGCATCCGCGACGAGCTCAACGCGGCGGCGCAGCGCCGCATGGCGGTGCTCGATCCGGTCAAAGTGACGATCACGAACTATCCCGCCGGCAAGACGGAATATTTTGAAATTGCGAACAATCCGAACGACGAGAGCGCCGGCGCGCGCCGCGTCTCCTTCTCGCGGGAGCTTTTCATCGAGCGCAGCGACTTCTTCGTCACCCCGCCGCCGAAATTTTTCCGCCTGTCCCCCGGCAGGGAAGTCCGTCTCATGGGCGCCTACATCATCCGCTGCGACGATTTCGTGCTCGATGAAAACGGCGAGGTGAAAGAGATCCTCTGCTCGGCCGATCTCGCGTCGGGCAACGGCAACCCCGCCGACGGCCGCAAGATCAAGGGAACGGTCCACTGGGTCAACGCCGCCGACTGCGCCGGGGCGGAGGTCCGCCTGTACGATCACCTGCTGACGCTTGAAAAGATCACCGATCTCCCCGAGGACAAGACCTTCGGCGATTACGTCAATCCCGATTCCGTCACGGCTTATCCGAACGCGAAGCTTGAAAAAGCGCTGGCGGACGCGACGGCGGACGAGCGCTTCCAGTTCGTGCGCAGCGGATATTTTATCCGGGACTCGAAGGATCCGCACGTCTTCAACAACATCGTCAATCTCAAGGATACCTGGGCAAAGGTCAACAAATAAAAAGAGCCTCCGGCGCCGCCGGAGGCTCTTTTTTTGCTTATTTGCAGTACACGTTCAGCGCGTCGCGCAGGAAGGCCGCCGCGCCGGGCTCGATGGCGTCGTAATAGGACCGGAAGCGCTCGTCGGCGACGTACATCTCCCCGAGGCCCCTGTGCGCCTGTTTCGAGTATTTTCCGTCGCCCCAGAACATGCACAGCCACTGCCTGTGCAGCGCGCACGCCTTCTGCGCGAGCTCCCCGGCCGGATCCCCCTGCGCCATCGCCGCTTTGAGCGTTTCGGCGATCTGCCGCGTCAGCTTATCCTGCTGCGCCCACTGCTCCTCGCTCATGTTCATCACCTTTGCGTTGGAAGCGTCCGCCGCGGCGTCGCCGTATTTTGCGCGCACCTCCGCGCCGTACGTTTTTTCGTTTTTCTCGACGGCCTCTTTTTTGAAGCCCTCGAATTTCTGCCGATCTGTCATGATCTTTTCCCCTTTCAGAGATTCCAGCGTGCGCCCGATATTCTCCATGAGCGTTTCGATGCGCAGCTTTTCTTTTGTAAGGGACGCGAGATGGGCTTCGAGCGCGGCCGCTCTGTCATAGCCGGGCGCGTCGAGGATCGCCGCGATCTCGCCGAGACCGACGCCGAGCTCCCGCAGAAACAGGATCTGCTGCAGCCGGTCGACGTCGGCCGGCGCGTACAGCCGGTAGCCGCTGCCGTCCGCGCGCGACGGCCGCAGCAGACCGGTGTTGTCATAATACCGCAGCGTCCGGTCGCTGACGCCGGCGAGCTTCGCGAGCTCATGCACCTTGTATTCCATCTCCATCCCTCCGTCAGAAAGAGTAAACCATGACGCAGCGTCAAGGTCAATACCTTTTTTGAAAAAAATCCAGCGGCAGCAAAAAAGGCGCCCCGCAGGGCGCCTTTTTCAAAGCTTCGATTATTTCAGCGCTTCGCTGACCGCGACGGCGCAGGCGACGGTCGCGCCGACCATCGGGTTGTTGCCCATGCCGATGAGGCCCATCATCTCGACGTGCGCCGGGACGGAGGACGAGCCCGCGAACTGGGCGTCACCGTGCATGCGGCCCATGCTGTCGGTCAGGCCGTAGGAAGCGGGGCCCGCCGCGACGTTGTCGGGATGCAGCGTGCGGCCCGTGCCGCCGCCGGACGCGACGGAGAAATATTTCTTTCCGTTTTCGACGGCCCATTTTTTATAGGTGCCGGCGACGAGGTGCTGGAAGCGGGTCGGGTTGGTCGAGTTGCCGGTGATGGAGACGTCGACCTTTTCCATCTTCATGATGGCGACGCCCTCGAGCACGTCGTTCGTGCCGTAGCAGCGAACGGCCGCGCGCTCGCCGTCGGAGAATTTCACCTCGCGGACGATCTTCACTTCGCCGGTCATGAAATCATAATCGGTCTCCACGTAGGTAAAGCCGTTGATCCTGGAAATGATATAAGCGGCGTCCTTGCCGAGGCCGTTGAGGATGACGCGCAGGGGTCTCTTGCGCGCTTTGTTCGCGGTGCGGACGATGCCGATGGCGCCTTCCGCCGCGGCAAAGGACTCGTGTCCCGCGAGGAAGCAGAAGCAGTCCGTCTCATCGCGCAGCAGCATCGCGCCGAGGTTGCCGTGGCCGCGGCCGACGTTGCGCTGTTCGGCGACGGAGCCGGGGATGCAGAAGGCCTCGAGGCCCTCGCCGATGATCTCGGACGCCGTCGCGGCTTCCTTTGCGCCCTTCTTCAGCGCGAGCGCCACGCCCAGCGTATACGCCCAGACGGCGTTGTCGAACGCGATGGGCTGCACGCCCTTCACGATCTTCTCGACATCGATGCCCTTTTCAAGGCAAAGGTCGCGGCAGGCTTCCATCGACGCAAATCCGTTCTCCTTGAGGAACTTGTCGATCTTCGCCATTCTTCTTTCTTTTCCTTCGAATTCTGCCATGATTGCCGCCTCCTTTCTTATTCTTCGCGCGGATCGATATACTTCGCCGCGCCGTCATATCTTCCGTAAGTGCCGACATTCTTCTCGTAGGCTTCCTTGGGGTCCTTGCCGCGGCGGATGTCCTCGAGCATCTTGCCGACGCGCACGAACTTGTAGCCGATGACCTCGTTGTTGTCGTCGAGCGCCGTGCTCAGCACGTAGCCCTCGGCCATCTCGAGATAGCGCACGCCCTTTTCGGACGTCGAGAACATCGTGCCGACCTGCGAACGCAGGCCCTTGCCGAGATCGTCGAGCGACGAGCCGATGGGCAGACCGCCCTCGGAAAACGCGGTCTGGGTGCGGCCGTAGGCGATCTGTAAAAACAGTTCGCGCATCGCGACGTTGATCGCGTCGCAGACGAGGTCGGTGTTGAGCGCTTCCAGCAGCGTCTTTCCCGGCAGGATCTCCGCCGCCATCGCCGCGGAGTGCGTCATGCCGGAGCAGCCGATCGTCTCGACGAGCGCCTCCTCGATGATGCCCTTCTTGACGTTGAGCGTGAGCTTGCAGGTGCCCTGCTGCGGCGCGCACCAGCCGACACCGTGGGTGAGGCCGGAGATATCGGGGATCTGGTACGACTTGACCCATGCGCCCTCTTCGGGGATCGGCGCGGGGCCGTGCTTGGGTCCTTTCGTGACGGGGCACATGCGTTCTACTTCATGTGTGCAGTTCATATTCTGCTCCTTTCGGATTGATGGAAATCTCTACAATCAAACCAGTTTTCAGTATATCCGCAAAGCGTCTCCTTTTCAAGTCAAACCCGGTGAAATAATTAACAATTTCCGATTTGACATAGTTTTGCGCACAAGGTAGAATTGGTTTATTGTATATGTATACCAAATCACTCTAAACGGAGCAGATAGATGAGCATTGTAGATAAGATTTTCGGAACGCCCAGCGCCAAGGCCCTGAAGAAGTTTGATCCCGTCGTCAAGAGCGTGCTCGCGCTCGAGGACAAGTATTCCCGCATGAGCGAGGACGATCTGCGCGGCACGACGGCGGCGCTCAGGGCGCGGCTGGCGAACGGCGAAACGCTCGACGAGATCCTGCCCGACGCCTTCGCCGCCTGCCGCGAGGCCTCGTGGCGGGTCCTTGAGATGAAGCACTTCCCCGTCCAGGTGATGGGCGGCGTCGTGCTGCACAACGGCATGATCTCGGAGATGAAGACCGGCGAGGGCAAAACCCTCGTCGCGACGCTCCCCGCGTACCTCAACGCGCTCGCCGGCAGCGGCGTGCACATCGTCACCGTCAACGACTACCTCGCCCGCCGCGACAGCGAGTGGATGGGCAAGGTGTACAGCTATCTCGGCATGACCGTCGGCCTCGTCGTCAACGGTCTGTATCCGCCCGAGCGCAAGATCGCCTACGCGGCGGATATCACCTACGGCACGAACAACGAGTTCGGCTTCGATTATCTGCGCGACAACATGGTCATCAATAAAGAGAGCAAGGTGCAGCGCGGCCACGCCTATGCGATCGTCGACGAAGTCGACTCGATCCTCATCGACGAGGCCCGCACGCCGCTCATCATCTCCGGCCCCGGCGACAAGTCGACGGATCTTTACCGCCAGGCGGACGTCTTCGCGAAAACGCTCACCATGACGAAGATCACGGAGCACGACGACAAGACGGAGATGGAGGAGATCGCCGGCGACGTCATCATCGACGAAAAGGCCCGCAACTGCACGCTGACGAAGAGCGGCATCGAAAAGGCGCAGCGCTTTTTCGGCGTCGCCAACCTCTCCGACCCCGAGAATATGACGCTCTCTCACCACATCAACCAGGCCATCAAGGCGCACGGCATCATGCACCGCGACGTCGATTACGTCGTGCGCGACGGCGAGGTCATCATCGTCGACGAATTCACCGGCCGCCTGATGATCGGTCGCCGTTACAACGAGGGCCTGCACCAGGCGATCGAGGCGAAGGAAAACGTGCATGTCGCGCGCGAGAGCAAGACGCTCGCCACCATCACGTTCCAGAACTACTTCCGCATGTACAAAAAGCTCGCCGGCATGACCGGCACGGCGCTGACGGAGGCGGACGAATTCCGCGAGATCTACGGGCTTGAGGTCGTCGAGATTCCGACCAACCGCCCGATGATCCGCCGGGACAACGACGACGTCATCTACACGACGGAGGCCGGAAAATTCCGCGCCGTCATCGACCAGGTCGTCGCGTGCCATGAGAAGAACCAGCCCGTCCTCGTCGGCACCATCAGCATCGAAAAATCCGAGGCGCTCAGCAAGCTGCTGTCGCGCCGCGGCATCAAGCACGAGGTCCTCAACGCGAAATACCACGACAAGGAGGCCGCCATCGTCGCGCAGGCCGGCAAGCCCGGCGCCGTGACCATCGCGACGAACATGGCCGGCCGCGGCACCGACATCATTCTCGGCGGCAACGCCGATTTCCTCGCGCGCACCGAGATGCTCAAGGCGGGGCGCACCGACGAGGAGATCAGCGCCGCGACGAGCTTTTACGCGACCGGCGACGAGAATATCCTCGCGCTTCGCGCCGAATACGCCGACCACGTCAGCAAGTTCAAGCCCGAGATCCAGAAGGGCGCGGACGAGGTGCGCGCCGCGGGCGGCCTCTACATCATCGGCACCGAGCGCCACGAAAGCCGCCGCATCGACAACCAGCTGCGCGGCCGTTCCGGCCGGCAGGGCGATCCCGGCGAATCCCGCTTTTATCTGTCGCTCGACGACGATCTCATGCGCCTTTTCGGCGGAGAGCGTCTGACGAACATCATGAACACCCTGCGCGTCGACGACGACATGCCCATCGAAAACAAAATGCTCACGGGCGTCATCGAGAGCAGCCAGAAGCGCGTCGAGGGCCGCAACTTCTCCATCCGCAAAAACGGTCTCAACTACGACGACGTCATGAACCACCAGCGCGAGACGATCTACAGCGAGCGCGACATGGTGCTCGACGGCGCCAACATCAAGGACAAGATCCTCGAGATGCTCGACGAATCGATCGAGAACAGCGTCGTGACCTTCCTGTCGGACGAGGGCGACCACCGCGACTGGAACATCGACGGACTGCGCAACCATTACCTCGGCTGGCTGACGACCGACACAGACCTTCGCATCCCGCGCGACGAGCTGCCCAAGCGCTCCCGCGAGGACATCGCCGACCTGCTGCGCGAAAAAGCGCACGAAAAATACGAGGCGAAGGAACAGCGCATCGGCGCGGACAACATGCGCACGCTCGAGCGACTCGTGCTGCTGCGCGTCGTCGACATGAAGTGGATGGACCACATCGACGACATGGACGAGCTGCGCAAATCCATCCATCTGCGTTCCTATGCCCAGAAGAATCCCGTCGTCGAATACCGCCTCGAAGGCTACAGCATGTTCGACGATATGATCGCCGCCATCCGCGAGGACACGGCGCGGCTGATGCTCACCGCCGAACTCGTCACCGCTTCGCTCAACGCGAAAAAGACGGCGGAGGGGGCGCAGAGCGTCGGAGGCGACAGCACCTCGAAGCGCCAGCCCGAGCGCAAGAAGGGCAAGATCGGCCGCAACGACCCCTGCCCCTGCGGCAGCGGGAAGAAATATAAAAACTGCTGCGGCCGCAGCTGAACGACCGCCGCGCGGCGGCTGTGTGCGCTCTCTTCGTCCGAAGAACGAGCGAAGCAGTCCGCCGCGTTTCGCGCGCCTTTTCACTGACGGCCGCTTCGGCACGGCGGACGGCAGCACCGGCCTTCGCGGCGTCTTCCCCGCCGCGCCCTGATCTCTTTTCCCGACGCGCTGCCATAATAAAAAGGCCCCGCCGCGGCGGGGCCCTGAACAGAAAACAGGTTATCGGATATCTCCCATGATGTGCTTTTCGGCGCGCTGGATGAGGTTGAAAAGGGACGTCGCGCCCTGCGGATACTTTTTCGACAGGCTCTCCGTCGTGATGGACAGCAACTGCAGTCCCTCCTCCGGCGCAATATCGTCGAGCTTTTCCCCCGACGTCATCGCCTTAGCGCGCGCTTCGCTCAGCGCCAGCGCCGCGTCGGCATAGCCGGAATACAGCGGTTTCGGAACGGAAAAAAGGTCGTCCTGATTTTTCGGATTCGCGGCGTAGATCACGCGGAAGACCTTGTAGACGGCGGTCATCAGGTAATTGGAGACCTCCGTCGTGAATTCCTTGCTCTTGCAGCTCATGAGCAGGTCGTAGACGACGCCCAGCGAATTCGTCAGCAGCTTTTTATTGAGAACCGGCAGCACGCTGCCCTTGTAGATCGCATCCGCGCGCGGGTCTTCCTCCGGTATCTCTTCGACCGACAGCGTCAGCCCCGAGCGGTCCGGGGACCGGCCGAGCAGATAATCGCACGAAACGCCGTAATAATCCGCGGCGCGGACGACGAAATCCAGTCCGCACTCCCGGATGCCCTTTTCGTAATGCGACAGCAGCGCCTGCGATACGCCGAGATTCTGCGCGGCTTCCTTCTGGGTGATCCCGCGTTCCTTGCGCAGCAGCGTGAGTATTCTGTTGAAGCCGCCGATATCAGGCATAAGCGTAGCCTTTCGGGTGTTTTTTCAATACAAAGTGTAGTAAAAATTATATAATAACTTCTACCGTTTGTAAAGTTCAAAATCGCCTTTCCCCGCCATTTTTCGGCAAAAATTTGATACAAAAATTCGGAGATAAAATTGTGAAAACCTATAAAATCCATCTTATCCGCCACGGCATGACCGAAGCGAACAGCAAGGGGATTTACTGCGGCGCAAGCGATTATCCGCTGAGCGCGCAGGGCGAGCGTTCGCTCGGGGAACTGCTCGAAAACTTCGATTACCCCTATGTCGAACGCGTCTACTCGAGCCCCCTCGTCCGGGCGACGCGGACCGCGGAGATCCTCTTCCCCGGCTGCGACATCCTCCCCGTCGACGACCTTCGCGAAGCATCCTTCGGCCCTTTTGAGGGGAAATCCATCGAGGAGCTGCGGGGAAACCCCGATTTTGAAAAATTCGTCGCCCCGGGCAGCAAATTCGTCCCGGCGGGCGTCGAGCCTGCCGCCGAATTTCATCTCCGCTGCCGGGAGGCTTTCATCGGCATCGTCAACGAGATGATGCGCGGCGGCGTCTTTTCCGCCGCCGTCGTCACGCACGCCGGGGTCATCGGCACCATCCTCTCGCTGCTTGCCTATCCGAAGCGCGCCCCCTATGACTGGCAGTGCGACTGCGGATGCGGTTTCACCGTGATGGCCGATCCGTCGCTTTTTCTGCGCGACCCCGTTGTCGAAGTCATCGACTCCCTGCCCTATGAGACGGCGCCCTCCGAAAACGAGGACAACACCGACTGAAGCGCGCAATTTAGGCATATTAGACAGTATTTCGCCCCGAATTTTTACAGGTCGGGGCGAATTATTTTGACATTTTTTTCACAAAAAACTGGTATTTGTTCTCTAAATAAATTATAATGAATAGGCATATGAAAATGTATCGGAGGAAATTTCTATGAGTACTATCACAAGCGTGCCCTTCGAAGGAACGAAGGCACAGCAGCAGAAACTCGAGGAGTTTATCGCCGAGCATCGCGAGGAGAAGGGTATCCTGATGCCCACGCTGCAGAAAGCGCAGGAGATCTACGGTTACCTTCCCATCGAGGTGCAGACGATGATCGCCGAAAAGCTCAACGTCCCGCTGTCGGAAGTTTACGGCGTCGCGACGTTCTACGCGCAGTTCTCGCTGTATCCGAAGGGAAAGAACACGATCCAGGTCTGCCTGGGCACGGCGTGCTACGTCAAGGGTTCGGGCGAAGTGCTCGCGAAGGTTCAGAAGGTCCTCGGCATCGACGCCGGACAGACGACGGCGGACGGCAAGTTCTCGCTCAACGAGTGCCGCTGCGTCGGCGCCTGCGGTCTTGCTCCGGTCATGATGGTCAACGGCGACGTCTACGGCCGTCTGACGCCGGACAAGATCCCCGAAATACTCGCCAAATACTGATATACAAGAGTCGAACGTATGAAGATCAGTGAAATCAAATCCCTGCTCGACGCCGACGTGCTCAGCTGCGAGGATCGCATGGACACCGAGGTCTGCTCCGCATGCGGGAGCGATATGATGAGCGACGTGCTCGCCTATGTCAAGGATCAGGCGCTGTTGCTGACCGGGCTCGTCAACGAACAGGTCGTGCGCACGGCGGCGATGATGGACATGAAGTGCGTCGTGCTCGTGCGCCGCAAGGCGCCGACGCCCGAAATGATCGAGCTTGCGGCGGAGAACGGCATCGTCATGATGAAAACACAGCTGCGCATGTTTGAGGCCTGCGGCATTCTTTACGCCGCGGGGCTGTGCGGCAAAGCGAGCGAACATGTCTGAGCCGATCAAATTCCACTTCGACGTCGACGGCGAAAATTTCTCCTCGGCGGGCGAAGCGTCGATCATCATCAAAAAAGAGCTTCGGCAGCTCGGGTTCAATCCCGAGGTCATCCGGCGCGTCTCGATCGCGATGTACGAAGGCGAGATCAACATGGTCATCCACGCGGGCGGCGGCGTCGCGGACGTCCTCGTCTGGCCGGAGAAGATCGAGATCACGCTGACCGACCACGGTCCCGGCATCGCCGACATCAAGCTCGCCATGCAGGAGGGGTATTCGACCGCTCCCGACAACATCCGTTCCTTCGGCTTCGGCGCCGGCATGGGGCTGCCCAACATGAAAAAGTACACCGATTTCATGGACATCCAGTCCGCCCTCGGCAAGGGAACGACGATCCGCATGCGCGTAGACGTAAAATAGCGATTCTCTGTGAGGTTTCCGATGGCTGCCTACAACCACTCCGTTTCTTTGGATCTTGACAAGTGCAAGGGATGCACGAACTGCCTCAAGCGCTGCCCGACGGAAGCGATCCGCATCCGCGACGGGCACGCGACCATCGATGCGGACCGCTGCATCGACTGCGGCGAATGCATCCGCATGTGCCCGTACAAGGCAAAGAAAGCCAATTACGACAAGCTCGAGGCGATCAACGATTATAAGTACAAGATCGCCCTTCCCGCCCCCACGTTTTACGGTCAGTTCGACAATGTCGACGACATCGACTATCTGCTCAAGGGGCTGCTCGATTACGGCTTCGACGATGTTTTCGAAGTCGCCTGCGCGGCGGAGATCGTCTCCGGCTACACGCGCCGCTACCTCAAGCGCAAGGATATCGTCAAGCCCGTCATCAGCTCCGCGTGTCCCGTCGTGGTGCGTCTCATCAGCCTGCGTTTTCCATACCTGTGCGACAATGTCATGCCGCTGCTGCCTCCCGTCGAGGTCGCCGGCCGTCTCGCGCGCGAGCGGGCGCTCAAGCAGCATCCCGAGCTCAGGCCGGAGGACATCTGCGTGTGCTTCATCTCCCCCTGCCCCGCGAAGGTCAGCTACGTCAAGAATGCGACGGGCGAGCGCAAGAGCAACATCGATCTCGTCGTGTCGATCAGCGACATGTATTTTGCGGTGCTCGGGCTGCTCAAAAAAGAGCTGACGCCCGCGCCGGTCTCGCGCACGGGCATGATCGGCCTGAGCTGGGCGTCGGCCGGCGGCGAAGCCTCCGCGATCTTCAACGACCGCTACCTCGCCGCGGACGGCATAGAGAACGTCATCCGCGTGCTGGAGGAGCTCGACAACGGCAGCTTCCCGTCGCTCGATTTCATCGAGCTCAACGCCTGCAACGGCGGCTGCGTGGGCGGCACGATGACCGTCGAGAACCCTTACATCGCCAAAGCGCGCCTGCAGACGCTCAAACGGTATCTGCCGGTGTCGCAGAACTGGGATTTCACCGATCAGCCAAAAAGCGAATCCTTTATTCCCGACGAATACGTCGATTTCGAAAAAGTGGAATACGCGCCCGCGCCGGGGCTTTCCGACGACATGAACGAGGCCTTCCGCATCCGCAGCGACATCAAGCGCATCCGCGAGAGCCTGCCCGACCTCGACTGCGGCTCCTGCGGCGCGCCGACGTGCCTCGCCTTCGCCGAGGATATCATCAAGGGCAACGCGAAGATCGACGACTGCATCGTCAAGATGCGCGAGCGCATCACGCTCCTGTCGAATCAGGAAAAGGGCAAGGAGGCCGGCCATGACGGTAAGTGAGGTCGCCGAAAAGCTCTCTCTCCGGCCGCTCGTGCTGCCCTGCCCCGACCGCACGGCCGACGGCGCGTATACCGGCGACCTGCTCAGCTGGGTCATGGGAAACGCGCGGGAAGGCAACGTCTGGGTCACCATCATGACGAACCGGAACATCCTCGCGGTCGCGACGCTCATCGATCTCTGCTGCGTGGTCGTGTGCGAGGATTCCGACATCGGCGAGGATGTGCTCGCCCTCGCGCGAGAAAAGAACGTCAATCTTCTGCAGACGGACAAGACCGCCTACGCGGTCTGCAAAGAGCTCGCGCTGCTCGGCATATGACGCATGGGTACGTTTTATTACGATCTGCACATCCATTCCTGCTTGTCCCCCTGTGCGGACGACGATATGACGCCGCACAATATCGCAGGCATGGCGAAACTCAACGGGCTGCATATCGCGGCGCTGACCGACCACAATTCGACCGGGAACTGCGCGGCATTTGAACGGGCCTGCGCACAGTACGGCGTCGTCGGCGTCAGCGGCATGGAGCTCACGACGGCGGAGGACATCCACCTCGTCTGCCTGTTTGAAACACCGGAACAGGCGAAGCTGTTCGACACGGATCTGCAGGAAAAGCGCACGCGCATCAAAAACAAGCCGGCGCTCATGGGCAACCAGAACATCGTCGACGAAAACGACGAGCTGACGGGCACGGAAGCGTATCTCCTGCCGGTCGCGACGTCGCTGAGCATCCGGGAAGCGGATGCCTTTGCGCGGGAGCGCGGCGTCCTGCTGTATGCGGCGCATGTCGACCGGCCGTCGAACGGCATCGTCGCGGTGCTGGGCACCTACCCGGAAACGCCGCGCTTCCCCGCTGCCGAGTTTCGCGGCGAGGAGAGCCTCGCGGATTACCGCAGGCGCTTTCCGGCGCTCAAGACCGTCCGGCCGCTGTTCTGTTCGGACGCCCACTGCCTTTGGGACATCGCCGAAGCGCAGCACGCGCTGCGCCTGCCCTGTCCGCAGGACGCGCCCCCCGACGCCGTCCGACGGGCGCTGTTCCGATATCTGCGCGGAGAAAAGAAATGAAAGAGCTTTCCCTCAACATCCTCGATATCGCCATGAACTCCGTCAAGGCCGGCGCGTCAAACGTCGGCATCGCGATCGAAGAGACGCCGGAGCACCTGCGCTTCACGATCAGCGACGACGGCTGCGGCATGTCGGAGGAACAGGTGCAGAAGCTCTCCGACCCCTTCTTTACGACGCGCACGACCCGGAAAGTCGGTCTCGGCGTCCCCTTCCTGAAGCTCGCGGCCGAGCAGGCCGGCGGCGGCGTCACGGTGGTTTCCCTCGAAAAGAGTCTCCATCCGGACAGCCACGGGACGGTCGTCACGGCGGACTTCGACAAGAACAACATCGATTTCACGCCGCTCGGCGACATCATATCGACGCTCGTCACACTCATCCAGGGATATCCGCAGATCGATTTCACTTTCACACACGATCTCGGCGATGCGCAGGTATCGCTTTCGACCGCCGAAATGCGCGGGGTCCTCGGCAGCGGGATACCGCTGAGCGATCCCGACATCCTCGGCTGGATAAAAGAAAACCTTGAGGAACAATACATTAACATAAAAACAAATCAAGCGAAAGGAACACAGTTATGAAGTCTTTGGAAGAACTGGCCGCCATCAAGGAAAAGATGAAGAACCAGGTCGCGATCCGCGAAGGTTCCGCGAAAATGCGCGTCGTCGTCGGCATGGCCACCTGCGGCATCGCGGCCGGCGCCCGCCCCGTCCTCAACGCGTTCGTCGAGGAAGTCAACAAAGAGCATCTCGTCGACAAGGTGCAGGTCACGCAGACCGGCTGCATCGGCATTTGCCAGTATGAGCCCGTCGTCGAGGTCTTCGGCGACGACGGCAGCAAGGTGACCTACGTCAAGATGACCGCCGACAAGGCGAAGCGCGTTGTCGCCGAGCATCTCATCAAGGGCAACATCGTCAAGGAATATACCATCGGCACAAATCAGACGCTTTAACGGAGGAGCTTAAGAAATGATACGTTCACATGTTCTGGTCTGCGGCGGCACAGGCTGCACCTCCTCCGGGAGCCAGCGGATCATCGAAGCGCTCAAAAAAGAGATCGCGGCGAAAGGGCTCGCCGACGAGATCGAGGTCGTCCAGACGGGCTGCTTCGGTCTGTGCTCGCTGGGTCCCATCATGGTCGTCTACCCCGAGGGGACCTTCTACAGCCGCGTGACGCTCGACGATATCCCCGAGATCGTCGAGGAGCACCTGCTCAAGGGCCGGCTCGTCCATCGCCTCGTCTACAACAAGAGCGGCGACGACAGCGGCAACGAGCATGTCTCGCTGAGCGACACCAACTTCTATAAAAAGCAGACCCGCATCGCGCTGCGCAACTGCGGCATCATCAACCCCGAGGTCATCGACGAGTACATCGCCGTCGACGGCTACGCCGCCCTCGGCAAGGTCCTCACCGAAATGACGCCGGAGCAGGTCATCGCGACGATCACCGATTCCGGTCTTCGCGGGCGCGGCGGCGCCGGCTTCCCCACCGGCCTCAAATGGAAATTTGCGGCGGCGAACAAGGCGGATCAGAAATACGTCTGCTGCAACGCCGACGAAGGCGACCCCGGCGCGTTCATGGACCGCTCCGTCCTCGAGGGCGACCCGCACGTCGTGCTCGAGGCCATGGCCATCGCGGGCTATGCGATCGGCGCGAGCAAGGGCTACATCTACGTCCGCGCGGAGTATCCCATCGCCGTACAGCGCCTTCTCATCGCGCAGAAGCAGGCGCGCGAATATAACCTCCTCGGCGACCACATCTTCGGCACGGACTTCAGCTTCGACATCGAGATCAAGCTCGGCGCCGGCGCTTTCGTCTGCGGCGAAGAGACGGCCCTCATGACCTCGATCGAAGGCAAGCGCGGCGAGCCGCGTCCCCGCCCGCCGTTCCCGGCCGTCAAGGGCCTGTGGCAGAAGCCGTCCATCCTCAACAACGTCGAGACCTACGCGAACGTCCCGCGCATCATCCTCAACGGCGCCGACTGGTTCAAGGCGATCGGCACCGAAAAGAGCAAGGGCACGAAGGTCTTCGCGCTCGGCGGCAAGATCAACAACACCGGCCTCGTCGAGGTCCCGATGGGCACGACGCTGCGCGAGGTCATCTACGACATCGGCGGCGGCATCCCGAACGGCAAGCGCTTCAAGGCGGCGCAGACCGGCGGCCCGTCCGGCGGCTGCATCCCCGCAGAGCACCTCGACACGCCCATCGACTACGACAACCTCATCGCCATCGGCTCGATGATGGGCTCCGGCGGCCTCATCGTCATGGACGAGGACAACTGCATGGTCGACATCGCGAAGTTCTTCCTGGGCTTCACGGTCGACGAATCCTGCGGCAAGTGCACGCCGTGCCGCATCGGCACCAAGCGCCTGCTCGAAATGCTCAACAAGATCACCGACGGCAAGGGCACGCTCGCCGATCTCGACGAGATGGAACAGCTCTGCTGGCACATCAAGACGAACTCCCTGTGCGGTCTCGGCCAGACGGCGCCGAACCCCGTGCTCGCGACGCTGCGGTATTTCCGCGACGAGTATGAAGCCCATGTGGTCGACAAGCGCTGCCCCGCGGGCGTCTGCAAGAAGCTGCTGCACTATGAGATCGACCCGGCCAAGTGCAAGGGCTGCACGCTGTGCGCGCGCAACTGCCCGGCCAGCGCCATCACGGGCACCGTGAAGGAGCCCCATGTCATCGATCAGAGCAAGTGCATCAAGTGCGGCGTCTGCATGGAAAACTGCAAATTCGGCGCGGTCGTCAAGAAATAAGAAAGGAAGAGGTTAACGATCATGAGTGAAAATATCACATTGACTGTCAACGGAATATCGGTAACCGTCCCGGATGGAACGACCATTCTCGACGCCGCGACGAAAGCTGGCATCCGTATCCCGACGCTCTGCTACATGAGAGATATCAACGCCATCGGCGCCTGCCGCATGTGCCTTGTCGAAGTCAAGGGCGCGCGCGGCCTGATGGCCGCCTGCGTCGCCCCCGCCACCAACGGCATGGAGGTGCAGACCAACACGCAGAAGCTGCGCGACGCGCGCAAGATGACGCTCGAGCTGATGCTCTCCAATCACCGCACCGACTGCCTCGCCTGCTCGCGCAACACCAACTGCGAGCTGCAGGATCTTGCCCATGAATACGGCGCTTCGCTCGACCGCTTCCCCCGCAGCAACATGGAACCCGATTACGAGTGTTCCACGCCGCACCTCATCCGCGACAACAGCAAGTGCATCCTCTGCCGCCGCTGCGTCGCCGTCTGCCAGCAGAATCAGCATGTCGGCGTCATCGGCCCCATCGGCCGCGGCTTCAAAACGCACATCGGTTCCGCGTTCGATCTGCCGCTGGGCGACACCGCGTGCGTCAACTGCGGCCAGTGCATCGCCGTTTGCCCGACGGGCGCGCTGCAGGAAGTCGACGACACCCAGAAGGTCTGGGATGCGATCGCCGACCCGACGAAGCACGTCGTCGTCGCGCCCGCGCCGTCCGTACGCGCCCAGCTCGGCGAATGCTTCGGACTGCCCATCGGCACCAACGTCGAGGGCAAGCTCGCGGCCGCGCTGCGCCGCCTCGGTTTTGACCGCGTGTTCGACGTCGACACCGCCGCCGACATGACGATCATGGAGGAAGGCACCGAGCTGCTCGAGCGCATCAAAAACGGCGGAAAGCTCCCGATGATCACCTCCTGCTCCCCCGGCTGGATCAAGTTCTGCGAGGAGTATTACCCCGAATTCATCGACAACCTGTCGAGCTGCAAGTCCCCGCAGGGGATGTTCGGCGCGCTGACAAAGACCTATTACGCGCAGAAGTTCGACATGAACCCGAAGGACATCTTCGTCGTCAGCGTCATGCCCTGCACGGCCAAGAAATTCGAGATCGGCCGCGACGACATGTCCGCCGCGGGCGTTCCGGACATCGACGTCTCGCTCACGACGCGCGAGCTCGCCGAAATGATTAAGCGCGCCGGCATCGTCTTCAACGAGCTGCCCGACGAGGAATTCGACCCGATCTTCGGCGTCGCCTCCGGCGCCGGCCATATCTTCGGCGCGACGGGCGGCGTCATGGAAGCTGCCCTTCGCACGGTCGCCGAGATCGTCACGGGCAAGGAGCTCTCCTCCGTCGACTTCAAGGAAGTCCGCGGCGTCAAGGCGATCAAGGAAGCCGAGTACGACCTCGCGGGCACGAAGGTCCGCGTGGCGGTCACCTCCGGCCTCGAGAACGCATCGAAGCTCCTCGACATGGTCAAGAGCGGCGAGAAGGACTACACCTTCATCGAAGTCATGGCCTGCCCGGGCGGCTGCGTCAACGGCGGCGGCCAGCCTCATCAGCCGGGCTATGTGCGCAACAACATCGATCTTCGCGCCGAGCGCGCCAAGGCGCTGTACGGCGAGGACAAGAACATGAAGCTGCGCAAGAGCCACGACAACCCGGTCGTCAAGGAGATCTACGATACCTATCTCCAGAAGCCGGGCAGCCACATCGCGCACGAAGTGCTGCACACGAGCTACGTCAAGCGCGGCGTTTACAACAACAAATAACATCAAAAAAGAAGACGGCGGGCTTTCATGGCCCGCCGCCTTTTTTTATGCAATGCCAGGATCGTCACGCTTTCGAGAACGCCCAGAAGCCGCATTCCGTCGGATGATCGACGATGAGCGCCCGCCGGCGGCGAAGAAGCATGCAGGCGATCGTCGTGTCGCCGCCCGCGGCCAGAATGTTGAACATGCCCAGCAGCAGCCACAGGAACCGCCCGGTCGCCATGGAAACGGCGAAGAATCCAAAGCCGAGGATCAGAAACGGCATCAGCGCGCCGAGCAGATACGCCCCCGACGGCAGCGCCTCCAGGCAGCAGCAATACGGCGTCAGCGTTTTTTTCTGAAAGCCGATGTGGATGCTGCGAAAGCCGTTCCTGCAGAAGATCCCCCATGTAAGGCCGTGCAGGCATTCATGCGCAAAGGCGCTCGCGATCATCAGCAATACGAACAGCCCCCAGCTTGCCCACGAGAAATCAAGGCCGCCCTGCAGCTTTCCGCCCGTCAGAAAAAGCGCGGCGCACAGCGCCGCAAAGGGACCCGCCGTGACGAAGGCCATGAGATTCGCCCGCAGGATCGAGATCGTGTGCTGCGCTCCCTTCCAGCCCTGCGCTTCCAGTCCTGCGCGTATGCGCTCGAAATTTTCCTGTCTCGCCTTGTCGTCCATTTATTCCTTTTCACTGTACAGGATCGCGAGGAACGTGCAGTCCGCACCGCCCGCCGCGATCATGCCGTGCTTGTTCTCCGAATCGTAATAGATCGTGTCCCCCGGCCCGAGCAGCTCCGTGCGGCCGCCGAGCACGACCTTCAGCTGTCCGCTGAGGATGTAGTCCATCTCCTGCCCCTTGTGCGTCGACAGCTCGATGGGCTTGTCCTGCTCCTGCGCCTTATAGGGCGCGACGACGAGGAACGGCTCCATCTTTTTATCCTTGAACACGGGCGCGAGGTGCTGGTATTTGAACCCGCTGCGCCGCTCGAGCGGCAGTCCCTTCCCGGCGCGCACGACCGTGTAAAAGGACAGCTTCGGGGGCTCGCCCGTCATCAGCTCGATGAGATCCACGCCGAACACATTGGCGCATTTTGAAAGGAAAGTGACGGAAAAATCGGTTTTCCCCGATTCCCGGGCGAGATAATCTGCCTCGCTCATTTCAAGCTTTTTCGCCATCTCTGCGGTCGGTATTTCCATGAGCTCCCGCAGTCCGCGCACGCGCCCCGCGATCTCGCGAATGTCTATCTCCATCAGTGGACCCCCCTCACATGTAGATCAGATAATTGAAAACGATCAGCAGCACCATCGCCGCAACGGTAAACGCCAGCAGCAGCAGATACCATCTGTTCATAGCTCGAGCTTCAGCTGCATATAGCCGTCGCAGATATCATCGATGGAATCGAGCAGCTCGCCGACGCCGCCCTGCAGGCAGGAGCCGACGGTCATATCGGCCATGGCGCGCACCTCGGGCAGCGCGTCCGCGACCGCGACCGCGCAGCCGGCGGCTTCGAGCATCGGTATATCGTTGTCGAAATCGCCGATGGCGACCGTCTTTTTGATGTCGATGCCCATGAGCTTCGCGAGCATCCGCAGGCCGTCCCCTTTGTTGATCCCCTTGGGCACCAGCTCGTATTTCGTGGGCCCGGTGAGAAAATAGTCGAACTGCGCGTATTTCTCATCCAGCCGGCACTGTTCGTCGACATACTTTTTCAGCGCGGCGATCTTCTGCGGCTCATCCGAAAAGAAAACCTTGTTCCAGCGGTCGCCGACGGTCTCGATATCCCGCAGCGTAAAGGAAATGTGCTCGAGCGCCGTGTGGTTGAGGATGCATTCGTTCATGCGCACGGCGACGATCTTCCCGGCGATGTGGATCTCGATGCCCATATCGGGGAATTGCGCCATGACGTCGTGGACGATGTCCTTTGCCTGTGGCTCCAGCACGCGTTCGAACAAAATTTTCTGCTCGCCGTAATCGTAGATCAGTCCCCCGTTGCACAGGATCGCCGGCGCGGAAAAATGCAGCCAGTCGATGTATTTGCCGACGGACTCGATGCTGCGGCCCGTCGCAACGGTAAACAGGCCGCCCTTTTTCACAAAGGCGTCGATCGCATCGATATTCTCTTTCGGAATGCCGTAGCCCGCCTGCAGGAGCGTGCCGTCCATGTCGGAGACCACGAGCATATCGCTGTATTTGGATGCCATCTTTTCCTCCGTCAGAGCTGCGCGAGAAATTCCGTAAAATAAGGGGGCAGCGGGCTCTCAAACTCCATGTATTCCCCCGTGACGGGGTGGACGAAACCCAGCACGCCCGCGTGCAGACATTGGCCGTTGAGCTTTGCCGGCGTGTTCTTCGGCCCGTATACCGCGTCGCCCGCCACCGGATGGCCGATATAGGCCATATGCACGCGGATCTGGTGGGTGCGGCCGGTCTCGAGCCGCAGCTCGACGTGGGAATAGCGCTCAAAGGCCGTTATCAGATGGAAATGCGTGACGGCGCGCTTGGCGTTCTTCTGCGTCACGCAATATTTTTTTCGATCCTTTTCGCTGCGCCCGATGGGCGCGTCGATCGTTCCCTCGGTCTGCTCCAGAACGCCGTGGACGACCGCCTGATACCGGCGGGTCACCGTGTGCGCCGCGATCTGCTGCGACAGCGCAAGATGCGCCGCATCGTTCTTTGCGACGACCAGCAGTCCGCTCGTATCCTTGTCGATGCGGTGGACGATGCCGGGGCGCAGCACCCCGTTGATGCCGGACAGCGATCCGCCGCAGTGCCACAGCAGCGCGTTGACGAGCGTGCCGTCGGGATTGCCGGGCGCGGGATGGACGACCATCCCCTTCGGCTTGTCGACAACGACGAGGCTGTCATCCTCATAGACGATGCGCAGCGGGATGTCCTGCGGCAGCGCCGCGAGCTCCCGGGGCGGCGACGCTTCGAGCGTCACGCGCTGGCCCGCGCGAAGGCGCTGGTTCTTCTTCGCGGCGCGGCCGTCGACGGCCGCATTCCCCTGCTCGATGCACTTTTGCAGATATGAGCGCGTGTACAGCGCCTCGTCGTCCGCGCACATGTTCTCGGCGAGGAAGGCGTCGAGCCGCTCGCCCTCGTCTTCGACGGCGGCGGTGAAGCTGTACAGCTGCCGCTCATCCATCGGTCTTGTCGTTCCGCGCGCGGCTTTTGAAAAGCGGTTCATCCTTCGGCGCGATGAGCACATAGAGCACGACGAGCGCCGCGCCGACCGTGACGAAGCAGTCGGCGACGTTAAAGATCGGGAACTCCATGAACAGAAAACGGAAAAAATCCGTCACATAGCCGTAGACGATGCGGTCGTAAAGGTTTCCCACGCCGCCCGCCGCAACGAGCATCGCCGCCGCTTTCATCAGCTTCGACGAAAACTCCCTGCAAAAAAGGCAATACAGGATCCCGATGAGGACGACGGCGGTGAGGAGGATGAGGATGAGCGTGCTCCCCCTGAACATGCCGAACGCCGCGCCCGTGTTCCCTCCCTCAAGAAGGTACAGGCCGAGCACGCCGGGCAGAATCTCCACCGTGCCCTTGCCCGCGAGCAGGGCCGCCGCAAAGATCTTGGATGCGCGATCGAGCGCGACAAGCAGCAAAATGATAATCGCCGTGGATACCATACGTTCTCCTCGATTGAAAATATAGCGGTGTTGCGAAAACACCGCTATACGCTTGCTTTTCCTTTAGCCTATGATGGCGGCGCAGCGGGCGCACAGCGTCGGGTGCTTTTCATTTTTTCCGACTGTGTCGCTGTATCCCCAGCAGCGTTCGCATTTGTCGCCGGGCGCCTTGCGGACATCCACGCCGACAAGCTCTCCCCTGGTCTCACCCGCGTCGTCGTTGACGATATCGACCGCGGACGTGATGAGGATCGTGGGCAGGATCGCCCGGTTGACGCTGAGGAACTCATACAGCGCCCTGTCCTTCGCGTGGAGCACGACGAGGGCCTCCAGCGACGCGCCGATCAGCTTGGCGTTGCGCGCTTCCTCAAGCGCCTTTTTGGCGTCGTCGCGCACGGCATGCAGCTTCTCCCATTTCTGCGCGCGCGCTTCGTCGAAATCGATCGCGGCCGCCTGCGGGAAATCGTTCATCATGATCGTTTCATAGCGGAACGACTTCGACTTCGGCAGGAAGGACCACACCTCCTCCATCGTGAACGGGAGGATGGGCGCGAGCATGCGGGCGATCGCCGTCAGGATCATGTAGATCGTCGTCTGTGCGGCGCGGCGCGTAGCGCTGTCGGGCTTTTCGACGTACAGCCTGTCCTTGAGGACGTCGAGGTAAAAGTTGCTCATGTCGACGACGCAGAAATTGTGCAGCGTGTGATAGACGGCGTGGAATTCATATTCGTCGTACGCTTTGCGAACGGCCGCGATCGTGTCGTTTAGGCGGCTGAGCGCCCACAGGTCGATCTCCTCGAGTTTGTCGAAGGATACGCTGTCGGTATCGGGGTCGAAATCGCCGATATTGCCGAGGATGAAGCGCGCCGTGTTGCGCAGCTTCCTGTAGGCCTCGGACAGCTGCTTGAGGATCTCCTTGGAAATGCGCACGTCCGCCTGATAATCGCTCGACGCGACCCACAGCCGCAGGATATCCGCGCCGTACTGGTCGATGATCTCCTTCGGTTCGATGCCGTTGCCGAGGGATTTCGACATCTTGCGCCCTTCCCCGTCGACGACCCAGCCGTGGCTGAGGACCGCTTTGTAGGGCGCGACGCCGCGGCAGGCGACCGACGTCAGCAGCGAGCTCTGGAACCAGCCTCTGTACTGATCCGAGCCCTCGAGATAGAGGTCGCACGGCCATTTGGAGTTTTCGCGCTGTTCGAGCACGGCCATATGCGATGAGCCGGAGTCGAACCACACGTCCATGATGTCGTTGTCCTTGACGAACTCGGTGCCGCCGCATTCCTCGCACTTCGTGCCTGCCGGCAGGATCTCATTCGCCTCATGGGTATACCACGCGTCGGAGCCTTCCTTCCGGAACAGCTCGGAAACGGCGTTGATGCTCTCGTCCGTGATGTGATATTTTCCGCATTTCGTACAGTAGAACGCCGGGATCGGCACGCCCCACGTGCGCTGACGCGAAATGCACCAGTCGTTGCGGTCGCGGACCATTCCGGTGATGCGCTCCTTCGCCCATGCGGGCGTCCAGGTGACGCCGTCGATCGCCTTGATCGTGTCATCCCGGAACCCTTCGACCGAGCAGAACCACTGCTCCGTCGCGCGGAACAGGATGGGCTCCTTGCAGCGCCAGCAGTGCGGGTACTGGTGGACGATGTCCTTGTACGCGATAATGTCCCCCGTGCCGCGCAGATAATCGAAGATGACCTTGTTGGCGTCGCTCGTTTTAAGCCCCGCGAACTGCCCCGCTTCCGCGGTGAGAACGCCCTTGCCGTCGACGGGCACGAGCACGGGCAGCTCGGGATAATTCTTTGCGACGATGTCGAAATCCTCGACGCCGTGGCCGGGCGCGATATGTACGATGCCCGTGCCGGTGTCAAGCGTGACGTACTCGTCCTTGATGACGAGCGAGCGGCGGTCAAGGAAGGGGTGCCGAACCCACATGCGCTCGAGCTCATCGCCGCGGATCGTCGCGACCGTCTTGTAGTCGGCGATGCCGGCGGCCGCCATGACTTCCTTTTGCAGCGCCTCGGCGACGATATAATACATGCCGCCGACGTCGGTCACCGCGTAGTCGTACTCGGGATGGACGCACACCGCGACGTTCGCGGGCAGCGTCCATGTCGTCGTCGTCCAGATGACGAAGTAGGTCCTGTCCAGCGGAACGCCCGCCTTCTTCAGCACGCCGTTCGGATCCTCATCCACCTTGAAGCGGACATAAATGGACTTGCAGGGATCGTCGGCATACTCGATCTCGGCCTCGGCGAGCGCCGTTTCGCAGTTGGGGCACCAGTAGACGCTCTTGAGCCCCTTGTAGATATAGCCCTTCTTGGCCATCTCGCCGAAGATCTTGATCTGTACGGCTTCGAATTCCGGTTTGAGGGTGACGTAAGGATTTTCCCAGTCGCCGAGCACGCCGAGGCGTTTGAACTGCTCCGTCATGATGTCGACGAAGGACAGCGCGAACTCCTTGCAGCTTTTGCGGATGTCGAGCTTCGACAGCGTGTTCTTGTCCGCGCCGAGCTTTTTGAGCGCCTTCTGTTCGATGGGCAGCCCGTGCGTATCCCAGCCGGGGATGTACGGCGCGCAAAAACCGTTGAGGTTTTTGTAGCGGATGATGATGTCCTTGAGGACCTTGTTCATCGCCGTGCCCATATGGATATTGCCGTTCGCATAGGGCGGGCCGTCGTGCAGAACGTACAGCGGCTTGTCCTTGTTGTATTCGACAATGGCGTGGTACAGGTCTCTCTTATACCAGTCGGCGAGCCAGTCCGGCTCGCGCTGGGGCAGCGAGGCGCGCATCTGGAAATCCGTTTTCGGCAGATTCAGCGTGCTGTTGTAATCCTGTGGCAATTGGGGTCACTCCTATGCGTTTATTTGTCGAAAGTAAAATGATCGCCGAAATCGAGCTTTCCGAAACGGGTCTCCATCTCGTCTTCCTTTTTATCTTCTTTGTCTTCTTTGTCGTCGGGCGCTTCGCTCGTGAAATTCGCAAAAAGATCGGTCTGCGCTTCCTTGGCCGGTTCTTCCGCGGCTGCCGGCTCCATGTCTTCCTCGATGACGGCCTCCGCGGCCTTCGGGACGACAGGCTCCTTCACTTCCGGCGCTGCGGGCGTCTCGTCCGCCTGCTGCGGCTCCTCCTCGGGCTCGGCGGCCGCGTCGTCCTCCGGCAGGTCGTTGAGCAATTCGAGGTGCTTCTTGTACATGCCCAGCACGTCGTGCTTAAAGGCGGCGATCTCTTTTTTCAGCGTGTCGTAGGCTTCTTCTTCCTTCTCGACTTGCTGGTTGGCTGCGCTCGTGATCTGGTCGGCCTTCATCTGGGCGTCATTGACGAGGATCTCGGATTTCTGGCGCGCTTCGGTGAGCACGGCTTCCTTGAGGCGCTCGGACGTGATGAGCGCGGAGCGCAGGGTGTCCTCGTCCTTGCGGTAGGCTTCGAGCTTTTCCGCGAGCATCATCATTTTGCTCTCGGCGTCGCTCTTGTCCGCCTCGAGCGTTTCGATCTGATCCGCCAGCTGGGAGAGGAACGCATCGACGTCATCGGTGTTGTAGCCGCGCACGGCCTTGTCAAAGACCGTATCCCGGATCTCTTTCGGTGTAAACATTCTTACCCTCCGTATCGTTTCTCTTGTTTAAAAATAAACGCCGCTGTTCTCCAGTTCGTCGAGCAGATCTCCCATGACGCCGACATTGTACGGCGTGATGATGAAGGTGCTGTTCGCGACGCGCTTGATCTGCCCGTTGTTGGCATAGGCGACGCCGCTGAGAAAATCGACCAGGCGGCGGGAGATCTCCTTGCTTGTCGATTCAAGATTGAGCACGACCGTGCGCTTGTTGTTGAGGTGATCCGCAATGCTGCTCGCGTCGTCGAAGCGCTCGGGCTTGACGAGCACGACCTCGAGCTGCGTTGTCGCATTGATGTTGACGATCTTGTTATCGTGCTTCTTTGTATCCGACGGGGTCACCTTTTTCGTCCTTTTCGGCAGCTCGTCGTCTTCGTCGGGCGCTCCCACTTCGTCGGGTTCGTAGCCGTCGTCTTCGTCGTCTTTTCCGATAAATACGTCGTTTAACCAGTCCTTGAAGCCCATAACCAGTTCCTCCGTTTTCTTGCTTTTCGCTTTAAAACCTTATTTATTATTATCTAATATTTTAATATCAATGTCAACCGACACTTTACCCGTTCCCAAGCTCCTTGCCGACATAAAGGTCGCGTCCCTGCGTGATGATTTCGTCGTACAGACTGACATAATCGGAGCTGCCGGTGTAGGCGTGCGAGATGATGTAGTCCTGCGTTTCATAAACGGGATCGACCTTGCGGAATTCGACGGTCGAGCCGTATTTCACATAAACGCCGACGACGCCGTCTTCGATGTGCAGCGCCGAGCGGTCGATGCGGATGCCCGTGTAATCGCGGAAGGTGATGGTCGCCTGCTCGACGCGCAGCACCGCCATCGCCGACGTCAGCTCGTCGCACCGCAGCACGACGGTCGCCCGCCCGCTTTCATCCGGCACGACGGCGGCGACGACGGCGTCGTGGATGCGGACGGAAGAATAATCGAAGGCGAGCGAGATCGTATCCCCCTGCGAAAAATTGCCGGCGACGGAGGGATCCGCGACAAACGCGAAGTACCATTTATAGCCGCTGATGATCCGGCAGCCGGCGGCGGGCTGCGGCGCATCCGCGGCCAGCAATTCCGACAGCTGCGCGGGCGTCATCTGCACCACGCTCTGTTTGTTGATGAGCGTCTCGTAGCCGTCTGTGCGGGAGACAAAATAGCCCTCCTGCGGCGTCGAAATATAGCTTTCGGGCGCGATATCCTCCGCTTCGATCGACTGGATCTCGGCGTCGAGCGCGGACAGCCGCGCGTCGAGGGACAGCGCGCTGCCGGAGGTGATGTAAAAGCTGTTGAGAAGTTCAAGGATCTGTGTGCGCATCTGCGTGACGGCGGCATAATCGCCGCGGGAGATGTCCCCCGACAGCGACGACAATCCGTCGTACAGCCCGGTGGTCAGCGACTCGATGTTCGTGCCCGCCGTTCTGCCGGAATCCGCCGTGTTTTTCAGCAGCGTGTATTCCTTTTTGAGCAGCTCCAGCCGCAGATTCCTGATCGCGGCGTCGCTCGTCGCGTAGACCTCGGCGACGCGCGCGTCCTTGCCGACTTTTTCGCCGTCGTCGACGAGGTAATTGAGCACGCCGTCGGTCTCCACGTCGATGATCGTCTCGTCCCGCACGGCGATGCCCGTCGTCCGGTAACCGCTCGAAACGCCCGAAACGGTCGCGACCGACGTCTTATAGCTCGGATATGCCATCATGTAGATCTGAAAGGCAAAATAGACGAGCACAAGCACCGCGAGCAGCACCGCCGCGGTCCGCACGATCTTCTTAGTCATGATTCTGTTCGTTGTTCTGGTCACTCAGCTCCTGGTCGAGCAGCGAGATGAATTTGGAGGGGGTGATGGTCGATATGGCGTGTTTGTAGACGAGATTCTGCCGTCCCTCACTGTCGAGCACAACGGTGAAGCTGTCGAATCCCTTGACGACGCCGCGGAACTGGAATCCGTTCGTCAGATAGATCGTCACCGGGATCTTTTCCTTCCTGGCCTGGTTGAGAAATACGTCCTGCAGATTGATGGTCTTCACGGTAAGCTCCTCCTGTTTTCTTTCTTTTCTTTCTATCTTTCTGCGATCCGGCGAAAGCCGTCCGCGAGCTCCTGCGCAAGTGCCTGCGGCATTTTGTCCGCCGCCTCATACCACACGGCGCCGCGGACGCGGCGAAACCACGTCAGCTGCCGTTTCGCATAGCGCCGCGACGCCTGCCGCAGCGCGTCCGCGCATTCTTCGAGCGTCTGTTCGCCGCTGAAATACCCGAAGAATTCCTTGTAGCCGATCGCGTCGCGCGCCGTCGCGAAGCGGTCCCGGTTGTCGTAAACATACCGCGCTTCGCCGAGCAGCCCCGCGCGCAGCATCTCGCCCGCGCGGGCGTCGATGCGCGCATACAGCGTATCCCGCGGCGGCGACAGCACGGCGTAATGGCAGCGGAAGCGGCTTTCCGCGCGGTGCGACGCCTCGGCGAGCTGCGCCTGCGTCATGCCCGTCGCCCGCAGCTTTTCCACTGCGCGCAGGATGCGCTTGACGTTGTTCGGATGGAGCGTGCGCGCATATTCGGGATCGGCGCCGGCAAGCTCGCCGAGCATCGCCTGCGTGCCGCGCTGCTCCCAGTCCCCGCGCACCTGTTCGCGAAGCGCGCCGCCGTCGGGCTGCGCCGCGAATTCCACGCCGGATACGAGCGCTTCGATGTAGAATCCCGTGCCGCCGCAGACGATGGGGACGTGTCCGCGCGAAAGGATGCCGTCGATCGCGGCGTTCGCGTCGCGTGCGTAGTCCGCGGCGCTGTAGGCGTCCTGCGGGTCCCGTATGTCGATCATGTGATGCGGCACGGCGGCGAGCTGCGGGGGCGTCGGCTTTGCCGTGCCTATATCGAGGCCGCGGTAGATCTGCATAGAATCAGCGGACACGATCTCCCCGCCGAGCAGGCGGGCCGCTTCGATCGCCGCCGCCGTCTTTCCCGAGGCGGTCGGCCCCGCGACGACGAGCAGCGATATTTTGTCGCCGCTATATCCTGCCAAAGCGCTTCTCAAACTCCTTCTTGTCCATTGTAAAATACACGGGCCGTCCGTGCGGGCAGAACTTCGGCACGTCCGCGCGCATGATCTGCTCGCACAGCTGCTGCAGCTCATACCGCGTCGTGCTGCTTCCCGCTTTGATCGCCGCGCGGCATGCGACCGAGTGGATGAGCCATTCGCGCTCCTCCGTCGTAAGATCCTCCGACAGCGAGCAAAGCCTGTCCGCGATCTTCTCGATCGCGTCCGCCGCTGCCGCGAGGGGGAAATATGTCGGCAGCTCCCGCGCGCAGACCTCTCTGCCGCCGAAATCCTCGACGACGAAGCCGAGGCCCTCGAGCAGCGCGCCGTTTTCGAGCAGCGCCGTCTTTTCCGCCGCCGGCAGCGTGATCACGACCGGCTCGAGCAGCACCTGCCGGAGCTTCTCGATGTCTTCGCCCTTGATCTGTTCGAAGAGCAGCCGTTCGTGCGCCGCGTGTTTGTCGACGAACAGCGCTTTGTCGCCGTACTGCGCGACGATATAGGTGTCGAACAGCTCGCCGAGCACCGTGATGGGCGTCTGCTTCTCCTCGAGGGCGGTCTGCTGCGGGATGAACGGCTCCGGCTGCGGGACGCCGCCCGTCTGTCTGTAAAACGCGCCGGACGCCGCCGTTTCTTCGCCGTCGGCCGGCGGGGCCTCGGGCATTTTCGCAGACATCGCGCCGGGCTGCGCGAGAACGGCGCCGCGGCTGCCCGGCAGCGGCTGCATTTCATCCGTCTGCGGCCAGAAATCGAGAAAGCTCTCGCTTTTCCGCCCGGCCCTTCCAGTATCCGCCGTCGGCGCCGCGAAGGACGTCGAATTGCCCTCCCGCGGCAAAACGGCGGCGCGCACGGGCGTCTTGTCCGGCGTCAGCAGAGGCTCCTGCGCGCGCTGCGCCGTTCCCTGCACCGCCGCGCCCGTGACCGCCGATTTGACGGCCGCATAGACGGCCGACGTGACGGCGCGTTCGCTGCGGAAGCGGACCTCCGTCTTGGCGGGATGCACATTGATGTCGACATCGCCGTAGGGCACCGTCAGCTCGAGCGCGAAGCAGGGATATTTCCCCGCCATCACAAGACCGCGGCAGGCTTCCTCCGCCGCCGCGCAGATGCCGCGCGACTTGACGAACCGCCCGTTGACAAATACGAACTGATACCCGCGCGATGCCCGCGCGTAGCCGGGCCGCGTGACGAAGCCCCGGACGGCGGCGCTGTCGGTGTCGTAGATCAGCTCGACGAGGTTGTCCGCCGCCTCGCGCGGGAAAACGCTGTAGACCGCGGCCCGCAGATCCCCCGTGCCGGGGCTCGAAAAAGCGGTGCGGCCGTCGCGCAGCAGCCGGAAGGCGACCTCCGGGTGCGCGAGCGCCTGCTGCTCGACGACGTCCTGCACGGCGTTCCCCTCGTGTACGTCTTTTTTCAAAAACTTCATGCGCGCGGGCGTATTGTAAAAGAGGTCGCGGACATAGAGGGTCGTGCCGTCCGGCGCGCCCGTCTCGGTGAGCTCCGTCTCCTCGCCGCCCTCGATGCCGTACGCCGTCGCGAGCTCGTCGTCCCGGCGCTTTGTCACCAGCCGCACGCGCGCGACAGCGCAGATGGCCGCGAGGGCCTCGCCGCGGAAGCCGAGCGTGGCGATGGCCTCGAGATCGGCCGCCGTGCTGATCTTGCTCGTCGCATGGCGAAGGAAAGCCGTTCGGACTTCGCCGCGCGCGATGCCGCAGCCGTTGTCGCTCACGCGGATGAGCTCGAGGCCGCTGCGGCGCAGCTCGATCTCGACCGACGTGGCGCCGGCGTCGATGGCGTTCTCCGCGAGCTCCTTGACCACCGAGGCGGGCCGTTCGACGACTTCCCCCGCGGCGATCTGCTCGCAGACGCTTTTTTCAAGAACACGGATCGGCATTTACTCTTCCTCTTCCCGCTTTTCGGCGAGCTTTTTGAGATCGTTGAGCGTATACATCGCCTCGATGGGCGTCAGACTCTCGATGTGCAGGCCCTCGAGCGCGCGCAGGATCTCCCCCGCCGCGTCCGTCTTCTGCTCGGGCTGCCGCCGGCGCACCGGCTCGCCCGCGCGCGCTTCGATGGAAGCGAGGACCTCCTTCGCCCGCGAGATCGCCGATTCCGGCAAGCCGGCGAGCTTTGCGACTTCGATGCCGTAGCTGTCGTCCGCGGGGCCGCGCACGATGCGGCGCAGGAACGTGATGTCGTCGCCGCGCTTTTTTACGGCGATATTGTAATTCTTGATGTTGGCGAAATCGCCGTCCATCTCCGTGAGCTCATGATAATGCGTCGCGAACATCGTCTTCGCGCCGATGCCGCCCTTGCGGCAGATCTCCTCCACGACGGCGCGCGCGATGCTCATGCCGTCGTAGGTCGACGTGCCGCGTCCGATCTCGTCGAGAATGATGAGGCTGCGCTTCGTCGCGCTGCGCAGGATCTCGGCGACCTCCTTCATTTCGACCATGAACGTCGAATCGCCCGCGAACAGGTCGTCGGACGCGCCAACGCGCGTATAGATGGCGTCGACGACACCGATCTTCGCGTCCGCCGCGGGCACAAAGCTGCCCATCTGCGCGAGCAGCACGATGAGGGCCGTCGCGCGCATATAGGTCGATTTTCCGGCCATGTTGGGGCCGGTGATGAGATTCACAAGGTTGTCGCCCCTGTCGAGCAGCGTGTCGTTCGGCACATACAGCTCTCCGTCGATGACCTTTTCGACGACGGGGTGCCGCCCGTTGCGGATGACGATCTCGCCGCTGTCATCGACGCGCGGGCGGCAGTAATTGTTCTCGCGCGCGAGCGCCGCATAGGCGCCGAGGGCGTCGATATACCCGACGGCCGCCGCCGTCTGCTGCACGCGCTTGACGGACAGCTCGAGAAAATGCAGCAGTTCCTCGTAGAGCTGCCGCTCGAGCATGTTGAGCCGCTCGCCGGCGCTGAGGATCTTCGTCTCGAGCTCCTTGAGCTCCTCGTTGATGTAGCGCTCGCCGTTCGCGAGCGTCTGTTTGCGGATGAAGCTCTCCGGGACGCTGTCGGCGCTGTTTTTGGACACCTCTATGTAATACCCGAACACCCGGTTGTAGCCGACGCGCAGGTTTTTGATGCCGGTCTTGTCGCGCAGCGAGACCTCCAGCCGCGCGATATATGCCTTGCTGTTGCTGACGAGGGACCGCAGTTCGTCGACGTTCGGATCGTAGCCGAAGCGGATATAGCCGCCGTCCTTGAGCAGCGCGGGCGGATCCTCGGCGATCATGGCGTCGATCTTCTGCTCGAGATCCGACAAATCGCACAGCTGCTCCCGCAGGCTGCCCAGCAGCGGCGTCTTCAGCTCCGCCGCCGTCTGTTTGAGCGCCGCGATCTTGCGGCACGTCTCGGCAAACGAGCGCAGGTCGCGCGGCGTGCAGCTGCGGTAAATGATGCGGGTCATGAGCCGCTCGATATCGAAGATGCCGTCGAGGGCGGCGCGCAGCTTCGACAGGCCGATGGGGTCGCCGTACAGCTCCCCGACCGCGTCGAGGCGCTCGTTGATGGCCGCGACGTCGACGAGGGGCTTCTCGAGCATGGCGCGCAGCGTGCGCTTTCCCGACGCCGTGACCGTGCGGTCGATGACCCACAGCAGGCTGCCGCGCCGTTCTCCCGCGCGCAGCGTCTGCGTCAGCTCGAGATTCCGGCGCGCAGCCGCGCCGACGGAAAGATACTGCACACAGCGGTAGGTTCTGAGCTCCACGAGGCGCACCGCGCCGTGGAACTGCGTCTCCTCGACGTATTTGAGCAGCGCGCCGAGCGACTGCGCCGCATAGCCGCGGCGGAACTGCGTCAGCGGCTGCGTCTGGTCGGCGTCAAACTGCTTCGCGATGTAATTTTTCGCGGCGTCTGGATCGAAATAGCCGTCGTACAGCAGAAACGGCCGGTAGCCGAAGCTGCGGCGCACCTGTTCGGCGAAGGTCTCGTCCGCGAACGCAGCGCCGTTGCAGAGGATCTCGCTCGGCTCGAAGCGCGCGAGCTCGTCGCCCGCCGCCGCAAAGCGCGCGTCCGTTTCGGTGACGTAGGCGACGCCCGTCGAAATGTCCGCAAAGCTCGCCCCGAAGCCGTCTTTGCCGAGATACAGACAGCAGATGTAATTGTTCTTTCCCTCGCTGAGCATGCAGCTGTCGGTCACGGTGCCCGGGGTCACGATGCGGATGATGCTGCGCTCGACGATGCCCTTGGCGAGCGCCGGATCCTCCATCTGCTCGCAGATGGCGACCTTGTAGCCCTTCGCAATGAGCCGCGCGACATAGCCCTCGTAGCTGTGGAAGGGCACGCCGCACATGGGCGCGCGTTCCGGCAGTCCGCAGTCGCGGCCCGTCAGCACGAGCTCCAGCTCGCGGGACGCGGTCACCGCGTCGTCGAAAAACATCTCATAAAAATCGCCGAGGCGATAGAAGAGCAGCTCATCCATGTGCTGCTCTTTTATCGCCAGGTACTGTTTCATCATCGGGGAGAGTTTTGCCGTGTTCGCAGGAAATGCCATTGCTCCGTACCCTTTTCTCTTTCTTTTCCGGTCCGGCTCAACCGTGCCTCAATGGCAGCCGCCGCAGCTCTCGCAGCTTCCGGTGCACGACGCGGGCTGCTCGACCGTGTCGGGATCGCCGCCGTTGACGGCGGTCGTGATGATGGCGTTGATATACGTGACCATGGACTCGACGTCCGTCTTGGCCTGCTGGTATTTCGTCATGCCGTCCATCGACATGATGTCGGCATACGCCTGCTGCATCTCCGTGTTGTACTGCTTGATCTTGTCCTCGTCCGCCGGCTGCGCGCTGAGCGCGTTGTTGAGGTTCATCTTCGCGAGGTTGAAGCGGCCGATGGCGTCCTGCAGCGCAGCGTTGCCGTCGTTTTCCGTGCGCGCCGCGTCGAGCGCGAGATAGCGCTTGTCGAGCTGGATGGCGCGCGCGAGCGCCTTCGCCATATTGATGATCGCGTCGTTCTGTATCATTTCTTTATTGCCTTTCCGTATAATCGTTTCTTTTCCGCCGCCGTGATGACGATGTCCGCGTACGTGTCGACCGTGCACGGGCCCTCCACGGTGACCGCCGAGTTGTCGTCGAGCCGCGCCTCGTATTCGTTTTCCGAGAGCTGCGCGATGACGAGCGCGCGGCGGGTGCCGCCCACGAGCGCCGCGTCCTGGCGCGCCGAGATGGCGTCCTGCTGGGCGATGAGCTCCGCGATGCGCCGCGTCTTCGTCTCGTGCGACGTATTGTCCGGCATGGCGGCGGCCGCCGTGCCCGCGCGGGGCGAGAAGATGAAGGTGAACAGCGAGCGGTAGCCGACCGCGTCGACCAGCGCCTGCGTCGCTCTGAAATCGGCCTCCGTCTCGCCGGGGAAGCCGACGATGATGTCGCTTGAAAACGTCACGCCGGGGATCGTCTTTTTGGCGTAATCGATGAGCGCGAGATAATCCTCCGCCGTGTAGCGCCGGTTCATCTTTTTGAGGATCGCGTCGCTGCCCGACTGCACGGGCAGGTGGATATGGCGGCTGAGCTTGCCGCAGGCCGCAATGGTGTCGAACAGCTCGTGCGTCGCGTCCTTCGGATGCGACGTCATGAACCGTATCCTGAAATCGCCCTCGATGGCGTCGACGCGCCGCAGCAATTCGGAAAAATTGATCTCCTCCCCGAGCTTGCGCCCGTAGGAATTGACGTTCTGCCCGAGCAGCATGATCTCCCGGAAGCCGTCGCCGGCCGCCCGCCGGCATTCCTCCACGACGTCGGCGCTCGCGCGCGAACGCTCCCGCCCGCGCACGAACGGCACGACGCAGTAGGTGCAGAAATTGTCGCAGCCGTACATCACCGGCACAAAAGCGCGGTAGCTGCGGTCGCGCAGCACGGGCACGTCCTCCCGGATGGAATAATCCGCGCAGTCCGCGGCCATTACGCTGCGCCGCGTCTCGAGGCGGCGCACGATGTGCTCCGGCAGGCGCTGCAGCTCGTTGGTGTTGAAGATGATGTCCACAAAGGGGAACGTCTGCGCGAGCTTCTTCGCGACCTGCGGCTGTTCGACCATGCATCCGCCGACGGCGATGAGCAGCGAGGGGTTGTCCTCCTTCTGCTTTTTGAGCGCGCCGACATTGCCGAACACGCGGAACTCCGCGTGCTCCCGGACCGCGCAGGTGTTGAATACGATGAGATCGGCCTGGCGCGAATTGTCCGTCATCTCATAGCCGCAGCGCGCAAGCAGTCCCGCCATGCGCTCGCTGTCACTGACGTTCTGCTGACAGCCGAATGTGCGGATATAACAAAGCGGCGTTTTCCCCGCCGCATGCAGCTCTTTGAGCCGCGAACAAAAAACGGAGGCGTCCGGCTGCGTGTTTTTATCTGTCGCGTCCGTATCGTACACCCCCGCTTCTAACAATTCCTTATTTCTATGGTTTGATTATATCATCTTTTGACATGCTTGTACAATGCCAATTCGAGCCGGCGCCGCGCGCGCTCAGCCGAGCAGCGGCTTCAGATACTGCCCCGTGTAGGAGCGCGGATTCGCCGCCACCTGCTCCGGCGTTCCCTCCGCCACGATATAGCCGCCCCGGTCGCCGCCCTCCGGCCCGAGGTCGATGAGATAGTCGGCCGTTTTGATGATGTCGAGATTGTGCTCGATGACGAGGACGGTGTTGCCCGCGTCGACGAGCTTCTGGAGCACCTTGATGAGGCGGTGCACGTCGGCCGTGTGCAGGCCAGTCGTCGGCTCGTCGAGGATATAGACCGTCTTCCCCGTTCCGCGCTTCGACAGCTCGGCGGCGAGCTTGACGCGCTGCGCTTCCCCTCCCGACAGCGTCGTCGACGACTGGCCGAGCTTGATGTAACTCAGGCCGACATCGTACAGCGTCTTGATCTTCCTGTGGATCGCCGGGAAATTCTCAAAAAACGGAAGCGCCTCCTCCACGGTCATCTCGAGCACGTCATAGATGCTCTTGCCCTTGAATTTGACCTCGAGCGTCTCGCGGTTGTACCGGCGGCCCTTGCACACCTCGCACGGGACGTAAATGTCGGGCAGAAAGTGCATCTCGATCTTGATGATGCCGTCGCCCTGGCAGGCCTCGCAGCGCCCGCCCTTGATGTTGAAGGTAAAGCGGCCCGGCCCGAAGCCGCGGATCTTCGCTTCGTTGGTCTGCGCGAAGACGTCGCGGATCATGGTGAACAGTCCGATATAGGTCGCCGGATTGGAGCGCGGCGTGCGCCCGATGGGCGACTGGTCGATGCCGATGACCTTGTCGAGATACTCCATGCCCTCGATGCTGTCGAACGCGCCGGGGCGGGATTTCGCGCCGTTGAGATCGGCGCTGAGCTTTTTATAAAGGATGTCGTTGACGAGCGATGATTTGCCCGAGCCGGAGACGCCGGTGACGCAGGTGAAGGTCCCGAGCGGGAACCGCACGTCGATCTTCTTGAGATTGTTCTGCGCGGCGCCGCGCACGATCAGGTCGTGTCCGTTGCCCGCGCGGCGCTCTTTCGGCACCTTGATCGTTTTCTTTCCCGAGAGATACTGCCCCGTCAGCGAGCGGTCGCAGGCGATGATGTCGTCGATCGTACCGGCGCAGACGATCTCGCCGCCGTTGACGCCCGCGCCGGGGCCGACATCGACGATATAGTCCGCCGCGCGCATGGTGTCCTCGTCGTGCTCGACGACGATGAGCGTGTTGCCCATGTCGCGCAGGTTCCGCAGCGTGGCGATGAGCTTCGCATTGTCCCGCTGGTGCAGGCCGATGCTCGGCTCGTCGAGGATATACAGCACGCCCATGAGCGACGAGCCGATCTGCGTCGCAAGCCGGATGCGCTGGCTCTCGCCGCCCGACAGCGTCGCCGCCGCCCGGGAGAGCGAGAGATACTCGAGCCCGACGTTTTTGAGGAAGCCGAGCCGCGCGCGGATCTCCTTGATGACGCGCTCGCCGATGAGCATCTCGCGGTCGGTCAGGCGGACCTCGTCGAAGAAGCCGAGCAGATCGTTCACCGGCATCGCGGACAGCTCCATGATGTTCTTCCCGCCGACGGTGACGGCGAGCGACGTCGGCTTGAGGCGCTGGCCGTGACACTCGGGGCAGTCGATCTCGCTCATATAGCTCTGGATCTCGTCGCGCGCCCACTCGCTGTTCGTCTCGCGGAAGCGCCGCTCGAGATTGTTGACGACGCCCTCGAAGGCCCCGCGATAGCTCGCCGAGCCGAATTCGTTGTCCCGCCTGAGATCGAGCATCTCGCCGTTCGTCCCGTACAGGATGCGGTCGACCGCCTCCTGCGGGAGCTTTTTGACGGGCACATCGAGCGAGAAGCCGTACTTCTTCGAAAGCGCCTCGTAATACATCGCGGCGATGCTGCCGTCGTAATAGCTCCACCCGGACGCGCTCACCGCGCCCTCGCGGATGGTCAGATTCCGGTTCTGGATGACAAGGTCGGGATCCACCTTCAGATAGGTCCCGAGGCCCGTGCACTTTTCGCACGCGCCGAAGGGATTGTTGAAGGAGAACATGCGGGGCGTCAGCTCCTCGACGCTGACGCCATGCTCCGGACAGGCATAGCTCTGGGAGAACATCATCTCCTCGCCGTCGATGACGTCGACGATGACGAGACCGCCCGAAAGCGCGACGGCCGTCTCGACGGAATCGCTCAGGCGGCCCGTGATATCCGGCCCCATGACAAGGCGGTCGACGACGATCTCGATATTGTGCTTCTTGTTTTTGTCGAGCCTGATCTCCTCGGCGAGATCGTAAATGTCGCCGTCGACGCGCGCGCGCACAAAGCCGCTCTTGGCGGCCGCCTCGAATTCCTTCGTGTGCTCGCCCTTTCGCCCGCGCACGACGGGCGCGAGGATCTGAAACTTCGCGCCGGCGGGCAGCTTCAGCACGGCGTCGACCATCTGGTCGACCGTCTGCTGGCGGATCTCCCGGCCGCAGACGGGGCAATGCGGTATGCCGATGCGGGCATACAGCAGGCGCAGATAATCGTAGATCTCCGTGACGGTGCCGACGGTCGAACGGGGGTTTTTCGACGTCGTTTTCTGGTCGATGGAGATGGCGGGCGACAGGCCCTCGATGGAATCGACGTCCGGCTTCTCCATCTGACCGAGGAACTGCCGCGCGTAGGACGACAGGCTCTCGATATAGCGCCGCTGCCCGTCGGCATAGATCGTGTCGAACGCGAGCGATGATTTTCCCGAGCCGGAAAGCCCTGTAAAGACGATCAGCTTGTCACGCGGGATCTCGAGGTCGATATTCTTCAAATTGTGGACGCGCGCGCCCCGGATGACGATCTTATCCTTAGCCATGTTTCTCTTCCCCGTCTGTTATCTCATTTTTTCGAGCTTTGCGATGCGGTCGCGAAGCTCTGCGGCGTATTCGAATTCCAGCAGCTGCGCCGCGTGCTTCATCTCTTTGCGCAGGCGTTCGATCAGCTCGAGCCGCTCGCGCTTTGTAAGGCCCTTGCCGTCGACCTTCGCCTTTTCCTTTGAGGAGATCTCGAGCACGTCGCGGATCTCCTTGACGATGGTCTTCGGCGTGATGCCGTGCTCGGTGTTATACTGCGTCTGGATCTCGCGGCGGCGCGCCGTCTCCTCGATGGCGCGCTGCATGGAGCCCGTGACGGTATCGGCGTACATGATGACCTCGCCCCCGGCGTTGCGCGCCGCGCGGCCGATGGTCTGCACGAGCGACGTGTCGCTGCGGAGAAAGCCCTCCTTGTCCGCGTCGAGGATGGCGACGAGCGACACCTCGGGCAGATCGAGCCCTTCGCGCAGCAGGTTGATGCCCACGAGCACGTCGAATTCGCCGAGGCGAAGATCGCGGATGATCTCCATGCGTTCCATCGTGTCGACGTCGTAATGCATATAGCGCACCTTGACGCCGCGGTCCTCGAGATAATCCGTGAGATCCTCGGCCATGCGCTTGGTGAGCGTCGTGACGAGCACGCGCTCCTTGCGCTCGACGCGCTTGTGGATCTCCGAAAGCAGATCGTCGATCTGTCCCTCGGTCGGCCGAACGCTCACAAGCGGATCCACGAGCCCCGTCGGGCGGATGATCTGTTCGACGATCTGCGCCGAGCGCCCCCGTTCGAATTCGCCCGGCGTCGCGCTCGTGAAGATGACCTGGTTGACCTTCCGGTAGAACTCATCGAATTTGAGCGGCCGGTTGTCATAGGCGGACGGCAGGCGGAAGCCGAAATCGACGAGATTTTTCTTGCGGGCGTAGTCGCCGCCGTACATGCCGTGCACCTGCGGGAGCATGACGTGGCTCTCGTCGACGAACATGAGAAAATCGTCGGGGAAATAGTCGAGCAGCGTGTAGGGCTCGCTGCCGGGCGCGCGGTCGGACAGCACGCGCGAATAGTTCTCGATGCCCTTGCACATGCCGATCTCCGAGAGCATCTCGATGTCGTACATCGTGCGCTGGGCGATGCGCTGGGCCTCGATGAGCTTTCCCTGCGCGCGGAAGAACTTCACCTGTTCATCCATCTCCGCGCGCAGCTCACCGAGCTTCTCGATCATCATGTCGTGCGGGACGATATAGTGCGACGCGGGGTAGATCGCGACGTGGCCGAGCGTGCTGATGCGCTCGCCCGTCACGACGTTGATCTCGCTGATGCGGTCGATGGTGTCGCCGAAAAATTCGATGCGCACGGCCCTGTCGTTGCTGTAGACGGGAAAGACCTCGACGACGTCGCCGCGCACGCGAAAGCGGTTGCGCTCAAAGCCGAGATCGTTGCGCTCATACTGGATCTCGACGAGCCTCCGGAGCAGATCGTCGCGCTTGCAGGTCATGCCGGGCCGCAGCGAGATGACCATGCTGCGGTAGTCGATCGGGTTGCCGAGCGTGTAGATGCAGGAGACCGACGCGACGATGACGACATCCCGCCGCTCCGACAGCGACGACGTGGCCGAATGGCGCAGCTTGTCGATCTCGTCGTTGATGGCGCTGTCCTTCTCGATATAGGTGTCGGTGCTCGGGATATACGCCTCCGGCTGATAATAATCGTAGTAGCTCACAAAATACTCGACGGCGTTCTCGGGAAAAAACTCCTTGAACTCGGAGCACAGCTGCGCCGCAAGCGTCTTGTTGTGCGCGAGCACCAGCGTCGGCCGGTTGACGTTCGCGATGATGTTCGCCATGGTAAACGTCTTGCCGGAGCCGGTCACGCCCAGCAGCGTCTGCTCCCTGTAGCCCTTCAGCAGCCCTTCGGTGAGCTTTTCGATCGCCTGGGGCTGGTCGCCCGTCGGCTTGTACGGCGAATGCAGGATGAAGCGGTCCATCCGCGCTCCTTTCGCGCGGCAGAGTGCGCCGCGCCGAAGAAAAAGAATGTATGTTCTGTAAGGTTCCATTATACAGCTATTTTGATTTGATTGCAACCGGGTATACCGAAAAGAAAACAGGAGGCGCCGGAAAATTCCGGCGCCTCCCGCGGTCTTCGGTCTTATCGCTCCGCCCGCTGTTTCAGGGCGTCCCTTTTTTTGCGGAATTCGATGATCGGCAGATCGCCCTGCACGAGGTTCTCCCCCATCTGCAGCTCGCTCTTCCTGGGGAGCTGCGTGAGCACGACGCGCCGGTCCTGGTGGAGCACGACGCGGTTGGCGATGTTCCCCATCCCGTTGACGAGGCCGCGCAGCGGCGGAAAGCGCAGAAAGCGCTGATAAAAGCGCAGGTAGATCATCGTGTTTTCGTCGTCGACCGGCGCGAAGGCGGCCATGATGCGGAGCTTTGCGGAAACGCGGTTCTGCCACAGGTTCGGCATGTGCAGCTGCAGGCTGTACAGCTTTTCGTAGTCGGTGATCTCGGCGGGCCGGAGCGGCTTCTGTCCGTTGTCCGCCACGTCGTCGACGTAATAGGTCATCTCGTCGCCGTTCCACCGGACGACGGGCCCGTTGACGAGCGCCTTGTTGCCGCGCCCGATCGTCGTTTTGTGGACGAACGGCAGATGCACGACGTCGAGCTGGTTTTCGATGGCGCGCGTGTAGTGGACGTTCCAGTTCTCGTGGAATTCGCCGTAGGAAAAGTCCTCCGTCAGATCGTCAAAAAACGGTATTTCGGGAAGTTCCGGCCTGTCTTCGCCGTACCACACCCAGATAAAGCCGTGCGCCTCCCGCGCGGGATACGATTTTACGGCGTAATTCGCGGGCACCGGCGTATTTTTTCCGTTGGCGGGAATGCGGGCGACCTTCCCGGTCGGGTCGTACTGGAAGCCGTGGAAGGGGCACGCGAGGCGACCGTCGGTGATGCAGCCGCAGGAGAGCGAAGCCCCGCGGTGGCAGCATTTGTCCGCGATGCAGCAGATATCTCCCCGTTCCGTTCTCCAGAACACCAGCTTTTCGGAAAAGCGCGTCGCCCCGACGGGGCCTTTGCCGCGGACCTGTTTCGCCGATAAAACGGCGTACCGCCGGCCTTTGATCATCTTTGATTCCCTTTCCTGCGTTTCTTCTGTCGGTCGGCTGCGCCGCGTCGCTCCTCTCTGCTTTCGCCCCGCGGCATGCGCGTCAGTTCTCCTCGGCTGAAAAGGCGTAAAGCGTCTTTGACGCGAAGCTCTCGCCCTTTTTCAGGATGCAGGGCGGGAATTCGGGGCGGTTGACGGCATCGGGATAACCGCCCGTCTCAAAGCACAGCCCCGCGTGCTGCTTGTGGGCGCGGCCGCCCTTGCCGATGCGGCCGTCGAGGAAGTTGCCGCTGTAAAACTGCGCGCAGGGGCAGTCGGTAAAGACATACATCCCGATGCCGCTCGCGGGAGAGCGCAGCAGCGCCGCTTCGCGGAAGCCGGATCCGTCCAGCACGAAATTGTGGTCGTAGCCGCCCGCGATGTGCAGCTGTTCGCAGTCGGCGCCGATGTCGCGGCCGACGGCCTTGGGCTCGCTGAAATCGAACGGCGTGCCGTTGTTCCGGTCGAACACGTCGGCATCGACGGCGAGCATGCGCCCCGTCGGGATGAGGCCGGGCCCCTGCTGCGTGATGAAAGAAGCGTTGATCGACAGCACATGGCCGAGCGCGTTTTCCGAGCGCGGCCCGTCGAGGTTGAAATAGGTGTGGTTCGTGAGGTTCAGCGGCGTATCGGCGTCGCTCTGCGCGGCGTATTCCACGGACAGCTCATTGTCCTCCGTAAAGGTGTATCGGATCTCCGCCGTCAGATTCCCGGGAAAGCCCTCCTCCCCGTCGGGGGACAGGCGCCGGAAGGTAACGGAGTCCTCCTGCTTGTCGGCGAGCTCCCAGACGCGGCGGTCGAACCCGCGCACGCCGCCGTGAAGGCAGTTTTCCCCATCGTTCTTCGCGAGGGTATATTCCTTGCCGTCGAGCAGGAAGCGGGCGCCGCTGATGCGGTTCGCCACGCGCCCGATGGCCGCGCCGTGGTGCGCGCCGTCCTGTTCGTACGCGGCCACCGTGTCATGGCCGAGGCAGACGTCCGTCAGCGCGTCGCCGCCCGACGGGACGACGATGCTGCGCACGATGCAGCCGTAATCGAGCAGCTCGACGTGAGCGCCGCTCCTGTTTTCGATCCTGTACAGCGACACGCGCTCGCCGTCCGACGTCACGCCGAATTCCGTGCCGGTCACCATTTTTTCCGCACCGTCCTTTCGAATTTGCGTCCAGTATACCATGCGGCCGCCCGCGGCACAACCCCGCCGCTCTTTTGCGGCGCCGGATAAATTTTCCAATCCCGCTTGACATCGGCTCCCCGCCGCTGTACAATAAGTCGCAATAAAACCTTTGAGTCGGATGAGTACCCGGTTTTAAAGCGGCAAAGAGAGTCGCCTTTGATGAGAAAAGCGGCGCGTTTTGTTCCGGGGAATGGACCGATGAGGGCAAACCGAAAGGGAGACCGATTAGGGGCGACGGGGTTGGCTGTCCGTTATCAGCAGCCGCGCATGTATGTGCGTAAAGTTGGGCGCGAAAGCGCCAAGCAGGGTGGCACCGCAGGAGCTATCGCTCTTGTCCCGGCATTTCGGGACAAGGGCGTTTTTATATGTCCGCGTCCCGTAAGGAAAGGAGAAAACCATGAAAGAGATTCCCTACAAGATCAACCTTACGGAAGAGGAGATGCCGAAGTACTGGTACAATGTGCGCGCGGACATGAAGACCGACCACCGGCCGATGCTCAACCCCGCGACGCTCAAGCCCGTCACCGTCGACGACCTGAAGCCCGTGTTCTGCACGGAGCTCGCGAAACAGGAGCTCGACACGGCGGACCGCTTCATCGAGATCCCGAAGGAAGTCCGCGACTTTTACAAAATGTACCGCCCGTCGCCGCTCGTGCGCGCATACTGCCTTGAAAAAGAGCTGAAGACCCCCGCGCACATCTACTACAAATACGAAGGCGGCAATACCTCGGGCAGCCACAAGCTCAATTCCGCCATCGCGCAGGCGTATTATGCAAAGCAGCAGGGTCTGCGCGGCGTGACGACCGAGACGGGCGCCGGCCAGTGGGGCACGGCGCTGTCGATGGCGTGCGGCTATTTCGGCCTCGAGCTGAAGGTCTATATGGTCAAGTGCTCCTCCCAGCAGAAGCCCTACCGCAAGGCCGTCATGGAGACGTACGGCGCCACGGTCATCCCCTCCCCCTCGGACACGACGGAAGCGGGCCGCAGGATCCTTGCCGCTGACCCCGACAATTCCGGCAGCCTCGGCACCGCCATCTCGGAGGCTGTCGAAGTCGCGCTGCACACCGAAGGCTACCGCTACGTCCTCGGCAGCGTGCTCAATCAGGTGCTGCTGCACCAGACCATCATCGGTCAGGAGACGGCCATCGCGCTCGCGAAATACGACGAATACCCCGACATCCTCATCGGCTGCGCCGGCGGCGGCAGCAACCTCGGCGGCCTCATGGCGCCCTTCATGGCCGATCGCCTCGCCGGCCGCCGCGCTCCCCACTTCATCGCCGTGGAGCCGGCGTCCTGCCCCTCGCTCACGCGCGGCAGATTCGCCTACGACTTCTGCGACACCGGGCACATCACGCCGCTTGCGAAAATGTACACGCTCGGCAGCAGCTTCATCCCGAGCGCCAATCATGCGGGCGGCCTGCGCTATCATGGCATGAGCCCCATCCTGTCGCAGCTGTACCACGACGGCTACCTCGACGAAGCCAGGGCCGTCGAGCAGACAAAGGTTTTCGAGGCGGCGAAGCTGTTCGCGCGCGTCGAGGGCATCCTGCCCGCCCCGGAATCCTCCCACGCCATCCGCGTCGCCATCGACGAGGCGATGAAGTGCACCGAGTCGGGCGAGGCGAAGACCATCGTCTTCGGCCTGACGGGCACGGGCTATTTCGATCTGAGCGCCTACATGGCCTACAACAACGGCACGATGACCGACTACATCCCGACCGACGCCGACCTCGCGCGCGGTTTCGCGGGCCTGCCCGCCGTGCCGGAAGCATAAGCTCCGAACCGTTCTCCAAGGCGGTGTCCCCCCGGGACACCGCCTTTTTTTACTGCTTGACGCGCGCAAAGATATCCGCCGCGGCGCCCGGGGGCTTTCCCGAAGCGGCGGCGGGCCGGCCGGAAAGCGCCCTCATCCCCGATCAAAGCAAAGCGGTGCCCGCCGGAAGGATCGCTCCTTCCGGCGGGCCCCGCTGTTTTTGCTTTGCGCTTTGATTACGAAAACGCCTCGAGCGATTTTTCGGTGCGGAACTGATTGGTGTACAGGTCGCAGTAGTAGCCGCCCTGCCGCATGAGCTCGGCGTGGGTCCCCTGTTCGGTGATGCGCCCGCCGCGCACGACGAGGATGCGGTCCGCACTGCGGATCGTCGACAGGCGGTGCGCGACGATGAAGCTCGTGCGCCCCTTGAGGACATGCGTGATGGCGTGCTGGATAAGGCGCTCCGTCTCCGTGTCGACCGAGCTCGTCGCCTCGTCGAGCACGAAGATGCGCGGATCGGCAAGCACGACGCGGGCGAAGGAAATGAGCTGCTTCTGCCCGGTCGACAGCAGCGCGCCGCCGGCGCCGACTTCCGAGTCATAGCCATCCCTGAGCTGCGAAATGAACTCGTGCGCCCGCACGAGCTTCGCCGCGGCCACGACCTCGTCCATCGTCGCGCCGCGCTTTCCGTAGCGGATGTTGTCCGCGACGGAGCCGGAGAAAAGATGCGGCGTCTGCAGCACATAGCCGAGGCTCTCCTCGAGCCAGAGCGACGAGCGTTCCCGGTAATCGACGCCGTCGATGAGGATCTGCCCCGACGTCGGCTCATAGAAGCGGCACACGAGATTGACGATCGTGCTCTTGCCGGCGCCCGTCTCGCCCACGAGCGCGATGGTCTCCCCCGGGCGCACCTTGAGCGAGAAGTCGTCGAGGACCTGTTCTCCCTCGATGTAGGAAAAGCTGACGTTCCGGAATTCGACGCCGCCCTCGATGGGCGGCCAGTTCTCGCGCTTCGGATGGAAATTGTCGCCGAATTTTTCGACGACCTCGGGCTTCTCGACGATCTCGCACGGCGTGTCGATGAGATTGAGCACGCGCTCCGCGGAGGCCTGAGCGCTCTGGAATTCGGCGAGCACGCGCGCAAGCTGCTGAATGGGATCGAACAGCTGCGTCGTATAGTTGACGAACGCCGCGAGCGTGCCGAGGCCGATGGCGCCCGCCGCGACCATGCGGCCGCCTTCGCTGAGCGCGAGCGCCGTCCCGACGCTGCCGATGAGCAGCACGACGGGCACGAACGTCGCCGACAGCACCGCCGAGCGGACCGACGCATGTTTCATGCGGGACGTGAGCTGCGTGAATTCATCGAGATTGCGCTGCTCGCGCACGAGCGTCTTGGTCGTCATCGCGCCCATGATGCCCTCGTTGAACGCGCCGGTGATCTTTGAGTTCGTCTTGCGCACGACGCGCTGGAGCTTCAGGATCTTTTTCTGGAAAAACCAGCAGGAGATTGCAAGCGGCGGCACGATGAGAAGGATGATCAGCGCGAGCTTCACGTTGAGCACAAACATGACGCCGAAGCAGCCGACGATGAAGGCCGCCGACCAGATGACGTCCACGAAGCTCCATGCGACCATCTCGCTCAGGCGCGAAACATCGCTGACCATGCGCGCGAGCAGATACCCGACCGCCGTGCGGTCGTAGAAGGAAAAGGACAGCTCCTGCAGCTTGTGGAACGCCTCGGCGCGGATGTCGTAGCTCATGCTCATCTCGAGCTTGCCGCCGTTGTGGACGAACCGCCAGACGCAGACGCCCTGCAGCAAGACCATGACGGCGTACAGCGCGCAGAACGCGCCGAAGCCGCTGCCGCTCTCCGGCACGATGAAGGTGTCGATGGCATAGCGCGCCATCAGCGGGAAAAGGATATCGCAGCCCGCCGTCACGAGCATGTACGCAAGGATGGTGAACACCGTTCTGCGGTTGCGCATGGCGTAGCGGTAGAGGCGTTTCCACACGCCTGTGTCGAGCTTCGTTTCAGCCGACTCGTTTTCAAGCTCGTACATTACGCCTCGCCCCCTTCCTCGTCCGCCGCGAGCGACTGGATCCTGGCGATGCGGCTGTAGATGCCGCCCGCCGCAAGCAGCTGGGCATGCGTGCCCGTCTCCGCCACGCGGCCCTTGTCGAGCACGATGATAAAATCGGATTCGCACAGCGTCGTGATGCGGTGCGAGATGATAAAGGTCGTCACGCCCTTCCGCCGGGACGCGAGCGCGTCGCGGATGGCGGCGTCGGTCTCGGTGTCGACGGCGCTCATGGAGTCGTCGAAAATGAGGATGGGCGTCCTCTGCATCAGCACGCGCGCGATCGCCACGCGCTGCTTCTGCCCGCCCGACAGCGTCACGCCGCGCTCGCCGACGACGGTGTCGTAGCCCTTGTCGAAGCTTTCGATGACGTCGTGCACGGCCGCGACGCGCGCCGCCTCGTAAACGGTCTCCTGCGGCGCGTCGGGATCGGTGATGCGGATGTTCTCGAGAATGGTGCGCGAATACAGGAACGGCTCCTGCAGCACGATGCCGATGTTGCGGCGCAGATGGTGCCGCTCGATGTCGTTGATGTCGGTGCCGTCGATGAGGATGCGCCCGCCCGTGCACGGATACAGCCGCTGAAGAAGATGTACGAGCGAGGACTTCCCGGAGCCGGTCGAGCCGAGTATGGCGACGGTCTGCCCTGCCCGGACGGAAAAGCTGACGCCCTTGAGGACCTCGTCGGGGGCGTCGTAGCCGAACGTCACGTTTTCGAAGGCGATATTGCCCTTGATCTCCGGCGTCAGCGCCTTCCCCGGCTCCGTTTCGGCCGGCACGGCCATGATCTCCGCGAGGCGGTCGAGCGAGACGATGGATTTGCCGAAGTCCGACAGAACGCGGCCGAGCTGGCGCACCGGCCACACGAGCATGTTCGTATACGTGAAGAAGACCAGCACATTTCCGACCGACAGCGTTCCGCCGATGGCAAAGCGGATACCGACGACGAAGGAAACAAAGATCTGCAGAAAGCTGATCACGTCGGAGAGGCCCCAGTAAACGCCGAGCTCGTCGACCATCTTGCAGGTCGTGTCGCGGTAATCGCGCGCCTTCTCCTCAAAGCTCTCGACCTCGTTCTGCTGCTGTCCGAACGCGCGCACGACGCGGATGCCGGAAAAATCCTCCTGCATGAACGTCGACAGCCTTCCCTCCGCCTCATCGGATGCGGTGAACATCCTGCGGATGCGGTTGAAGTAGAGGAAAGAAAACGCGAACAGGATCGGCAGCAGACAAACCGAGATCCACGCGAGCCGCGCGTTGATGGCGAGCATGACGGACAGCGCGAGCCCGACCATGACGACCGTGCGCACGATCTCGAGCATCTGCACGCCCATGAAGCGGCGTATCATGTCGACGTCCGAGGAGCAGCGCTGGACGAGGTCGCCCGTGGACACGTGCTTGTGATAATCGTACGGCACATCCTGCAGATGGGCGTAGAGCACGTCGCGGAGATTCTTCGCGGCGCCCTCCGACGCCTTGGCCGACGTGCGGCCCTTGATGTGCTGGAACAGCCCCCCGGCGGCCGCCACGATGATGAGCGCCAGCCCGAGCAGCCACATGTGCTGCAGATAATATTCGCCCGACCGGAGCGGCAGCAGCCGCTGCACGAAGGCCGGAAGCTGCACGGGGCCGCCGAGCAGCACGGTGTCGACCGTAAAGCTGACGACGAGCGGCGTCGCATAGGACGCGGCCGCGGCGCCGACGACCGCGAGCGCGCCGGCCAGCAGATACAGCCGGTTCTTCCGCAGTATCGTCCGCAGCAGCAGGCGCCTCGCTTCCTTTAAGTTTTTATCTTGCATAATTCATCCTTTATCTCAATGTTTATACACGCCGCGGCATAAAAAACAGCCGCGAGCGCACGCCCGCAGCTGTTATCACATCGGCGTCGGAAAAGACCGCCGCCGCTACATAAAAGCAAGCCGCGCATGCGTATTCTTCGATTGTTCGAAAGTACTGTTCATATCACGGCCTCCTTTCATGCTATTTATTATACCCGCACCTGCGCACATTTGCAAGAGGCGTCAGGCGCTCGCGCCTTTGAGAAGTCCTTCCTGCGTAAAAGCGAAGGCGCTGCCGCCGCGGATGGTGTGCGTGACGATATAGCGGTGCCACAGCTCGTAGCCCTCGGTGATCATGTGATAGCCGTCGCTCGCGGCGATGGCGTCCGGCATATAGCCCTCCGCGTCCGCGACGGCGCTGTAGACGTCGAGAAAGTAAAGGCCGCGGCTGAGCGCCATCGTTTTGAGCTTGTCGTTAAAGTCGTGGATGTTCGCGAGCGAGTAATGCTCGGGGTCTTTCGCCTCGCGCTCCCTGGTCACGGGGGTGATGGACTGGATGACGATCGAGCAGCCCGGCAGCCGCGTGAGCAGCTGGTCGATGAGAATGCCGTATTTCTCGATGAGCCAGTCGACGGGATAGGTGTTGATGCCGTTCGCGCCGAGCATGATATAGATCTTCTGCGGGCGGTAATGATCAACGATGGCGTCGAACATCGTGTATTTGACGCCGTCGATCTCGATCTCATCGGTAAAGACGGATTCCGTATTCGTGCCGATCTTTGCGACCTGAATGAAATCCTCGAAAACCTTATACAGCATAAAGCCGGTGGTGATCGAGTCGCCGAGGAAAACGGTGTCGGCAAAATATGTGTCGGGCACGGCTTCCGTCTCGGTCAGGACGGTGCCGGCCGTCCCGTCCCCCGCCGACAGGATGTCCGCCGGCTTGAGGCCGAGATCGGCCGCCGGCGTGCCGGTGTGGATGTTCTTGTTGTTTTTGTTTCTCAGCTCTATTGCGACCGATGCCGCCGCCGCAGACGCAAACAACAGCGCAAACACGAGGATGAGCGCCGTTGCTCTTTTGAATACCGCCGTGAGGCTTTCGGTTTTCTGCTTGTCATTCCTGCGATCCAATGTCTTCAAGCCCTCCGATTTTTACCGATAGATTATAGCATACGGGCCCGCGTTATTCAATCTGCGTGCGCGCGTTTTTTCGCCGGCGCCGCAGTTCTCCCGCCGCCGCGGGAAAAAAGGTTTTTCCCGGTTTTTGCGCGCCCGCCGCGGCATTTTTGCCGAAAATATCGAAAATCCTCTTGACGAACGCGGCAAAATCTTATACTATATTGAATGCGCCGTTAAGAGCGGTTTGCTGGAATAGCTCAGCCGGTAGAGCAGCTGATTCGTAATCAGCAGGTCGTGTGTTCGAGTCACATTTCCAGCTCCAACAAAACCCCGTAAGAGTCCCCAAAAACAGGGAGCCTTACGGGGTTTGTTTTTGTCTTGATGCGTTTGATTGTTTTTTATTCTGTGATTCTATTGTTGCCTATACTGTTGCCAGTTGCGGCCGTAAAATCAATTACTACTGCAAAATTCCGGCGGCCGCACTGACTTACTGCCGAGATTTGGCCAATCGTAGAAGCGGACTTCGATCCGCTTTTTTCTATTTTTTTTAAAATTTCAAACTCGTTCATTCAACTTCCCTTTCGTACACACCGTCCGTCCTGCCACGCGGCACACTCTTCTTTTGCGCATTCTTCTGGCGTGTAGTCCGTCTGCGTGGTCTGATGCCCGGCCACGGCATTTCCGCTTTCGTCAAACTTGATGCTTTCCCATATAAGCACCGTAGTTTCACATTTGTTGATATAGGGACAAAACATCCTTTTCTCCTTTACGCAAAAATAAAAGGGCTATCGCCTATCCGTAGATAGGTAATAGCCCTAATTAGCTGTTCCCCCGCTCTATTTAGCGGGAGCGGTATTCATTTTTTGCTACGCGCTCTCCCGCGCCCTAACGTACCACGTCGCCCTGCTTATCCCAAGCTCCGCGCAACATTCCTCGACGGTCATTGTACCGTCTTTTTGTTTTTGGAGAAATTCCGGGAAATCGGAAAGTGATATTCTGTATCTCCCATCCGTTTTACCTCCATGTGCTTTCTTTACCGCCTTAGCAGTATTTAGGCGCTCTGTGATTTGGTCGTGTTCAAACTCTGCAAACGCAAGAAGCATTGTTGCCATTAATCGTCCCATCGGCGTATCGTCAGCTCTACCCATGTTGAGTATTTCGATGATTATTCACTTGCTGTGCAATTCCTTGACGAGCAACGCGCCCTCTGCCGCCGTACGAGAAAACCTGTCGAGCTTCGTCACCATTAGAGTATCGCCCTTATTAAGCACGTCTAACAGCTTTGAGAACTCCGGCCTGTGCGTGGTCGTTCCTGTAAATGCCTCCCGATATACTATCTGACACCCGCGCTCTCTAAGAGCCGCCTCTTGCGCTTCAAGCGAGTTCCCGTCTTTCGCCTGCCCTATAGAGCTGACACGCGCATACCCGTATATCATATCTTTATTCCTCCACCTCCCTGCCAACTTCCCATTCAGACTTGTCCTTTAACGTGCTGCGTATAACAAGCTCACAGTCCATAGCTTCGAGAAACTTTACAAGAGTATCTACCCTCATATCCTGTTTACCACGCAACCGCTCCGATACTCCCGATGCCGCAGGATATTTCAGTTTCTCCGCAAGCGCTGTATTCGTAAATCCCCTCATTTTCATTATCTCTGACACTATCTGCTTAGATTTCATTCCCGAACCCTCGCTTTCTGTTACAACATTACCACATACACGTTTGAATGTCAACATCTTTTCGTGTGCAAGGCTTTTTGAATTTTTCTTAACTCGGAGGGGTTACCCGTCCGTATGGGCGTTTTACCGCTTCCCCTGGGGGTATCTATACATTGTGTGTATTAACTGAACAGAATATATACTATCGCCCAGGCCTGAAATAATTCACCATAAAGTGATAATAGCGCTTGACATTATCACTCGTGAGTGATGCAATATATACAGTGGTAAGGGAAACCGAGCCACGAATAAGCCGGGCAGGAGGCGAGACACACGGGGAACGAGTACATGAGCAATGACCAGTGGAACGCGATACTCGAGACCATAGCAAGACTGATTGAAGCAAAACAGGCCAGCACAGCAGAGGCCGCGCAGATTGTCAGGGACGCAAAGACCGAATAAAATAGGTCGCTTCCCACCTACCACAGCAGAAGCGACCTAAACGGCAAAAGGGGCGGCGTAGAGCCTGCCATCTATATCGCCCAATTCTACCACAGGCAGGAGCAAAAAATCAAGCCTTAATTTGAAAGGGATTGCGCAATGACGGGCATTTATAATTTCACGCTTGACAAGATAGACGAGCAGCTCCACCGCAGCCACGGTATACTCCGTAAAGATCGCATGTGACATTTCGGAGAATTTGCCAAAATGGAGCAGCTCCAGTTTCTCGCTGATGCACTGGGGCTTGAATACGAACTTCGATAAGAAATGCTCCGTTACTGTCAAGACGTTGCGTATGCTGACTTACGCGCCATAACTGACAAGATAAAAAGCCACGCGCTAGTGTTGTTCTGCTGTTGTCAGACATCCGATAATTCGTAAAATGGGCGCTTTTCACATGATTCATAATCAGCACTTCGACTGCGGCGGATACTGTCTGCCGCAGGGCACGAGGCAACTGCGCGCCAATCGCGAAGACGTGGCGCGGAACTCATCAGTGCCATCGTCGGGGTGAACGCCGCGCGCAAGGATTTCATCGCCGGGCAGCCCGCCGCGAAGGATCTGAAGGCCTGTTTTGGGGTCTGAACCGGCTTGTGCCGAGATCGGGAATAAAAAAAGGAGGACCGGATATCCGGTCCTCCTTTTCATATCGGTCACAGCGCTCAGCCGCACTTCGAGAAGCCGCAGCTGCGGCAGATGACGCAGCCGCCCTCGTGCTCGACGGGGTTGCCGCATTCGGGGCACTTGTGGATCTCCCCGGCCGCCGCGGGGATGAGATCCGGCTGCACGGGCGCGGCCTCCTGCGCGGGCGTATCCTTGCAGAAGGGCTCCGGAACGCCGGCAATGCCGTTCTTCTTCTCGTCCTCGATATATTTCGACACCTTCATGATGACCTTGGCGATGGCGTCCGGGCAGGAGGTGCAGCTCATCCCCTGCTGACGGATGGTCGACGGGCAGCGGATGCCCTTAAGCTGGTTGTAGACCTCCGCGACGGAAATGCCGCTGCGGAGCGCGATGGACGCGAGCCGCGCCGTCGCCTCGCTCTGGCTCGGGCAGCCGCCGGCCTTGCCGGTGCTCGTGAACACCTCGCAGATGCCGTTGTCGTCGTAGTTCGTCGTGACGTACAGCGTGCCGCAGCCGATGCGCATCTTCTCCGTGAAGCCGCGGGTGATCGACGGGCGCGGGCGCGGCGTGACGGCCGCGGGCTGCTGCGGCTCCGCGGCGGGCGCCTTGACATCCTTGCCCTTGACCGCGCCGATGTTGAGCACCTGCGCGTCGCGGCTGCCGTCGCGGTAGATCGTGACGCCCTTGCAGCCATCTTTATAGGCGAGCATGTAGACCTTCCGCACATCCTCGCGCGTCGCCGTCGAGGGGAAATTGACCGTCTTCGACACGGCGTTGTCGGTGTGGCGCTGGAAGGCCGCCTGCATCATCGCGTGGTATTCCGGCGCGATATCGTGCGCGCACACGAAGACGCGGCGCACCTCTTCGGGGATCTCCTCGATGTGCGCGATCGTCCCCTCCTTCGCGATGCGGCGCATGAGCTCGTCGCTGTAAATGCCCAGCTCCTTAAGCTTTGCGAGAAGGATCGGGTTGACCTCGATCATCTCCGTGCCGTCCATGACGTTGCGGACAAAGACGTAGGCGAAGACCGGCTCGACGCCCGAGGAGCAGCCGCCGATGATCGACAGCGTGCCCGTCGGCGCGATGGTCGTGATCGTCGCGTTGCGCATCGGCTCCCCGTCCTTGAGCGTGCTCACGGAGAACAGCGGGAATGCGCCGCGCTTTTTCGCGAGGCGCGCGCTCGCGGTATGGCCGGCCATATTGATGTATCCCATCACCTTTTCGGCGAGCATGACGCCCTCCTGCGAGTTATAGGGGATACCCATGAGCAGCAGCGCGTCCGCCCATCCCATGATCCCGAGGCCGATCTTGCGCGACGCGCGCGTCGTCTCGGCGATCTTCTCGAGCGGATAGTTGTTGACGTCGATGACGTTGTCGAGGAAATGCACCGCTTCCTCGACGGTCTCGCCGAGCAGCTTGTAGTCGAAGTCGAATTTCTTTCCCGTCTTCCGGAGCATTTTGACGAGATTGATCGAGCCGAGGTTGCAGCTCTCATACGGCAGCAGCGGCTGTTCGCCGCAGGGATTGGTGCTCTCGATCTCCCCCATCGTGGGCGTCACGTTGTCGCGGTTGAGCCGGTCGAGGAACACGATGCCGGGCTCCCCGTTGCGCCAGGCGCTGTCGACGATGAGATCGAAGACCTTTTCGGCGCTGAGGTGGCCGACCGCGAGCTTCGTCTTCGGGTCGATGAGGTCGTAATCGCTGTGGCTCTCCACCGCCTGCATGAACGATTCGGTGATGCCGACGCTGATGTTGAAGTTCGTTATGTCGCTGTTGTCCGCCTTGCAGCGGATGAACTCGAGAATGTCCGGGTGGTCGATGCGCAGGATGCCCATGTTCGCGCCGCGGCGCGTGCCGCCCTGCTTGACGGCCTCCGTCGCGGTGTTGAACACCTTCATGAAGCTCACCGGGCCGCTCGCGACGCCGCCGGTCGATTTGACCGTCGCGCCCTTCTGGCGCAGCCGCGAGAAGGAAAAGCCCGTGCCGCCGCCCGATTTATGGATGAGCGCCGCGTTTTTGACGGCGTCGAAGATCTCCTCCATGCTGTCCCCGACGGGCAGCACAAAACAGGCCGAAAGCTGACCGAGCGGTCTGCCCGCGTTCATCAGCGTCGGCGAATTCGGCAAAAAGCGAAGACTCGTCATGAGTTCAAAAAACTCGTCGCTCAGCTTTCCGACGTCCGCGCCCGCGTCATAATTGAGATCCGCGCCCGCGATCGCGTCCGAAACGCGGCGGAACATCTGTCCGACGTCCTCGATGACCTCGCCCTTTTCATTCTTTCCGAGATAACGCTTGTTCAGCACCGCAAGCGCATTTTTGCCGATATCCTCTGCAGCCACTTTCTTCCTCCTGTTGACGATCCGCCGGATCGAAGTATGGATTTCATTATAACGCTATATATAGTGCTTGGCAAGACGAATTTGCACTATATTTTGCTCTGCAACTTTTGTGCTTTTGCCGAAATGCGCCGGTATGCAAAACGTTTATTGACATTGGGGCGGGGGCAAATTATGATAAAGGTAACAAAAGGAAAGGAAGCCGAAACATGTCGGTCACACAATATAAGTGCCTGAACTGCGGCGGCGCGATCGTTTTTGACCCTGCGCAGCAGGATCTCGTCTGCACCTACTGCAAGTCGCGGTTCACGAAAAAGGATTTTGACAAGGCGGCAGCCGGCACAGACACCGATTATGAGTCGGACGCGGCGACGTACACCTGCCAGAACTGCGGCGCGCAGATCGTCACGACCTCGACGACGGCCGCGACGTACTGCTATTTCTGCCACACGCCCGTCGTGCTCGAAAAGCGGCTGTCCGGCGCCAAAAAGCCGGATTACGTCCTGCCGTTCAAGCTGACGAAGCAGCAGGCGACCGACCGCATCACGCAGCTCTTCAGCTCCGCGCATTTCCTGCCGCCCATCTTCAAGGACCGCGGCGAGCTGGAAAAGGTATCGGGCGTCTATTTCCCCTACTGGTTCACCGACTCCACGGCCACGGCGAGTCTCAGCGGCACCGCGCAGAACATCCGCGTGTGGCGCGCAGGCAATTACGAATACACGGAGACGAGCGTCTACGAGGTGCGCCGCAGCGGCAACATACTGCTCAATTCCCTCTCGGAGCCGGCGATCAAGGACGCGGGCAAGGTCAATCTCGATTATGTCTGCCCCTTCGACGACGCGGCCTTCCAGGAATTTTCCATGACGTATCTCGCGGGGCTCTTTGCCGAGCAGCGCGAGCTTGAGCAGCTCGACGTCGCCGACAAGATGCGCACGAAGATGAACTATCTCGCCGACCGCGCGCTGCGGGGCACGGTGAGCGGCTATTCGTCGGTCTCGCTCGACTCGATGAACATCAATGTGCAGAACACCGCGTGGAAATACGTGCTGCTGCCGGTGTGGGTCATGACCTACAACGTCGAGGGCACGCGCTATGTATACGCGATCAACGGTCAGACGGGGAAGATCTACGGCGATCTGCCGCTCGACAAAAAGAAGCTCAACCGCATCTCTGCGCTCATCACGATCGCCTGCGCCGCGCTCGGCATCCTCGCGGGGGTGGTGTCGCTGCTATGAAAAAACTGCTTTGCCTTTCTGCGGCGATCGCGCTCGCGCTGCTGTGCTGCTTCTCCGCCTTTGCCGCCGTCAGCGGCAACAGCGGCGGCTCGCGCTGGATCATCGACGACAGCGCGGAGCTGCTGACCGACGATGAGGAAGCCGACATCGGCCGGTCGATCGAAGCCATGCTCGCCGACGCGCCCGTCGACACGTCCGTGATGGTCGTGACGACCAACAGCACCGGCGACAAGGATTACACGGCGTATGCCGACGACTACTTCGACTACCTCTACCAGAAGGAGGGCTGGCCGGTCGACGGCGCGCTCTTCCTCATCGATATGGGCAGCCGCACGATGTGGATCTCCTGCGGCGGCGCGTATATCGGCATCCTGAGCTACGACCGCATCGAGGCGACGCTCGACGACTGCTACAACGAGATCAGCGCCTACGATTACAAGGCCACCGTCCTCGCGTTCGTCAACCGTCTCGACCGCTATGCGACCGTCTCCGCCGCGGGCTGCCTGCAGCTCGACGTCGACAGCGTGCCCATCGACCTTTACGTCATCAACGGCGCGACCGTGAGCCGCTGGCAGGCATCCGACGCCGACCGCTATGCGCGCACGCGGGACAACTCTTATGTGCTGCTGTACGACAGCGAGAACAACAAGTATTACAACATCGACCGCAGCGGCGGTCTCAAGCTCATCGAAGCCGGCGTCGACAAAGCTTTCCTGCCGACGACGACGCAGCGGTATATCGAGACCTACGGCGGCGGCGGACTGATCGGTCTGCTCGTCGGCGTCGTCTCCTCGCTCATCCTGCGCGCAACGGCGAAGCACTCCGGCGACGCCGCCCGAAAATCCATGAGCACCTACAGCTACGGCGAAAAAGTGTCGCTCGCGCTGACCGAGAATGTCGACCGTCTCATCGACAAACAGACGACCACCCGGTACATTCCGCCGGTGACCATCTCGTCCGGCGGGGGCGGCGGCGGGACCTTCGGCGGCGGAAGCACGGGAGGATCCATGCATTCCTCCTCCGGCGGCGTCTCCCACAGCGGCGGCGGACGGCATTTCTGACCGGCGCCCGTTCCCCCTTTAAAGCTTACAGAAAGCTCCCGCCTGCCGCAGGGCAGACGGGAGCTTTTCTGTTTTTGCAAAAATGAAACGGATGCGCGGCGCGCGGCGATCCGGGCCGGGAGCGGTCCCCCGACTTATCCGCGTCCGCCGCCCGTGCCGCCGGCTTACGCATGATGCGGAAATCGCCCGGGCGGCGGCCGAAAATGCGGGCGCGCGGCCAATCGCCGCGCGCCCCCAGCTTTTTCAATGCGGGCAGCCGGGCCCGGGGCCGCCCGGCATCGAACCCGGCCCTGCGCCCTGCGCGCCGCCGAAGCCGCCCGCGCCGGTGCCGGCCGTGCCGACAGTCTGCGTGAGCGCAGACATCGTCGCGCTGCACAGTTCGGCGGTGCCGCTGACAGCCGCGTCCTGCGCGAAGCCGTTGCCGTCCGCGCCTTCCGCCGCACCGCCGGACGCGACCGTGTACGTTTCGCCCTTGGCGATGCCCGGCGCGCTGATGACGGCGCACGCGTACTGCTTCGAGGGCACGTAGGTCACGAGAGCCGTGCCGTCGGCGCCGAGCAGACTGATGCGCGTGCCGCCGCTCTGCTGCGCAAAGGATGCGAGGATGACGCCCTGCGTCTCGGAGTCGAGCGACTGCGCCATGCCGACGCTGCCCGCCGCGATGAGGACGCCGCCGGTGATCGTACCGCTGCCTGCATAATCGAGCGCGCCGTTGCCGTTGTCCGTCGGGCCGTCGACGAGCGTCACGCCGCCCGTCACGCTGAGATCGCCGTTCGAGTCGATGCCGTCGCCCCCCGCGATGACGCGCAGATAGCCGCCGCTGATGAGAATTTTGCAGTCGCTGTCGGACGCGAAGCTGTCCGCGCCCATGCGCCCGCCGGCGGACGAGCTGTCGCTGCCGCCCGCGGCGTTGAGACCGTCGTCGGAGGACACGACGCTGATCTCTCCGCCGCTGACGGTGACCGTCTGGCCCTCGAGACCCTCATAGCTTTGCGTGACGCTGATCGTGCCGCCGCTGATGAGGAGGTCCGCATCGGCGTGGAAGCCGTCGTCGCCGGTCGCCGCAGTGACCGAACCGCCGCAGACCGTCACGCTGCCGTTCGAATGCACCGCGTCGTCCGCGGAATCAATGGTGATGTCGCCGCCGCAGATGTAGACAGACTGTGCGCCCTTGAGCCCCTTGAAGCTGTCGCCGGACGAGGATGCCGACGACGACGCGAGCGTCTGCGCCGAGCCGACAGAAGCCGTCGTCACCGCTGCGGTGACGACGACCTGCCCGCTTTCGGCTGTGCCTGTGCCGGTGCCTGTATTCCCGGTCGCCCCGCTCGAGGCGTCCGGGGCCTCTGCGCCGTTTTGTGCGCCCGGTCCCGTCTGCGTAGCGCCGCCCGACACATCCGGCGCCGTCATTCCGCTCTGCGGCGCCGTACCGGCGGCGCCGGAATCCGATGCAGCGGCTTCGGATGCGCCGCCGCCGGTCACGATGTCGAGCGTTCCGCCTGTGACCTGGAGCGTCGTCTCGGCCTGGATGCCGTCGAGTCCGGCCGTGATGTGCAGCACGCCGCCGTCGATGGAGACCCAGCCGCGGCCGGCGTCCTCGTCGTTGTTCGACTGGATGCCGTCTTCGCCCGCGTCGATCGTGATGTTCCCCGCAAAGACGGCGACGCAGTCGCGGCCCTTGATCCCGTCGCCGACCGACGTCACGCCGATCGTGCCGCCCGTGATCTTGAGGTCGTCCTTGGAATGCACGCCCTTGTCGTAATTGGCGAGAACGGTCAGCGCGCCGCTGCCGTTGATCGTCAGGTCGTCCTTGCTGAAGATCGCCGCGTCCGGTTCGTCCTCGCCGTCTGCCAGCGCATAGGCAGCGCCGTCGGTCACGCTGTTCTGCGTGCCCTCGGCAAGCGTGAGAAAGACCTTGTCGGCATTGACGACATAGATCGCCGGGCCGTCGCCGCATGTGATGTCGATGCCGTTGAGGACGATCTGGACTTTTTCGGTGTCGGACACGTCGACGTCGATCTGCCCGCTCAGCGAGCCGCTGAAAACATACGTCCCCGCCGCCGTGATCGTCACGACGCCGTCGGCGGCCTTCGCGCCTTTTCCGCTGATGTCGGCCGACGCGCCGCTGCACGCGATCGTCACGGCATCCGACGCGTCCCATGTGCCGTCAAGATCCCTGTCGGAATAATCCGGGTCGATCATGCCGGAGGAGAGCTGGGCGGCTGTCGTTGCCTCTGCGCCGCTCTCCTGCGCGCCGCTGCCGCAGGCGCTGAGCATCAGCGCCGCGCACAGCAGCACGCACACCGCCCCGCATTTGTTCGTTTTCATGATGAAATTCTCCTAAAGCTCTTCTTTGACGGCGCTGATGCGGCCGAAAGAGATATTGAGGTTGCCGTTGCGGCAGCGCAGCGCGTCGATGAACTGCTTTTCCTTCGCGGCATCGGCGAGCGTCACAAGATACTGCAATTCATAAAGGCTTCCCATGTTGGTGGTCTTGACCTTGACGAGCTCGCATCTTTTTGTGTACTGTTTGAAAATATCGTCGAAGATCTCCGTGTAGTCGAGATTCTCCGGGATGGTGACCTTGAGATCCTTTTCCCCCGTCCGGCCCTCGCCGAAGCCCGTCACGTAAAGCAGGCAGTTGGTGACGCCGATGAGCAGCAGGAACAGCGCCGCGATCCCGATATAGCCCATGCCGGTCGCAAGGCCGATGGCCATCGACAGGAAGACGCTGCTGATATCCCTCGCATTGCCCGGCACCGAGCGGAAACGCACCAGTCCGAACGTGCCCGCCACGGCGACGCCCGCGCCGAGATTGCCGTTGACGAGGAGGATGACCGCCTGCACCATCAGCGGCAGCAGCGCGATCGTGACGACGAAGTTCTTCGTATAGGAATTGCGGAACATATAGATGCCCGCCGCGATCAGGCCGAAGACGAGCGAGGCCGCGGAGCACAGGAGCATATCTCCCATGGAGATGTCGGCCGAAGCGGTCGAAAAGATACTGCCGAGCAATTGGTCAAGCACAGGTAAACACTTCCTTCAGTTTTTCTTCCTGCAGCATGCATGTGTAGCTGCTGCCGTATTTGGAGAACGACGTCGGAAACGCGCCGACATCGTTCAGGATCGCGCACAGCCACAGCGGGATGGCCCCCGCCGTTTTGAGCTCCATGAGGCGCTCGCCGGCGTCGAGCAGCTGTTCGCCGTATGCCCCGCGCGCGACGTCGATGTTTTCATCGCGCCAGACGATGTCCCGGTCGAACGTGACGCGCAGCGAGGGATCCCCGATCCCGACAAAGGCGTCCCGGTGGTAAGAAAGATTGACCGCCGGCCGGAGCGTGTAGAATCGCTTGAACCAGTCGATCTCGCGCAGAATCTGGTTGGCGGGATCGGGGTTTTTGTCGAGCATGAGATACGCGTACGCCTGTTTGTACGTCATCGGCACGCGCCGCTTGTAGACGATCTCCCGGTATTTTTTCTTGAGCTCGACAAAGACCGTCGTATCCTGCTTCGGCAGCTCGTAACAGCGCAGGCGCAGCTTTTCCTTGTAGACGGGTTTCTCGATGGAATTGCGCACGAGGCGAAAATCCGGCGTGTCGAAATACAGGTTATAGATCTCGTAATTTGAGAAAACATCCGCCGCCATATGCGCCGCGACGCCCCGCGCGACCTCTTCATACTGCCGCGCGTCGAGCAGGTACTTCTTTTCATACCGCTCGAAGACATTCTCGGGAACTTCCATTTTCGCGTCTCCTTTTCGCTGTTCTGGCAACACTATAACGGCAGCCGCTTAAATAAAACTGAAACAAAAACCGCCGCGGCGGGATTTTTCCCCACTGCGGCGGTTCTGTGCGCTGTTCTTTTTTCAGTCCTGCTTTTCGTGGCGGCGGCCCGTGGCCTCCGGCTCGAAGGCGATCCTGAGCCGGTAATCGAGGATGTCGGCCTCCGCCTTGCCCAGGATGGGCTCGAGCAGCCGGTTGGTGCGGCGCTCGCCGAACGTAGTCTCGAGACTCAGCTGCACGTAGGCGCGGCCCGGGCGCTCGGAGAATTCAAAGCGCGCGCGCTCGCCGTCGGCATAAAACACCTTGAGGATGCGGGTGTGCGCCGTCTCGATGAAGGAAAAGCGCAGGATGAGCACGGGCGCGCCGTCCTCGTCCCGCGAGAAGCGGCCCGTCGTTCCGACGCGGTAGGGCTCGCCCGCAAAGGACACGTCGGTATACGCCGGCGCGCCGAAGCCGACCCGGAACTCGCGCGTTTCGCCGCCCTCCTCGACGAGGACGAAGAATCCGTCCGCCCGCGCGGAAAAAGCGACCGCGTCGACGCCCTTCGTATAATTGTTCTGGACGCCCTGCAGCATGAGCGGCATCAGGCCGACGCCCGCCGTCTCGCGGTGAAGGAAGCTATAGCTGACGCCGTTGAGCGCCTCGCAGGCCCTCCGGCGCGCCGGCGCGGAAAAGCGCTTCTCGTAAAAGGCCGTCCCCAGCCTCTTTTCGGTCCGGCGCAGACGCATGTCCCCGATCGGATTGGGCAGCAGCGGCTTGTCCGACGGCCGAAAATCCGGGCCGAAATACCTGCCGAGCGCCTTGAAATAGTCGCTCAGCTGGAAAAATTCATTGTTGCCCGCATAACTCACGACAACGATGCCGGTGCCCCGATAGCCGATCACGTTCTGCCCGAACATGCCGTTGAACAGGAAAGCGTCGCGGTCGCGCTGCGTCCACATCTGATAGCCGTAGTCAAAATCGCCGAGGTTGTCGGGCGGCTTGATGCGGGTGTGCGAGGCGCGCTCGATCCACTCTCTCGAGACAAGCTGCCGGCCGTTCCACACGCCGTAATCGAGCACGAGCTGGCCAAGCTTTGCCGCGTCCTCCATGCGAAGATACAGCCCCCAGCCGCCGCGCTCGATGCCCTTCGGGCACGTCTCCCAGAAATACTGTTCGATGCCCATCGGCCCGAAAAGCCGCTCGTTGAGGAAGGCGCTGAGCGACTTGCCGGTCTTTTCGCGGACGATGGCGCTGAGCATGTAGGTATTGAGACTGTTGTAGGAGAAGTCCTTCCCCGCTTCGAATTTGCGCCCCGATTCAAGGAAGCTCTTCACCCAGTCGGTCTCGGTCATCGCGCCCGCCTCATTGAACAGCACGCCCGTGCTCATCGTCAGCAGATGCTCGACCGTGATGTTCTTCATCATCGCGATATTGAGGCGCCGCGCGCGGCTTTTGAAAATATCGGCGAGGCGCTCGTCCGTCGACAGCAGGCCGTCGTCCACGAGAATGCCGACGGCAAGGCAGGTAATGCTCTTGCACATCGAAAACGTCGTGTGCCACGTATCCCCGCGGTATGCGCCGAAGCTGCCCTCGCAGATGACCTTTCCGCCGCGCAGGATCATGACGCCGTGCATATCGATGCGGCGGTCCTCATCGAGCGCCCGCAGAAATGCCCGAAGCCGTCCGCCGGGCACGCCGACGCTCTCCGGCGTCGCGCGCGGGAGCGGCGCGCGCAGCGGGCGCGGGTCGACCGCCGGCTTCTGCGGCGCGGTCTTTATGATGGGTTGCGTGCATGATGTCATGTCCAGCAGGCGGCCGATCAGTTTGACCGCTTTCCCCTGCGATACGATATCCATATTCATCACCTTTTGTTATGATAACATTTTTCACGGCCGTTATCAAACGGCACCGCGCACAAAAGCCGCCGGCTTGCGCCGGCGGCTTTTTTCCTCTGTTCTTTTATCCCGCCCGGCCCGCGAAAGGCCCGCGGCTTCAGGCAGCTTTTTCGCCGAAGCGCAGCCGCTCGAGCATGGCTTTCACCCGCAGCCCCGTCAGGCTGAACGTCTTTTCGGGGTTGTTTCTGTAGTAGGCGAGCTTATCCCTGCACACCTCATCGAAGGTGCGCGGCGCGCCCTCCACGGCGTCCGCTTCGTTATAGCCGAACATATTGCCCGCATCGTCCGTGAAATAGAGATCCCCGTCATAGCTGCCGTACGCCGCCGCGACGGCGTCGTAGTTTTCGAGCATCGGGATCCATGCGTCGTCGCTCAGGCGCATGAGCTCCTCGACGTCGAGCGTCTGCCGCGCGCCCGAAACGTATTGCCGGATATTGTACCGCGCGATGACGCCGTCGACATTCGAAAAACACAGCGCGCCGAAAAGCACGATGAATACCGCTCCCATGCAGGTCACGGCCCGGAAGCGCGGCGCAAATTGCTTCGCGATCACCGCGACCAACAAGAGCGCGAGCAGCGCCATGAACCACGCGACGTAAACGCGCAGCCGCGTCAGACCGTACGCCCGGATATACAGCGCCATTTTCGAAAACGCCGTCGCGAGCAGCAGCAGCGTGCACGCCGACAGCGCGACGGTGTACACCGTCAGCGCCGCGGGGCGCCTGTCCGCCTGCCTGCAGGTGAAGACGCCCATGCACAGGATCACGAACAAATTGATGAGCGCCACGGCGAACAGCTCAAAGAACCCGCGCCGCGCGTACTCCGCGTAGGAAAATCCCGCGGGCAGCCGCCCGGCGAACGCAGAAAAGAAATAGTCAAGCTGCAGCGCGATAAACGCTGCGTACAGCAGCAGCAGCGGCGTCGCGGCGGCATAGACGAAAGCCGGCGGCGCAATGTGCAGGCGCTCGCGCCGCTGCGCGTATGCCGCCGGGGACAGCTGCTCCTTCTCCGCCCCGGACGCGTTCACATACAGCAGGCCGAACAGATAGAACCCGATCGCCGCGGTGAGCAGCAGCTTTGCGATCAGCTCCGCCGCGCTGTCGAGATCGATGCGGTCGAGAAGCCTTCCGAGCATCGCGTCGAAGCCGTTGTCCGCCGCACGCAGCAGCGAGGCCGCGGCGAACGTCACCGGCACGGCGGCCAGCAGCCCGAGCGCCACATACAGCAGCGTGCGCTTTTTGCTCTTTCCGCCCCGCAGCAGCGCGCGCGGCGAAAGCAGAAAGCCGGAGAACGGCAATGCGAACAGCGCGTTCGCCATGTCGAGCCCGAAGCCGCCCTCCGCATCCCCGCGCCCGGCGCACGCCGCGAACACGACATACGCGCCCAGCAGAATGAGGAAGATCGCATCGAGCGTGCGCACGAAGCTGTCCGCCGTCAGCAGAAAGACGGCGCAGAATACGCAGTAAACGGCCAGCAGCGCGCGCTGGTATGCGTTCATCGCGACGCCGCGCTTCCTGAAATAGCATAGGCACACCCCGACCGTCAGAAGAAAGAACGCCGCGTCGCCGAGGCCGGTCGGATGCCACAGCATGAACTGCACGAAAACAAATCCCGCGGCGAGCAGCAGGAGCGCCGCGACCGCGTCTGTTTTATCGAACTGCGCCGCGTCCCGCAGCGCCCTGCGCGCGCCGGCGGGGGCGGTGTAATCCGGGAACGCCGCGGGCTGCGGCGCCGCATCGCTCTGCGGATGGATCGGATCATTCATGTTCGTTTTCCTCCGTATATTCCAGAATATCGCTCGGCTGGCACATGAGCTCTCTGCACAGCTTTTCGAGCGTCGAAAAACGGATCGCCTTCGCCTTGTTCGTCTTGAGAATCGACAGATTGGCGGGGGTGATGTCGACGCGCGACGCAAGCTCGCCCAGGGAAATCTTGCGCTTCGCCATCATCACGTCGAGATTGACTATGATCGGCATCCCGGTCCCTCCTTCAGATCATATAATCGTTTTCTTCGCGGATCTCCACCGCCTGCACGAAAACGTTTTTGAGCACGCGCAGGATAAGCCCGATAAAAAAGGCGGCAAAGCTGATGAGAAAGGCGAAGACGCGGATGAAGCCGAAGCCGAAAAAGAGGATGGCGATCGCGAAGCAGCAGTAGGAGATCGCCCGCAGGATCTCGCAGTTGCGCTCGATGAACACCGCGCCGCAGCGGATGTTGCCGAGCAGCTCGTTGAGCCGCAGCAGCAGGATGAACGCCGGCACGAGCGTAAAATAGAGCGTCACGCACAGCGGCACAATAACCGGCTCGCGCGTCGACGTCGAATCGTACCAGCGCGCGAGCGTCGGTATGAGAAACACAGCGCACACGAGCAGCGCGAACATGACTTTCACGAGAATCGCCGAAAGCTTCATCGAATTGGATTTTGACCACATATCCCCTTACCTCATCCCCTGAATCATTGTTATCATCATAATCGCTGTATTGGCTTTTGTCAATAATATTTTATTGATTATCGATAATTAATTTCTCTTAATCGAATTTTAAGAAAAATATGTACTTTTTTAAGAAAATCGAATATAGTATAAAAAAGGGCGGCGGCGCCCGATATTTCCGTGAACGGCAGGTGACGGGACGGTGGCGGTTCTGCAGACGCAGCGGCTGACGCTGCGCGGATGGTCGCAGAGCGACTGCGAGGATCTTTTCGAATATGCGAGCGGTCCGGTCGTCGGACCGAGCGCCGGCTGGGAGCCGCACAAAACGCTCGACGATTCCCTGTCGCTCATCGATACGCTGCGGCAAAATCCCGATTGCTTCGCCATCGTGCAGCGGGAGGACGCCAAGGTGATCGGCTGCATCGGCCTTTACAAGACCTCCCTGAGCGACGCGATCCGCAGCCAGAAAACGCGGGAGATGGGCTTTTCCCTCAATCCGAAATACTGGGGCCGCGGCTATGCGACGGAGGCCGCGCGCGCCGTGCTCGCGCACGCCTTCGGCGAGCTGGGGCTCGATACGATCTTCTGCGCGCATTTTGACTTTAACCTCGGCTCCGCGCGCGTCTGCGAAAAGCTCGGCTTCGTCTACACCTTCGAGCGGCACCGGCATTACGCCTTCATGAAGAGCCGCCCCGTGACGGAGCGCGTATATTTCCTGACGCGGGAAGCCTACGAGGCGCAGCAGTCTTTGTAAAACAAAAAAAGCGGCGGGATTCATCCCGCCGCTTTTTTTATTTTATTCTTTTACCGGCGTCTTTTTGAGGCGCGCGAAGCGCGGCAGCCCGTTTTCGTAGACCCGGTCGGGTTCCCCCGCGATGAGCGGCAGCGCATAATCGATGAAATCCTGGGTGACGTTGTTCCCCCGCTCGTTGATCCATTTGTCCGGCACGACGCTCTCCGCGTTCGCGACGTCGGACAGCGGCACGAGCACGGTGTCGCACTTGTAGACGTCCCCGGGCGCGCGTTTGAACGCGACCATTCTGTCGGAAGCGCCGGCCACGGCGTTTGCGACGGCCGCGGCGCCGGCCATATAGGCCTCGACGACGTCGGTCTTCGACGCGCTGTGCGCTGCGCACCGCTGGAGAAGCGACAGCTCGATGCCGCGCGTTTTATAGCCCGTCGCCTCTTTTACGAAGCTGACGAGCGTCGACGCGAGGCCGCCCATCTGGCTGTGGCCGAAGGCGTCCTTGCTGTTGGCGAGCGAGCTGCCGTATTCGGAGATGAAACGGCCGTCGGCGTCGCGCACGCCCTCGCTGACGGCGACGATGCAGTTTCCCTTGCGCTCGTAGACCGACTTTACGTCCTCGACGAAAGCGTCGATGCTGAACGGGCGCTCCGGAAGATAGACGAGGTCGGGGCCTTCGCCCGCGACGTTCGCGAGCGCCGCGGCGGCCGCGAGCCAGCCGGCGTTGCGGCCCATGATCTCGAAGATGATGACGGAGCCCGTCTTGTAGGCCTTGCTGTCGAGCGATACCTCGCAGACGGACGTCGCGATATACTTTGCGGCGCTGCCGTAACCGGGGCAGTGGTCGGTCGCGGCGAGGTCGTTGTCGAGGGTCTTGGGGATGCCGATGATGCGGCAGGCGTACCCCGCCTTCTGCATGTATTTCGACACCTTGTTGCAGGTGTCCATCGAATCGTTGCCGCCGTTGTAGAAAAAGTAGCGGATGTCGTACTTTTTGAAGATCTCGAGGATGCGCCGGTAGTCCTTTTCGTCGGTCTCGCTGTCCTTGAGCTTGTAGCGGCAGGAGCCGAGCGCCGCCGACGGCGTATTGGTCAGCAGGCCGATCTCCCGCTCGTCCTCCGCCGCAAAATCGAAGAGTCTGTCGTTGAGGATCCCCTCGATGCCGTTGATGGCGCCGAATACGCGCGTGATCGCCGGGTGGCTGCGCGCGGTCGCGACCGCCCCGCAGATGCTCGCGTTGATGACCGCCGTCGGTCCCCCCGACTGTCCGACGATGCAGGCTCCCTTGAATACTTCCATACCGCTCTCCCTTTCGCTTTCCGCACGCGGGCGAACGCCGATGCGCCCGCCGCCGGATTTTTGCACAAACACAATATATCAGACCCCGCCGGCCTTTGCAACCGATGTTTTTTGATTTCACTTGATTTTCGGGCCGCACATGTTAGAATAGAATTGTAATATATTAAGGACAGGAGAAAAGATTATGCCACTCGTAACAACGACCGAAATGTTCAAAAAGGCATACGCCGGCGGTTATGCCATCGGCGCTTTCAACGTCAACAATATGGAGATCATCCAGGGCATCACCGAGGCCGCTGCTGAGCTCCGCTCCCCGCTCATCCTCCAGGTGTCGGCGGGCGCGCGCAAGTATGCGAAGCACGTCTATCTCGTCAAGCTCGTCGAGGCGGCGCTCGAGGATACCGATCTTCCCATCGCGCTGCACCTTGACCACGGCGATTCCTTCGAGCTCTGCAAGAGCTGCATCGACGGCGGCTTCAGCTCCGTCATGATCGACGGCAGCCACCACAGCTTCGAGGACAACATCGCGCTGACGAAACAGGTCGTCGAATACGCCCATGCGCACGGCGTCGTCGTCGAAGGCGAGCTCGGCCGCCTCGCGGGCATCGAAGACGCAGTCAACGTCTCCGCGGAGGATTCCTCCTACACGCGCCCCGAGGAAGTCGAGGAATTCGTCAGCAAGACGGGCGTCGATTCCCTCGCCATCGCCATCGGCACCAGCCACGGCGCCTATAAGTTCAAGCCCGGCACCAAGCCGCAGCTCCGTTTCGACATCCTCAAGGAAGTCGAAAAGCGTCTGCCCGGCTTCCCCATCGTGCTGCACGGCGCGTCCTCCGTCATCCCCGAATTCGTGAAGGAGATCAACCAGTACGGCGGCAATATGCCCGACGCGATCGGCGTGCCGGAAGACATGCTGCGCGAGGCCGCGAAGATGGCCGTCTGCAAGATCAACATCGACTCCGACCTGCGTCTCGCAATGACCGCGACCATCCGCAAGTACTTTGCGGAGCATCCGGCGGACTTCGATCCGCGCCAGTACCTCAAACCGGCGCGCGAGGCGATCAAGCAGATGGTCGCGCACAAGATCACCTACGTTCTCGGCAGCGACAACAAGATCTGAACTGCATATTCTCCTGATGTCAAAGGGCGCCGGCAGCGGCGCCCTTTTCCTTTGCCCGCGGCCGCGCGCGGCGCGTATCCCCGCGCATTTCCGGCGCATACTAACGGCAGTACAAAAATGCGGAGGGATTATGAAAAAGCTGATTTCCGTTTTGATACTGTTTTTGCTCATCGCGCCGCTGCCCGGCTGTAAAGCGAAGGAGCCGGACGAAGCCGCGCCGGCGCCGCAGGCGCAGGCGGAAACGCCGTTCGCCGGCGCCCGCACCGCCAGCCTGCTCGGCACCGAGCTCAACGGCAGCGCGTCGCCAGTGCATCTCGCGCTGCGCATGCCGCTTCGGATGGGCGGCGAGGAGGCCTCGGCGGCCGACGTGAACGTCTACATGCTCGGCGGCGCCGTCGCCGGGGACTTCACGCTGCCGGGCTACGGGCGTCTCGGCACGCTCAGCCGCGGCGGCGAATCCTATGTCTTCTGGCACGACGGCTCGACCGCCCTGACGGGTTCCGACGCGGGCCTCGTCCGGGCGCTCGGCCTTCTCGCGCAGGGGCACGATGAAGCCTATTATACCGGCGGATCGCTGCAGTGGGCCGACGGGAACGAAAAGCTCAGCGACACCGCATACGACTATGAGGAGCTAACGGACGGCGGCGTCACGACGCGCTTCTACTACGATCCCGCCACCGGCCGCCTTCGCTATCTGCGCACAGACGGCGCGCTCATCGAGGTCGTCGGATACGACAGCGCCGTCCCGGACGGCGTCTTCGACGTGCCCGCGAACTACGACAGGCTCGATTATGCGGCATTCATGCAGGGCCTCGGCGGCAGCGCGGACGGCGCCGCTTACGGCTTTGCCGGCTGAGCTTTCGCGCCCCCGGCTGCGAAAAAGCGGCCGTTCCCGCTTTGAAGGGAACGGCCGCTTTTGCATCAGTTCTCCGCCTGCTTTTTTAGGGAAACGAACAGGAAGACAAGCCCCGCGCCGAGCGCGGCGTGTCCGAGCCCGGCGACGCCGGAGACCGCGGCGTCTGCACCGTGCGGCAGCGCCGTCCCGAGCACCTGCAAAACACCTCTGACGACCAGCATGGCCACCGTCAGGATGAGGCCCGCATTGTAGAAGATCCCGAACAGGCGAAAGCTCCTCTGCCCCTCGAGACCGCCCCGCGCCGCGAACAGCGCCACGAGCAGATAGACGACCATCCCGAGCACAAACAGGTGCACATGGACCTTCCCCAGTGCGGTCGCGCCCGTAAAGCCGTTCCATTTCGTGAATTCCCTGTAGAACACGCCGCCGGCCATCGCGGCCGCGGCGTAGCCCGCCGCGGCATTCAGATATTTTTTCATGCTTTATGCCCTCGCTTTCATGGCGCGGTAGCCGATGAGGACCGTCCAGACATACGCGCAGGTCTTGGGGATCATGAGGATGCCGACCGCGGGCACGGCGTCGGCAAACAGCACCACCGGCAAGTAGCAGGCGAAGCTGATGACGACGGTCAGCCACAGGAACCGGAAGGGGCGGTCAGCGTTCTTCTTCGCGCCGGTGTAAAACAGCACCACGACGACCAGTCCCAGCAGCGCGAAGGGAATGTTGCGGTATATGCCCCACGAAAGCGGCGGCTGTGCGCTCGTCCACCCGTTCTGCGGCATCAGGCACAGCAGGATCCTCGTCAGCGCCAGCGCCCAGACGACGCCCGTCAGCGCTCTTTTCCCCTCGATGCGGTAGCGCGCGCGCCAGACATAGTACAGCAGCACATAGAAGACCGTCATCGTGACGGACGTGACAAGCTTGCCGATGCCGAGCGCGGCGGTGTAGTCCGCGAGGCCCGTCGTGCAAAGGGCGACCGCGCGCGGCACGAGATGGAACGCGTCGCCGCAGCCCAGCGTGACCGCCATCGCGCCGAACAGCAGATACTGCTTCTCCCCGGCGCTCCCGCGGATCATGCGGACGCCGAGAACGATCACGGTCGTGAGATAAACGATGTCGAACAGAGTTTCAAAAATTGCCTGCATAAGATTCTCCTTGTGTGATTTGAACATTGTTCATTTTGATGCGGGAAAAATCCCGCCGTCCGGCGGGAGGAAAACGGGTCAATAGAGGGCGCGGCGGATGATCTCGGTGAGCGTGCGGCAGTCTTCCTGCTCCTGCACAAAGGAAGAAAGAAAAGCGGAAAACACGAAGCCGACAAACGCCTCCTGTGTGAATCCGGGCGAAAAGGCGTCGGGGCGTACCTTCTTGTCCCCCTGCAGCGCCCGCAGCATCCCCGCGCGGATCTCCGAGAAGCAGCGCTCCATCGTGCGGCGTCCCCTGTCCTTTGCGGCGCTCGCGAAGCCCATGGAATGGGCCATCGAGAAATTCGGATACGCGCCGGCTCCCGTCCGCGCGCATTCGAACAGGCGCTGCACATACGCCGGGAAAGAGAGCCCCGCGGGAAATTTTTCGTCCATTCGGAAAATATCCTGCCAGACGCTTTCGACGGTGGCCGTGATCATATCGTCCTTTGACGGGAAATAGTGGTAGAGCGAGCCGAGCGCGACGCCGCATTTCTCCGCGACATGCCGCATATTCAGCGCGGAAAGGCCCTCCGCCGCCACGATCTCCCGGCAGCACTTCAGGATCTGCGCTTCCGACGTCACCGAAATATTGATCGAAGGCGCCCCCTTTCATATTGAACATTGTTCATCATAGCGGCACTGTCCCCTTTTGTCAACCCCCCGGACAAATTTTCCGGCGCGGGGAGCGGAAACTGCCCGCCGCGCGCGGCGGCGTCTGCGGCGTGCGGCCGATCGCCGCGATTTTTTTGAAATTCTGAAAAAGGGCTTGCATTTTAAAAACATATGTGTATAATGATAATCGTAATCATTATTGTTTTGGTGGGGAAAATGGAGACTACGAGAAAACACAGCTTCAAGCGCGACGAGATCCTGCGCGTGCTCCGCTCGACGAAGCGCCATCCCGACGCCGCGTGGGTCTACGAGCAGCTGCGGCCCGTCATCCCCGATCTGTCGCTCGGCACGGTTTACCGCAATCTCGCGCTCTTCAAGCGCGAGGGAGAGATCCTGTCGGTCGGCGTCTTCGACGGCATCGAGCATTTCGACGCCGACACTTCCCCGCACGCGCATTTCGTCTGCCGGCGGTGCGGCGCAATCCTCGATCTGCCCGCGCTCACGGACGGCGCGCTTGACGCGGAGGCCTCCCGGCTGACGGGCGGCACGGCGCAGCGGCACGAGATCGTATTTTACGGTCTGTGCGCCGACTGCAAAGATAGCTGATAATTCAATTTATCATACAATATTTTAACAAAATCAAAGGAGCTACATCATGAAAAAGTATGTCTGCACCATCTGTGGTTATGTTTATACCGGCGAAACGCCGCCCGAGTTCTGCCCCCAGTGCAAAGCCCCCGCTTCCAAATTCAAGGAGGTCCAGGGCGAGATGACTTTTGCGACCGTCCACGAAGTGGGCGCCGCGAAGAACTGCGAGCAGGAGATCATCGACGGTCTGAAGATGAACTTCAACGGCGAGTGCTCCGAAGTCGGCATGTATCTCGCGATGAGCCGCGTCGCCGACCGCGAGGGCTATCCGGAGATCGCCGAGGCTTACAAGCGCTATGCGTTTGAGGAAGCGGAGCATGCTTCGAAGTTCGCGGAGCTGCTCGGCGAGGTCCTGACCGATTCCACAAAGAAGAACCTCGAAATGCGCGTGTCCGCCGAGGCGGGCGCCTGCGACGGCAAGTTCCAGCTCGCGAAGCGCGCGAAGGAGCTCGGCTATGACGCCGTCCACGACACCGTCCACGAGATGGC
>JAYFNU010000025.1:0-7279 GCA_034933305.1 Oscillospiraceae bacterium | reverse complement strand
CTTAATAAGTTTGTATATCAACGACTACTCGAGCTCTCGCTCTTTCACCGTTAATACCTCTCTCAGATACAATCGCTTGCATCCAAAATTACCCGCCGCCCCTTGCAGGGCAGCTATTTTTTTATTCCGTCCCCAGGCCCTCTCGAGCCCGGAAACCAGAATTGATAGGGTCCTTCTTTCGCTATATTGTTTAATTTTCAAGGTCCTTTGCGCCGCCCGCTTATCTCGGCGGCGTGAATTCTATGTTAGCATCCCGTCCGACAAAAGTCAACACTTATTTCTGCATTTTTCGGTTTTTTATTGATTACAAAAGTACTACAGTCCCATAATGTGGAAATCCGCTTTCGGGCCTCCCGCGCCCGCGTTTCCGGCGGCGGTTTCGGCGCGTTTTCCGCCGCCGTCACTCGCCGTCGATCTCGCCGCGTAGCTTCCGCAGGATCCTTTTCTCCATGCGCGAAACGCCCACCTGCGTGGAGCCGACGCGGCGCGCGGTGACGGCCTGGGTGCGGTTGCAGAAAAAGCGCTCATGCAGGATCTGCCGCTCCTGCGGCGTCAGCCGCGCAAGAGCGGACGCGAGCGACAGCCTGTCCGTCACCGCATCGAAACCCGCGTCGGTGACCGCGATGCTGTGCTCGCTTTCGTCTTCCTGCGCGAGCGCGGACAGCGAGACCGGCGCGCGCGCGCAGCAAAGCGCCTCGACCAGCGTCTGCTCATCGCAGCCGACGCGCTCCGCGATCTCGCGCAGCTTCGGCTCCTCGTTCGAGCGCAGCGCGAGCGCGTCGCGCTCCGCGCCGGCCCTGCGGGCGATCTCCTTTAGCCGGCGGCTCACCTTGACGCTGCCCCCGTCGCGGAAAAGGCGGCGCACCTCGCCGAGGATCACGGGCACGGCATAGGTCGAAAACATCAGCCCGCGCCCGGGATCGAATCCGTCGCAGGCCTTCACGAGACCGCAGCAGGCCGCCTGGAACAGATCGTCGTATTCGATCCCGCGGCCGCGAAAGCGGTTGGCGCACGCGCGGGCGAGTCCGAGATTCTTCTCAATGAACGCCTCCCGGGAGCATTCCGGCCCGCCGTGCACGCTATTCCCGCGCGGCGATGCGCTTTTTCATGGTGACGGTCGTTCCGCTGCCGGGCTTTGAGCGGACCTTGAGCGAGTCCATGAAGGCGCCCATGACGGAGAATCCGAGGCCCGCGCGTTCGGCGGCGGCGTCGGTCGTAAAGGTCGGCTGCATCGCGCGTTCGATGTCCTCGATCCCGCAGCCTCTGTCGCGGACCGAGACGGTGACGGTCTGTCCGCTGATCTTCGTGCTGATGAAAATGAGGCCGATCGTGTCGCGGTAAGCGTGGACGATGCAGTTTGTGACCGCCTCGCTGACAGCCGTGCGGATGTCCGCCAGCTCATCGATCGTCGGGTCCAGCGAGGAAGCAAAGGAGGCGACGGCCGTGCGCGCGAACGCCTCGTTGCAGGAGCGGCTCGGAAAAACAAGTTTGAAGACATTGTCGGATTTCATATGCTTTCACCTCACGATCTGCTGATGTCGATGAGATCCGGCAGCTGCGACATTTCGACCACCCGCCGGCATTGTTCCGAGAGCCTGCAGACGCGCAGCGGGATGCCCATGGATTCGGTCAGCCTGTGCCGTCCCATGATGAGTCCCACGCCGGCGCTGTCCATAAAGCCGACGGCCTCAAAATCGAGCCGCACGCGCGCCGGCGCGCTGCGCCGTATCTGCTCATCGATCTCCTCGCGCAGCTGCTTTGCGATATGGTGATCGATGTCGTGCTCGATGCGGATCGTCAGTTCCCCGTCCTGCAGCTTTGACGTCGTCATAGGCATGATGCGCACCTCCGGTCAAAAGAAAAATTCTGTCATTAAGCATAGGCCATCTGCCCCGCGGGAACGCTCGCATCCTGTCGCCGCCCATTGCCGCGGCACGAAAAAAGCGGGGCCCCGGATCAAAAGATCCGGGGCCCCGCCCGTTTGCGATGATTCTTTACAGCTTGGCGATGCTCTGCTCGATGTTGGTCTTTTTGTCCATCGCCTTGGCGAGCTTGTCGCGCTCGCCCTCGACGACTTTTGCGGGCGCCTTGCCGGTGAACTGCTCGTTGCCGAGGCGCGCGCTGAGCACGGCGATGTCCTTTTCGACCGCCTGCAGCTCCTTCGTCAGACGGGCCTTTTCCTTCTCGGTGTCGACGAGTTCCGCCATCGGGATGAGCGCGCGGGCGCTGTCGGTGACGACCTGCACCGCACCCTCGATATCGAATTTTTCGCCCGTGATGACCTCGTCCGCCCCCGCGAGGCGCTCGATGAAGCTCTCGCCCTTGCGGAAAACGTCGCCGAACTGCGATTCGACGTAGATCTTTGTCTTTCTTGCCGGCGGCACGTTCATATCGGCGCGAACCGTGCGCACCGCGCGGATGACGTCCATCAGCTTTGTGAAATCCGCCTCGTCCTGGGAAAACGCGAGCGCCGGATCATAGACCGGGAACGGCGCGATGATGATGTTCTCGGCGCTGTGCGGCAGCGCGGAATAGATCTCCTCTGTGATGAAGGGCATAAAGGGGTGCAGCAGCTTCAAAATGACCGTCATGGCATAGACGAGCACCTGCTTGCAGTCCGCCTTCCGTTTCTCATCCGCACCGTTGAGGCTGAGCTTCGCGATCTCGATGTACCAGTCGCAGAAAACGTCCCACGTGAAATCGTAGATCTTGCCGGCGGCGACGCCGAGCTCGAACCTGTCGATATTCTCCGTGACTTCCTTTACGAGCGTATTGAGCTTGCTGAGCAGCCACTTGTCCTCGATCGTGAGCGCCGCGGGCAGCTTGTCCGGCGCGGCGCCGCTCACGTCGTTCATGAGGATGAAGCGGGCGGCGTTCCAGATCTTGTTGCAGAAATTGCGCGCCGCTTTGACCTTTTCGTCCGAGTAGCGCATGTCGTTTCCGGGGCTCGTGCCGTTCGCGAGCATAAAGCGCAGCGCGTCCGCGCCGTATTCGTCGATGACGACGAGCGGATCGATGCCGTTGCCGAGGGATTTCGACATCTTGCGGCCCTGCTCGTCGCGGACGATGCCGTGGATGAAGACCGTGTCGAACGGCTTCTTCCCCATGTGCTCAAGGCCGGAGAAGATCATGCGCGCGACCCAGAAGAAGATGATATCGTAGCCCGTGACGAGCGTGTTCGTCGGGTAGAAATACTCGAGCTCCGGGGTCTTGTCCGGCCAGCCGAGCGTCGAGAACGGCCACAGCGCGGAGGAGAACCACGTGTCGAGCGTGTCCTCGTCCTGGCGCAGCTTGCCGCCGCACTTCGGGCATTTGTCGGGCACTTCCTTCGCCACGACGACCTCGCCGCACGCGTCGCAGTAATACGCGGGGATGCGGTGGCCCCACCACAGCTGGCGCGAGATGCACCAGTCGCGGATGTTGTTCATCCAGTTGAAATACGTCTTGTCGAAACGCTCGGGGACGAATTTGACGTCGCCCTTCTCGACCGCCTCGATCGCGGGCTTCGCGAGCGGCTCCATTTTGACGAACCACTGCTTCGAAAGGCGCGGCTCGACCGTCGTGCCGCAGCGGTAGCAGGCGCCGACGTTGTGCACGAGCGGCTCGACTTTGACGAGATAGCCGCCGGCCTCAAGGTCCGCGACGATCGCCTTGCGCGCTTCCTCGCGCGTCATGCCGGCATATTTCCCGCCGTTTTCGTTGATCGTCGCGTCGTCGTTCATGACGTTGATGACCGGCAGATTGTGGCGCTTGCCGACTTCGAAGTCGTTCGGATCGTGCGCGGGCGTGATCTTGACGACGCCGGTGCCGAAATCCATCTCGACGTAGCTGTCCGCGACGACCGGGATCTCCTTGTTGACGAGCGGCAGAATGACCGTCTTGCCGACGTATTTCGCATAGCGCGCGTCCTCGGGGTTGACCGCCACAGCGGTGTCACCGAGCAGCGTCTCCGGGCGCGTCGTCGCAAGCTCGAGATACCCGCTTCCATCCGACAGCGGATAGCGAAGGTGCCAGAAGCTGCCCTCTTTTTCCTCGTACTCGACCTCCGCGTCGGAGATCGATGTGCCGCAGACGGGGCACCAGTTGATGATGCGTTCGCCGCGATAAATCAGTCCTTTATCATAGAGATTGACAAAGACCTCGCGAACCGCCTTACTGCAGCCCTCGTCCATCGTGAAGCGCTCGCGCTCCCAGTCGCAGGACGAGCCGAGCTTTTTGAGCTGCTCGACGATGCGCCCGCCGAAGCGCTCCTTCCATTTCCAGGCGCGCTCAAGGAACGCGTCGCGGCCGATATCCGCTTTGGTGAGGCCTTCCTGCTTCATGGCGGCAACGATGCGCGCCTCCGTCGCAATGGAAGCGTGGTCGGTGCCGGGCAGCCACAGCGCGCTGTAGCCCTGCATGCGGCGCGTGCGGATCAGAATGTCCTGCAGCGTCTCGTCGAGCGCATGGCCCATATGCAGCTGGCCCGTGATGTTTGGCGGCGGGATCACGATGGTGTACGGCTTTTTTTTCGCGTCCGGCACGGCATGGAAATAGTTCCCCTCCAGCCATTCCTTGTAGATCCTGTCCTCGACCGATTTGGGGTTGTACTGTTTGTCGAGTTCCTTCATAGCATTCCCTTCCTGCGTGCGGGCGGTAATAAAACATCCCAATGTGCGAGCACACCGGGACGAAAAGCCGCTGCATGTCACCCTTCTATTATAAATGTAATTTTATAGTCGCCGCCGTTCTTTGTCAATAGAAGCCTTTCGGCGCGCGCTATTTTGCCCACGCCGCGAGCCCGAGCTCCGTCTTCCCGCTGCGCTGCATGAGGCGGCGGATGACAAGGCGCGGATCGGCGCCTTCATAGAGCACCTCGCAGGCCGCCGCGGTGATGGGCATCTCGACGCCGAGCCGGCCCGCGAGCTCCGCCGCCGCGCGGGCGGCATAATACCCCTCGACGACCGCGCCGACCTGCTCGAGCGCTTCGTCTGCGGAAGCGCCCCCGCCGATCAGGATGCCGGCGCGGCGGTTGCGCGAATGCATGGAGGTACACGTCACGATGAGATCACCCATGCCGGCGAGGCCCGCGAAGGTCTCCCGGCGCGCGCCGAGCCGCAGTCCGAGCCGCGCCGTCTCCTCAAGGCCGCGCGTCATGAGCAGCGCCTTCGCGTTGTCGCCGCAGCCGAGGCCGTCGCAGATGCCCGCGCACAGCGCGATGATGTTTTTAAGCGCGGCGCCGAGCTCCACGCCCGCCACGTCGGGGCTCGTATAGACGCGAAAATCCCCGTTCATGAACAGCCGCTGCGCAAGGGCGGCGGATTCCCTGCATTTCGCCGCGGCGACGACGCCTGTCGGGGCAAAGCGGGCGACCTCTTCGGCGTGCGAGGGGCCGGACAGCACCGCGGCCGGGCGCCCGGTCTCCTGTTCGAGGATCTCGCTCATGCGGCTGCCCGTGCCGTATTCGATGCCCTTCGTCACCGAGACGAGGAGGGTCTCGCTCCCCGCAACACCGGCGAGCGTTCGCGCCGTTTCGCGCATCGCGTAGGAAGGGACGGCGACGACGGCGGCATCGCAGCCCCGCGCGCACGCGATCTCCGACGTCGAACGGATGCCCGCCGGCAGCTCGACGCCCGGCAGGCGGTCGTTCCTGTGCGTTTCTCCGATCTGCCGCGCCTGTTCGGGCCGGCGCGACCACAGCGCGACGTCGTGCCCGTTTTTATTTGCGACGAGCGCGAGGGCCGTCCCCCACGCGCCGCTGCCGATGACTGCGATCTTCATGTGAGCCTCCGCCGTTGATTTGTCCCTATCATAGCACCCTTGCAGCGCCGCCGCAAGCGCGGCGGCGCGCGGCGCGGCCGCGGGGCACGTTGTGGTGATTGACTTCATAAAACGGGAGATGTACTATGGGCGGTAAAGGCCGCGGTTATTACTGTGGGCAACAGAAAGACCGATCATCATCGGAAAGCCGGTCGGATTTTGGTGAGATCAGGCGGATTGATGTTTCTTGATTCGCAGGATGGTCCTTAGAGGGCACAGAAAACCGCCTCCGCACTCTGGCGCATGAAGAACTCTTTGTACTAAATGCGAATGATGATCTGATGGTGGCTTTCGCCGGCGACAAGGACTCAGTATCCTTTCCGCTGCATATATTAGACGCGCCTGATGCTGCAATAACACACGGCCATCCGAAGTCCGCCGCCGGTTTCGGCGGGACACTATCCTTTGCGGATATGGCCAATATGCCGGCTTCAAAATGGGCCTAGCTCAGGGCTGTCGCCAGTGGACAGGGAGAATGGCATTACATCATCCGGCGCACAGGCACAGCAAACAGCTCTGGTTTTCGAGCAAAATTGAGCCAAGATATCCCGATGCTTGAAAAGCGCATGCAGGCCGCATGGGACAAGGCTTACACAACCGCCTGCGCGCCCGGGAAGAATAGAAAGGCCGCTATTCACCGGGTTTGACAAGATTCATGCGGAATATTGAACCGATATTGCAAACAGCAAGCGCCCATTTTGGGTTTTGAATACATTAACGCCAAAAGTGAGTATCATTATAACCGATAGGAGGCGTAAAAATTGAGTGATTCAATCAGAAGTATGGACGGCAATTTTTTTGTAAAATTAAAACAGATGGAGCGGGACATTCTTGCAGAAAAAGGCGACGCCGAAGGCCTGGCCGTGTTGGCAAGTATGGAAGATGAGGCAGAAAACAACAGCGAAGATCTCCAAGTCAAGCCTGAGAAATCTGCGGCCATAGCGGAAAAGACAGAACCGGGCTCGAAATAAACCTGTTCGTTTTGAATCGGGCATCTCTGATATTCTTTCACCAGAGATGCCCGATTTTTATGTGTGAGAACGGCACCCGGGCATCGCTTGATTTTATCAGAGGCGGTAGATGCTATGGGTGGAAGAGAACCCACACTCGTCCTGCACAGGAATGACGCCAGATGGTCGGACGGCCTCGGCGCAAAAATGCAGGACAATCCACGCGATGCGATTGATTTTGTCGACGTAATCGTCGTACATCCTGCGGTTGATTCTATCCGCCTCGACGATATTCTTCCATGTGCTCGGGAAGTCTTGCTTGAGGTTGTCGAGCGTGTATGGATTTCCGTCTGCCGTTACGCCCTCTCCGTAATACATTACCGCAGCGGATTCTTTGCTTCCCTTCTTTATCCCGAGCCTTTCCATATCCGCCTTGTACTTCGGAAGAATATCATACATCGCTTCCGATATCGCCGCCTTTGCGTTCTCCAACGGTTCAAGGACATTTTTCATGAACCACTCATGCGTCA
>JAYFNU010000024.1:0-138452 GCA_034933305.1 Oscillospiraceae bacterium | reverse complement strand
ATCGGGAGTTCGACTCTCCCACGGGTCACCAAAAACACCGCGGCGTGCGCCGCCCGGTGCTTTATGCCTCCTTAGCTCAGTGGTAGAGCATGCGGCTGTTAACCGCAGGGTCGTTGGTTCGAGCCCAACAGGGGGCGCCATTGCACAAACCTCACAGATGCCTTATTTCAGGGCATTTGTGAGGTTTTTGTTTTGCCAAAAACTCCTCACCATGGTGAATTGCGCGCGTTCTTCTAACACCGTTTCTAACACCTTTCGGGAGCTGTTCCGAGAATGTCTGAAAAGCTCGCGGCAATGTGCTGCTTGCGGGAAACGTCAAGGTGGGAATAGATGTTTGCAGTCAGCTTGATGTCTGCGTGTCCGAGCCATTCCTGAATGTCTTTGAGCGTGAAACCGTGATCGATCATGTAGCTCGCGCAGCTGTGACGTAGCTCATGAAAGCGGATGTGTCGCAGATCGTTAGCTTTGAGCAGCTTATCAAACTTATGCGTGATGTATGCCGGTGCATAGGGAGTCCCGTCAGGCCATTTGAAGATGTAGCTGTTGTTGTGGTAGTCTTTTCCGAACAGCTTTTTGTTGCTTTCCTCGTTTTGCTTTGCTGCCAAAAATATCGCACGAACTTCACCCATCAGCGGAAAGCTGCGATAGCTGCTTTCGGTCTTTGTTTTGTTTTTCTCAACTACCTTTGTTCCGAGGGAAACCGTGTGGCGAATCGTGAGCGTGTTGCGGACAAAGTCAACGCTGTCCCACTGCAAGCCGAGCAATTCGCTGCGCCGCAGACCATATAGGACTGTGACCTTGATCAACGGCAAAAGAGGCTCATGTTTCAATGCGTCAAACAGCGCTGTGATTTCCTGCGCATTGTAGAAGCTGTATTCGTAACGTTCGATCGGCGGTAGGGTGAGCTTGTCACAGGGATTGCTGCTGATAAGCTCGTTTTCCATTGCCTCGGTGAACGTCTGCCGCAGGATGTTTTTGAAAATGCGCAGGGTCTTTGCAGATAAGCCGCCCTTGCCGTCTATGCGGCCCGTTTTTGCCTTTTCATCAAAGAACACCTGTAGTACCTTGTGATTGGCATCAACGAGCCTTACAGAGGCCTGATCGAAGTAGGGGAGAATATGCGCGTTCGCGGCTGCTTCATAGCCCTGATAGGTGACAGCATCTTTTCGCAGCTTTGCGATAGAAAGCCAATGGCGAACATAATCGCTTAAAAGAACATCACATTTGAGCCGATCATTGAAATCTGTGTATTGCCGAATTCGCTGTTGCAAAAAAGTTTCCGCACGCTTTTTGTTTCCTTTGACTGTAAAGCCGGTGGAAATCCATGTCGGTTTCCTTTTCCCGTTTGCATCATAGGTGTTGAGTACTGCGTAGTATTTATTATTTTTTACCTGTAGGCTACCTGTCATTTTTTTCTCCTTTCGGTGACAGAAAGATTGCCTACCGTTTACAGACGAATATGATGATATGCATTCAATCGTGCGAACGGCAAGAGTTGATGTATTCGATAAGAAAGACTTTCGGAATTACGTGTTTTGTTCCAATTCTTATACTTTTGATCTGATTGTTTTTTAATAACTTATATATCGTATTTTTTCCGATATGTAAAGCCTCTCTTACCTGATCGACCGTCAGCACATCAGGATAAGAGTTAAACATTGCTACTCCTTTACGAATTGATTTTGAGGTTCTTCAAAGATCACGGGCTCTTTTATGAAAGGATTGTCATTTCGCTCATAACGCAGAACTAAATGAATGCGGCGAAGCAAAGCATCCCAGTTGGCGTCTCGTCGAACGGCGGGATATTGACATTCTAACGCGATATTGCTGACAATGTACACCTGCGTATACAATGCAACTTTGTCCTGATACCGGCAGGGCAGATTTATGGAATATCCGTCGAGATAGTTGAGAAGCTCGCTGAAATCGAGAGAGCTGCGGAACTCATCGAGCAGTAGAACGTCCTGCCCTGCATACGCGTCAAACGGATGTTTGTAGTTTGTGACTTTGTACACGTTCTTTGCGCCGTGCTTGCGAATGACACTGCTTGTCTTGCCGACGCCGGTGCCGCCGTAGATATATGTTACATAAACGTCACGCCAGTCCGGAGCATCTTCATAAATTATCATCTGGCGCACTTTTTCAATTTTGTCAATTTGATTTATGGCAGTAGGATGCATGCAGAGAATTTCCGGCGTCGAATAGTTCTGTTTGATCAGCTCTAATATTTCTGCGCTGACAGACGCCGCTTTTGTTTCTTTGTCCGGCGGTAATTCGCCGTATTCTTCAAAGGTTTCTATGTGGTTCGTCTCGTGCTTTTCATCGTTTACCCATTTTCCGTCCTTGCGGATATATGCCCTGTTATCCTGCGGCGTACCCTTTGCCGGTTCGATGTGCGCTTGGTAGAATCGCTTCTTCATCGTGTCGAAAAGAACTGCGTTTTGGTACACAACATAAACGTGTGTGTGCGGCGTTCCTTGTTCGCCTGTTTCGTCGCACAAGCAGTAATATGTGTAGGGTGTGGTTTGCAGGATTTCATTAATTGTTGCATGGGGAAATCCGTTGTCAAGGGGATTGTTGATCGTGAGCATCCATTTTCGATAGGCTTTATCTTTTGCCATTGATTTCACCTCCTTTCAGCATAAGCTGTACACAATTACACATGAAACGCAAAAGGTAATACTATCTTTTGCGCTTTCTCCGCGCCGCTGCGTTCCGCAGCAGAACGCGAAGACACATAACAGCAAATATATATTTACAATACTGTGTGCTACGGACAATATATATCAAAAGATCAACCATGTCAACATGTATTTACAAAATTGTAATCTTATGATACACTCAACGCAGAGAGGTGATCAAAATGCCATATGCACAGGTGTTGAACGGGTTAATTGAAAAGTCCGGCTTATCCGCTGTCGAGATCGCAAAAAGGTGTGGAGAGCTGGGGCAGGATGTTTCCCCGTCCTATATCAGCCTTTTAAGAAATGAAAAAAACAACCGCGTGGCGTCTGAGGACATTTCCAGAGCGCTGTCGGTTGCTTTAAATGCTGACCCTGATTTACTGGTTTTAGAATCGTACCTTGATAACGCGCCTGAAACAATCAGAGAGTTTGTATCCGGCGTGAAAAATATGATGAGGGACAATACAGTCAGCGCCATCAAACAAATTGCAAAAACGGCAAAGACTGTGGCCATTAAGAAGCAATTTGATGGTGTACCGATGTCTGACTTTGTTTTGTATTTTTGCAAGGAAATTAAGAAGAACAATGTGAATTTCGAACGCATGAAGGGAAAAGCAGCCGTTGATATTTCGTTCCCCGTTGCTGATGACGCCATGAGCCCTGTGCTTAAAGAGGGAGACCGCGTGCAGATCGACTATACAGATGTTTGCAAGAGCGGCGATATTGTTGCCTACTCGCTTAAAGATAAGGATGAACTGCGTTACAGGAAACTGCTCATTTCCGGCGACAGCTACACTATGTTACCATTTAATGCAACGTTCCCGATTGAAACTTACTCGAAAGACGATATCGTCATTCTTGGCAGAGTTGCCGAGGTGGGGAGAAAAATATGATTAGAAAAGCTCTTAACGAGTTAACTTTTGAAGATGATAAACTAGACCGAGAACAATATGCAAAAGCAATAATTAACATAATAGATCAAAGTGACGATCTGCGTGATGTGGATAACTCCTTTGTAATGGCCTTGGATGCACCTTGGGGGATGGGGAAAAGCAGTTTTGCATATATGCTAAAAAACAAGTTGGAGAATGATAAGCCCCGGATAAAAACGGTAATTTATAATGCATGGGAATTCGATTATCTGACAGATGCGTTTGAGCCGCTTATTTATTCTCTTATGCACAGTGAGATTTTACAATTTCAGTTAAGCGAGGAGGGTACAAAAGAACTGATCCGATCAATACCGCGCATTATTTCAGCTTTCGCAAAAGATAAAGTGGAAGAAGTGTTAGGTAAATCAGCGTGTGATGAAATCATTAATACAAAAAACTGTTTTGAAGAAGTTATATTTGACAAGCAATATTGCTTTGCGAAAATTAATGATAAGGCTGAAGGAATTCAACAGTTTAAGACAACTGTTAACAAAGAGCTGGAACAGAGTAAGAACATTGACAAAATATTAATTATTATTGATGAGCTAGACCGATGCAAGCCCACATTTGCAGTTGAAACGCTGGAAGTACTTAAGCATATTTTTAACATTCCGAACGTATGCTTCCTCTTGACCGTTGACTTCGATCAACTTAAACATTCGGTACAAACAATTTATGGTAGCGGTATAGATGGCGAAGGATATTTGCTTAGATTCATTAACCACAAAATTAAGTTGCCAGAAGAGAAAAGAGACAAGTATATAGATCATATTACTGAGAAATCAGATCGTTGCGATTATCATGATGATATCGCGTCTTTGTTAAATTATTCAGGGTTATCTTTGCGAGATATAGATAGAATATATCAAGATTATTCAATTGTCTTGAAGGCGTATTTTGATGAAACTAAGGCAAATGAGCTTGACGCATCCTTACCTTGTTTGATTTTGATAATGTGCAAATATGTTGATTCGGATATGTATCGAGACATTTTGTGGAGGAAGAATGAAAACAGAAATAATGCCGATAGTAGTATCTATCAACATCTACAAAAAGGCAATAATAGGACCTACTTATCTTTTTTAAAAGAGCCGTCTTATAGTGATTACCGTGTAGTGTTTACCTCAAGTCAGAAGAGAAGTGAAAGAGAAGAAATAATAATAGAGAATTTATATCACAAATGGAAAAGTTTGTATCGTTTTTTCAAAGAAAAGGAATCGACACCTATTGCAGAACTGGCACAAAAAATCATTGAAATTGTATAGCAACTAAGAGGCGAAACCGAACTGTGTTCGGCTTCGCCTCTTCCTTCCATTATGGGGCAGTCCGAATTTGTCAACAGCCTCATTCCGACACGGAGCTACGCTCCGTTCGGCTATTGACAAATCCGTCCTTGCCTGTCGCTTTATTCATGCTTTCTGTAAACGGTAGGCCTCGATGTTCTAACACTTTTCTAACAAATCTGCAAAATCAGAGCTAAATCGTTCTTCCCAAGAATCCGCGAATTCTTAAGCGCAGCGCTGAAAACACCGAAAAATAGGGGGTGAAACAACACTGTGCGGCAAACAGAAACATGGAATAACAATCGCTTCATCCCACTGTTAACCGCAGGGTCGTTGGTTCGAGCCCAACAGGGGGCGCCATCAAAAAAGCCCGTAGATTCGGCATCTACGGGCTTTTTTATTTTGGAAATAACACGAGAAATAACACACTTTTCATTTTTGGCCGTCGTTTGAAGCGGGCAGATCGTCAAATACCGCGCCGAGGATGTTCGCGCTCTTTTGCTTTTTGAACAGCGCGGGGAACAGGGCGCTGTTTGTTTTTGTGTGCGTTCAAGCAAAGAAAGATGTTGAAAAGCAGGCAACCGGTGCCGCCTGCTTTGGCATGAAAGGCGGAAAAACTTAAGCATGAGGTGCGGCGGAAATCCCGGAAACGCTTGTCCTTTTTGATCGGTTGATATAGAATTGAGGTGTAAGCGTAAGGGGGCGTTGGCAGTGCGCGGCAGGATAAAGCAAAAGCCCTGGCTCAACCGGCTTGTGACATGGGCGGCTGTGGTTCTGTATCCCTATTTCTGCTATCTGTTGATGGAGCTGTGTTATCCGAGGGCTCCGTTTTCCTGGTTCGTCAATTATGTCGTCACGCGCACGCCGTGCTATCTTTACGCGTGGATATTCTTTTCGCTGCTCATCGCGGCCGCAACCGTATTGCTGCGCCGCGTGTGGATACCCTGTTCCCTTGTCGGGGCTGTATTCTTTTTGGCGACTTATGCGGATTATTATAAAAGACTTTACTGGAACTATCCGGTCGTACCGTCGGATCTGTACACCATCGGCGACGCCGTGGATGCGGTGGGCTTCACGAGCATGCCGCTGACAAAGCGCATGATCTTTTTTCTCGCGCTGATCCTCCTGTCCTCGGTTCTGCTGTCCTTTTTCAAGCTCCCGGAGAATAAAGCAGGAAAGCCCTGGATGCATATCTGCGCTGCGGCCGTTCTGCTGTTCTTCTGCGGCGCTTATTACGATGCGGTGTTTTTAAAGGACAACGATCTTTCCATCGATGCATATTATTCCAATATCATTTCCCGGTACTATGAGGATACCTTCTTCTCTGCTTTTTTCAGACTGACGAACGGACAGATATTCAATAAAGCCGTTCCGGATAACTATGAAACGGTAATTTCGGGAATCGGCGATGAGATCGGGCGCATGGAGGCGCCAAAGGGGCAGAAATCGCCGGATATCATCGTGATTCTGCTGGAGACCTACTATGACATGGACCAGTACGGATATGAATTCGATACCGACATCCATGCGAATTACGACCGCTATAAGGCGCAGGGCTACAGCGGAAATATCCTCTCCTGCCTGTACGGCGGCGGCACGGTGAACGCCGAGTTCGAAGTGTTCACGGGGCTTGCGACCAATAACCCGTACGTCACGACCATTGCCTACAACGACTACATCTACGACGGCATACCGAACATCGTATCCTACCTGGGCGGCAAGGGCTACCAGTCGTTGGTGGCCGTGTCCTACACGTCGGAGATGTTCAATGCCGTTACCGCGTACTCCGATCTCGGCTTCGACAAGCAGCAGTATATCGGAGACTACGACGTGAGCCCGATACAGTATGTGCGCAACCAGCCCAGCGATGAGTCCAGCGTAAAGCAGCTGATCAGGGATTACGAGCGGATGGCGGAAAGCGACAAGCCGATCTTTATCAACCTCGAAACGATGCAGAACCACGGATCCTATACGAATCTTGCCATGCTGAGCGAGCAGGGCTATGAGACCGTCAAGGTAACAGATCCGGATGCGGCGTCGCTGCCGGCGGATACCGTCGCGCAGATGGAGGGCGTTGCGACGCTCGAAAAGATGACAGACGACGCGATCGGCACGCTGCTGGATTACTTTTCACAGTCGGATCGGGATGTGATCGTCGTCCTGTACGGGGATCATCAATCCGCAATCAGCGACGATTTCAACAGCGTGACGGGTTTCGACAGCGGAAAGAGCGAGCTCGAATACTACGAGGATACGCATACGACGCCGTATCTCGTGTGGTGCAATACGCAGCCCGTCGAGGGGCAGAGCTTCGGAACGCTTTCGTTTAATATGCTGCTGCCGCATGCGCTGAACGCATATAATGCCGTGCGTCCCGTTTATTTTGACTGGCTGCTGCGGGAATCGCAGCAGGGGAAATATGCTTTTGTGAGCTCGGACTACGCGTATACGACGCAGGGCACGCTGCAATATGCCGATATCCATGACCCCGAGCTCAACCGCTATTACGCGGTGCAGTACGATATCACGCATCACAAGCTTCTGATCGGCCCGGCTTACCGGAAATAGAAGCGTCGGCAGGGAAACGGGCCGGCCGAAATTCGAACGGTGCAGGGGGAAGCATGCTGTCTGATCTTCCGGGCGCGGCATGCCGCCATTGGATTCGCCGGGGCAACGGCGCGGGGATCGCGGAGGTCGGGGTGCGATATGCTCAGATTTTACTATACGATAACGGCGGGCTTCGGGTTTGCGCTGTATTATCTGCTCATGATGGAGCACTGTCTGCAGCATCCGCAGCGGTACGATGAGAAGTACAGATATTCTCTTGCGCGCAGACTGATCTTCCGGATGAATGCCATCGCGCGCGTCAGCGTCGAAGCGAAAGGCCTCGAAAATCTGCCCTGCGAAGGGGGATATATCCTCTATGCAAACCATCAGGGGCGCTATGACGCATCGGGGGTCATCACGGTGCACGAGCGTCCGCTCTCCATCGTCGTCGACGCCGCGCGCGCCTGCAAGCCGCTGATGCGGCAGACGCTCGGCGTGCTCGAAGGGAAGGCGTTTGTGCGCGGAAATCTCCGCCAGAACGCCGCGCAGGGGGAGAAGATCGTCGAGGAGGTCAGGCGCGGCAGACGGTATCTGATCTTTCCGGAGGGCGCTTACGGCGACAACAAAAATACGCTGCAGGAATTTCGCAGCGGCTGTTTCCAGTTTGCAAAGCGCGCCGGATGTCCCATCGTGCCCGTCGCGCTCACCGACACCTATAAGGTCTTCGGGGTCGATTCGCTGCGGCCCGTGCGCGTGTCGGTCGAGATCCTGCCGCCGATGCCGTTTGAGCAGTACGGCGCCATGAGGACCCGGGAGATCGCCGCGGAGGTCAAGCGGCGCATCGCGGCGCGCATGCCCGCGCAGCGCACAGAATAATCCCGCAAAACGCAGCCTGCGCTATTGACACCCTCGGCGTTTTTTGGTATTATATTTTAGCTTGCTTGCGATAGTTGAGCGAGATATGGGCCTTTAGCTCAGTTGGTTAGAGCAACCGGCTCATAACCGGTTGGTCCGGGGTTCGAGCCCCTGAAGGCCCACCAATATAGGGGCATAGCTCAGCTGGTAGAGCAGCGGTCTCCAAAACCGCGTGCCGAGGGTTCGAATCCTTCTGCCCCTGCCATACGGCCCGGTAGTTCAGTTGGTTAGAACGCTAGCCTGTCACGCTCGAGGTCATGAGTTCGAGCCTCATCCGGGTCGCCATTCGCTGTTGTAGCTCAGTCGGCAGAGCACGTCATTGGTAATGACGAGGTCGTGCGTTCGAATCGCATCAACAGCTCCAGATCGCCGCGGACATGAGATGTCCGCGGCGATTTTTCTTTTTCCGATCTGCCCATGGTCGTATTCTGCGGCCCGCCGCATAAAAACCTCCCGCTTGAAATACAAGCGGGAGGTTTCTGCTTTTCAGGCGCTCTGCCGGTTGCGGCAGCGTCAGGACCGGGCGCCTTTCGCCGCCGCAAAGAAGCCGGAGCTTCTCGCGTAATGGAAAAGGTACTGCTGCGCGATCCCGGCGTAGGGGAGAATGTCGTCCGGCAGGCCGCGCGGGTAGAAAGTCTGCATCATGCGCCGCACCCACACGTCCTGCGGAAACGCGTCGTGCCGGCCTGCGCCGAACAGCAGCGCGCAGTCCGCGACCTTCGGCCCGACGCCGCGAATGCGCATGAGCTGCGCGCGCGCTTCGTCCAGCGGCAGGCGCCGCAGCGCCTGTTCGTCGATCTCGCCGCGGCAGAAATAACCGAAGGCGTCCGCCAGATACCCGGCCCGGAAGCCGCAGCGCAGCGGCGCGAGATCCTGTTCGGCGATGCCCGACAGCGCGCAGGGCGTCGGGAAAGCCCGGCGCCCGCCTGCGTCTTCGCCGAAACAGCCGCAGAACCGCTCGACGATGCCGGCGATGCGCGGGATGTTGTTGTTCTGCGACAGGATGAAGGTGACGAGCGCTTCAAAGAGCGGCTGGCGCAGCACGCGGATGCCGGGGGCAAAAGAGACCGCGCGCCGCAGGGTCTCGTCGCGGCAGAAGAGCGCCTGCAGCGCCGTGTAATCCGTGCCGAGGTCGAAATATTCGCGCAGCTGTTCTTCGCCGCAGCCCTCGGCTGTGAGCGTGTCGCCGCAAACGCGCACAAAAACGCGATTCGCCCCGATGACGCCGTCGTATCCGCCGTCTGCGCGCCGCCAGCGAAAGCACTGCCCGCAGAAGAAGGTATCCTCCGCAGAAAAACCGGGCAGCCGCAGCTCGATGACGTCCGACAAATCCATCCCCTCCGCTTCCGCCCGCCGGCGGCCCAAAATAAACTGCCTGTAATCCGAAAATGTATAATCGACGGAGCTATTCAGCGCGCGTGTTGAACCGGCATGCCGAAGAATAGAACCTTTTCAACATCTTCGACAGAGTTTTCAACATGCGGCATGCATAAAATAACCTGTACGGAAAGTATACCATATTTCGCCGCGGCAGGTAATAAATCCGGGGATTTGAGCAAGAATATTTTCAGGGCGAAGGGAAGGGGACGAAGATATGCGCGGAGTCAACAAAAAGATCATCGAGATCACCGATCCGGAGGACCAGGACATCGAAAAAGTCATCGTTTTTCTGCGGCCGGGGAGCAGCGCGAGCCTGAAAAAGAGCAGGGAGACCGCGCGCAGCATGGTCGCGGGCCTGTGCTGCGCAAAGCGCGGCGCGGGGCGCTGGCTTTGGGCGGCCGCGGCCGCGCTGGCGCTGTGCGCCGGCATATTCCTGCTGCTTTGCTTTTTATGAGTTTATGTTTTATTTTTCACGGGATATATGCTATAATCTTACGAAAGCGTTACAGGCATAATGCAGGATCGGAGCGATTGTGGATACTATAGATCAACAGGAAACGTCTGTCATTTACGGAAAAAATGCGGTGACGGAGCTGCTGCGTTCGGACGCGGCGGTCGACACGCTGTATGTCTGCCGGACGGATGACAAGGCTGTCAATTTTATCGTTTCGCTCGCAAAGGAAAAAGGCGCCGTCGTCAAGGACGTGCCGGAAGCGAAGATGCAGAAGCTCTGCGCAAGCGAGCGGCATCAGGGCGTGGCGGCGGTGTGCGCCGCATGTTCCTACTGCGAGCTCGAGGACATATTCACCTGCGCGAAAGAACGCGGCGAGGCGCCTTTCATCCTTATCGCCGACGACATCAACGACCCGCACAACCTCGGCGCCATGCTGCGCACGGCGGAATGCGCGGGCGTCCACGGGGTCATCATCCCGAAGCGGGGCGGCTGCGCCGTTACGCCGGCCGTATTTCGCGCGTCGGCAGGCGCGGCGAGCCATATGCGCATCGTGCGCGCGCCGAACCTCGCGTCCGCCGTCCGCGAGATCAAGCAGCGGGGCGTGTTCTGCTACTGTGCGGACGGCGCCGGCGAAGACTGCTATACCTGCGACCTGACGGGCGCCTGCGCGCTTGTCGTCGGGTCGGAGGGATTCGGCGTATCGCGGCTGCTGCGCGACTTGTGCGACAGGGTCGTGCGCATCCCGCAGTTCGGCAAGGTCAATTCCCTGAACGCGTCGGTCGCGGCCGGCGTTTTGATCTATGAGATCCGTCGCCAGAGGCTTGCGCAGAACGGAGGGCGAGAAAAATGAATGAGAACGACAGAAATGAATCGGTGGAAGAGCTGCTGCGGGAGATCCGCGAGCGCCGCGAGAAGGCGGCGAAGGAACTTCAGCTCGACTCTTATATAAAGGACGCGCCGGAAGACGCACAACCGGAACAGGCCGAAGCGCCGGCGCAGCCAACTGCGGCGCCCGCGCCGCAGGAAGCGGCATCGGACGAGGCCTTTGATTTTGAAGCGGAGTTCGAGGAGATCAAGAAACACGGCGCGGCCGCCGCGAAGAAAAAGAGCGGGGAGTCTGCGGACGATCGCGACACCGCGCGCACGGCGGCGGCGAAGGACAAGCGCTCGGTGCTCGGCTCGCTGCGCACGGAGGACAAACGCGCGCTGACCGAAGAGTACGACCCGATCAACAAGAATATGCTCGCGCCCACGATCGAGCGCGGCGTCGACGTGGTGCCGGCGCCTGCGGAGGGCCTTCTCGAGCAGGAGATGGACGACGCGCAGGACGGCGAAAAGCACACGGAGAACCACAGGCTGTTCACCGAGGAGATCCCGAAGCAGGCTTTCTTTGAGGACGTGCCGGCGCAGCCCACGGGGCGCGCGCCGCAGTCTGCCGGCGTCGGCCGCGTCATTCTGGACGCCGCGGCGAGCAAGGCGCAGAAAAAGGGGATCCTCAACGTCAAGGACAACATCGACGACAATTTCCGCGAATTCTTCAGCAATACGGTCGTCATCGACCGGCAGCCCATCGAGGACAAGACGAAGAAGCAGCGCCGGATCAAGGATTTCATCTTTTCGGACGCGGAATCCGGGGTCAGCGGCGGGCCCGTCTTCGAGGAAGACGATGAGCAGAACAAAAAGAAAACGCCCGTGCAGGATGAAAGCGATCTGCTCGAGGCCTATCTCGGCGACGCCGGGCGCCTCGGCCTTCGCACGGCCGTGACGGGCGTGCTCGCCGGCATTCTGCTGCTCTTGAATCTGCTCGCGCAGTTCGGCGCGCTGCCCGGCCCGCTGTCGGGAGGCATCGCCTATTATGCGCTCAACGCGGCGCTGTTCATCGGCGTGATCGTCTGCAATGCCCGCGACATCTTCGGCGGGCTCGGCGACCTCGTCGCCTTCCGCGCGGATGCGGCTTCCATGACGGGCTTCGGCGCGCTTCTGTGCGCGGCGGAGCTCGCGGCGCTGCTCGCGGGCGGGGCACAGCCCCGCGCTGTCAGCGCCTGCGCCCTCGCAGTGGCTCTTTTCTGCCAGGCGTTCGGCTATTGGCTCAACGCGCACCGCGTGGCGGATACTTATGCGGACGTGATCGACAGCGACGAACGCTACGCGTCGAACGTCCTCGGCGAGCAGACCTTCACGCGAAAGATCACCCGCGGCCTCGACCTGTCGAAGCCGCAGGTCCTGCTCAAGCGCCGCACGGGGCACACGGACAATTTCGAAGAGCACGCGGCGGAATTCGACATGACGACGCAGTCTGTTTCCACCGCGGCGTCGGTCCTGATGATCGCATGTGTGGTGCTGGGCGCGGCGGCCTTCCTGCTCGGCGGGAAGATCGCCGGCGCGCTGTCGGCGGCGGCCTTTACGGCGGCGCTGAGCACGCCGTTCCTGTCGACGTTTTCTTCGGCGTGGCCCATCGGCAACGCGCAGGCGCAGCTCACGAAGCGGGGCGGCTATCTGCCGGGCTACAGCGCGGCGGATGAGATCTGCGAGGCCAACTGCGTCGTCCTGACGGGGCGCGAGATCTTCCCGAAGGACAACGTCATGCTGCACGGCATCAAGACCTTTGAGAAGGAGCGCGTCGACAAGGCCATCCTTTACGCGGCCTCCGTCATCATCCAGTCCTGCGATACGATGGCGCACATGTTCCTCAACGTCATCCAGAACAAGACGGAGATGCTCTATCCGGTCGACGACGTCGAGTATGAGAGCGATCTCGGTTTCAGCTTCTGGGTCGACAAGGAGCGCATCCTGCTCGGCACACGCGACCTGCTCACGGCGCACGACATCGACGTCCCGTCGCGGGACTATGAAAACCGATACACCAAGACGAGCACGCGCGACGCGATCTATCTTGCGGTCGGCGGCAAACTGTACGCCATGTTCGTCATGAGCTATTCGCCCAACGAAGAGGTCTCGCAGGCGCTGCATCTGCTGGAGGACGAGGGCATCAACATCGTCGTGCACACGCGCGATTTCAACCTCAATGCGGCGAAGATCTCGAAGATGTACGGCATCCCGAAGTCGATGATCAGCGTCGTGCGCGAGGACGACGTGCCGGAGCTGACGAAAAAGACCTCCTATACGGCGCACACGCCGTCGTCCTATACCCACATCGGCTCGCTCACTTCCTTTATCAGCGGCATTTCCGCGAGCCGGCGTCTGCCGGGCGCCGTGGGCTTCGCGATGAACGTCGAGCTCGCTTCCATGATCGCGGGCGGCGTGCTTGCGGCGCTGACGGTCGTCTTCGGTTCTTCCTGGGGCGTGAGCCCGCTGTACGCGCTGCTGTTTCAGGGCCTTTGGCTCGCCGTGTGCGCGGCCGGCGTCTTCACACGCAAGATCTGACGCCTTTTAGTTAAAATAGACAAAAGATCGGCGGGGATTTCTATCCCCGCCGATCGTTCTATTGGACAAAAAACCCTTTAAATCACAAGCGGAATATGTTAAACTTTTTTATACAGCTGAAATTTGGTTTATATCGTTGAGGGGGAATTTTCCATTATGGACTACGCACCGGACAAGATAAGAAACGTGATGCTGGCAGGGCACAGCTCGAGCGGCAAGACGTCGCTCACGGAGGCTCTTTTATTTTTGACCAAAACGACCGACAGGCTCGGCGCCGTGGCGGATGGAAATACCGTCAGCGATTTCGACCCTGAGGAAATAAAGAGAAAAACGTCGATCTCCGCGTCCGTCGTTCCGTTTGACGCGAACGGCTGCCACATCAATCTCATCGACGTTCCCGGCCTGTTCGATTTCGAGCTCGGCAGCTATGAGGGCATCAAGGCCGTCGAGACGGTCCTCGCCGTCGTGTCGGCGCGCTCCGGCGCGGCCGTGGGCACCGCGAAGGCGGTCAAGCTCGCGAACAAGAACAACAAGGGCGTCATGTTCTACATCAACAAGATGGCGACCGAACACGCCGATTTCAAGAAAGCGCTCGAATCGCTCAAGGCGGAATTCAGCGTCGCGCTGTGCCCGGTCGTCATGCCCGTCGTCGCCGAAGGGAAGCCGACGGTGTATGTCGACCTGCTCAAGATGAAAGCCTATACATATGCCGACGGGAAGGCCGCGGAGACGGCGATCCCCGATACGAACGGCGTCATGGACGAAATGCTCAACGAGCTCAACGAAGCCGTCGCCGAGACCGATGAGGCGCTCATGGAGAAGTTCTTCAGCGGCGAGAAGTTCTCGCACGAAGAGATCACCAAGGGCATCCGCGCCGGCGTGAAGTCCGGCGTCCTCGCGCCCGTCGTGTGCGGCGACAGCGTCGCGCTCGAGGGACTCGACCTCGTCATCGACGCGATCGTCCATCTGCTGCCGTCCCCCGCCGAGGTCGAATATGCGGCCGTCGACGGCGACGAGAAGCCCGTCACCCTCAAAGCCGACCCGAGCGGCCCGCTTGTCGCATACGTTTTCAAGACCGTCGCCGACCCGTTCGTCGGCAAGCTGTCTTACGTCAAAGTGCTGTCCGGCACGCTGACGGCCGACGGCGCCTATGTCAACGCGACCACGGGCGAGCAGGAGCGCCCCGGCAAGCTGCTCAGCGTCCGCGGCAAGAAGCAGACCGACGTCAAGTCCATCGTTGCGGGCGACATCGGCGCGATCACGAAGCTGCCCGAGGCCAAGACGGGCGATACGCTCTGCCTGCCCGGCAAGGTCTTCAAGGTTAGCCAGATCGAATTCCCGCACCCGAGCTTTTCGATGGCGATCTCCGCGAAGAAAAAGGGCGACGAAAGCAAGGTCTCGATGTCGATGCAGAAGCTGCTCGACGAGGACCGCACGATCAAATACGAAGTCAACTCCGAAACGGGCCAGCAGCTGCTGTCCGGCCTCGGCGAGCAGCATCTCGATGTCGTCGTCAACAAGATGCGCTCGAAGTTCGGCGTGGAAGTCGATCTTATTCCGCCGCGCGTCGCGTATCGCGAGACGATCCGCGGCAAGGTCAAGGTGCAGGGCCGCCACAAGAAGCAGTCCGGCGGCCACGGCCAGTTCGGCGACGTCTGGATCGAGTTTGAGCCGTGCGACAGCGACGACATGGTCTTTGAAGAGAACGTGTTCGGCGGCGCGGTGCCGAAGAACTTCTTCCCGGCCGTTGAAAAGGGCCTGCGCGAATGCGTGAAACACGGCGTCGTCGCCGGCTATCCCGTCGTCGGCCTCAAGGCGACGCTCGTCGACGGTTCCTATCACCCCGTCGATTCCTCCGAAATGGCGTTCAAGACCGCCGCGTCCATCGCCTTTAAGGACGGCCTGCCGAAGGCGTCTCCCGTGCTGCTCGAGCCCATCGGGACGCTCAAGGCCTATGTGCCGGATTCCAATACCGGCGACGTCATGGGCGAGGTCAACAAGCGGCGCGGCCGCGTGCTCGGCATGAACCCGGCGGAAGATGGGCTGCAGCTCGTCGAAGCCGAGGTCCCGATGTCCGAGATGACCGATTTTACGACCTTTATGCGCTCGGCGACCCAGGGCCGCGGTCATTATTCCATCGAGTTCGCGCGGTACGATCCGCTGCCTGAAATGCTCAAGCAGAAGGTCGTCGACGAGGCGAAGGAGCTTCGCGAAGCCGCCGAAGAATAACACGAAACCGAAAAGCCGCCGCAAACGAAAGTTTGCGGCGGCCTTTTTATAATGTCATGTCCGCCCCGCGCGGACCGGCCCGTCACACCTTTTCGTGCAGGCAGGAAAGGCGGTCGAGCGCCTGCGCAAGGGTCGATTTCTCCCGCGCGAAATGAAGGCGTATGAGATGATTGACCGGCTCCCGGAAAAAGCTCGAGCCCGGGACGGCGGCTACGCCGACGGCGCCGATCATCCACTCGCAGAATTCGAGATCGGTCTTTCCCTTAAAGCGGTCCGCCCGGAGATAATCTCCGATATCGACCATTACGAAGTAGCTGCCCTGCGGCCGGATGAAGCTGAACCCGAGCGTTTCGAGGCCGTCGCAGAAGAAGCGCCGCTTTTCCGTGTAGAGCGCCTGCAGGCCGCTGTAATACGACGGCCCGAAACCGAGGCCGACGCAGGCGGCCTCCTGGAGCGGCGCCGGTGCGCCGACCGTCAGGAAATCGTGCACCTTTTTTGCACCTTCGGCGACGCGCTCGGGCGCGATGAGAAAGCCGAGGCGCCAGCCGGTGATGGAATAGGTCTTGGAGAGGGAATTGCAGGTGATCGTGCGCTCGTACATGCCGGGCAGGGAGGCCATCGGGATGTGCACGTTCGGCGCGTAAATGATGTGCTCGTAGACCTCGTCCGTGATGACGAACGCGTCGTAGCGCTTGGCGAGATCCGCGATCACGGACAGCTCATCGCGCGTGAACACCTTGCCGCTCGGATTGGAGGGATTGCACACGATGATCGCCTTCGGGCGCTGCCTGAACGCCTGCTCGAGAACGTCGGCGTCAAAATGGAAATCGGGCGGCACGAGCGGAACGTAGATGGGCCGCGCGCTCGAAAGGATGGCGTCCGCGCCGTAGTTTTCGTAAAAGGGACTGAAGATGATGACCTTGTCGGCCGGATTGCAGACGGTCATCATGGCGCTCATCATGGCTTCCGTCGAGCCGCAGGTCACGACGACGTCGGTGTCGGGGTCGACGGTGTGCCCGAAGGCGGGGCTGTATTTCGCAGCCACCGCCCTGCGGAAATTCTCCGCGCCGAACGTGACGGAGTACTGATGCGGGCCGCTTTTGGCGGCCTTCGCCAGCGCGCCCGTGATGGCGGCCGGCGGATCGAAATCGGGGAAGCCCTGCGAGAGATTGATCGAACCCTCGCACGCGTCGCTGATGCGCGTCATGCGCCGGATGACGGAGTCGGTAAAGCTGCCGACCCGTTTACTGAGTTCGGGCATATCCTTTCTTCGCCTCGCGCGGCTATTCGACGCTGTCCGCGCCGGAGAGCGTGACGGCCTCGGCGATATACTGGTCGATCAGCCCCTGCTCGTCCATTTCCTTGAAGCACTGGTTGCAGTAGTCGGCCAGCTCCTGATTGCCCTTGTGCACCGCGCCCGCAAATCCGCTGACCTCATATTCGATCCCCACGTCCGCGATCGCGAGATCCGGATTGGCGGCGACATAGCTGGTGGCTGTCAGCTTGTTGGTAAAGACGCAGTCCAGCTTGCCCTCCTTGAGCTCGGTGATCAGATCGTAGAATTTCGTGAGGCCGACGGCGCAATCCTCGCCGACGATGCCCGTGGCGATGTCCTGCTGGATGGTGCCTTTCTGATAGCCGCCGGAAGCGCCCTTGAGGCTTTCGGCGGTCGTGTATTTGTCGGCGTCCTCCGTGCGGATGATGACGATCTGCGGATTGGTGAAGATGACGTCGGTGAAATCGACGGTCTTTTTGCGCTCGTCCGTGGGCGTCAGACCCGCCATGACAAGGTCGAAGTCGCCCTTGTCGAGACTGATGAGCAGGCTGTCGAACGACATGTCGACGACCTTGAGCTTCACGCCCAGCGAGTCGGCGATGTACTGCGCAAACGCGATGTCGAAGCCGACGATCGTATCGGCGCCGTTGATCTCGGTGTGAAATTCATAGGGCGGATAATCGGCCGAGGTGCCGACGACAAGCTCGCCGGACGTCTTGATCTCGTCGATCGTTCTGCCGGTGTCGGAGGTCTCCGCCGCGGCATCGCCGGCCGCCGCCCCGGCGGAAGCGTCCGCGGAGCAGCCGAAGAAGCTCAGCGAAAGAGCTGTGATGAGAAGAAGCGCTGCGAATTTTTTGAAGTTTTTCATTTTTTTCTCCCTTTTCTGATTCTGATTCGTACGGTCGGTCGGATTATTCCCATGCCGGGGTGTCCCAGAGCTTGACCAGGGTGCCGATGCCCTGCCGCATGGCGTTGTTGAACAGGCGATAGCTTACCATGATGTCGAGCGCGCCGATGCCCATGGAGGAGCAGTAGAGGGTCTGCCCGCCGCTGACGCGGCCGGGTTTGTTCCCGAGCACCAGATCGGCCATCTCGGTGACGCCGTCCTGCGCGATCTCGCCCAGGTTGTAGAGCTGCGTGATCGCCTTTCCGTTGTAGGTGATCATCTGTTTCCAGTAATCGATGTAGTACGCGTCCATCGCGCGCACGACGTCGAGCTCCGCCTCATTGGAAGCCATGTTGATGAGCGTGATGCCCTTCTTTATCCAGCTCGCGTCGATGAAGGGAGTCTTTGCCGTCGTTTCGGTCACGATGACCTGCGATTGCAGCGCGGAGCCCTTGCTGTCGGCCGTCGGGATGATCTTTGCCTTGAGTTTGCCGTTGTATTCCTGCGCGAGCTTTTCGGCCTTCGATACGTCGATGTCGCACAGATAAATGGTCTCGAGCGAGGGAAGGGCTTCGGACATCGCCATGAGCATCGTGCGCCCGATGACGCCGGCGCCGACCAGCGTCGCGGCCGTGGTGTTGACGGGCGCCGTGTATTTCGCGAAGACGCCGGCCACGGCAGAGGTCCGCATCGCCGTGATGAGCGAGCCCTCGAGGATGCAGAACGGCAGCACCGTCTCCGGATCGCTGAGGATCGTGATGTCGATGCCGTAGGGGATGCCGGGCGTGTGGGCGTTCTTTCTGGACTCGGCCGCCCATTTGATGCCCGCGACATTGATGTCGCCGCCGATATAGCAGGGCATGGAGTTGAAAAACGAATTCCAGTTGACCTCGTCGTCGGGGATGCGGGTGCGCACCTTCGGAGGGTTTCGCACGAGCCCTTTGCCGAGCATCTCATACGTCTTTTCAACGTCGGCGATGACCTGCTTCATGTCGAGCAGTCCCGCTTTCAGCACATCCTCCTGCTTGAGAAATAGTATGCCGGGGTCGATCGAGTGTATCATGTCCTTCTCCTTTCAGATTTTACCGGTTAAATGCAGTTCAGGACTTTCGACAGAAAGTTCTGCGTGCGCGGATTCTGCGGGCTGTCGAAGATCGCCGCCGGCGCTCCCTGTTCGACGATCTGGCCGTCGTCCATGAACAGCACCCGCGTGCCGACCTTTCGCGCGAAGCCCATCTCATGGGTGACGACGATCATCGTCCTTCCGTCGTCCGCGAGGGCTTTCATGACGTCGAGGACCTCGCCGACCATTTCCGGGTCGAGCGCCGAGGTCGGCTCGTCAAAGAGCATCACGTCGGGCTCCATCGCGAGCGCCCGCACGATCGCGATGCGCTGCTTTTGTCCGCCCGAGAGCTGGGCCGGATAGACGTCCGCCTTTTCGCGCAGGCCCACCTTGCCGAGCAGCTCCATGCCCCGCTCGTCCGCCTGTTCCTGCGACATCTTTTTGAGCCGGACCGGCGCGATGGTGATATTCCCGAGCACCGTGAGATGATTGAAAAGATTGAACTGCTGAAACACCATGCCGATCTTCTGCCGCAGCGCGTTGATATCCGCGCCGCGGGCGCAGATGTCGCAGCCCTCGAAGATGATCCTGCCGCCGTCCGGTTCTTCCAGACGGTTGAGACACCGCAGGAACGTCGATTTTCCGGAGCCCGACGGCCCGATGATGACGACGACCTCGCCTTTGCCGACGGATTCGCTGATCCCCTTGAGGACCTCGAGATGTCCGAAGCTCTTTTGAAGTCCGTCGACTTCGATCAGCTTTTGATTGTCACCGGTCACTCTTCTGCAGCCTCCTCTCGAAAATGTTCAGCCCCTTGCTCATCACAAGATTGAGCGCCAGATAGATGAGCGCCGAGATGTAATAACAGGGCAGGGGGTTGTAGGTCGACGTCACGACGATGCCGTTGTTGTACATGAGGTCCGCCACGCCGAGATACTGGATGATCGCGGTCTCCTTGATCATCGTGATGAACTCGTTGCCGATCGCGGGCAGGATATTCTTGACCGCCTGCGGCAGCACGATATGCAGCATCGTGAGCGGCTGCGTCATGCCAAGGGAGCGCGCCGCCTCGGCCTGCCCGATGTCCACCGCCTGGATGCCGGCGCGGATGACCTCTGCGATATATGCGGCCGAGTTGATCGACAGGGCGATGACGCAGGGGAGCGTCCGCTGGAGATCCATCCCGAGGACGACGCCTTCCGGATAGGGGATAAAGTCGAACTGGAAGTAGACGATGTACAGCTGAACGAGGAGCGGCGTTCCGCGGATGACCGTGATGTACAGTTTCGCGAAGCCGCTGAGCGGCTTGTATTTCGACAGACGAAGCAGCGCGACGAGGCAGCCCAGCAGCGACCCCAGAAGCACCGTCACGAGGGCGATGATCACGGTCGTGCGCGTCCCGCGCAGGAAATACCTGTAGTAATTTGAGAAGATGTCGATGATGTCCACGCCGTACCCTCCCCGCAAGTTTGGATGCATCATACACCAAAATGAATAAATATGTAAATAGCTGTTATAAATATTCTCCGTTTCCGCCACGAATTTCCACAGGAAAGAATCAAAATATAGGCAATATTTCTCAAAACAAGGCGATATTTCGAAATTCTCCGCGCGCTTCCGGCGGCGCCGGGATATTTCCACGGCAACGGATATAAATAAATATACAATCTCATGCCGCCTGAAAGCGCCCGCGGCGGCGGGCGCTTCTCGTCCGCGTGGTCTGGAATCGAGGCCCGCGTCATAAGGTTTACGGAGAAAGCAAAAGCGGAGGAAAGGGAAATGAGGAAGCTCCTGAGCGCGCTGTGCTGCCTGGTTCTGCTCGCCGGATGCGCTGCCGGCGCCGCGAATACCGGCGGCGCCGAACAGATGCAGAGCGCGGAAGACGCCTTCAGTTTTTCCGTTCTGGGGGAGAGGCAGGCGGACGCGCGGGACGGGTTCAAAAGATTTGTCTGGGTGAGCTATCTCGATCTGAAGGACATACTGTGCGCGGACGCGGACGGATTTCGCGCCAATGTCGCGGAAATGTGCGACCGGCTGGCCTCGATCGGCGCGACGGGCGTATTTTTGCAGGTGCGCGCTTACGGGGACGCGATCTATCCCTCCGCGCTGTTTCCCGACGCGGGGCAGACGGTCTACGCCGATTACAGCGCCGACATCGACTATCTGGCGGTCTTTTGCGAACAGCTGCACGGCCGCGGCATCGAGGTCCACGCCTGGATCAATCCGTACCGCCTGTACGCCGCGCAGGAGGGGCCCTATGCGGATTTTATCGAGGCGCTGCGGGCACGGGATCCGCTCGCCGTCGTCGACGACGGCGACAGCCGTTCGCTCAACCCCGGCAGCGAGACGGCGCGCGCGCTCATCCTCGACGGCGTGCGCGAGGTGCTCGACGGCTACGATGTCGACGGCATCCATTTCGACGATTACTTTTATCCGACCGCGGAGGAGGCGTTCGACGCGCACACCTATGCGGCCTTTCTCGCCGGCGGCGGAACGATGTCTCTCGAGGATTTTCGCCGCGCGTCCGTCAGCAGGCTGATCGAAGACGTCTTCGCGGCCGTCCATGAAAAGGGGAAGGGACAAACGTTCGGGGTCAGCCCCGACGCGAACATCGACAGGGACTACGCGCGGCATTTCGCCAACGTCGAGCTCTGGTGCGGCAGCGGCGGCTACGTCGATTACATCTGCCCGCAGATCTATTTCGGCTTTGAAAACGAGTCCATGCCGTTCTCGGCGACGCTCGCGCGATGGGCCGGCGTCTGCACGAACTGCGGCCTTATCGCCGGACTCAGCTTCTACAAGGCGGGCGCCGAGGATCCCTTCGCCGGAACGGGCAGCGCCGAATGGCAGCGGAATTTCGACATCATCGCGCGGCAATACGCCGAATGCAGGGCGGAAAGCGCATGTAAAGGCGTGGCACTTTACAGATATGCGTCGCTGTTTTCGCCGCCGAAGCAGACGGCGACGTATGCGGGCCTTGAGCTTTACAATCTGCGAAAGGAGATCGGATGAAGAACAGGATTTCTTTGCTGCAGGCGCAGACGGCCCTTGCCGCGGCCGCGGCGGTGCTGGCGCTCGCCGCGCGTCTGCTGGCGCCGGGGGCGTTCGGCGCGGCGAAGGAGCAGTACGGGAAGAGCATGGAGAAGACGCCGGTCTGGTCGCTCGGGGAGATCCGGCAGATCGTGCAGCCCGCGAAGGATGCGCTGCTGCGCCTGTGGGGTGATTGAGTTCACGCTCTGCGGCGTCCGCGTGACCGTCTCGGTCTGGTTCGCCGCCTTTTTCTGCCTGTTGTTCGCGGGACAGCGGACGCCGCAGGCCGGGTGGTTCCTGTATCTGCTTGCGCATGAACTCGGGCACGCGGCGGCGGCGGCCGTTTGCGGGGAAAAGCCGCGCGCCGTCGGTTTTTATGTCGGGCGCGTGCGCATGGTCGGCGGCGCGCTGCGCACCCGTCGCGCGCAGCTGCTCATCAGTCTCAGCGGGCCCGGCGTCAATCTGCTGCTGGCCGGCTTTTTCGCGCTGCGGAAAAACACTGACGCTTACGCCGTCAACCTTCTGCTTGCGGGCTTCAATCTGCTGCCGGTGCGCTCGCTTGACGGCGGCGCCGCGCTCGAGGCGCTGCTGCCGCGGCGCATGGCGGCGGCGCGGGCGGACGCCGTGTGCCGCGGGATCTCGCTTGCCGTTTCGCTCATCGTGACGACGGCGGGCTTCTGGCTGATGCTGCGCTGCCGCAACCCGCTGCTGCTGATGAGCGGCGCGCTGCTCGTGTGCGGTTGTTTTTTCGGGAACTGATATACAAATCGGCGGCGATTTGGTATGATAGATGTACAAGAAGGAATAAGGAAACGGATGGCACAATGGCTGATTATACGCTTGAAAAAATACTGCGCGCCGTCGAAAAGCCCGGCCGCTACATCGGCGGGGAGAACGGCAGCACCGTCAAAAAAAAGGATGCGCGGCAGCTGAGCTTCGCGCTCTGCTTTCCCGACGTCTATGAAGTCGGCATGTCCCATCTCGGACTGAAGATCCTGTATTATATCCTCAACCGGCGCGACGATGTCCGCTGCGAGCGCGCGTTTGCCCCGTGGCCGGACATGGCGCGGCAGCTGAAGGAATACGGACTGCCGCTCTTTTCGCTCGAGACGAAATCGCCGCTCGCGTCGTTCGACGTCGTCGGGTTCACGCTGCAGTATGAGATGTCCTATACGAACATCCCGTATATGCTGGAGCTGTCCGGCATCCCGCTGCGCGCGGCGCAGCGCGGGCAGGGCGATCCGCTGATCGTCGGCGGCGGGCCGTGCGCGTGCAATCCCGAGCCGGTCGCGGATTTCTTCGATCTCTTTACGCTCGGCGAGGGCGAGGAGCTCGTCGGCGAGCTGTGCGACGTGTGCCTTCGCGCAAAAGAGGAAAAATGGCCGCGGCGAAAGCTGCTGGAGGCCGCCGCGCAGCTCGACGGGGTCTACGTCCCGTCGCTGTACGCGCCCGTGTACAATGCGGACGGGACGCTCGCGCGCTGCGAGCGCCTTTCGGACAAGGCGCCGGAGCGCCCGGCCAAGCGCATCGTGGCCGATCTCGACGCCGCACCTTACCCCGACGCACTGCCCGTGCCGATGATCGAGACGGTGCACGACCGCGCCGCCGTCGAGGTCCTGCGGGGCTGCGTGCGCGGCTGCCGCTTCTGCCAGGCCGGCTTCATCTATCGCCCCTTCCGGGCGAAGAGCGAGGACGTGCTGGACAAGCAGGCGCGCGCGCTGTGCCGGTCGACGGGCTATGAGGAGCTGTCGCTCATTTCGCTGTCGACGAGCGATCATCCGCACATCGAGCCGCTGCTCGACGAGCTGCTCGAATGGACGCCCCGGGAGAAGGTCAATCTGTCGCTGCCGTCGCTGCGCATCGACACGCTCAGCGACGAGCTCGTCGAGAAGACGACGCGCGTGCGCAAGAGCGGCCTGACGTTTGCGCCGGAGGCGGGAACGCAGCGCCTTCGCGACGTCATCAATAAAAACATCACCGAGGAGGAGATCCTGCGCGGCTGCCGCATCGCGTTTGCGAACGGCTACACGGCGGTCAAACTCTACTTCATGATGGGACTGCCGACCGAGACGGACGACGACATCCGCGGCATCGCCGCGCTCGCGCAGCGGATCGTCGATCTCTACTACGCCCAGCCGGACAGGCCCAAGGGGAAGTCGGTGAGCGTCAATGTGAGCTGCGCCTGCTTTATCCCGAAGCCTTTTACGCCGTTTGAGTTCTGCGCCGCGAACACGGCCGGGGAATTCATGCGCAAGCGCAAGCTGCTGCTCGACTCGCTCACGAGCCGCAAGATCTCCGTGAGCGTGCACGACCCCGCGACGAGCTTCGTCGAGGCGGTGCTCGCGCGCGGCGACCGGCGCCTTTCGAAGACCATCGAGGCCGTTTACGCCGACGGCGGCATTTTCGACAGCTGGGACGAGTTCTTCTCACCCGAGCGCTGGCAGCGCGCTTTCGCCGCGACGGGCATCGACCCGGCCTTTTACGCAAACCGCGAGCGGCCGTTCGGCGAGGTCTTCCCGTGGGATCACCTCGACTACGGCATCGACAAGGCGTTCCTCGTCGAGGAATACAAAAAAGCCGGGGCGGGGAAGACGACGCCGCGGTGCGACAAAAAGTGCTCGAAATGCGGCATCGCCGCGCACTTCGGGAGGAAATGCTTTGCAAAACGTTAGGCTGCATTTTTCAAAGCTCTTCGACGCGCGCTATATCTCCCATCTCGACCTGCTGCGCTGTTTTACGCGCGCCGTAAAGAAGAGCGGCCTCGACGTGTGGTACACGGAGGGCTTCAACACCCACATCTATCTCACGTTCGCGCTGCCGCTGTCGCTGGGCATCGAGAGCATCTGCGATACCGCCGACATCCGCCTCGTGAACGACGATTTCGATTCCGGGCTCATCGACGCGATCAACCCGCATCTCCCGTACGGCATCGAGATTTTCAACGCGGATCTCGCGAAGATGAAGACGAGCGACATCGCCTGGGCGCGCTATATCGTCGAGCTGCAGGACGAGGTCCTGGCGCCGCAGACGATGTGCGCCGCGGCGCGGGAGCTGTTCGGCGCCGATTCGATCATGGCGGAAAAGAAGGCCAAGCGGACGGGCGTGCAGACGGTCGACATCAAGCCGCTCGTGCGCGAATGGAGCGCCGCCGCGCAGGGCGGGATGTGCCGCCTCGAGCTGCTGCTCGCGGCCGGGAACGAGCGCTCGCTCAACCCCAATACGGCGCTTGCGCCGCTGTTCGAAAAAACAGGGCGCTACCCCGACCACTGCCTCGTCAAGCGCGTGCAGATCCTCACGGGGGACATGCGCAATTTCGAATAGAAAAAGCTTGCATTGCGGGCTTGCCTGTGGTATTATATTTGAGCTTGCATGATCCTCAGCCTACCGGCGGGGTTAATGTTCAAAACATTAAGCGGACAGTCCTCTGCCTGCGGGGCATGAATGTCTGATCTACGAAAAAGAGGAGAAAACAACATGGATGCAATGAAACAGATCACAGAGGGCATGCTCCGCAAAGAGCCGCTCTCGGTCAACGTCGGAGACACCGCCAAGGTGTACGTCCGCATCAAGGAGGGCGACCGCTCGAGGATCCAGACCTTTGAGGGCACCGTCATCGCGAAGAAGCACAGCGGCGTTGAAGAGACCTTTACGGTCAGACGCACGTCCTACGGCGTCGGCGTCGAGAGAGTCTTCCCGGTCAATTCGCCCAACATCGAAAAGGTCGAGGTTACCCGCGGCGGCAAGGTCCGCAGAGCAAAGCTCTACTACCTGCGGAATCGCGTCGGCAAGGCCGCGAAGGTCAAGAATCGTCTCTCCGTGCGCACGGACAAATAAGAATGCTGAAAGAAAGGGACAACGAGTTGTCCCTTTTTTGTTTCAAACGGAAGTTCATCTCGAAAGCGGGGCGCTGCAGTTGGAAAACGAACAAAAAGATAAAATTTCCGCGGTCTACGACTGGCTCGACGCGATCGTTTTCGCGCTGACGGCGGTCATGCTGATTTTTTCGTTTGTGATCAAATCCTACGTCGTCAGCGGCAGCTCGATGGACCCGACGCTCACCGACGGCGACAGGGTCTTCGCCTGGAGCCTGTTTTATACGCCCGCGTCCGGCGATATCGTCGTCATCGACGAGAACAACGGCTACGGCGAGCCGCTCGTCAAGCGCGTCGTGGCGACAGGCGGACAGACGGTCGATATCGACGCCGCGGGTGCGGTCACGGTCGACGGCGAGCCGTTTCAGTCGCCCGTCGCCGCGGGGAGCTATAACCTCACGGGCGACACGGCGTACCCGGTCACCGTGCCGCAGGGATATATTTTCGTCATGGGGGACAACCGGGCCGTATCGTACGACAGCCGCTTTTCCGCCATCGGCTTCATCGACGCGCGCAGCGTCCTCGGCAGGGAGATCCTGCGCATAGCGGGGTAAAAGATGGAATACGATGCTGTAAATATCCACTGGTTTCCCGGACACATGATGAAGACGCTGCGGCTCATCGCGGCCGACGTGAAGAACGTCGACCTCGTCATCGAGCTGCTGGACGCCCGGATTCCCGCTTCGAGCAAGAATCCGGAGCTCGCCGCGCTCATCGCCGGAAAGCCGCAGCTGCTGCTGCTCAACAAGAGCGATCTCGCCGACCCGCAGGCCACGAAGCGCTGGCTCGCCGCCTACCGCGAAAGCGGCTACGGAGCGATCGCCGTCACGGCGAAAGACCGGGCGCTGCGCAAGAGCTGCGTCGACGCGGCCAACGCCCTCATCGCGGAAAAGCTCGCGCGGGAAAAGGAGCGCGGCGCCGTGGCGCGCGTGCCGCGGGCCATGGTCGTCGGCGTGCCGAACGTCGGCAAGTCGACGCTCATCAACAGTCTCGCGGGCGGGGCGTATACGCGCACGGAGGATCGCCCCGGCGTGACGCGCGGCAAACAGTGGATCTCGGCGCCCGGCATCGAGTTGCTCGACATGCCGGGCGTGCTGGGACGAAAATTCGACGATCCCGACACGGGGCTGAAACTCGCGTTCACGGGCGCGATCAAGGACGACGTCTTTGACCGGGAACAGGTCGCCGCGTGCCTGCTCGCGATCCTCGCAAAGCGCTATCCGGCGCAGCTGAAAGAACGCTTCAAAATGTCGGACGGGCAACTCGCCGGCGAAGGGTGGCAGCTGCTCGAGGCGGCGGCCAGGAATCGCGGGATGCTGCTCGGCCGCGGGGAGTACGACACGGCGCGCGCCGCCGCGGCGGTGCTCGACGAGCTGCGCGCGGGGAAGCTCGGGCGCATTACGTTCGAGGAGCCGGAAAATGGTCTATGACGCGCTGTACGCCTTTGACGGCGAAGCGAGGAAAGGGATCGGCGGTCTTCTTTGCGGCGTCGACGAGGCCGGCAGGGGGCCGCTCGCGGGGCCTGTGGCGTGCGCCGCGGTCATCCTGCGCCCGGAAAGCCGTTTTGACGGTCTGAACGACTCGAAGAAGGTGTCCGAAAAGCGCAGGGAAGCGCTGTACGACGCCATCACATCGGAGTGCGTGGCCTTTGCCGTCGCGCTCGTGGACAACCGCACGATCGACGAGATCAATATCCTTCAGGCGACGATGCTCGGCATGCGGCGCGCCGTGGAGGATCTCGGCGTTCCCGTTTCTCTCGCGCTCATCGACGGGAACTGCGCGCCGCAGCTGTCCGCCCCGTGCCGCACGGTCATCGGCGGCGACGGCCTTTCGGCGAGCGTCGCGGCCGCGTCGATCCTGGCAAAGGTGACGAGGGACCGCTTCATGCGCGAGCTGGCGCTGCGCTATCCGCAGTACGGCTTCGAAAAGCACAAGGGATACCCGACAAAAGAGCATTATGCCGCGATCGACGCGTGGGGCGTCACGGCATATCACCGGCGAAGCTTTCTGAAGGGAAGGGCGGCAAAATGAATATCGGGCAGCGGGGCGAAAAGGCGGCGGAGCTGTATCTGCTGCGCGAGCGCTATCGCATCCTTGCGCGCAATTTCAGCTGCCGCTTCGGGGAGATCGATCTTGCGGCGGAGAAGGACGGATATGTCGTCTTCGCCGAGGTCAAGACCCGCAGCCCCGGCGCGCTCGTCAGCGGGGAGGAGAGCGTCGACGCGCACAAGCAGCGCCGCCTGCGCGCGGCGGCTGAGATCTACCTGCACCGCTTTCCGACGGCGCTGCAGCCCCGCTTCGACGTTATCATCGTCGAGCGCCGCGACGAATGCTACCGCATCGTCCGCCACATCGAAAACGCCTTTTGACGGAGATACGAATTGAATTATTTTGACACGCATTGCGATACCGTGAGCGAAGCCTGCAGGCGCGGCGATCCGCTCGATGATCCTCCGCTGCTCGCGCGGCTCGGGAATTTTCCCGGGATGGAAAAGCGCGCGCAGTGTTTTGCGCTGTTCATAGAGGATGAAGACCCCGATCCGTGGCAAACGTATCGCCGCTATGTCGGCTGCTATAAAGATGCGGCGGCGGCGCTGCCGGACAGTATGCGCATGTGCCGGGAGAAAGACGACGCGCTCGCCGCATGGCAGGCGGGGCAGTGCGCCGCGCTGCTGACGGTCGAGAACGCGCGGGCGCTTGGCGGCGACATCCGCAGGACCGGAGCGCTCGCACAGGACGGCGTGAAGGCGATGAGCCTCACGTGGAACGCCGAGAACGAGTTCGCGTGCGGCGCGTCGGCCGACGGGCCGCTCAAGCCGCTCGGACGGGAGCTGCTGGACGCGATGGACCGCTGCGGGATCGCGCCCGACGTCTCGCATCTCTGCGGCGCCTCGCTCGCCGATCTCCTGCGCCGTTTCGACGGCCGCGTCCTTGCGACGCATTCGAATCTGCGGGCCGTGTGCGACCACCCGCGCAATCTGACGGAAGACTGCTTCCGTGAGATCGCGGCGCGGGGCGGCGTCGCCGGCCTCAATTTTTACGCGCCGTTCGTCCGCGCGGACGGCGCCCCGCGCCTCGACGACCTGCTGCGCCACGCCGACCGCATGCTGCGCTTCGGCGGCGAGCGCAGCGTCTGTATCGGCGCCGATTTTGACGGCGGCGGTTCGCTTCCTTTTTGCCGGGACGTCGCGGACATCCCCGCGCTGTACGCCGAATTTCTTCCGCGCTTCGGCACGCGCGTCACGGACGGGATCTTCTTCGACAACGCGCTGCACTTCTTTTTTGGAGAATAGAGCATGTCAATTTACGCGATCGCCGATCTGCACCTGTCGTTCGGCGCGAAAAAGCCGATGGACATATTCGCGGGCTGGGGTGATTACACGGGCCGCCTTGAGGAAAACTGGCGCGCGCTGGTCGCGCCGGCGGACACCGTCGTGGTTCCCGGCGACATCTCCTGGGGCATGACGCTCGGCGAGGCGCAGCCGGACTTCGATTTCATCGAGCGCCTGCCGGGCAGGAAGATCCTGCTGAAGGGCAACCATGACTACTGGTGGGCGACGAGAAAAAAGCTCGAGGAATGGAAGACGGCCAACGGGTATCAGACGATCGATTTTCTTTTCAACGACGCCTATGTGGTGGAGAACACCGGCATCTGCGGCACGCGCAGCTGGTTTTATGACGAGCAGGACAGCGACAAGGTCTTCCGGCGGGAGCTCGGGCGCCTGCGCATGTCGCTCGACGCGCTCGCGGACATGCCGTGCGAACAGCGCGTCGCTTTTCTGCATTATCCGCCTGTCTACCGCGGTTTTCAGTGCCCCGAGATCCTCGCGCTGCTGCGCGATTACGGCGTCCGGCGCTGCTACTACGGGCACATCCACGGCGACAGCATCGCGTGGGCGTGGAACGGGTCGTCCGGCGGCATCGACTTTCGCCTTGTTTCGGCGGATAATCTCGGCTTCCGGCCGCTTTTGATCCAATAAACATATAGATTATTTTTATTCGATATGATAAAATAGGTAAGATTTGAATTTGGAGGATTGGGAATGTCACTGCTGGAACATAAGAAACTGGAAGACGGGAAATACGAATTTACGGTCGGCATATCGCCGGAGGACTTTGCGAAGGCGATCGACAAGGTGTATCACCGCGAGAACAAAAAGATCAGTATCCCGGGCTTCCGCAAAGGGAAAGCTCCGCGCGCCGTCATCGAACGCATGTACGGCGATAACTTCTTCTTTGACGAAGCGATCGACTCGCTGCTGCCCGAGGAGTGCAAAAACGCCATCGAGCAGGCGGGCATCGAGACCATCGGCCGCCCCGAGGGCGAGGTCACCGAGGCGAGCAAGGAGAACGGCGCAAAGGTGAAGTTCACCGTCACGCTGCGCCCCGAGCTCAAGATCGGCAAATACAAGGGTATAGCCGCGACGAAGAAGGTCAATACTGTCGAGGACGACGAGGTCGAGCACGAAGTCGGCGACCTGCGGGAAAAGGGCGCGCGCATGATCACCGTCGAAGACCGCGCAGCGCAGACGGGCGACATCGCCGTCATCGATTTCGAGGGCTTCAAAAAGGGCGTCGCCTTCCCGGGCGGCAAGGGCGAGAACTATGAGCTCACGCTCGGCTCCGGCCAGTTTATCCCCGGCTTCGAGGAGCAGGTCGTCGGCCACAAGGCCGGCGAGGAATTCGACATCAACGTGAAGTTCCCGGCCGATTACGGCGCGGAAGAGCTCGCGGGCCAGGACGTCGTTTTCAAGATCAAGCTGCACGAGATCCGCTTCAAGGAGCTGCCGGCGCTCGATGACGAGCTGGCAAAGGACGTCAGCGAATTCGACACGCTCGACGAGCTCAAAAAGAGCATCCGCGAGCGCCTCGAAAAGGCGAACGAGGACCGCGCCGACGAGGAGCTCGAGAACGAGCTCGTCGACCAGGTCGCCGGGACGCTGGAGGGCGACGTGCCCGCCGTGATGGTCGACGACCGCATCGAGGAAATGGTGCGCGATTTCGACTACCGCCTGCGCTCGCAGGGGATGACGGTGGAGAACTATCTCAAATACACGGGACTTGATCTCGACGGTTTCCGCAATTCTTTCCGCGAGCCTGCGGAGAAATTCGTGAAGAGCCGCCTTGCGCTCGAGGCCGTCGTGCGCGACGCGAAGCTCGATGTGAGCGCCGAGGAGATCGACGCGGAATTCAAGAGAATGGCCGAGGAGTACAAGATGGAGCTCGACAAGCTCAAGGAGCTCGTGACCGAAGCCGACCTCAAGAAGGATCTCGCCGTCAAGAAGGCGATCGACTGCATCAAGCAGAACGCCAAGGTGAAGACGGAGAAGACGACGCGCGAGCAGCGGACAAAGGAAGCCGCGAAGAAGGCGGAAGCGGCCGAGAAGGAAAAGGCCGCCGAATAAGGTCCGCTACATAATTCGGAGGTGGAGATTATGAGTTTAGTACCGGTCGTCATCGAACAGACCAACCGCGGCGAGCGCTCCTACGACATCTATTCGCGGCTGCTCAATGACCGCATCATCATGCTCTCGGAGGAGGTCAACGACGTGACCGCGAGCCTCGTGGTCGCGCAGCTGCTCTATCTCGAGGGACAGGATCAGACAAAGGACATCAGCCTGTATATCAACAGCCCCGGCGGTTCGATCACCGCGGGCATGGCGATTTACGACACGATGCAGTATATCAAATGCGACGTGTCGACGATCTGCGTCGGCATGGCGGCGTCGATGGGCGCGTTCCTGCTGTGCGCCGGCGCGAAGGGGAAACGTTTCGCGCTGCCCAACAGCGAGATCATGATCCACCAGCCGAGCGGCGGCACGCAGGGGCAGGCGACGGATATCAAGATCCAGGCCGACCGCATCCTGTATATCAAGAAAAAGCTCAACCAGATCATGGCGGACGCCACCGGCCAGCCGCTCGAGGTCATTGAGCGCGATACCGATCGCGACAACTTCATGACGCCCGAGCAGGCGAAGGCCTACGGCCTCATCGACGACATTATGACGAAGAGATAAAGGAACACATGGCGGGACAGAAGAAACTCATGCGCTGCGCTTTTTGCGGCAAAACACAGGATCAGGTCGAGCGCATGCTCGTGGGTCCGAATATACACATCTGCAACGAATGCGTGATGCTGTGTTACTCCCTGCTGGAGGAGGACGGCATCGTCGGCGAGCACACGGCCGAGGGCGACGCCAAAAAGCCCGCGCACCCCAAGACGGCGGCGCCGCAGGCGCTGCTCAAGCCGCGGGAGATCAAGGCGATCCTCGACCAGTATGTCATCGGGCAGGACGACGCCAAGGTCGTGCTCTCGGTGTCGGTGTACAACCACTACAAGCGCATCGCGAACAACGAGAACAGCGACGTCGAGCTGCAGAAGAGCAATATTCTTCTTCTCGGGCCGTCGGGCGTCGGCAAGACGTATCTTGCGCAGACGCTCGCGCGGGCGCTCAATGTCCCGTTCGCCATCGCCGACGCGACGACGCTCACCGAAGCGGGCTATGTCGGCGAGGACGTCGAGAATATTCTCCTCAAGCTCATCCAGGCAGCGAACTTTGACATCGCCGCGGCGCAGCGCGGCATCATCTACATCGACGAGCTCGACAAGATCACGCGCAAGAGCGAGAACCCCTCCATCACCCGCGACGTCGGCGGCGAGGGCGTGCAGCAGGCGCTGCTCAAGATCATCGAGGGAACGGTCGCGAACGTCCCGCCCGGGGGCGGCAGAAAGCATCCGCAGCAGCAGTTCATCCAGATCGACACGACGAACATCCTGTTCATCTGCGGCGGCGCGTTCGACGGCATCGACAAGATCATCGAGCACCGCGTGGAGCAGTCGTCGCTCGGCTTCGGCGCTTCGCTCAAGGACAAGAGCGACACCGCGCGGGACGGCCTCATCAAGCGCGTCAACAGCCACGATCTCGTGAAATACGGGCTGATCCCGGAGCTCGTGGGCCGCATCCCGGTCATCTCGGTGCTCGATCAGCTCGACGAGGACATGCTCATCCGCATCCTGGTGGAACCGAAGAACTCGCTCGTCAAGCAGTACAAGCGGATCATGGAGATGGACCGCATCGGGCTCGACTTCACGGACGAGGCGCTGCGGGAGATCGCGAAAAAGGCGATCGAGCGCAGGAGCGGCGCGCGCGGGTTGCGCGCGATCCTCGAGACACTGCTCATCCCGATCATGTACGACGCTTCGTCGCGCAGCGACATCGAGAAGATCATCGTCGACAAGAACTGCGTCGAGACCGGAAAACCGAAGATCGTCTTCAAATCATAAAGCGGAGGGGGATCGAACGATCCCCCTTTTTCCTTATGCGGCGTTTGCGCCGCCGCATTGCTTTCTTAACATTTATAAATTATAATATGGAGAATCGAAGCCCGGCGCTTCGAATACATAGAATTATCAACGGCAGAAATACAGAGGTTAAAAAATCAGAATGCTGACAAAAGTAAAGATCAAATCGGACAATATGATCAGCATGCCGCTCGTCGCCATGCGCGGCGTCGTGCTGTTTCCGAATACCGTCAATCATTTCGACATCGGGCGGAAGAAGTCCATTGCGGCCGTCGAGTACGCGATGAAGACGCGCACGCCCGTCTTTCTCGTGACGCAGAAGGACACGGCGGTCGAGAATCCCGCGAAGCAGGATCTGTACAGATACGGCGTCGTCGCCGAGATCGGGCAGGTGCTGCGGCTTTCCGAGAGCTATGTGAAGGTGCTCGTGGAGTGCAAATACCGCGCGCGGCTCGTCGAGTTCAACGACGACGGCGACTACTGCACGGCCGGCGTCATCCGCTCCAACGCGCGCATGCTGCGCGAGGACGAGACCGACGCGGCCGACGCGCTCGTTCGCGCCATCCGCGAGCAGCTCGACAAATATCTCGAATACAACCCGAAGCTCGCGAGCGACGTCGTCGTGCGGGCTTATTCGGAGCCCGATCCCGCGGTCTTCGCGGAATTCATCGCCTTCAACCTGCCGCTCGAGTTCACCGTCAAGCAGCAGGTCCTCGAGCAGTCGAACGCCGTGCGCCGCCTGTCGCTGCTGCACGATGCGCTCGTGAAGGAGAACAACGTGCTGGGCCTCGAGCGCGACATCACGAGCAAGGTACAGGATTCTCTCGACCAGAACCAGCGCGAGTATTACCTGCGCGAACAGATCCGCGTGATCTCCGACGAGCTCGGCGAGGGCGCGGACGCGGTCACCGAGGCGGACGAATACCGCAAGAAGATCAAGGCGCTCCCGCTGGAGGACGTCTATAAAAAGAAGCTGCTCAAGGAAGTCGAGCGCCTCGTCGCCACGCCGTCGAATTCGCCGGAAGCGGGCGTCATGCGCACCTATCTCGACACGGTCGTCGACCTGCCCTGGAACACCTTTACCGAGGACAGCTACGACCTGCGGAACGCCGAGCGCATCCTTGAGCGCGACCACTACGGCCTCAAAAAGGTCAAGGAACGCATCCTCGAATATCTCGCCGTGCGCAGTCTCACGGACGAGGGCAACAGCCAGATCATCTGCCTCGTCGGCCCTCCGGGCGTCGGCAAGACGTCCATCGCGCGCTCCATCGCGGAATGCATGGGCCGCAAGTTCGTGCGCATGTCGCTCGGCGGCGTGCGGGACGAAGCGGAGATCCGCGGACACCGCCGCACCTATGTCGGCGCGATGCCCGGCCGCATCATCACCGCCATCGACACGGCGGGCACCTCCAATCCGCTCATCCTGCTCGATGAGGTCGACAAGCTCGGCAGCGATTTCCGGGGCGACCCCTCGTCGGCGCTGCTCGAGGTCCTCGATCCCGAGCAAAACAACAATTTCCGCGACCATTTCCTCGATCTGCCGTACGATCTGAGCAAAGTGCTGTTCATCACGACGGCAAACGACCCCTCCTCCATTCCGGCGCCGCTGTACGACCGCATGGAGGTCATCGAGCTGTCGAGCTACACCCGCGAGGAAAAGTTCAAGATCGCGAAGCTGCACCTCATCAAAAAGCAGCTCAAGCGGCACGGCGTGCGGCGCGAGCAGTTCTCCATCACCGACAAGGCGCTGTATGAGCTCATCGACGACTACACCCGCGAAGCGGGCGTGCGCGCGCTCGAACGCCGCCTCGCGGAGATCATCCGCAAGTCGGCGAAGCGCATCGTGGAGGGGAAGACGGACGCTGTCAAGGTCAACAGCCTTACGCTGCATGAAATGCTCGGCCCGAGCTATTCCCGCGGCACCATCGCGAGCCACGGCCCCGCGGTGGGCGTCGTCAACGGCCTCGCGTGGACGTCCATCGGCGGCGAGGTCATGCCCATCGAGACGACCGTCGTGCCGGGCACCGGCAAGCTTGAGATCACCGGCAGCCTCGGCGACGTCATGAAGGAATCGGCGAAGCTCGCCGTCACCTATATCCGCACGCTCGCGGACAGCTATCCCGTCCCGGCAGATCTGCTGACGAAGTACGACATCCATATCCATGCGCCGGAGGGCGCCGTGCCGAAGGACGGCCCGTCCGCCGGCGTGACGCTGTGCGTGTCGCTGCTGTCGGCCGCGTGCAATATCCCGGTCAAGAGCGACATCGCGATGACCGGCGAGATCACCCTCAAGGGGCGCGTCATCGCCATCGGCGGGCTGAAGGAAAAGCTGATCGCCGCGCACAAGGAAAAGCTGAACACGGTCATCATCCCGAAGGACAATGCCTGCGACCTCGCCGAGATCGATAAGGAGATCGTCGACGCGCTCGACATCCATTTTGCCGACCGGGTCGAGCAGGTGCTTGCGCTCGCGCTGGAGACGCCCAAAAAGGCGGCCCCGAAGGCGCATGAACGCGCTCCCCGCGCCAAGGCAAAGGCGCTCGCCGGCACGGCCGCGGGCGTATGAGCATGGATTTCGGCAAGGCGGCGTTCATCGCCTCCTACGGGCTCGGCAGCCAGCTTCCGCCCTCCGCGGGCGCGGAGATCGTCTTCTGCGGGCGCTCGAACGTCGGCAAGTCGTCGCTGCTCAACAAGCTCTGCCGGCGCAAGGCGCTCGCGCGCGTGAGCGCGACGCCGGGAAAGACGACAACCGTCAATTTCTTTTCGGCGGGGGAGGGCTTCTTCCTCGTCGACCTGCCGGGCTACGGGTATGCAAAGCGCTCGCAGGCGGAAAAGGAGCGCTGGGCGGCGCTGCTTGAACACTTTTTCACGTCGGGCCGCGACATACGGCTCGCGCTGCTGCTGCTCGACATGCGCCATGCGCCGTCGCAGGACGACATCGGGATGCTCGATTATATCGCGCATCTCGGGCTGCCGCTCATCGCGGTGCTCACAAAAGCGGATAAGCTCGGCAAGACGGACTATGCCCGGAATCTTGCCGCGCTCGGCGACGCGCTCGCGCCCTATGCGCCGCGCGCCGTCGTGCCCTTCACCGTCAACGACGAGGCCTGCGCGCAGACGCTGCGCGATGCCGTCAACACACAACTCAGCGAGGGATAGCGATGTTTCTTTCCGATTGTCTGTCCGTCAATGCGGCGGGGCATCTGGCGATCGACGACGCCGATGCCGTCGCGCTCGCGCAGCGCTTCGGCACGCCGCTGTACTGCCTGAGCGAAGCGGAGATCCGCCGCGCCTGCCGGACGTTCGCCGACGCCCTGCAAAGCTGCTTCCCGCAGGGCTCTTTTGCCGCTTACGCCGGCAAGGCGCTGTGCTGCAGGGAGCTGCTGCGCATCGTGCAGTCGGAGGGCCTCGGCCTGGACGTCGTTTCGGGCGGCGAACTGTATACGGCGGCGAGCGTCGGCTTCGCACCCGAAAAGATCCTCTTCCACGGCAACAACAAGACGCCCGCGGAGCTCGCCGATGCGCTCGAATACGGCGTTGGCACGATCGTCGTCGACAATCTGTTCGAGCTCGAGACGCTCGCGAAGCTCTGTGCGGCCCGCGGCCGCCGGCAGGACATATTCCTGCGCATCAAGCCGGGCGTGGAGGCGCATACCCATAAATATATCCTGACGGGCTCCATCGACAGCAAATTCGGCTTTGCGCTCGAGAACGGGGAGGCGGACGACGCCGTCGCCCGCGCTGCCTCCTGCGGCGCGCTGCGGCTCACGGGGCTCCATTGCCACATCGGCTCACAGATCTTTGAGGCCGAGCCGTTCTGCGAAGCGGCGCGCGTCATGCTGCGCTTTATGAAGCGCTGCGGAGAAACGCACGGCATCGCGCCCGAAAAGCTCGATCTCGGCGGGGGATACGCGATCAAGTATCTGCCGGAGAACACCTTCACGCCGGCGAAAGCGATGATCGGTACCGTCGCGCGCGCGATCGAAGCGGAGTGCGCGGCGCTCGGCATGCCCGTCCCGCAGATCATTCTCGAGCCCGGCCGCCGCATCGTCGGCAGCGCGGGCGTCACGCTGTACACCGTCGGCGCCGTCAAGGAGATCAGGGGCGTGCGGACATACGTCAGCGTCGACGGCGGCATGACCGACAACCCGCGCTATGCGCTCTATCAGGCGGATTATACCGCCGTGCTCGCCAACAAGGCGGCGCAGCCGGCCGACCGCCGCGTGACGATCGCGGGGAAATGCTGCGAAAGCGGCGATCTCATCCAGGAGAATACGCTGCTGCAGGCGGCCGAGCCCGGCGACATTCTCGCGGTCCTGTCGACCGGCGCCTACAACTATTCGATGGCGTCGAATTACAACCGCATCCCGCGCCCGCCCATCGTTCTGATCCGCGGCGGCGACGCCCGGGTGATCGTGCGGCGCGAGACCTATGAGGATCTGCTGCGCTGCGACGAATGACCCTTTACTTTTTCACTTTCATATGTTAAACTGTAAAAGCAATTGACACAGGAAAAAGGAGAGGTCGTATGGTCGATCAGAAATTGAAGTCAGAGGGTCTGGATGAGCTCTTCAAGGCGATCCTGGAGCTCAAGACCGTAGAGGAATGCTATCAGTTTTTTGATGATCTGTGCACGCGTCCGGAACTCAAGTCTTTTTCACAGCGCTACGAGGTGGCGGAGCTGCTGCTGCACAAGACAGTCTACAGCGAGATCGTGAAGAAGACGGGCGCATCGACGGCGACGATCAGCCGCGTCAACCGCTCGCTGAGCTTCGGAAACGACGGCTACGCGATGATCCTCAAGCGCCTGCACAAAATATGACGGGTTACGCGGCGCTCGCGTCGGTCTACGACGATTTCACCGCCAATGTCGGTTACGAAGCGCTCGCCCGGCGTGTCGACGCTGTTTTTAAAGAGAATAAGGTTAAAGGAATTGTGCTGGACGCCGGGTGCGGCACCGGCACACTTGCTTTATTGCTGTCAAAATGCGGGTATGACATGATCGGCGTCGACGCGTCCGAGGAAATGCTCGCCGCGGCGCGGACGAAGATCGGCGGCGCGCCGGTGACGCTGCTGTGCCAGCGGCTCGAGGAGCTCGACTTGTTCGGCACCGTCCGCGGCATCGTGTGCACGCTCGACACGCTCAACCATATCCCGTCCGCGCGCGCGCTCGACGAGATATTCCGGCGCTTCGGGCTGTTCTGCGAGCCCGGGGGGATCCTCGTCTTTGATGCGAACACGCCGTACAAGCACGAAAAAGTCCTCGCGGACAACGCGTTTGTCTTCGAGCGGCCGGGCGGCCTGTGCGTGTGGCGAAACGAATACCAGGCGGCCAAACACCGCGTGCGCATGACGGCGGACGTGTTTTCGGGTGCAGGAAGCGGGCCGTACGAGCGCCGGACGGATTGCTTTTATGAGTATGACCGGGAGCCGGCGCTGTTCGGCCGGCTGCTCGAAAAACACGGCTTCCGGCTGCTGTCGATGCTGGACGGCGACACGTCGGCTCCGCCGACGCCGCAGACCCAGCGCATTTTTGTCACCGCGCGGCGCAACGACTGGGAGCCGCCGGCCGCCGATGAAGGGAAATAGAAATGGATCGGGAAAAGAATCTTGTCCGCGTCCTGTCGGAAAACGGCGGCGCGGTCGTGCTCGCGGTCGATTCCACGCAGATATGCCGGCAGGCGGAGCGTCTGCACGGAACGTCCGCGACGATGTCGGCGGCCCTCGGCCGCCTGCTCACGGCGGCGGCGCTCATGGGCAGCATGCTCAAGAGCGACGAGGACAGCGTGACGCTCAAGGTCAACGGCGGCGGCCCCGCCGGGACGCTCATCGCCATCAGCGACGACAGCGGCAACGTGCGCGGCAGCTGTGACGCGTCGCTCGCGGATCTGCCGCTCAATCCGGCGAACGGGAAGCTGAACGTGGGCGGTGTCGTCGGACGCGACGGCTTGCTGACCGTTATCCGCGACATGGGCCTCAAGGGGCCCTACAGCGGCAGCGTGCCGCTCGTCAGCGGCGAGATCGCCGAGGACATCACGAGCTATTTCGCCGCGAGCGAGCAGATCCCGACGGTCTGCGCGCTCGGCGTGCTCGTCAATCCGGACCTGAGCGTTCGCGCGGCGGGCGGGTATATCCTCCAGCTGCTGCCGGGCGCGACGGAGCAGGAGATATCGCTCATCGAAAAAAACATCGCGGCGATGGATTCGGTGTCTTCGCTCATCGACGCCGGAAAGACGCCGCGGGAGATCGCTTTCGGGGTGCTCGACGGCTTTGCGCCGCAGGTGCTCGACGAGGCGTCGTGCGCCTACCGCTGCAACTGCTCGCGGGAAAAGATGACCGGCGCGCTCGTGAGCATCGGCGAGGAGGAATTGCTGCGCCTTTCGCAGGAGCAGCGCGAAACGGAGATCGTCTGCGGCTACTGCAACAAAAAATATCTGTTCACGGATGCGCAGATCATCGGGCTCGCCGGGATCGCGCGGGCGGGGAAAGCCAAAAAAGCCGGCGCTGCGGATCAAAAATAGCGGGCCTTTGTGTTGACAAAAGGGCTGAAATTGTAGTAATATAAATAACGCACCGTCTGTGCTTTTTTTACGGCTTTGGGAGCATAGCTCAGCTGGTTAGAGCGCCTGCTTCACACGCAGGAGGTCGCAGGTTCGAGCCCTGTTGCCCCCACCAAAACGCAGCCGGTCTTCCGCGGCCCGGCGTCGGCTGCAAATATGCGGATGTAGCTCATTTGGCAGAGCGCCACCTTGCCAAGGTGGAGGTAGCGAGTTCGAACCTCGTCATCCGCTCCACAGTCCTTTGCACACGGGGAAAAGCAGTTGACAACGATGCGATTTTTTAGTAGAATATTCATCGTCGTCACCCCGTAAATCCCATCCCGCCGGGGGAGCATAGCTCAGCTGGTAGAGCACCTGCCTTACAAGCAGGGGGTCACAGGTTCGAGCCCTGTTGTTCCCACCAACCCCCGTTTGCGGTCCGTCGGGGAGGACGAAAAAATGTGGCCCGGTAGTTCAGTTGGTTAGAACGCTAGCCTGTCACGCTAGAGGTCATGAGTTCGAGCCTCATCCGGGTCGCCAATTTGCCTCTGTAGCTCAGTTGGTAGAGCAGGGGACTGAAAATCCCCGTGTCGTTGGTTCGATTCCGACCGGAGGCACCATTTTGCGGATGTAGCTCATTTGGCAGAGCGCCACCTTGCCAAGGTGGAGGTAGCGAGTTCGAACCTCGTCATCCGCTCCATTTTCCCCACGAAACATCGTTTCGCGGGGAATGTCTTATGGCGCCATAGCCAAGTGGTAAGGCAGAGGTCTGCAAAACCTCCACCACCAGTTCAAATCTGGTTGGCGCCTCCAAAAACGGCCACCGGCAGTTTGCTGCCGGTGGCCAAGCTGTATCCGGAGGGAAAAGAAATGTACGATGTAAAAGAACGTTTCCTGCGCTATGTCGCGATCGACACCCAGTCCGCGGAGGAGTCGGACACGGTGCCCAGCACGCTCAGACAACTCGATCTCGCGCGGCTGCTGCGCGACGAGCTGAAGGAGATGGGCGCGTGCGGCGTGCAGCTCGACGAACACGGCTATGTGACGGCGCGCATCCCCGCGAACACGGGGGAGAAACGCCCCGTCCTCGGCCTGATCGCGCATGTGGACACCTCTGACGCCGTCAGCGGCGCAGACGTGCGCCCGGTGGTGACGCCCGATTATGATGGCGGCGATATCGCGATGGGCCCCGGCTATACGCTGTCGCCGAAGGAATTCCCCGATCTTCTCAAGCACAAGGGGCAGGAGATCATCTGCACCGACGGCAGCACGCTGCTCGGCGCCGACGACAAGGCGGGCGTCGCGGAGATCATGGCGGCGGCGAAGCTGCTGCTCGCGCCCGACGCGCCGGCGCACGGCGATGTGCGCATCTGCTTTACGCCCGACGAGGAGGTCGGCGGCGGGGCCGCGTATTTCGACGTCGCCGGTTTCGGCGCGGATTTCGCCTACACCGTCGACGGCGGTGAGCTCGGAGAGATCAATTTCGAGAATTTCAATGCCGCGAATGCGGTGCTCACCGTGCGGGGAACGAGCATCCATCCCGGTTCCGCAAAGGGAAAGATGGTCAGCGCGGCGCTCGTCGCGATGGAATTCCAGTCGCTGCTGCCGGCGCATATGGATCCGTCGTGCACCGAGAAGTACGAGGGCTTTTATCATCTGACCCAGCTGACGGCGAGCGTCGACACCGCCCGCGCCGTCTATATCATCCGCGACCACGACCGCGCGCTGTTCGAGCAGAAGAAGCGCTTTTTCATGCGGGCCGCCGATTTTCTCAATGAAAAATACGGCGCGGGGACCGTGACGGCCGAGCTGACGGACACCTATTCCAACATGCGAGAAAAGATCGACCCGAAGCTCGTCGAGCTCGCCGCCGGAGCCATGCGCGCGTGCGGCGTGGAGCCCATCGTGCGCCCGATCCGCGGCGGCACCGATGGCGCGACGCTCTCCTATAAGGGCCTGCCGTGTCCGAACCTTTCGACCGGCGGCTATAATTTCCACGGCCGTTACGAATTCATCCCGACCGAAGCGATGGAGAAGATGACGGAGATCCTCGTCCGGATCGCCGCGGTCGTCCGATAAAACAGCAGAAGAAGGCGCCGCAGCCGCGGCGCTTTCTTGTTTCCCGGGGCAAAAACATGCTATAATCAGAACACGCCGGAACATAACCGCCCGCGCCGCTTCATAGAAGTTGATGAGGTGGTTATTTTGAAAAGACGGGGAACGGTTCTGCGGACGGCGGCGATCCTTCTTCTCTGCGCGCTGTTTGCGCGCGTGAGCGGCGGATATGCGCGCGAGGTCGCCGCAGAAAAGCCGTATTACGATGAGACGGTGATCGTGCTGGACGCAGGACACGGCGACTTCGACCCGGGCGCGGTCGCGGCGGACGGCACCGAGGAGAAGGGCATCAATCTCGCCGTCACGCTGCAGCTGTACGACCTTTTCCGGGCGAACGGCTTCGCCGTCGTCCTGACGCGCAGCGGCGACAGAACGATGGCCGATGCAGACGCCGCCGGCACGGCCGCGCGCAAGCGGACCGACACGCACAACCGCGCGGCGCTGGCGGAATCGTTTTCGGATGCCGTGCTCATCAGCATCCATCAGAACTCGTATGCGGACACGGCGCAGCACGGCACGCAGATGTTCTACGGCACGCTCGACGCGCGAAGCCCGCGCCTCGCCGGTGCGCTGATGGACAGCGTCACCGCGCGGCTGCAGCCGGAGAACGTCCGCCCGCTGAAAAAAGGGACGGACAGCATCTATATCCTCACGCACACGCACGCACCGACGGTGCTCGTCGAATGCGGCTTTATGACAAATCGCGAAGAATTGGCGCTCCTCAAGGACGAGGGCTATCGCCGGAAGCTTGCCTGTGCGATATTTCTCGGGTATCTTGATTATCTGCGGGCGCCGGAGGAAACGGAAGATGGCACTTAAAAGCGTTTTTGTATGCACGAATTGCGGCGCGACCTCAAACAAGTGGTTCGGCCGGTGCGCTTCCTGCGGCGAGTGGAACACGCTCGTGGAGGAGGTCGTCGAGAAAAGGGCCCCGGCCGCGCCGTCGGCGGCGGGAAAGATAAAGACCGTCGCGCTGCAAAGCGTCGAATACGACGACGCGCAGCGCTATACGACGGGGATCCCCGAGCTTGACCGCGTGCTCGGCGGCGGCATCGTGAAAGGCTCCGTCGTGCTGCTCGGCGGCGAACCGGGGGCAGGGAAGTCGACCCTGCTGCTGCAGATGTGCGGCCGCATCGCCGAGACGGCGAAAGTGCTTTACGTGAGCGGCGAGGAGTCGGTCTATCAGCTCAAGCTGCGGGCAAAGCGCCTCGGCGTCGATTCCGCGTCCATCCTCATCGCAAACGATACGAGCGCCGAGCGCATCGTGGCGTCGCTCGACGAGATCGCGCCCGATATCCTGATCATAGATTCCATACAGACGATGACCTGCGAGGCCGCGGCATCCTCCGCCGGCAGCGTGACCCAGGTGCGCGAGTGCGCCTCGCTGTTCATGCGCACTGCGAAGGCGGACGGCATCCCCGTCTTCATCGTCGGCCACGTCAATAAGGACGGCGCGATCGCCGGCCCGAAGGTCATGGAGCACATCGTCGACACCGTCCTGTATTTCGAGGGAGACCGGTATCTGCCGTATCGCGTTCTGCGCGCGGCCAAGAACCGTTATGGCTCGACGAACGAGATCGGCATCTTTGAGATGACGGGGGAGGGCCTGCGCGGCGTCGCGAGCCCCAGCGCGCTCATGCTTGAGGGAAGGGACGAGAACGCGTCCGGGTGCTGCGTGACCTGCGCGATGGAGGGCACGCGGCCCATCCTCGCCGAGATCCAGTCGCTGGCGGCGAAGACTGGCTTCGGCACGCCCAGGCGGACGTCCTCGGGCTTCGACTACAACCGGACGAATCTGCTCATTGCCGTGCTCGAAAAGCGTGCTGGCTATTTTCTGTCGAGTCTCGACGTCTATGTGAACGTCGTCGGGGGATTGTCCCTCGATGAACCGGCGGCCGATCTCGCCGTTGCGGTCAGTCTCGCCTCGGCGGTGCTGGACAAGCCGCTGCCCCCGCAGACGGTCGCCTTCGGGGAGATCGGTCTCGGCGGCGAGGTCCGCGCCGTCCAGAATCCGGAGCTTCGCATCCGCGAGGCGCAGCGGCTCGGCTTTGAGCACTGCATCCTGCCGCGCGCGAGTCTGCACAAGCTCAACGCGGCGGATTACAAGATCGAGCTCATCGGCATCGCAAACGTGCGCGAGCTCGGCCGCCTGTTCAGCCGCTGACGATGCGGTTTATAAAGACGCCGAATCTGCCGTCGGGTGCGGTCTGCTTCGCCCTGGTATCGGCCCGCGCGAAGGACGTCATCGCCGCGCTCGAGCGGCGGGGGATCGAAGTCCTGCCCGTCGGGGACGCGCCGAACCTTCCGCAGCCCATCGCGTCCCATGCGGACGTCAACTGCCTGCATCTCGGCGGCGGCGCCGTTGCCGTCAACAGCGAACAGACGTCGCTCTGCGAGGCGCTGCGGCGGCGCGGGTTTGAAGTCATACCGCAGCGGGGGATGGGGAAGCGCTATCCCGATGACTGCGCGCTCAACGCGCTGCTGATAGGGCAGGGGACTTCCCTATCGCACGCAGCGGCGCTGTCGGGCCCTGTGGGCGACTTTCTTTTTCAGCGGCACTTTTCCTTTTTAAGGGTAAAACAGGGCTATGCGCGCTGCTCGGCGGCGCTGCTCAATGCGCAGGCTGCGATGACGGCCGATCGGAATATCCGGGAGGCGCTGGCCGGCATCGGCTGCGAATGCCTGCTGCTGCCCGCGGGGGAGATCGCCCTGCCGGGGTACGCCGGCGGCTTCATCGGGGGCTGCTGCTTCAAGCTGGACGGACGCACGCTCGCGTTTGCCGGACGGGCCGCGGGTCTGTCGTATTACGCGCAGATCGCGGCATTCTGCGGCAAATGGAATACGGACATATGCGAGCTGGGCAGCGGGCCGCTCACGGATATCGGCGGCGCCGTGCCGCTGCTCGAAGAATAAATAAAATAAACCGCGCGCAGCCCTGTGCCGCGCGCGATTTTATTTTTCCCGGAATGCCGCCGCGGGGGCTTGACTTTTGTGGGGGAAGGGCGTATTCTGAAAACAGTCAATTTCGCTAAATGAAAGTTTAGCGAAGCTCAGGGGACAAAAGAGGGGCTACGCGCCCGCGCTTTCTCATATCCGTGCCGCCGTCCGCCGATCCGCGCTTCCGAAGACTTTTTGATCCCTGCATTTCTTTTGGATTATTCCGGACATTTCGCCGCTTCGGCGCGCGCGCATATTCCCGGCGCTCCGTTTATATTCGTTTATACTATTTGTCCGCACGATCAGTTCGTTCAGAGGTTTTATATGGCCAAATACGCAGACTGTCCGCCCGTTCTGTCGCAATTCCTGTTTTATCTTGAAACGATCAAAAACGTATCTCCGCGCACGGTCGACGGCTACTACATAGATCTGCGCATGTTCTTTCGCTTTCTGCAGCTTCATCGGGGCCGCTGCAAAGCCGACACGCCCGTCGAAGAGATCGAGATCTCCGGCGTTACGATCGACGACGTGCGCGCCGTCACGACGATGGAGGTCTATGAATACCTGCATTTCGTGATGGACGAGCGCGAGAACAATCCGAATACGCGCGCGCGCAAGGTGTCGAGCCTGCGGTCCTATTTCAAGTATCTGACCGTCAAGACGCACCAGCTGGAGACGGATCCCGTCAAGGACATCGAGGTCCCGTCGATCCGCAAAAGCCTACCGAAATTTCTGTCGCTTGAGGAAAGCATACAGCTGCTCGACAGCGTCGACGGTGAGTTCGAAGCCAGGGATTATTGCATCCTGACCCTTTTTCTCAACTGCGGCATGCGTCTTTCAGAGCTCGTGGGGATCGATCTGAACGACATCCGCGGCGATTCCGTGCGCATCGTCGGCAAGGGCAACAAGGAAAGAATCGTTTATCTCAACGACGCCTGCAGGGCGGCGATCAAGAACTGCATTTCGGCGCGCAACGCGCGCGATTATAAGAACAAGGACGAAAAGGCGCTGTTCCTGTCGCGCACGGGCAGCCGTCTTACGGGCCGGCGCGTCGAGCAGATCGTGGACGAATACCTCGCGAAGGCCGGTCTCGCCGGACGCGGCTATTCCGCGCACAAACTGCGCCACACCGCCGCGACGCTCATGTACCGCCACGGCAACGTCGACATTCTCGCCATCAAGGAGATCCTCGGCCACGCGCATGTGTCGACCACCGAGATCTATACGCACGTCAGCGATGACAAACTGCGCAACGCCGCGTCCTCATCTCCGCTGTCAAATGTCCGGAGAAGAGCTGTAAAGCCGAAAGACTTTTCAGCTGAAAAATCCCCTGAAAATAAGGAAACAAAGGGCTCTGACGAGCGCGGCGGCGACGATGAGCAGCAATGAGGAGGAGATCCTTCGGCTGAGCTGGCGGACGGCGGGCGCGACGTTTCCGGCGCCCTCCTTCATGAAAACGGCGTAGGCCGCGGCGGCGCAGGGGATGCCCGCGCAGGCGCTCGCGACGTAGGCAAGCGCCAGCAGAATGTCGCACGGCAGCAGGACCAGCAGATTGACGAGCGCGCCCCGGAGCCCGAACAGGACGTAGACGTAGCCGCAGGTCAGGCCGATGCCGACGCCGCACAGCGCGAGGAGCGCGAGCAGCAGCGGGATGCCGAGCGCGCACAGCGAAAAGATGTAGAACAATCCGAGCAGCGCCCCCGCGCCGATGAGCGACTGTATAAAGACGCGCAGAAAACCGCCGCCGGCGCTGTCCTGCAGCGAGGTCTTGACGAGATAGCCGATATATTCAAGCAGCAGTGTGTCCGCACGCGCGCCGGCAAGCAGCGCGCCCGCTGCCGCAGCGCAGACAAACAGAGCGCAGCACAGGCCGAAAGACCTGTTGCGGCGCTCTTTTTGGGGGATCAGCACGCGGCTTTGCGACGTGTGGAACCGCGCGACGATCGGATCGTTCTTTGTCCTCATGACTTCCCTGCCTCGCTGCTTTTTAATAAATACTACGCAGCGAAAGCGCGGAATATCACTTTTTATCGCCGAGCTCGTAGGCGCGCCTGACGCAGGCGTCGATCCCCTTTTCAACCGCGTCCGGGAATCCGTTGGCGTCCAAGGCGTCGAGCATGGCGAGCGTCGTGCCGCCCTTCGAGCAGACCATCTGAATGAGCGTGTCGATGTCCTTGCCGCTGTCGAGGATCATGGCGGCGCTGCCGATGAGCGTGTAGGCGAAGGCCCGCAGCGCAAGATCGAAGTCGACGCCCATCTTCCGGGCGCTGTCGGCAAACAGCTTCGCAAAATAATAGATCGCCGCCGGACTGCTGCCGTTGACGGGGATGATCTCGTTGATGAGCGATTCCGTTGTCTCGAACGCATAGCCGGACGCCGAAAAAACGCGGCGGATGAAATCGAAATCCTCTACGCTCACGTCCGCGGGACGCGCGAGGGCGCTGCAGCCCTTGCCGAGCATCAGCGGCGTGTTGGGCATGACGCGGACGACGGGGCGGTCCGTGCGCAGCGATTCCTTGATCTGCGCGGCCGTCTTGCCCGCGAGGATCGAGACGATGACGGCGTCGGGCCGCAGGGCGTCCCGGAACGACGGCACCGCCTCATCGAGCATCTGCGGCTTGACGCACAGGAAGAGATACTTCGCCTGCGCGGCCGCCTGCGCGGCGGTTTCGGCGGCGGCGATGCCGCGGCCGAAGGCGTCGATCTTTTCGCGGTGGGGATTATAGGCGACGATGTCGTTCGCGGGGACGATGCCGCCGCGCAGCATGCCGTCTGCGATAGCCGAGGCCATATTGCCGAAACCGATAAAACCGATCTTCATTTTTGCGCTTCCTTTTTGGGCGATCCTTATATTTTTATTTTGCTCTTTTGTTTTTTTCGCGCGCCGGACAGCGAACCGAGGGTGCCTGCGCACAGCAATGCCGCGAGCTTGACGAGCGCCTGCCGGGTGAGCGCGCCGCAGCCGCCGAGCAGCGCGGCGCCCAGCAGAACGAGAAAAACGACCGCGCCGCATACGGCGCCGGAGAGGGCGCCGGAGGTGCGACCGGTCGCCGACGCGGCGTAGGCGCAGAGAAGCGTCGCGAGCGCCGCGAGCGCCGTCGTCAGCGGCGTGAACAGCGTGTGCGCCATATCGGCCCTCGTGAGAAGCGCCGCCCCGGCGCACAGGAACACCGCCGTCAGCAGCGCGGCGAATCCCCCCGACACGGCGGCGCTTTCCGCGAAGCGCCGCGCGGCGGACTTTTCCGGTTTGCCAAGCGATACACTTTTCTTTTTCAATAAAAAACCTCCCCTGCTTTCATACTAAAAAATATTCGCAGGGGAGATATTCTATTCTGTTTTACTCGTCGAGTTTGAGCTTTTCGACGTCCTGGATCGCCCATTTGTAGAAGCGAAGCTTTGTGCGGTCGGAGCCGGTCTCGACAAGAACGGTGTCGTCCTTGACGCTGATGACGCGGCCGACGATGCCGCCGATGGTCGTGACGCCGTCGCCGACGTCGATCGAGTTGCGCAGCTCCTGCAGCTGTTTCTCTTTCTTCTTTTGCGGACGGATCAGAACGAAGTACATGACCGCGAGCATGCCGACCATGATGATGATCGAACTGTATCCGCCGAGCCCGCTGCTGGAGGTCGACGTTTCAAGGAAGAAAAGATTCATCTTTTTATACCTTTCAAATTATTGATATTGATTATTATACAACAAGCACGCGCCGGTTGGCAAGCGGTTTATATGCGCCGGTCGAGGATTTCCGAGTACCGGGCGCGGAAATCGGCAAAATTCCCGTCGTCAAGGGAGGCACGGATCTTCTGCAGCAGCGTATTATAGAAGTACAGATTGTGCATGACGCTCAGACGCAGCGCGAGGACCTCGTTCGCCTTGAAGAGATGGTGGATGTACGCGCGCGAATAGCGCCTGCAGACGGGGCAGCCGCATTCTTCGTCGATCGGCAGCGTGTCGAGCTCGTATTTCGCGTTGTTGAGATTGCGCACGCCCTGCCAGGTGAACAGGTGACCGTGGCGGCCGTTGCGCGCGGGCATGACGCAGTCGAACAGGTCGACGCCGCGCGCGACCGATTCTATGATGTTGGAGGGCGTGCCGACGCCCATGAGGTAACGGATCTTGTCCGCCGGCATGCAGGGCTCCACGGCGCTGATGATGTCGTACATCGTCTCGGTCGGCTCCCCCACCGCGAGGCCGCCGATCGCATAGCCGTCGAGGTCGAGCGCGGCGATCTCCCGCATGTTCTGCATGCGGATATCGGCATAGGTGCCGCCCTGGTTGATGCCGAACAGCAGCTGGTGCGGATTGACCGTGCCGGGCAGCGCGTTGAGGCGCGACATCTCCGCCTTGCAGCGCGCGAGCCACCGCACCGTGCGCGCGCAGGAGCGCTCGACGTAATCCCGCGGCGATGGGTTCTCGATGCATTCGTCGAGCGCCATGGCGATGGTGCTGCCGAGATTCGACTGGATCTGCATGCTCTCCTCGGGCCCCATGAAGATCTTGCGCCCGTCGATATGCGACGAGAAATAGGCGCCGTCCTCCTCTATCTTGCGCAGCTTCGCAAGGGAAAATACCTGAAAGCCGCCGCTGTCCGTGAGCACGGGGCCGGTCCACGTCGTGAACGCGCGGATGCCGCCCAGCGCGCGGACGGTCTCGTCGCCCGGACGCAGATGCAGATGATAGGTGTTCGAGAGCATGACCTGGCAGCCGATGTCCTCGAGATCCTTTGCCGACAGGCCGCCCTTGATGGCCGCGACAGTCGCGACGTTCATGAACGCGGGCGTTTCAAAATCGCCGTGCACGGTCGAAAAATGCCCGCGCCGCGCGAAGCCTTCTTTTTTGATGAGCTGGTACATGGTGCGGTTCTCCTCTGCCGCGTTCGCGGCGTCAGCTGATGAACATGGCGTCGCCGAAGCTGAAAAAGCGGTACTTCTGCGCAACGGCGAAGCGATAGGCGTCCATGGTGTGTTCGTAGCCCGCAAAAGCGGCGACGAGCATGATGAGCGTGCTCTCGGGCAGATGGAAGTTGGTGATGAGGCCGTCCATGCCGCGGAAGACGTAGCCGGGATAGATGAAGATATCGGTGTTTTCCGCGCACGCGACCATGTCGCCGTGTTTCTGATAAACGGATTCAATGGTGCGGCAGGACGTCGTGCCGACGGCGATGACGCGCCGCTTTTCCGCCTTTGCCCGGCGGATGGCCGCCGCGGTCGGCTCGCTGACGGAGTAGTGCTCGCTGTGCATGAGGTGTTTCGTGATGTCGTCTTCCTTGACCGGGCGGAAGGTGCCGAGCCCCACGTGCAGCGTCACGCGCACGATCTCCACGCCCTTCGCGGCGATGCGCGCGAGCAGCTCCTCGGTAAAATGCAGCCCCGCCGTCGGGGCTGCTGCGGACCCGTTCTCGTTGGCGTAAACGGTCTGATAGTCGTCGTTGTTCGCCAGTCTTTGCGTGATGTAATGCGGCAGCGGCATCTCGCCGACCTCGTCGAGCACCTCAAAGATGGTCTTCGAGCGGTCGTAGCTGAGTTTTACGAGCCGGTTGCCGTCCTCGATCTCCTCGAGGATCTCGGCGCTGAGCGAGTTCCCGAACGAGACGCGCGCGCCCGGCTTCAGACGCTTCCCGGGCTTTGCGAGGCATTCCCAGACGTCGCCGCCGCGGTCGTTGAGCAGCAGCAGCTCGGCCTTTGCGCCCGTCCCCTCTTTTTCGCCGAGGAGGCGTGCGGGCAGCACGCGGCTGTCGTTGATGACGAGCACGTCGCCCGGCACGAGCAGCTGCTCGATCTCGCGAAAAACGTGTTCGCTGCGCGCGCCGGTGCCGCGGTCGAGGCACAGCAGACGCGCGCTGTCGCGCGGAGACGCCGGCGACTGGGCGATGAGCTCCTTCGGGAGGTCGTAACTGAACAAAGAACGGTCCATAATTTCTCCGATAATTGGCGATTTTCCGTATTTGACATTGAATATCAACAATGATAAGATTGTAATAATTTTAATGTCCTGCAAGACGCGCGACTTCTATTATAGGAGAAACCCCGCGCGTTTTCAAGCGGGATAAATTTTTAGATGAAAGCGGGAGTCAGCATGGATTCGATCAGGATCGCCGTCGTCGGCGCAACAGGTATGGTGGGCCGCACCTTTCTGAAGGTGCTCGAAGAGCAGAATCTCCCCCATTGCGAATACACTCTTTTCGCATCCGAGCGCAGCGCCGGCAAAAAACTGACTTTCTTCGGAAAAGACTATACCGTGCGGCTGCTCGACGAGCACAGCTTTGACGAGGGCTTCGACTACGCGCTGTTTTCCGCCGGCGCCGGCACGAGCAAGCTGTACGCGCCCATCGCCGCGGCGCACGGCTGCGTCGTCGTCGACAACAGCTCCTGCTGGCGCATGGAGAAGGACGTGCCGCTCGTCGTGCCCGAGGTCAACCCGCAGGACGCCTTCAAGCACCACAATATCATCGCCAACCCCAACTGCTCGACGATCCAGGCCGTCGTGGCGCTCAAGCCGCTGTACGACCGGTACGGCATCAAGCGCGTCGTCTACACGACCTTCCAGTCGGTCTCCGGCGCGGGCGTGAAGGGCTACAACGACCTCGAAAACGGCGCGAAAGCCTTCGTCAGCGGCGAAAAATATGAGCTGCAGAAGTTCCCCTACCCCATTTTCGGCAACTGCCTGCCGCACATCGACGTTTTTCTCGAGGACGGCTACACGAAGGAAGAGAAGAAGATGGTCGACGAGACGCACAAGATCCTCGGCGACGATTCCATCGCGGTGACCGCGACGTGCGTGCGCGTGCCGGTCTTCTACAGCCACAGCGAGTCCGTCAACGTCGAGCTCAAAAAGCCCTACGCGGTGGAGGACGTCAAAGCGCTGTTCGCGAAAGCCCCGGGCATTGTGCTCGTGGACGATCCCGCGAACAACAAATATCCGCTCGCGCTCGATGCGGCCGGGACGGATGAAGTCTATGTCGGGCGCGTGCGCCGCGACACGAGCGTCGAAAACGGCCTGAATCTCTGGGTCGTGGCCGACAATATCCGCAAGGGCGCGGCGACCAACGCCGTGCAGATCGTCAAGCTGCTCATCCAGGGCAGATAGACCGATATCATCAGCGAGGTGTTCCATGAAAAAGAAGCTCGTATTCACCGGCAGCGCCGCAGCGATCATCACGCCGTTTCGCGATGATCTGTTCGTCAACTACGACGAGCTCGGCAGGATCGTTGAATTCCAGATCGAAAACGGGACGGACGCGATCGTCGTGTGCGGCACGACGGGCGAAGCGTCCACCATGCCGGACGAAGAACATCTGCGCGTCGTCAAATACGTCATCGACAAAGTCGCGAAGCGCGTGCCCGTCATCGCGGGCGTCGGCAGCAACCACACCTCCCACGGCGTGAAGCTTTCCCTCGCGGCCGAATCCTACGGCGCGGACGCGCTGCTGCACGTGACGCCGTATTACAACAAGACCTCGCAGAAGGGCCTTGTCGAGCACTTTTCCGCGATGGCGAACGCCGTCAAGATCCCGATCATCCTCTACAATGTGCCCTCCCGCACGGGCATGACCATCGCGCCGAAGACCTATCGGGAGCTCGCCTATATCGAGAATATCGTGGCCGCGAAAGAAGCGAGCGGGAATTTTTCCGCGATCGCGACGGCGATGGATCTGTGCGGCGAGGATCTGCAGTTCTACAGCGGCAACGACGACCAGATCGTCCCAATGATGGCGCTCGGGGGCAAGGGCGTGATCTCCGTGCTTGCGAACGTGCGGCCGAAGGAGTGCAAGCAGCTGTGCGACTACGCGCTCGCGGGCGATTTCAAAAACGCCGCGCGCATGCAGCTCGAGCTCATGCCCCTCATCAACGGCCTGTTTTGCGACGTCAACCCCATCCCCGTCAAAGAGGCCATGAACCTCATGGGCTTCGCGGCGGGCGAATGCCGCCCGCCGCTGTGCGGGATCGACGAAGACAAGCGGGCGCTGCTGCGGGAGCTGTTGTTTTAACAAGGAGACGCAATGGTAAGGATCATCATCAGCGGCATCCTCGGCAGGATGGGCGGCGCCGTGCTGGAGGCCTGTCTTGCGGACGACGGCGTGAGCGTTGTCGCCGGCGTCGACCGCGAGAGCGGGACCTACATGAACATCCCCATTTTTTCGGGGATCGCCGACTGCGACGTCCCCTGTGATGTCATCGTCGATTTTTCCGCGCCCGCCGCGTGCGCCGATCTGTGCGCCTACTGCGCAAAGAAAAAAGTGAAGCTCGTCATGTGCACGACCGGTCACAGCGAGGAGCAGCTCGCCGACCTTGAGCGCCTGAGCGCGGACGTCGCGGTCTTCCGCAGCGCCAACATGTCGCTCGGCGTCGCGGTCATGAAAAAGCTGGCCGTCGAAGCGGCGCGGATACTGCACGAAAAGTACGATATCGAGATCATCGAAAAGCATCACAATAAAAAGATCGACGCGCCCAGCGGGACGGCCCGCATGCTCGCCGACGCCATGAACAGCGCCTGCAGCAACGCGTATGATTACGTCTATGACCGCACGCAGGAGCGGCGTCCCCGCGCGGACAGCGAGATCGGCATCAGCTCCGTGCGCGGCGGCACGATCCCCGGCGAGCACGAGATCCTCTTCGCGGGGACCGACGAGACGCTGACGATCACCCACACGGCCTACAGCCGGAAGCTGTTCGCGGGCGGCGCCGTCGCCGCGGCAAAATTCATCGCCCGCCAGAAGCGCGGCATGTACGACATGGATGCGCTCGTCTGATCACAAAGAGGACGCAAAATTGAAAGACAAAAAAGAACGCAGGCTCTATTTTGCGCTGTTCGCCGCATTGCTGATCGTGTGCGGCTATTTTTTTCTGCGCGGAGATTCTACTTTTTTGCTCGACGACACCGAATTCCATCTGATCCGGCTGCAGAGCCTCGTCGATTCCATGCGCCATGGCGAATGGTTCCCGAAGGTATACACCGAGCTGTATGACGGCTACGGTTATGCGATCCCGCTGTTTTACTGCAACTTTTTCCTTTACGTCCCCGCCGTACTGTGCCTGCTGGGGACTCCCCTGCTCATCAGCTATAATATCTACAATCTGCTGCTGATCGCCGCGACGCTGTTTTGCTCGTATTATGCGGCGCAGAAGCTGACCGGCAGCGCGCTGGGCGGCTTTTTCTTTTCGATGCTCTACACGGGCTCCGCATATTTTGCCGTTGATCTGCTCAAGCGAGGCGCGATCGGAGAAACGCAGGCGTTCATGATCGCGCCCATCGTGCTGCTCGGCATATACAACAGCGTCTTCGGCGACAGCCGGCGAAACCCGGCCCTCGTGTTCGGATTTCTGTTCCTTGCGCTGTCGCATCTGCTGAGCCTGCTCCTTTTCTCGCTGTTTTATCTCGCGTTTCTGGTGCTGTTCATCGGACGGCTCATCAGGGAGCCGAAACGGATCCTGCACATCCTCGGCAGCGCGGCCGCCGTGCTCCTGCTCGGCGCCGGCTATCTGCTGCCGCTTGCCGAGCAGTTGCTGACGACCCGCTTCTTTTCAGAATGGCACATGCACGTATTCCATCCGATCTGGGAAACGATCGCGCCGAAGAATCTTTTTTCGACATACGGAAGCACACAGGCCACTTCAAGCTGCGCGGGCTATACGGTACTTCTCATGTTGCTGCTGCGCCTTTTTTTCAAGCCGCTCCCCAAAACGGACATCCATCGCTTCCGCGACGCCTGCATCTGGGGCGGGTTGTTCAGCCTGTTTGCCGTCACCGCCTATTTTCCCTGGCTTCGGCTGGATCCGTACATTAACATCATCCAGTTCCCCTGGCGGTTTTTCCTGCCTGCGACGCTGTTGATCTGTATGGCCGGCGCCATTATGCTGGATGACATATTCCGCAATAAAAAGAAATCGCACAGTCTTTTGGCGGCGGGCGCTGTTGCCGTTTTATGCTGCGTGCAGTCGCTCTGTATTTCCGTACCGGAATGGAAATATCAGCAGTCGCCGCCTGCCGGAGAAGGACATGCGGGTATCATTGAGGAGACCAGCAGTCTCTCTTTGGTAGATGAAAATTACCTGCATATCAACAACAGCCGCGAATTTTGGGCCGAAAGGCCGTTTGTCCCCGTTTCAAACTGCGATACGGTTAATGCTACCTCGGATCGCGAGCGCGGAACGACGACCGTTGTATTCAGCGGGAATACCGGCGACGACACATATCTCGATCTGCCGCTCGTCTATTACCTCGGCTATTCGGCGGCGACGGCGGACGGAACGCAGCTCCCCGTGCGGCCGAGCGGGCACGGCGTGCTGGAAGTCGAGATCGGCCGGCTCGCCGGCGGCACGCTGACCGTGTCCTACACCGGGACGCCCGTGCAGCATGTTTCGGGATGGATCTCTCTTTTCAGCGCGGCCGCCGCGCTGTGGATCTGCCTTCGCGCATATAAAAAAAGAGCGCCGCGGAAATAGACCGCGGCGCTTTTTCTATGCAAGGTATGCGCGGATAAAGATCTTTTTCCCTTTGCGGACGATCGCACCGTCCCCCGCCAGCTTTTCCGCCGGCACGCGCGCGAAGACGTCCGCGACCTTCTCGTCGTCGATGCTGATGCCGCCCTGTTCGATAAGACGGCGCCCTTCCCCCTTCGAGGAAGCGATGCCGCATTTGATGAGCAGATCGAGCACCGCGATCCCGCCGTCCGCGAGGTCGTCCTTTTCGAGCCGGACGCTGGGCATGTGCGTCTTGTCGCCGGCGCCGGCAAACAGCGCGCGGGCGGCGTCGAGCGCCTTTTGTGCTTCCGCAGGGCTGTGGACGGTCGAGGTGAGCTCAAAAGCGAGCAGCTCTTTCGCGGCGTTGAGCTGTTCGCCGCCCTGCCGGTCGAATTCCTCGATCTTTTCGAGCGGCACATCGGTCAGCAGGCGCAGGCAGCGCGTGACGTCCGCGTCGTCGACGTTGCGCCAGTATTGGAAGAAGTCGTAGGGAGAGGTCTTTTCGGGATCGAGCCAGACGGCGCCGTTTTCCGTCTTGCCCATCTTTTTTCCCTCTTTGTTGGTGAGCAGCGTGAAGGTCATGCCGTAGGCGTCCTCGCCGAGCTTGCGACGGATGAGCTCGACGCCGCCGATGATGTTCGACCACTGGTCATTCCCGCCCATTTCGAGCTTGCAGCCGTACTCCGTGAACAGCTTGTAGAAGTCGAAGCTCTGCATGAGCATATAGTTGAATTCGAGGAAGGAAAGCCCCTTCTCCATGCGGGATTTGAAGCACTCGGCGGTCAGCATCTTGTTGACGGTGAAGTGGACGCCGACCTCGCGCAGAAATTCGATGTAGTTCTGCTTGAGCAGCCAGTCGGCGTTGTTGAGCATCAGCGCCTTGCCCTCGGAAAAATCGACGAATTTGGACATCTGTGTTTTAAAGCAGTCGGCGTTGTGCTGAATGGTCTCCTGCGTCATCATCCTGCGCATATCGGTCTTGCCCGTCGGGTCGCCGACCATCGTCGTGCCGCCGCCGAGAATGGCGATGGGCCGATGGCCCGCGCGCTGCATTTTGCGCATGATGACCAGCTGCATGAAATGGCCGACGTGCAGGCTGTCGGCCGTCGGGTCGAAGCCGACGTAGAAGGTCACCTTTTCGCTGCCCAGCAGCTCCCGGATCTTTTCCCTGTCGGTCGCCTGTTCCACGAGGCCCCTTGCTTCAAGCTCGTCAAATACGTTCATTGTTTCAATCCTCTCCTGTAATAAAAAGAAAAGCCCTTCTGCATCGCTGCAAAAGGGCGTTTTTCAACGCGGTACCACCTTTTTTCGGAGCATCCTTGCGGACAGCTCCCTCGGCGGGACAAACGGGTCCCTGCGCTTAACGCGCGCCTTCGTCGCTCATCGCGCGGCTCGTGGAGACGTAGTTTCGCTTTGCCGCGCGCGCCCTCGCACCGGCCGGGCGCTCTCTATGCTGTCTGCGGTCAAAGCTGCGGGATCTCCGTCATGGCCTTTTTGATATGCGTGTATTTTAACCGATATGCGCGGTTTTGTCAACCTTTCGCGAGCGAAAGCATCTCCGCCGCATTCTGCAGCGCCGTCGGCGTCACGTTGTCGCCCGAGATGATGCGCGCGAGCTCGCGCGTTCTTCCGTCGGCATCGAGCGGCTCGATGTCGGTATAGGTGCGGTCGCCGCGGACGGATTTTTCGATCTTCAGATGGCTGTCCGCGAAAGCCGCGATCTGCGCCGAGTGCGTGACGCAGATGATCTGTCTTGTTTCCGCCGCCTGTTTGAGCTTTTTGCCGATCTTCCCCGCCCCGGCGCCGCTGACGCCCGTGTCGATCTCGTCAAAAATGAGCGTCCCGATGTCGTCCTTGTCCGCGAGCGCGTTTTTGATCGCGAGCATGATGCGGGACAGCTCGCCGCCCGAGGCGATCTTCGACAGCGGCTTCGGCGGCTCGCCGACGTTGGTGGAGATGAGAAATTCCACAACGTCGAAGCCGCGCGATGTGAGCGCGCCCTTGTCCCAGCGGGCGGTGAATTCGACGTTCGGCATGTTGAGGAACGTCAGCTCCTCGCGGATGCGGCGCGAGAACACCTCGAAGGCTGCCTTGCGGCGCCCGCTGATGGAGGACGCCATGGCGGCGACGGCCTTGAGCTGTTCATCGAACTGCGCCTGCAGCTGTTCGAGCTGCTCGCCGGAGGTCTCGATGTTCTCGAGCTCTTCCCTCGACTCCTCGCAGAACCTGAGGATGTCGGGGATCGTCGCGCCGTATTTTTTCTTGAGTTTGTAAATGAGGTCGAGGCGCTCCTCGATCATTTCGAGCTCGTTCTGGTCGAAATCGAATCCGTCGAGAAAATCGGAGATCTCCGAGGCGACGTCGCGCAGCCCGTAATACAAATCGGACAGCCGGGCCGCACAGTCGTCGAGCCCTTCGCCGTAGTCCTTGACATCGTCGAGCAGGCCGCTCGCTTCGCTCACGCGGTCCACCGCGCCGCCCTCGTCGGAATCGCCCTCGAGCAGAGCGTGGCTCTGCCGCAGCGAATCCATGAGCTTTTCCGCGTTGCGGATGAGGTTGCGGCGCGCCGAAAGCTGCTCGTCCTCGGCCGGCGTCAGCTGCGCCTTGTCGATCTCGTCGACCTGGAAGCGCAGCAGATCCAGCTTGCGCGTCTTCTCCGCCTCGTCCATCGTCAGCGCGTCGATCTGGCGCTTGAGGCGGCCGAGCTGCGCAAAGCGCGCGCGATAGGTCTCCATGTCCTCCCCGAGCTCGGCGAAATCGTCGATGATGCGGATGTGCTGCTCGGGATCGAGCAGCGCCTGGTTGTCGTGCTGGCCGTGGATGTTGATAAGTCCGGCGCACAGATCGCGCACCGTGGCCGCCGTCGCGGGTTTCCCGTTGACGCGGCATTGGCTCTTGCCGTCGGCCGTGATGATGCGGTGCAGGATCAGCATCCCGTCAAACTCGTAGCCCTGTTCCTCGAGCATCCGCAGCACCTTCGGGCTCACGTCGGCAAACGTCGCCCAGATGACGGCGCGCGACGCCCCCGTGCGCACGATCTCTTTTGTCGTGCGGTTGCCGAGGATCGCGTTGATCGAGTCGATGAGGATCGATTTTCCGGCGCCCGTTTCTCCCGTGAGGATATTGAGCCCCGCGTCGAACTGGACGGAAGCTTTTTCAATGACGGCTACGTTTTCGATGTTGAGCTCGCGTAACATGTTTGTTCCCCGGCTTCAAAGAATCGTTTCGAGCATACCCGCAAGCGCCTGGGCGTCCTGCGCCGAATGCGTCGCGCAGAAGATCGTATTGTCCCCCGCGATGGTGCCCACGAGCTGCTCGAACTGCATGGTGTCGAGCGCTTCGCAGGCCGCGTTCCCGAGTCCCGTATAACATTTTATCACGACGAGATTGCCCGCGCACGTGATTTTGATGACGGACTCGCGAAAAATTGTTTTGAATTTCTCCGTAAATCCGCTTTTTGCGCCTTCGGAGTGGACCATGTAGCGCGCGGTCCCGCCGTCGACCGCGACTTTTGCGAGCCGCAGCTCCTTGATATCGCGCGAAACGGTCGCCTGCGTGACGTCAAAGCCGCGCTGCCGAAGCTGCGCGAGAAGTTCTTCCTGCGTCCCGATGGGCATGGTGCCGATCAGCTCGGCGATCGCCTTATGTCGTAGCTCCTTCATGTTATCTCCTCTCCGAAATATCCTTGCGCAAAACGTCGAAATAATCTCTTTTTGGCGAGATCATCAGCCGGAGTTTTTTAGGGGTCGCGGAGACGATGACGGCCGCGGTGTGATCCGTTTCTCCGATGATGCGCCCGTCCACCGCGACCATCGCCTTGTTGTCGTCGCGCACGCTCGGCGTCAGGCGGATGTCCTTTTCTCCGTAGCGCAGCACCATGCTGCGCGAGAGCATGGTGTGCGGGCAGATGGGAGAGACGATCACCGCCTCGAGGTCGGGCTCCACGATGGGTCCGCCCGCGGACAGCGAATAGGCCGTCGAGCCGGTCGGCGTCGAGACGATGACGCCGTCGCAGCGCAGCTTCGACAGCTGCACGCCGCCGTATTCGAGCTGCAGCTCGATGCTCTTCGCGGTGACGCCGCGCGAGACGACGACGTCGTTGAGCGCATAATAATGGCGATCCGGAGCGCTTTCGAGATGACAGTCGAGCAGCAGACGCTCGACGCAGACGAGCGACTCGAGGTCGCTCTTTTCGATGCGCGCGGCGTCGCTGCAGTCAAAGGCGGAAAGATAGCCCAGACGTCCGGAATTGATGCCGAACAGCGGCTTATCCGCGCGCACGGCCCGCCCCGCATGGTAAAGGATCGTCCCGTCGCCGCCGAAGACCGCGAACATGTCGCACAGCGCGGTGGCGCGCTCTTCGGTCTCAAAGCGGATCCCCGGACAGCCGTCCAGAGCGCCGCGGTCGCTTTCGCAGGCGAAACAGCCGTAGCCGAACGACGTGAAACGCGCGGCGGCGATCCGCGCCGTCTCAATGTTTTTTTCTTTTTCCGTGTTGACGCAAAAAAGCAGATTCAATGGGCTGTCCCCCTGTCGAGCGCGGCGTGCGCGGCTTCCACGGCCGCTTCCGGCGAAACGCCGTCGGCGTCCGCCTCGTGCCGCGCGATATAAACGAGATATTCTATATTGCCTTCCGGCCCTTTGATCGGTGAAAAGGTCAGTCCCTTTACACCGAAATCATTGTCTCGGATGTACCCGAAAACACTGCGTATCACTTCGACGTGGGTCTCCTTTTTGCTCACGACGCCGTGCTTGCCGACCTTATCGCGGCCCGCTTCAAACTGCGGCTTGATAAGACAGACGCCGCGCGCCTGTTCGCCGCACACCCGCGCGGCCGCCGGGAGAATGATGTGCAGCGAGATGAAGGAGACGTCGACGGAGAAGAAATCGAGTTTTTCCGGGATCTCTGCGTCGGTGATGTAGCGGAAATTCGTCCGCTCGAGATTGACGACGCGCGCGTCGTTGCGCAGTTTCCATGCGAGCTGTCCGTAGCCGACGTCGACCGCGTAGACTTTGCGCGCGCCGTTTTGCAGCATACAGTCGGTAAAGCCGCCCGTCGAAGCGCCGATGTCCGCGCAGACGAGCCCCGTGAGGTCGAGACCGAACGTCTCGACCGCTTTTTTCAGCTTTTTGCCGCCGCGGCTGACAAATTCGTCGTCGCGCCCGGTGAGCACGATGTCGGCGGCCGGGTCTAAAAAAGTGCCCGCCTTGTCGCAGCGCTCGCCGTCCGCGAAGACCAGCCCCGCCATGATGAGCGCCTTTGCCTTTTCCCTGCTCTCGCACAGGCCGCGCTCCGCCATCAGAACATCCAGACGTTGTTTCACAGCGCTTCCCCGCCCACTTTTTTTGCAATGGAACCGGCGTCGAGCCCGAACCGGCGCAGCTGCGCCGGGACGGACGCCTGCTGGACGATGGGATCGTCGACGGCGGTCAGCGAATAGCTTCCGGCGAAACCTCTCTCGAACAGGCCCTCGCCGAATTGCGCCCCGAGGCCGCCTGCGCGCGCGCTTTCTTCAAAGAAGCAGACCTTCCGATACGGAAGCGCGGCCTCGACGGCGGCGCCGTCGAGCGGCAGGATGCGCGTCAGCTTGAGGATGTCGCAGCGGATGCCGCGTTCCCCGAGCGCGCGCCGCGCTTCGGCGACTTCCGCGAATTCCCTGCCGTAGGTGACGAGCAGCGTGTCCGCGGGACTCTCCGCTTTTATTATATCAAAATTTTCGCCGCTGCACGCATAATCTTTTGTGCGGGGATCCTCGCAGCCGCGCGGGTAGCGGATGGCGCGGGGCCCGGATTCGGACAGCAGCCGGCCGAGCCAGTGCCGAAGCTCCGCATAATTGCTCGGCGACACGCAGACGAAGCCGCGCAGGACGGACAGAAGCGCGACGTCGTACAGCCCCTGGTGCGTCTCCCCGTCCTCGCCGACGAGGCCGGCGCGGTCGATGGCGAGCAGCACATCGGCGCCGTTTATGTAGATGTCCTGCGACAGCTGATCGAACGCGCGCTGCAAAAATGTCGAATACACCGCAAAGACGGGCTTCAGTCCGCCTTTTGCAAGACCGGCGCAGAACGTGGCGGCATGCTGTTCGGCGATGCCGGCGTCGAAGAAGCGCTCCTTGTGTTTCTTATAAAAATACTGGAGGCCTGTCCCGTATTTCATCGCGGCCGTCACGGCGCATATCCGCGCGTCGGTGCCGCCCAGGTCGCACAGCGCTTTTCCGAATTCGTTGGAGTAGCTGTCGGACAGCGAGATGTCGGGATTGCCTTCTTCGATGTCGAAATGGCCGACGCCGTGATATGCGCCGGGATTTTCCTCCGCAGGGGCGTAGCCTTTTCCCTTGACGGTAATGGCGTGCAGCAGGATGGGGCCGTCGAGATTGCGGATATTGCCGAGGATGCGGCAAAGCTCGAGAACGTCGTGCCCGTCGACGGGGCCGAGATAATGGAACCCCAGCTCCTCAAAGAGCGTGCCGTCGTAGACCGCCCTGCGGATAAAGGATTTCGAGGTCAGCAGCGCGTCGCGGATGGGAGGGCCGATGACCGGCATCTTCTCGAGCGCCGTCTGCACGCGCTTTTTGAGATTCGAATAAGCCGTGCCCGTGCGCAGGCGCAGCAGATAGCTTGGGATGGTGCCGACGCTCTTCGAGATCGACATGGAGTTGTCGTTGAGCACGACGATGAGGTTCTTGAGGTTTTCGTCGATGCTGTTGATCGCCTCATACACCATGCCGCCCGCAAAGGAGCCGTCCCCCACGACGGCGATGACTTTCGACGGATCGCCGCGCAGCAGCTTTGCGCGCGCAAGGCCGATGGCGCTCGACATCGCCGTCGAGCTGTGGCCGACGATGAAGGGGTCGCATTCGCTTTCGTACGGCTTGGGGAATCCCGACAGGCCGTTTTCCTGCCGGAGCGTGGAGAAAGCCTCCTGGCGCCCGGTGAGCAGCTTGTGCGTGTAGCACTGATGGCCGACGTCGAAGAGGATGTCGTCCCGCGGGCAGTCGAACACGCGGTGCAGCGCGACGGTCAGCTCGACGGTGCCGAGATTGGACGCGAGATGCCCGCCCGTTTTCGAAACGGTGTCGATGAGCACCCCGCGGATCTCGTCACAGAGCGCGGGCAGCTGTTTTTCATTCAGTTTTTTGACGTCGGCAGGTGCGCCGATCTTTTCAAGAAGCATATCACTTTGCCCTTACAGCAAGTTTATTTGCGAGCGTCTGCAAAAAATCCGCGCGGGCGCCGAAGCGGGCGCCGAGCGCGTCGACGGCCCTGCCCGTGCAGCGCGCCGCCGCGGCTTTCGCGCCGCCGACGCCCAGCAGCGAGACGTAGGTCGTCTTGTCGTTTTTCTCGTCGCTCCCCGTCGGCTTGCCGAGCACGGCGTCGGTCGACGTCACGTCGAGGATGTCATCCACGATCTGAAAGGCAGCCCCGACGTTCTGCGCGTACGCGCACAGCGCCGCGTCGTCCTGTTCATCGGGGGAGGCGCAGGCGGCGCCCATGCGCAGGCTTGCCTCGATGAGCGCGCCCGTCTTATAGCGGTCGACCTTCTGGAGCATGTCCTCCCCGATGGCCTTCCCTTCGCAGCGCAGGTCGAGCTCCTGGCCGTACACCATTCCCATATGGCCCGCGGCGCGCGCGAGAATGCCGACGCACCGCGCGCAGACGGCGCTGTCTTCGATGCGGGAGAGTGTGTCGAACGCCGCCGTCTGCAGCGCATCGCCTGCGAGCAGCGCATTCGCTTCGCCGTAGGCGACATGGCAGGACGGCTTGCCGCGGCGCATCGCGTCGTTGTCCATGCACGGCAGATCGTCGTGGATGAGGGAATAACAGTGCAGCATCTCGACGGCGCAGGCGGCGAGCAGCGCGCTCTGCGGATCGCCCCCGAGCATATCGCCCGCGGCGAGCGCCATGACTGCGCGGATGCGTTTGCCGCCGCCGAGCAGACTGTAGCGCATCGCTTCGAGCACGACGGAATCCTGCATGCCCCCGAGGAGCGTGTCGAGCGCGCCTTCGGTGCGGGCGGCATAGGTCTCCATCGTCTGTGCGTATCGTTCATCCGTCATTGTCCGGCGTCCTTTTCGATCTGTTCTATTTGCAGGGAGGCTTCCTGCAGAAGTTTGGCGCAGTGCGCGCGCAGCTCCGCCGCCTCGCGAAAGAGCGCAACGGATTCCGCGAGCGTCACGGTCGGCGACGACAGCAGCGCCGTCAGCTCATCGAGCCGGCTGATCGCGTCTTCAAACGAGTAATTCGAGAGATCCATCGTAGCCCTCCTTCACAGAACAGACGGTGCAGTCCGCCGTGCCGCCGCCGAGCGCAAGCCGGATATCGTCTCCGGGCGACAGCTGCGCTATATCCGAGACGGCGCGGCCGTCTTTGTATACCCCCGCATATCCGCGGGAAAGGACCCGCGCGGGATTGAGCGAGTCGAGCATCTCCTGTGTGTGCGCAAGCCGCCGGTTTTGCTCCCGCAGAAAAGCGGCATTCGCTGCGGCGGCCGCGTTCCAGGACGCGGCGCAGTCCTCCGATGCGCGCGCGCATATGCGGTCGGCGGCCTCGCCGCACAGCGCGGCGCACGCCTGCGCATGCGCCAGCAGCTGCGCCGCATCCGGCACGGCGAGCTCCGCCGCCACCGAGGGCGTCGCGGCGCGCGCGTCGGCCGCATAGTCTAGCAGCGTGGTATCGACCTCATGGCCGACCGCGGAGATGAACGGCACGGGCAGCTTCGCCGCCGCGCGCACGATCTCCTCGCTGTTGAAATAATACAGGTCTTCCTTCGAGCCGCCGCCGCGCGCGATGATGACCTCGTCGATGTCGCTGCGGCGGCAGACGGCCTCGATGGCCTCGACGATGGTGCGCACGGCGAGCTGCCCCTGCACCGCCGCGGGAAACAGCAGCAGTTTTACAAAGGGATAGCGCCGGGCCGTGACATTGATGATGTCCTGCAGCGCGGCGGCGCCGGGCGATGTGATGACGGCGATGCGTTTCGGAAAGCGCACGAGCGGACGCTTGCGCTCGGCGCTGAACAGGCCCTCTTTTGACAGCTTGTCCCGCAGCGCGTCGAGCTGCTGCTGCGCCGTGCCGACGCCCATCGGGACGAGGTCGTCCACATACAGCTGAAAACGCCCGTCCCGTTCATACAGCGATACTTTGCAGCGCGCGACGACATACATGCCGTCCTTTACGACGAAGCGCAGTCGCGCCGCCGAGGAGCTCCACATGACGGCCGCGACGGACGCCTGCGCGTCTTTCAGCGCAAAATACATGTGCCCCGAGGCCTGGTGGATCTTCAGCCCGGAGATCTCGCCTTCCACCCAGATCTGCGAGAGGACCTCGTCGGTCTCCAGCAGCGCTTTCGCATAGCGGTTGAGCGCGCTGACCGTGATGCTCTCATGCACGGGCCATCACCGCCCTCGCTCCCAGGATCGCCGTCCCGACGGCGTTGTCCGCCGACAGGTAGGCCGGCGAGCAGAATTTCGCGCGCGGAACGCGCTGCGCGAGCCACGCGCGGATGAGCTCGCTCGACATGACGCCGCCCGCGTAGATGACGTCGCCGCCGTCGTCGAGCGCCCGCGTCATCGCGAGGATCGTTGCCGCGACGGACAGCAGACAGTAGCGGGCCACATCCTCGGGGGCGGCGCCGGCTTCGATGCGCGCGCGGCACTGATTCTCGAGGCCGGAAAGGCAGCAGTCGGCACCCTTGAGCGACGGGCGCATGAAGTCCTCCCCCGTCCCCTTCGCCGCAAGCGCGGACATCGCGGGCCCCGCAGGAAAACCGAGCCCGAGCAGACAGCCGATGCGGTCGACGGCCTGTCCCGCGAACAGATCGAGCGACGTCGCCGCCGTCTCGATGCCGAGCTTGTCCGCGTCCAGAGCGCAGCGCAGCCCGTCGGTCGTTCCGCCGGACACATGGAACGCGAGAAAATCCTTTTTCGATTCCCGCGCGAAGCCTGTCCCGAACAGCGCCGCCATCACGTGGCCGGCCTGATGGGAAAAACCGTACGCCGGCACGCCGAGCGCCGCGGACAGCGACTGCGCGAGGCCCAGGCCGCACAGGAAACAGGGCATGTAGGAATCCTCCCGGTCGCGCGGGCGCGCCGAATAGGCGACCGCGGCGATCTTTCTGAGGTCAAAATTGCCGCTGATGTCGGCGATGGCTTCCGGCAGATTTTTGGTGTGCAGGAAGACCGCGTCGTTCTGCCGCAGCCCCGTCTTCCCCGCCTCGACCGACAGGAAGCTTTTGTGAAATGCGCAGACCGAAAAACGGTCGCCGTCAAAAACGGCGGCGCTCGTCGCGTAATTGCTCGTATCAAGGCCGAGGACGTACATCACGCGTGCTCTTTCAGCCGGATGTTGATGCTGCGCAGCGTCCCGTTGACGAAGGCGTATTCATCCTCGTCGCCGAATTCCTTCGCGAGCTCGACCGCCTCGTTGATGACGACGCTGTCCGGCAGCTCCGGCATGAAAAGGAGCTGCGCACAGCTCAGCCGCAGCACGGCGAGCGACACCCGGGGCAGGCGCGCCATCGTCCATTTTTTCAGATTGGGCTCGATGAGGGCGTCGAGCTCGGGCAGATGGTCGCACACAGCGCGCACGAGCTGTTCGCAGAATTCGTCGGTCCTGAGCTCCTCGTCCTCCCGCGCGGCGTCGAGGATCTCGTCGGCCGACACGTCGTTGGAATATTTCTGAAAGACCAGCATGAACGCCGTCCTTCTCGATTCACGTCTTGTCATGCAGTACTCCTGTGTTTTATACAATAAAAACAAGGCCCTCCGTTCATTGGGGAGGGCCTTGGCGTTACTCTGCAGCCGCTTCGCTGTCGGAGGCTTTCGCAAGTCCGGCGACGATGATGTCGACCCTTGCGACCGCGAGCCCTGTCATGCTCTGTATTGCGTTTTTGACGTTTTGCTGGATCTGGGACGACAGGTCGGGAATGCGGTATCCGTGCTTTACGACTATATTCAATTCGACGTTGACGACGTCGTCCACAAGCTCGATCTTGATCGGCTTGAGGTAATTTGTTTTGGTGATCAGGCCCTTGACGCCGGTATTGGCGGTCGAAACGCTGTCGACGCCTTCGATCTCGAGCGTCGCGAATTTGGCGATCGACGCGATGACGTCCTGCGAGATGCGAAGGCTGCCCTCGGCGTTTTTCATGCTTTCGATGTCCATATTGCGTGTCCTCCTGTGAAAGAGATTATACCATTTCGTCTGTCTTTATACAACTGTAAATTATTTTATTTCGACGATGGACACGTTCTTCACATCGGCTCCGCTCTCCGCGAGGACGATCTCCTTGATCTGCGCAACTTCGCTCACGGAGAGGCCCGCGGCGGGGGCCTTGACGACGACCTTTACGCTTTCACCGTTGATAAACGCCACGCAGTCGCCGAAGCCCTTCGCCTTGACGAGGCTTTCGATGCTCCCCTCTTTCGTGATGTTTTTCGCGATGGCCGTCAGCTGTTTTGTGAGATCCGCCTTTTCCGCCTCGGTGAGATCCGTCTTCTGCAGGGATTTTTGCAGCGCGTCGAGCGCCTCGTCCCGCGTCGAGGTGCGCGTGAGGCGCGCCTCCGAGAAGTAGCTCTCGGCGGACGATTCCTCCTTGGAGACGAACAGCGCGTCCCCGTAATAGGTCTCCGTCTGCTGTTCGGCCTCGGCCGGCTCGCTCTGCTGCGCGTCCGTCTGCGCGGCTTCGGTCCCCGGGGCGTCGGTCTGCACGGGCTGCGTCTGCTCGCCCGCGGTCGCCTGCGTCTGTTCGCCGGAGGAGGCGCCCGTGACGGACAGCACGTTCTCGCCGCCGGCGAAGCGCCAGTTGAGATAGACGGCAGCGGCGAGCGCAAGAACGAGCGTCAGCATGGTGATCTGCTTTTTCGCAAAATTCGATTTCATAATTACCCCTCGCGTCTTTTTGTTATATGTTTACGGCATTTTTGTCACGGATATGCGATTGGCGCCGATCCCGCACAAAACGCTGACGGCTTCGGTCACGTCTTCCCGCACGCGCGCGCTGCCGCCGCCCTCGCAGACGATCACGACGCCCTGCACGGTCGGCTCGATGCGCCTGCGCACAAGCGCCTGCCCGTCGACGATGATGATGCTGTTCTCCTCGCTGGTGCGGCTCGAGTAGCTGTCCTGACCCGAGCGGGTCGTATCGTCGGAGACCTTGCCGTCCGCGGCATATTCGTACTGCACGCCCGTCTCGAGCGAAACGAGGACGCTCGCGCTGCCGACGCCGTCGATCTGCGTGATGAACGCCTCTATGTCCTGCTGCATGCGCGCGGCATACTGCGCGTTGTATTCGTCGTCGTCGTGCTGCGCCGCATCGGCGGCGCCCTGCTTTTTTTCGCTGAATCCGCCCGCGGCGATGAGCAGCGCGCCCGCCGCGAGAAGCGCGGCGAAAATGACCGTCCTGTTCTTTTTTGCAAACAGTCCGCCGAATTTTTCCAAGACCTTGTGTTCCATCGCCTTTTACCGTCCTGTTATGATCTCCGGCTGCGTTCCGAGCTGCGCGCGCACGAGCTCCGCCGCGCGCTGCGCGTCCTGCCCGCCGGCGCGGAGCACGACTCTGTCACAGTATATGCCGCCGTCTTCGCCCATAGAAATAAAGATCTCGGCCGAGGCGTCGATCCCCTCCCGCGCAAAATCGTCCGCGAGACCCTGTTCGATGAGGCGGGTGCTCTGCGCGAGCACGGCGTCGTCATAGGCCTCCAGCGACGCCTCGGCCGAAAAGCCCTCGAGCGGCGGGATGCCGACGCGCAGCAGATCCCGCATGCCGAGCAAGGGAGACACCGCGACGAGCACGATATAAAGCCCCAGCACGTACTTGAGCGACCGCGCGAGCGGACCGTCGGGTGCGGCCGCCGACAGCAGCGCCGCGGCGAGCGCAGCGGTGCACAGCGCGAAGCCCCATGCGCGAAGGATCGTTTCCACTCGTTTATCCCCCCGATCCGATCATGACGGCGACGCAGACGATGAGCGCAATGAAATGGAACGTCAGCGCCGCCGTCAGGATGTCGACCGCCGACTTGAGCGTCAGCAGACAGCGGCGCGGCGCCGAAAGTCCGGTGATGTCCGCGAAAATGGCGCACAGCGACAGGGAGACGCCGCTGAGCGCGCAGACGGCGATCTGCGGCAGCATGGTACAGACGATGACGAGGATCCCGGCGCTGCCGAGCGTGCTGCGCATGAGGCGCGCGCCGGCCCACACGCTGGAGGCGGCTTCGGAAACGGCCGAGCCGATGATGGGCACCGCGCTCGACGCGACAAAGCGCGCCGTGCGCAGCAGCGCCGTGTCTGCGCCCGCGCTGACCTTGCCCTGGATGCTCAGGACGCCGACAAAACAGCTCGTCAGCAATCCCATCGACCATATCGCCGCCTTCCTGAGCCCGTCGCAGAGGGACTGCAGACTGTCCGTGAGGCCGCTGACAAGACCGAGACCGATGAGAATGCCGGACAGCGGCAGCACGATCCCCGAAATGATCGTCGAGGAGGCGGCGCCGACCAGGGAGACCGAAAAGCCGTAGAGCGAACCGCTCACGAGCCCGCCCGAAGCCGCGGCGAGCCCCGCGTAGACGGGCACCGTGTCCGTCACGGCCGCGCCCGCGGCGTCGACCGCGCGGCGGGCGCCCTCGATGAGCTGCGCCATGCCGGCGGAAACGGCGAGCGACGAGGCGAGCGATACGGCGATGTTGGCGGCGAGTCCGCCGGCGGCGTTGTCCTGCAGGATGCCGGAGGCCCCCGCGAGCGAGGAGGCGGCCAGCACCGCGAGCACGCTGCCGAGCATCGTGAGCGGAAGCTTCAGCTGCGAAGAGATCTCCGCAAGAAGCTTGTTCGCCGCCCCGAGAAAGGCGTCGAAGACGCCGTTCCGGGAGGACAGATCCCGCTGCGCGAGATAGCCGCGCATCGAGTCCGGAAGGCTCTCGTCCATCGCGCCCATGCCCTGCGCGTACAGGTCGTCCAGCGGATCCCGCTGTGCCGCGCGGACCGGCGCGGGCGCCTGCAGCAGCGCGAGCAGCAGGCAGGCGACACACAGCGCCCGCCTCATTGCAGCAGCGCCGCCACGGCGCGCAGCAGTTCCCGCACGAGCGGCAGCGATACGACGAGAACGGCGAGCTTTCCCGCCGTTTCGAGCTGTGCGGAAAGCGCGCTCTGTCCGTAATCGGCGCAGATGCGCGCGCTCGCCTGCGTGAGCAGGCAGATCCCCAGCGCCTTGAACACATACGGCAGACCGGCGAGCGCGGGGCCGCTGCACAGCGATTCGAGCTCCGCGCGGATCGCGGCGACATATGGAAGCGCGTAGAGCCCGACGCCCGCGCACACCGCGAGCGCAGCGAGAAAGGCCTGCTCGGGCGCCTGCTTTCTGAGAAGCACGCCGAACAGCGCCGACGCCACGACGACGGCGCAAAGGCGGAACATGTCCATATTCATAGGCCGAACAGCGACTTGATCGTCGCGAACAATTCGCTGATCTGCGTGAGGATCATCATGAGCACGACCACGAGCCCCGCGAGCGTCGTCATCATCGCCTGTTCTTCCCGCCCGGCGCGCGTCAGGACGAGATTGAGCACGGCGACGATGATGCCGATGGCGGCAATGCGGAAAATAAAATCGACGTCCATATTGTTCTCCTAAAAAAGCACGACGGCGAGCACCGCGCCGGCGAGCGTATACAGAAGCTCGTAATAGCCTCGCGCCGTCCTGCGGTCGGCGCGCCGGACTTCCAGCGCCTGCGACAGCCGCGCGCACGCAAGGGAGAGCTTTTCCGTTTCCCTGTCGGCGCTTTCGCCGGCGAAATTGTCGAACAGACCGGTGAGGACGCTCAGCTCCTCGCGCGTGAGCAGCTCCCTGCCGTCCCATTCGCCGAGCGCCTCCAGCAGCGCCTGCCGCAGCGTTCCCGCCGCGCCGAGCCGCCGCAGCGCGCCGCCGAGAAAACCGAGCCGCGAAAATGATTCTCGCAACGAGAAATCGCGCAGCGACGTGAGCAGCGACGCGCTCGTAAAGGTCATCGCATAGCGCATTTCCCCGCACAGCAGGATCAGCTGCTCCAGGATGCGCGCGCCGTCGAGCAGACGCGCTTTTCTTATCCGCCCGAGCACAAAAAAGGCGGCGACGATAAAGCAGCAGCCGACGCCCTTCACAGCGCGTCCGTCCTTTCGATACCGGCGATCTCCCCCGGCGCCGCGCCGGCGCGCAGCAGCACGGCGAAGCCGAACGCCGACCGGAGCCGCCCAAAATCGGGGTAGCTTTTTAAAGAGGAGAGATCCGGCGCATGGATCGTCGCAAACACATGGACGCCGCACCGCCGCGCGTCCGCGACGAGCGCGCCGTCTTCCGCGCAGCTCAGTTCGTCGCAGGCGATCACCTCGGGCGCGAGACAGCGCAGGGCGATCGCGAAGCCGTCGCGGCGGGAGAAGCCGTCGAGAATATCGGTCGTCAGCCCCGCGTCGAGCGCCGGCGCGCCGTTCCAAAGCGCCGCGAGCTCCCGCCGCTCGTCGATCAGCGCGACGCGGCGCAGAAACGGCGGCGACGCGCTTTGCCGGACGAGGTCGCGCAGCATCGTCGTCTTTCCGCATCCGGGCGGCGAAACGATGAGCACGGACGACGGGCCGCCGGCCTGCGTCTCACGCATCACCGCGTCCGCGCAGCCGGCCACCTCCCGCGCGACGCGGATATTGAGCCCGCTGACGCTGCCGAAGTCGACGCCGCCGTCGGCCGCCATGCTCGCCGCCACGCCGATGCGGTGCCCGCCGCGGACGGTCAGATAGCCGCCCTGCAGCTGGGCCTGTTTCGCATAAAGCGAATACTCGGAGAGGCGCGCGAGCGCGTCGGCGAGCTCGCCGTCCCGCGCGCACAGCGCCGCGCGGCCGGGCGCGGCCGAGAGCGCTTCACCCTCGATGAAATATGTTCGCGCTGCGCAGCCCACGCAGACCGGGCGCAGCGCCCGCAGCCGAAATTCGGTCACCTGCCCGGCGATTCCGGCGCAGGCCGCCGCGACCGGCCCGCCGATGCGCGCGGGCAGCAGCTTCGCGATCGCTTCGATCCGGGTCTTGTCCGTCTCCATCCTTCTTTGTCCCGCCTTTTTCATTTCTTACTGCATATGTATTTTTCGCCGGCGCGGTTTAGAACAAAGAAAAGGACGGGCCGCAGCCCGTCCGCATGCTATTAAAAAATGAGGAGTCCGTTTTATTTCAGCATCTCCAGGAATTCCTTTTCCGAGATCACCGGCACGCCCAGCGACTGCGCCTTTGTCAGCTTGCTGCCGGCGCTTTCGCCCGCGAGGACCCAGCTCGTCTTTTTGGAGACGGAGCCGGCCGCCTTGCCGCCGTTCGCTTCGATGAGCGCGTTGGCCTCGTCGCGGGAGAGCGTCTCCAGCGCGCCCGTCACGACGATCGTGCGCCCGGCAAGCTTTTGCGACACGCGCGTGGAACGGTATCGCATATTGACCCCGGAATCCCGCAGCCGCGCCACAAGATCCTGCGCGCCCTGCTTGTCGAAAAAGGCGCGCACGCTCTGGGCGATGACGGGGCCGATGCCCGGCACCTCCGCCATGGCCGCCTGCGGCGCATCCATCAGCGCGTCGATGTCGCCGAAGCGCTCGCACAGCAGCGCCGCCGCTTTTTCGCCCACGTTGCGGATGCCGAAGCTGTATAAAACACTGTCAAGGTTAGCGCCTTTACATCCTTCGATGGCCGCGAGAATATTCTCCGCCGACTTGTCTTTGATCTTGTCGAGCGTCAGCAGCTGCTCTTTCTGCAGCGAAAACAGATCGGGAACGTCGCGGACGAGGCCGGTGTCGAGCAGCTGATCGATCGTCGCGGGGCCGAGCCCGTCGATGTTCATCGCGCCCTTCGAGACGAAATGGATGAGGTTGCGGCGCCGCTGCTCGGGGCACTCGGGATTGACGCAGCGCAGCGCGACCTCCCCGTCGAGCCGCACGACGCTCTCCCCGCAGGAGGGGCAGTTTTCCGGCAGGCGAAAAGCGGCACTGCCGGGCGCGTGGTCGTAGGCGCGGATGATCTCCGGGATGATGTCCCCCGCCTTGTGGACGTCGATGGTATCGCCGATGCGGATGTCCAGCGCGTCGATGAAATCCTGGTTGTGCAGCACGGCGCGGGATACCGTCGTGCCGGCAAGCTGCACGGGCTCAAAGACCGCCGTGGGCGTCAGCACGCCCGTGCGGCCGACGGCGACTTCGATGTCGAGAAGCTTTGAGGCGCGGACTTCGGGCGGATACTTGAAGGCGATGGCCCAGCGCGGGAATTTGTTCGTGGAGCCGAGCACGGCGCGGTTTTCGATGTCGTTGAGTTTGACGACGGCGCCGTCGATATCATAGGGAAGCCCGGCGCGCGCCGCGCCGAGGCGGTCGATCTCCGCCGTGTTCTCCCCGATGCCGTCGCAGCGCACGCTCGAGGGGATCGTGTGGAAGCCGAGGCCGCGAAGGAAGTCGATGCGGCCGATATGGGTCGAAGTGCGCGCCGCAAAGCCGTCGGAGATGCGTTCGACGTTGAAAACAAAGATGTCGAGCCCGCGCGCGCGGGTGATCTGCGGATCCTTCTGGCGAAGCGAGCCCGCCGCCGCGTTGCGGGGGTTTTTGAAGGGGGCCTCCCCTTCCGCCTCCTGCTGCTGCACGATCGACAGGAAGACCTCCTTGGGCATGTAGATCTCGCCGCGCACCTCGAGCAGGCCGACCGATTCCGGCAGCGTGTGCGGGATCGACGCGACGGTCAGGATGTTCTCCGTCACGTCTTCGCCGACGACGCCGTCGCCGCGCGTCGAGCCGCGCACGAGCTTCCCGTCCCTGTATTCGAGCAGCACGGACAGCCCGTCGATCTTCGGCTCGACGGCAAAGACCGCGTCGGGCACCTCTTCGCGGACGCGGGCATAAAACGCGGCGATGTCGTCCTTTGAGAAAGCGTCCTGCAGACTCTCCATCTTCAGGGCGTGCTTCACCTTTTTGAATTTGCCCGAAGCGGCGCCGCCCACGTGTTCGGTCGGCGAGTCGGGCGTTTTGAGCTGGGGAAATGCCTCCTCGAGCTGCGTCAGCTCGCGCAGCATCGCGTCGTATTCGCTGTCCTCGATCTCGGGGGCATCCTTTTCGTAATACAGCTTCGAATTGTATTCGAGCGTTCTGCGCAGCTCCGCCGCGCGGCCCGAAGCCTCTGTAATGTCCATTTTCATATCCCCGTCGGTAAACTGCGCCGCGCCGCGCGGCGCGCTGCGTTTATTTTATCACACGGCGGCGAAAAAACACAGATCTACTGCGCGATATCGGCGAACATTTCGGGAACGGTGCCGACGATGACGGTCTCGGCGATACAGATGTTGGACTCGACTTGCACCGTCGTCGAATACGGCGCAAGGATGGCCGTCATGGAGACCTTGAAGTCCACCATGATCTGGTGGCGCGTCTGGTTGATGCCGGCGCTGTCGAACCTGTTCGACAGCGTGCACTCGACATAGGACGCCGGCTGCATGCGCAGACGGATGCGCGGGCCGCGACCGGACAGCAGCTCTATGCCGGTCAGCGTGCCGAGCGGCACGCGCACCTCCTGCTGCGGAATGGCGGCGAGACTGTCGTTGACTGCGTCCGTCAGCAGCGATTTGAGCTTGTTGACTTCGACGGCGTTCGTCTCGATGACGCTCACGTTGCCGTTGTTGTCCGTCGTGATGCGCACGAGCGAGCCGTAGTCGATGTTCAGCCGCTCGAGCTCCGCCATCACCGCCTTGTTGATCGCCGCCGTGCCGAGGATCTTCGCCTGGCTTGAGCAGATCGTGCGCACGACGGGCGCGAGATTGTGCGTCATCCACGCCGGCAGCGCGAGAAGCGCGAGCACCGCGATCGTTTTCAGGATGGTTTTGCGCCATTTTTCATGGCGTATGCGCCGCGTCATAAAATCACCGCCTCTGATAACTATATTCGGGCAGGCGGCCGGATGTGTCCGCGCGCATAAAAAAACCGGCGCCGTACCGGCGCCGGTCCCTTTGCTGTTGTCAGATGGAAATGGTCTGCGACATGACCATGAGCTTCTGGTTGATCTCTTTTTTCATCGCGAGGCCCTCGACGATGTCGACGTCGGTGATGAGCCCTTGCTGCATGACGACGAGGCGGTTGGTGATCCCCTCGTTGAGCAGCTCGACGGCGTGGAAGCCCATCTCGCTCGCGACGACGCGGTCGCGCATCGTCGGCGTGCCGCCGCGCTGCACATGGCCGAGCACCGTCGCCTTCGTCTCGATGCCGGTCTTTTCCTGGATGACCTTCGAAATGTCGATCGCGCTGCCGCAGCCCTCGGCGACCACGACGATGAAATGCTTCTTGCCGGTCTTCTGCGTGCGCTTCATGCGGCTGATGACGTCGTGCTCGAGATCGAACGGGATCTCAGGGACGAGGATGCAGACCGCGCCGCAGGCGATGCCGGTGTTTGCGGCGAGATACCCCGCGCGGTGGCCCATGACCTCGACGACCGAGCAGCGGTCGTGCGACTGCGTGGTGTCGCGCAGCTTGTCGACCATCTCCATGGCCGTGTTGAGCGCGGTGTCGTAGCCGATCGTATATTCGCTCGCGCCGACGTCGTTGTCGATGGTGCCGGGGATGCCGATGCAGGCGACGCCCCGCTTGCTGAGGTCGAGCGCGCCGCGGAAGGTGCCGTCGCCGCCGATGGCGACGATGGCGTCCACGCCGTTTTCGATACAGACGTTCTTTGCTTTTTCCTGCCCCTCGGGCGTCGTGAATTCCATGCAGCGCGCCGTGTACAGCACGGTGCCGCCGCGGTGGATGATCTCTGAAACACTGCGGATGTTCATCTCGAACATATCGCCGGTGATGAGGCCGTTGTAGCCTCTGCGGATGCCCATGACGCGCATGCCCATGTTGATCGCCGTTCTGCAGACGGCGCGGATCGCCGCGTTCATGCCCGGGGCGTCGCCGCCGCTCGTCAGAACGCCTATGGTCTTGATTCTGCCAGCCATATTCTTCTCCTTTTTAAAAACAAACAAGTCAATGATAATGCGCGGAGGCTGCTTTGTCAATCACTTGAAAACAACATTCTCGCGCCCGAGCAGCGCCGCGAGCTCATTGTCGAGCGCCTCGGAATAGGAGACCCAGAACTTCGACGGCGTCAGGACCGTCTGCTTCGTGTCGGCGTAGTACAGCTTGACGGGAACGGCGCCGTCAAAGATGCCGAGAATCCCCATCAGGCGATCGCTGCGCGGGTCGCTTTTGCCCGCCAGCTTGATGTAAAGGGTGTTGACTTTACGCTCCCCGGAAGGCTCCGCGGCAGCGGGTTCCCGGACGTCTGTCCGCGGCGCCGCATCTCCTTTGCCGGGCGCCATCGACAGCGGGAAGACCTCGTTGAGCACGAGGCGGACCGCCTCTTCTTCCTTGACGGAGATGCGGCCCTTGACGACGAGGATCTCATTTTCCCGCAGCAGACGCGCGGCTTCTTCATATTTTCGCGGGAAGACGATCATTTCCATCATGCCCGTCGTGTCCTCGATATTGACGAATGCCATGGTCGTATTGTTCTTCGTGATCTTGGTCCGCACGGAAGAGATGGAGACGAGCAGCGTCACCTCCTCGTTGTCGTACCGCTGGGCGTCGTCGGACTGGAAGTCCCTGATCTGATGCTTCGTGATGCGCCGGCGCTCGTTTTCGTATTCGAGCAGCGGATGGCTCGACAGGTACAGGCCCGTCAGCTCTTTTTCGAAGCGCAGCTTTTCCCGCGGGTCGTATTCGCCGTCGTCGGGGAAAGCGGCTTCCTTGGGGCGATGCTCCTCGAGCGAGCCGAAAAGGTCGATCTGCCCCGAAATATTCTTCTTGTTGTCGTCGTCGATGGATTTGAGCAGGGATTCCATGCCGTTGACCATGCTTTTGCGCGGCACGCCGAAGCTGTCGAAGGCACCGCATTTGACGAGGTTCTCGAGCGCGCGGCGGTTGAGCTCCGAGCCGTACAGACGCTCGCAGAAATCGAGGAACGACGTGAAGGGGCCGCCGCGCGTGCGCTCCGCGACGATCGCTTCGATGAGACTGCGGCCGACGCCCTTGATGGCCAGCAGACCGAAGCGGATGCGCGGCCCGTCGACCGTGAAGGAATGCAGACTGATGTTGATGTCGGGCGGAAGTACCTCGATGCCGATGCTGCGGCATTCGGCGATGTATTCCATCACCTTGTCGCTGCTGTCGAGCACGCTCGTGAGCAGCGCCGCCATGAACTCGGTCGGATAATGGCACTTGAGGAACGCCGTCTGATAGGCGACGATCGCATAGGCCGCGGCGTGGGATTTATTGAAGGCGTAAGACGCGAAGCTCGCCATGTCGTCGTAGATGGCCTTCGCGACGGGCTCCAGGATGCCGCGGCGGACGCAGCCGTCGCATTCCCTGCCCGGTTCGCTGCTGCCGTGGATGAAGCGCTCCCCTTCCTGCTCCATGACTTTGTGCTTCTTTTTCGACATGGCGCGGCGCACGAGGTCGGCCTGGCCGTAGCTGAAGCCGGCAAGCGCGCGGAAGATCTGCATGACCTGTTCCTGGTAGATGATGCAGCCGTTCGTGACGTCGAGGATGGGCTTGAGCAGCGGGTGCTTGTAGCGGATATTCTCCGGATGCCTGCGGTTTTCCACATAGGCGGGGATCGACTCCATCGGCCCCGGCCGATAGAGCGAGACGGCGGCGATGAGATCCTCGACGCTCGCCGGGCGCATCTGCATGAGCAGCTGCCGCATGCCGCCCGATTCGAACTGGAACACCCCGCTGGTGCTGCCGGTGGCGATCATGTCGAAAACGGCCTTGTCCTCATAGGAGATGGCGTCCATCGAAAAGGCCGGCAGCCGCTTTTTGATATCGCGTTCGGCGTCGGCGATGACGGTCAGCGTGCGAAGGCCGAGAAAATCCATCTTGAGCAGGCCGAGCTCCTCGAGCGTCGTCATCGTATACTGCGTGACGGGCTGCTCGTCGTTCACCGACAGCGGCACATAATCGCTCACCTCGTCGCGGGTGATGACGACGCCGGCCGCGTGGGTCGAGGCGTTGCGCGGCATGCCCTCGACGTCGCGCGCGAGATCGACGAGTCGCCTGATCTGCGCGTCGCCGTCGTACAGCTCCTTGAATTCATGCGCGCGCTCGAGCGCCTTGTCGATCGTGATGCCGAGCTCCTGCGGAATGAGCTTTGCGACCGCGTCGACCTGATTGTAGGGTATGCCCAGCACGCGGCCGATGTCGCGCACCGCCGCGCGCGCCGCCATGGTGCCGAAGGTGATGATCTGCGCGACGTGGCTGGCGCCGTATTTCTGCGTCACATATTCGATGACGCGCGGGCGCTGCTCGTAGCAGAAGTCGATATCGAAGTCCGGCATGCTCACGCGCTCCGGGTTGAGGAAGCGCTCGAACAGCAGGTTGTATTTGAGCGGGTCGATGCCGGTGATGCCCATGCAGTAGGCGCAAAGGCTCCCTGCGCCGGAGCCGCGGCCGGGACCGACGGGGATGCCGTTGCTTTTCGCATAATGGACGAAGTCCCACACGATGAGATAGTAGTCGATGTATCCCATCTTTTCGATGATGCCGATCTCGTAGTCGAGCCGCTCGTCGACGGCGGGATCGTGCGCTTCGCCGTAGCGCTGCAGAACGCCGTCATGGCACAGGCGCTTGAAAAAGTCGGCGTTCGGCGTGCCGTCGGGCGTCCTGAAATACGGCAGCTTCGTCACGCCGAATTCGAAGTCGTAATTGCACAGCGCGGCCACTTTTGCGGTATTCGTGACGGCCTCGGGAATGGCGGCAAAGACCGCCGCCATCTCCTCGGTGGAGCGGACATAAAAATTGTCGGTCTTGAACTCAAGAACGTCGTCGTCGTCGAAGGTCTTGTTCGTCTGCACGCAGATGAGCGCGTGCTGCATGACGCTGTCCTTTTTTTCGATATAATGACAGTCGTTCGTCGCGACGAGCGGTATGTCGAGCTCGTGCGCGAGCCGGATGAGGTCCGGCAGGATCCGCTCCTGCTCCTCGATGCCGTGATCCTGCAGCTCGATGTAGTAGTTCCCCTTGCCGAAAACGCCCTCGTAGTACCGCGCGACGTCCTTTGCTTTTTCGTATTCTCCCGCGAGCAGCTGCTGCGGGATCTCGCCCGCGAGGCACGCCGACAGCGCGACGAGCCCCTCGTGATAGGTTTCGAGCAGCTCGCGGTCGACGCGCGGCTTGTTGTAAAAGCCCTCCGTGTTCGCGAGGCTGATCATTTTGATGAGGTTGCGGTAGCCCGTCTCGTTTTTGCACAGCAGCACAAGGTGATAGGGCGACGAGTCGATGCGGTAGACCTTGTCGAAGCGGGTGCGCGGCGCGACGTAGGCCTCGCACCCGATGATCGGTTTAATGCCGGCGGCCTTTGCCGCTTTATAAAAATCGACGCAGCCGAACATCACGCCGTGGTCGGTGACGGCGCAGGCGGTCTGCCCGAGCTCCTTCACGCGCTCCACAAGGCGTTCGATGCGGCAGGCGCCGTCGAGAAGGCTGTATTCACTGTGCACATGCAGATGAACGAAATCAGCGGGTCGTATCTCCATCTTGTTCTTCCTTCAATTTGTCCGCATAGCTTCGGATGCGGCGCATGCGGTGGCTGATGCCGGATTTTGTGAGCTTCCCTTCGGTCAGCTCGCTGAGCTCCCCGAAGGAGAGCTCAGGATGCTCGAGGCGCAGCTGCGCGGTCTCGCGCAGCTCGTCCGGCAGATACGTCATCCCTTTGACGTCGCAGATGCGGCGGATGCGCTCGATGTCCAGCGCCGCGCTGTTGACCGTCTTGTCGATGTTGGCGTTCTCGCAGTTGGTCCGCCGGTTGACGTTGTTGACGATGTCCCTGTAGATCTTCGCGTCCATCAGCTTCATGGACGCGTCGCACGCCCCCATATAGGTGAGGATGTCCTCGATCTGCTCGCTGTTCTTGAAATACAGGATGTAGGAAGAAGCGCGCACGGCGGTTTTCGGCTCAAACCCGGCCTCCCGCACGAGCTCCAGAAAATCCTTAAAAAAGGTGTAGCGGTGCGTCGAAAATTCGAGGTGATAATCGACGCCGGGATCGGTGACCGTCCCGCCGGTGAGAAAGCAACCGGCGAGGAACGCCGGCAGGCAGTTCTCGCAGTTGAAGTTTTCGCGCCGTATGGGGAAATTCGGCTCGTCCCCCGAATAGCCGAAATCGAACAGCATGCGCTCGACGGTCTGGGGATTCGTCAGCTCGACGCGCTTGTCGCGGCGCGAAGAAGCCCGCACGATCTCGCTTTCCGCGAGCCCGTACGACAGCAGAGACCGCGCGATATGCCCGGCGACGAAATCGTACTCGCTCGTGAACACGATGCCGCTCTTCGAAAAGGTCTTGCCGAACATCGCCATCCCGTAAAGGTGCGACGCGAGACAGCAGCCTTCATAGACGCAGTTCTCGGTGATATCCTTTTTTACTTCGGCGCAGAATGTCATACGGTTTTGTTGATGTCACGGTGGACGGTCTTGCATTTGAAGTCGAGCGTTTTGATGTGCGCGCAGAGGTCTTCCGCGACCGCCACGGAGCGGTGGCGGCCGCCCGTGCAGCCGATGGCGATGACGAGCTGGCTCTTTCCCTCCGCCTTATAAAGCGGCAGCAGGAAATCGACGAGCGAATAGAATTTTTCGGTCAGCATATGCGTGTTTGGCGACGCGAAGACATAGTCGCAGACCTCCTTGTTGAGGCCGGTCTTGTCCTTCAGCGCGTCGACATAAAAGGGGTTCGGCAGGCAGCGCACGTCGAGCACGAGGTCGGACTCCGTCGGGACGCCGAACTTATAGCCGAACGACATGCAGCGGATGTACAGCGAGTCGTGTTTGTCGGACAGAAAGAGCGAGACGACCTGTTCCTTCGTCTGCGCGACGGACAGCAGCGACGTGTCGATGCGGTAATCGGACATCCCGAGAATGGGGCGCAGCATGGCGCGCTCGTCGCGGATGGCCTCGAGCAGGTCGCTCGTCTCATTTGTCATGAGGGGGTGCTTGCGGCGCGTCGCGCTGTAGCGCTTTTCGAGCACCGCGTCGCTCGCGTCGAGAAAGAGGATGCGCACGTTGACGCGCAGCTTTTTCAGGTCCTCGACGGCGTCGAAAAAGCCGCTGAAGAACTCGCCGGTGCGCACGTCGACGACGAAGGCGATATTGCTGTACTTGTTGATCTGGATGGCCATCTCCGCAAAGCGCGGCATGAGCGACGGCGGCAGATTGTCGACGCAGAAAAAGCCGATATCCTCGAGCGCGTTGACGGCGCTCGTCTTCCCCGCCCCCGAGAGACCCGTAATAATCACTACATCCATTTTGTCGCTCCCGCTATTTCAAAAAACGTATCTCGCATTCGAGTCTGTACCCTGTCTTTTCCTCGACCTCACGGCGCACGATATCGATGAGCGTCAGGATGTCGGCCGTCGTGGCGCTGCCGCGGCAGACGATAAAGCCGCTGTGCTTCTCCGACACGCAGGCGCCGCCGACCGCGCGCCCCTTGAGGCCGCAGTCCTCGATGAGCTGCGAGGCATAGGCGCCCTGCGGCCGCTTGAAGGTGCTGCCGCAGCTCGGCAGCTCGAGCGGCTGCTTGTCTTTTCTGCGCTGCAGCAGCTCGGCCATGCGCGCGGAGATGGACGGGATGTCCCCCTTGTGCAGCGCGATGCCCGCGCCGAGGATGACGTCGCCCGTGCGCTGCGCAAAGCTCCCGCGGTAGCAGAAGGCGAGATCGTCCCCCTGCACGCGGCGCACGCGCCCGTCGGCGCCGAGCGCATCGACATAGCGGACGACGTCCTTCATTTCTCCGCCGTAGGCGCCCGCGTTCATAAAGACGGCGCCGCCGAGCGTTCCCGGTATGCCGTAGGCGAATTCGAGGCCCGTGAGTCCCCTGTCCCTGCACGCGGCGCACAGGACGGCGAGCGGCACGCCCGCTTCGCAATAGACCTCGTCCCCGTCGAAGCGCAGTCCCGTCAAAGCGTTTTCGGTCTTGACGACGCAGCCGCGGTATCCCTCGTCGGCCGCCAGCACGTTTTTCCCCTTTCCGAGGATAAAGAAGTCCGCGCCCTCGCCGCGCAGCGCGCCGACCGTGCGGACAAACGCATCCCGCGTCGCCGGCAGCGCCATCGCGTCGGCGCAGCCGCCCGTCATAAACCCGGTGTGGCCGCTGAGCGGCTCGCTCAGCAGCAGGCGGACGTCGCGGTCCTGTTTCAATTTTTCAACGGCGGATGATAAAGACATGTGCGCTATGTACTCCCACGCGTTATTTTGTGATGTCGTCGATCAGACCGAGCTGATCGAACAGATCGGATGTCGCGTCATAGCCGAGTTTTTTCTGGCGGTTGTTCATGGCCGCCGTCTCGATGATGATCGCAAGGTTGCGCCCGGGCATGACCGGGATGGTGATCTGCGGAATGGTGACGTCGAGGATATTCGCCTTCTCGTTCTGGTGCAGACCGTCGATGCTGTAATTCTTCTCGCCGTTCCATTGCTCGAGCATGATGACGAGATCGACCTTTTCGGAGATTTTGACGGCGCCCATGCCGAACAGATTTTTGATATTGACGATGCCGACGCCGCGCAGCTCGATAAAGTGGCGGATATTCTCCGGCGCCTGCCCGACGATGGTGCGGTTGGAGACCTTGCGCAGCTCCACGGCGTCGTCGGCGACAAGGCGGTGGCCGCGCTTCACAAGCTCGATGGCGGTCTCGCTCTTGCCGACGCCGCTCTCCCCGAGGATGAGGATGCCCTCGCCGTAGACCTCGACGAAGACGCCGTGGCGCGTGATGCGGGGCGCGAGCTCGACGTTGAGGTAGGAGATCGCCGCCGACATGAAGTTCGAGGTGGATTCAGCCGTGCGCAGCACGGGAACCTGATAGCGGCGCGCGCAGCTCATCATCTCGTCAAAAGGCTCAATGTTGCGCGTCACCACGACGGCCGGCGGCTTGAACCCGAACAGGACATCGATCGAATGATCGCGTTCCTCCTCCCCGAGCGTCGCGAGATAGGACATCTCGACTTTGCCGCACGCCTGGATGCGCCGGTTGTCGAAATATTCCGTATAACCGGCGAGCAGCAGCGCGGGACGGTTCAGTTCCGGCGACACGACGGACAGCTCGGAGGTGTCGCAGGGAGTATAGGCGACATCCAGGTTGAGCTCCCGGATGACCTTGTCAAGGCTTACCGAATAAACAGCCATGCTTTCCCCTCCTTTTACGTCCATTATTATACATGAATTCGCCCGCCGTTTCAACGCGGGCGCGCCGTCAGTCTGTATTTATTTCACAGCGGAACAGCAGCCCGCCGCCGTCCTCCGCCGGCGCCCTTTCGACGAAGCCCGACGCCCTTCCCGCGGCGGCGCGCGCGCGAAGGCCCGCGATGTCGTCGATACACGCCGCACCGCATATAGTATATGCCGCGCGCAGTCTGTTCTTTACAGCTTCCCCGATCGCGCCGGCGCCGGCCGCGGCGCCGCTTTCGGCGCGCCCCGCGCACACGACGCAGATCTCCCCGCGGGCGCCGTCTTCACATGCGGCGACGCGCACGCGCACGTCCGTGATCGTCGCTTCTCCGCTCCCGACCGCCACTGTAAAACTATGCAGCTTTCCGCACAGCAGCAACAGCATGTCGGCGCTGTCCTCGCCCGGCAGCGCGCATATCCGCCCGCCGCGGCACAGCGCAAGACCCGCATAGCGGAGTTCGACGGTGTCCCCGTCTGCCTTCGTTCCGTCGGCGGGCGCCGCCGCAATGACCGGCAAATAGCCGCAGGCGCCGCCGCCGTACGCGCCGTCGGCGAGCGCATACAGCGGCGCACTGATGTCTTTCCTGTTTGAAAGTCCCTCCTGCAGGGCCTGTGCGGCCTCGCCGAAGGAGCGCGCGTCTGTTTTCGCGCGCAGCAGTTCGCCGGCATCGCCGCCATAGTAGAACAGCGAGGCGCCGATGCGCACGTCGCTCTGCTCGACGAGGAAGCGAAGGATGACGTCGAGGTCGTCTGCCGCGCCGCCGCCGATGAGAACGGTGGCGGCGAGGCTGTAAAAGAGCGGCTTCTGCGCCGCGGCCTCGAGCGAGCGCAGCGCCTGCCCGGGCGTGTCTCCCCGCCCCTCAAAAGCGCCGGACTCGCTGCCGTCCTGTTTTATGCGCAGCCATCCGGCGGTGATGACATATTGCCCGCCCTCCCGGTCGATCGCCACGGAATCCAGGATGATGCGCCGGGAGAGCTCCGTTGCACGAAGCGAGCAGGCGCACAGTGCACAGCAGACGACGACGAGAAGCAAAAGTATTCCGACCTGTTTCACGGGGACCTCCTCCTTGCGATCAAAAGATACAGCGCCGCGGCGGCGCACAGCGCGCTCCCGAGCGCCTCCGGCGCGGCGCGCTGCGACGCAGCAAAAAAGGCGAGCGCCGCAGCCGCCGCCGACAGGGCGACCGCCGCCGGGACGGCCGCCCTGTCGGGGCGCGGCAGAAGCGCGCCGAGCACCCGCCGCATGCCCGCGGAGATCGCGATCATCCGCACGAGCAGCAGGAGAATGAACACGCAGGTCCTCGCCGCGTCCATGCGCCGAAAGACCGTCGACTCCGCGACCGACGAGAGCAGATCGGCGGCCGGCGTATCCGCGAGCAGGCTGAGGCGTCCGAGCACTCCGGCGCAGAAAACGGAAAAAGCCGCGAGGGCGGCCGCCTGCACGCGCAGGAACCGAGCCGCGCTGTGAAACGGGAGCCGTTCGTTGGCGTACGGCGACAGGACAAGAAAGAGAAGCAGCTCCGGGCACGGCAGCAGGCGCGCAAAGGCCGCGGCGAACCCCGGGAGCGTCACCCCGGCGGCGGGCGCGAGTTTGACGGCGTCAAATTTCGACGCGCTGAAAAGCAGTATGCTTCCGGCGCAGACGAGCCCGAACACCGCGCACAGCGACGAGAACCGGGCGCAGCCCTCGATCCCCTTCTTCAGCGCATACCACAGCGCCGCCAGCGAGAGGATCACCAGCGGCGCTTCCGGCTGCGCATTTTCGAGGACGCCCGCCAGCTGGCCGCGAAACTGCGCGAAAGCGTCGGCCTGCGCGAACAGCAGCGCGGCGCAGACGGCGGCGGCCGGAATCCCCCGGGGCGGCGCATCGCCGACGGCCGCCGTGCGCCCTGCGGCCTCTGCTAGCACAGACAGCGCGCACAGCAGCAGCGCGGCGAGCGCGAGCTCCCGCGCCGTATAGGCCTGCCCGAGGAAGCGGAAGGGATAAAGCAGCGCCGTGCAGCGCGAAGCGTACAGCATGGCGAGCAGCTGACGGCGGCTGATCTTCGGGGCGTCATTCCGCATCGCCGCCGCCCTCTTTGTGCGCGCCCTCCAGATCGGACAGCCGCATCGGATCGCCTGCCTGTGAGCGCCAGCCGCGCCGGAGAAAGCCGTCCGTAAACAGCGTCGGCGAAAACGGAGCGACCTGCGCCGTGTACGGGATGCCGTAGGTGTCGATGGAACAGATGTCGAGCAGCAGCACGCACAGGCCGATCGAAAGTCCCACCGGGCCGAGCAGGCCGCCGACGAGGATAAAGATGTAGCGCAGGATGGTGATGGGCTCGTGCAGCGCCGGGATCGTGAAGGAGCTGATCGCCGTCAGCGCAACGACCATGACCATCGGCGCGCCGATCAGGCCCGCGCTGACCGCGGCGTCGCCGACAACGAGCGCCCCGACAAGACCGACGGCGTGCCCCACGGGGCGCGGCAGGCGCAGTCCGGCCTCCCGGACGATCTCATACACGACCGTGATGAAAAGCGCCTCGAACATCAGCGGCAGCGGCGTGTTCTGCTGCGCCTGCGCGATGCTGAACAGCAGCGGCGCAGGCAGCAGCTCCGGATTGTAATCCGATACCGCGACGTACAGTCCCGGCAGGAAGATCGAGATGTAGAAGGACAGATATTTGAGGATGCGGATGAGCGAGGCGTAATAAGGGCGGTTCGTATAGTCGTCGAACGACTGAAAATTCTCGGTAAAGAGATACGGCAGCACGATCGCGAAGGGCGTGCCGTCGACGAGAATGCCGATGCGCCCCTCCCGCAGCTTGCCGCACAGCGTGTCGGGGCGCTCCGTATGCCCGGTCCCCGAAAACAGAGAATGGCGCCCCGTGTCGAAGAACGGCTCGATGAAGCCGCTCTCCAGCACCATCTCGATGTCGATGGCGCGAAGGCGCCTGAGCACCGAATCCACCAGCTTCCGGCTGACGCGGTCCCGCAGGTAGACGACCGCCGTCATCGTATGGGAAACGCTGCCCACAAAGGCCGTTTCGAAGACGAGCTCCGGACTTTTCAGCCGGCGGCGGATGAGCGTCATGTTGACCTTGATGGGTTCGACGAAGCCCTCCCTCGAAGCGCGGACGTTCTCCTCCGTATAGCTCTCCGACACGGCGCGGCTGCTGAAGCCGGGCAGGACGACGGTGGCCGCCTGCGCACAGCCGTCCGCGATAAAGGCCGCGGCGCCTGTCATCACGGCGTACAACAGCTCCTCATACGTGTCGACGAGCCTGCAGTCGATCACGAGCTGGTCGTCCTCGACGAGATTGCGCATGAGCGCATCGGCGTCGGGATACGCGCCCGGGCGCACGGCCATGATGCGCCGGTAAAAGGTCTCGAACGCGAGCGTCATGTTGAGCATGCCGTCGCACCAAAGGCCGGCGCCGCGGATGTTGCCCGCATTGACGCCGACCGTGACGATGTCCGCAGAGCCGGAGCATATTTTTTTGACGGCCGCGATGTTCGTTTCGAGGTCGCGGCTGAGCTTTTTCAACCCTTCCATTCGATCACCGCCCTTAGTATGGGCCGGCGCGCATAGATTATCACGGCGAATGTCATACTAACGAAAAAAAGCCGGTGATCTTCATGCTCAACATCACGCTGCGCACAATCGTCGTCTACGTGTTCATCGTTGCCGCCGTGCGCCTGTCGGGGAAGCGGCAGCTCGGAGAGCTTCAGCCGAGCGAGCTCGTGACGACGATCCTCATCTCCAATCTCGCCTCGCTGCCCGTCGAGGAGACCAATCTTGCACTGCTGCCGTCGCTGCTGCCCATCGTCATCATCGTGTCGCTCGAGATCCTGCTGTCGTATGCCGAGATCCGCTCCGGCCGCTTTTCCTCGCTCATCTCGGGCAATAAAAAGACCGTCGTCGCCAACGGGACGATCGACCAGCGCGCGCTCTTCGAGCTTCGCTACGGAATCGACGATCTGCTCGAGGCGCTGCGCGCGAAGGATATATTCGACATCAATGAGGTCAGCTACGCCGTCGTCGAGACCAACGGCGCCCTCAGCGTCTGCAAGAAGCAGGGCAAGCAGACCGTCGTCAACGAGAGCTTTCTCGACCCGCCCGCGGCGGACCGCCCGACGATGTCGCTGATCGTCGACGGCGAGGTGCAGCGGCAGGCGCTCGAGCTTTGCGGCGTGAACGAGGCGTGGCTTGACAGACGCCTCGGGGAAAGGTCGATCGAACGGCAGGAGGTACTGCTCTTTCAGTATGCCGCCGATGAGACGATAACGGTTCTGCGCAGGCAAGTCCGATGAAACGGCTGACGGCTGCCTGTGCCCTGCTCGTCTTTGTTCTCGCCGCAAACATCGCCGCTTACGCGGCGATCGACGGCGCCACCGCAGGCATGAGCGGCCTCATCGCGCAAGCGCGCGCGCAATGCGCCGGCGGGGACTATGAAGATGCGCGCGCGACGCTCGACGAGCTCGACCGGACGTTCAGCGAGAATACGCCGCTGCTGCTGCTTTTCGTGCGGCGGGATCTGTTTTACGAGGTGGATCTCGCGAACGCGTCGCTGCGGGCATACGCCTGCGCGCAGTCAAAGCAGGATTTCGATGCCGAAGCGGAGCGCGCCCTGCGGCGCATCGAAGTGCTGCGGCATACGCTGCTGTATGTCGGCTGACGCATCCGCGGGCCCGCCGAACGTCTGCAGAGATCCGCGCCGCACGCAAAAAAAGGCCCGCCGGGGAGATGATCCTTCGGCGGGTCTTATTTTCTTTGGAAGATGGGCGGCTCAGTGCTTGTGCTTGAGCATATCCTTGAGCTCGTCCATAAACGTGTTGATGTCCTTGAATTCCTTGTAGACGGAGGCAAAACGGACGTAAGCGACTTCATCGATGCGCTTGAGCTCCTCCATGACGAGGCCGCCGATGCGGCTCGAGGGCACTTCCCTGTCCATGGAATTGAGCAGGATCTGCTCGATGCTCTCGACGGCGGCGTCGAGGCGCTGCGCGGAGATGGGGCGCTTTTCGCACGCTTTGAGCATGCTGCGATAGAGCTTGTCGCGATCGAAGGCCTCGCGCGAGCCGTCCTTCTTCACGACGACGACCGGCGCCGTTTCGACGACCTCATAGGTCGTGAAGCGCCTGCCGCACTGCAGACATTCCCGGCGGCGGCGGATCTTCGTATCGTCGTCCGTCGGGCGCGAATCGTTGACCTTGGTGTCGAAATATCCGCAATACGGGCATTTCATCGCCGCTGTGCTCCTTTGTTGTTATTTGGACAGCGTCCACAGCGCGGGAACAAAACGCGCTGCGCAGGCCGCGACGGCGAGCGCCGACGCGAAAAGCATGACGCCGATGTATGCGAACTGCAGACCGCCGGTGATGAAGCCGGCCGCCGCGAAGCAGACGGCGAAGATGAACGCGAGGATCAGCGCGGTGACACAGGCGCCGTCATTCTTCGCGCTGACCGCGTCCGCTGCCTCATCGCGCACGGGCTTCTTCATGGAGCGGAGATGACGGTTGAGGGAGACGCAGCGCACGCTGCCGAACGCAAACGTCAGCACGATGCAGAGCACGACGGCCGCGGCGTACAGGCGGAAATGCGCGATGCGCGCGAGAAGATAAACGAGCGTGACGATGCCGACGGAACCGATCGCGCCGAGCAAAATCTCGAACGCCGTCCCGAACCCGCAGATGAGCGCGCTCACAAGCAGGCATACCAAGGTGACGATGCCGATGATGACAGCCGTCGATCTGTAATAGGCGGATCCGTTCGCGCCGCTGTAGGTTTCGCTGTTGAGCGATTCGATCTTGAAGTCGGGATATTTGTCCGCGAGCATGTCGACAACGGCCTGCTCGTCGATCGTATCGCCGCGCCGCACCGTGATGGTCAGCTCGTTGAGGTATGTGCCGTAATTGTAGCCCGCGAAAACGTCCGCATCGCGGCCGAGGGCCGTTTTGACGTCCTCATACAGCGCATCCGTATCGACGGAGTCGATCTCGACGGCGCTGTCCAAGGCGGCCGAATAGACGGTGCAGCCGTCGGTAAAGCGGTCGGGCGCGAATCCCAGCGCAAAGAAGAGGACGACGCTCGCGATGACGGCCACGGCCGGGAAAAGCAGGTAAAATTTCTTCTTTTTCATAAAGTCACTCATTTCTTCGCGCCTCCGAATGCAAAGGGATTTCTGCCGGCTTTCCACAGCTCGAAAGAATAGACGATGTACCGCACCGCAAAAACGCTGCAGAGCAGTCCGATGAGCGTCCCCGTCAGCAGGAATTTTCCGACATAGGCGAGCTCATAGTAATCTGCCGTTTTCAGCGAAAGCGCTTTGAACACGGGCGAGAGGATCCACGCGCCGGCGGCGGCGTTGCGGCCGAAGAGAAGCATCGCGACCGCAGCGAGCAGCACGATGACGTCGATGGCCAGCGTCGCGCCGATCGTCTGACGGAAGGCCGTATTCGCGGCCTTGCTCACCGTCGTGGTCGTTTTCATTTCCTCTGTGAAGGCGTTGAAGAAGCGCGCGTTCGCCTCAAGGCAAAGCAGCAGTACGGCCGCGATGGCAAACACCCCGGAGAGAAGGAGCGGCGTTCCGCTCGAGGTCGTGAACATGCCCGTCACGACGAGCAGCAGCCCGCCCAGCGTGCCGATGAGCCCGATGAGGGACGCCACGCCGCAGAGCCTGTAGCGCAGGATAAGGTAGATGCACGCGAACAGCACGGACGCCGCCAGCGCGATGCCGAGCACGGTGATCGCCGCGGAACCGGCCTGCGCCCTTGCCGAGCGGACCGATGCGCACGCCACTTCGTAAGGCATCGAGCCGCCGGAGAGCATGATGGAGTAGTTGGAGACGTCGGACGCCTTGAAATTATAGGAGCTGAGGGAAAACGCCCCGTTCGAAATGACGGATTTCACGTTCGTCGTCGTGAGCTTTTCACCGTCCAGCCAAAAGCTGATCGACTGGTTGGCGTCCGTCTGCGAGGCGGCGTCGACGAGCTCCTGCGTCGCTTTCTTGAGCGCGGCTTTTCCTTCCGCGTTCAGTTTTCCCTCGACGGAATAGGTGTAGGAAAGCCCGTTGAGGATGGAGGACGTCTTGGTCTTCGCGGACGTCACCTGCGCATCCGTAAAGATGAGCATGCTCTCGTCGGCCTCGCTGCCCTTGTAGACGGCGAAGCTGCCGACCGTCGTCAGCACATCGTTGAAGGCGGACGGCGAATAGACGCTGCGGCTGCTGTAGGGGATGCGCACGCGGACCGTACCGGCGTCGTAATCGCAGCTGACCTCGCATTCGGGCACGACGTAGGCCGACAGGCGCTTTTCGACGATGGCCTTGACCTTCGCCAGCTCTTCCGCCGTGGGCTTGTAATCGGTGTTCTTGCTCGAAAGGATATATTCGATGCTGCCGTCGAGATCATTGCCGTAACTTATATTTTTCTGGGAGCCGATGATGACCGTCTCAATGTCGCCGTACTTTGTCGAGACGCCGAAAAATGCGACGACGAAAACGGCGACCATGACAGCTGCAACGATGAGCGCGCCCCATTTATTGAACTTGTTCATCTATGTCCTCCGGATGTATTTTTCTCAACCTGTATATTATAGGATTTCCTGCGCGACAAGTCAATCAATCCTCTACAAAAGCGCGCGCTCGAGCGCGGCGATCTTTGTGGAAAGCGCGAGCAGCTTTGTCGCTGTTTCGAGTTCGCCGAGCGACGGATACGTCGGCGCGATGCGGATATTGGAATCGTCCGGATCGATCCCGTACGGGAAAGCCGCGCCCGCCGGCGTCAGCTTTACGCCCGCCTGCGCGCAGAGCTCGACGATCCTCTTCGCGGTGTTCTTCGGCCCGACGAAATTGATGAAATACCCGCCGAGCGGTTTGCTCCAGACGGCGAGTCCCCATCCGCCGAGCTCCGCGGAAAGGATCGAAAGCACGGTCTCGAACTTCGGCCGGATGATCTCGGCGTGCTTCGCCATGTGCAGAAGAATGTTCTCCCTGCTTTTCAGGAAGCGGGCGTGCAGCAGCTGGTTGACCTTGTCGAAGCCGATCGTCTGCACGCTCAGCGCCGCGAGCGCGGCCTTGAGCGTCTGCGGGCCGCAGGCCATGCAGCCGACGCCGCCGCCGGCAAAGGTGATCTTGCTCGTCGAAGCGAACATCACCGCGCGCTCGGGATACCCCGCTTCGGCGCACAGTTCCATGATGTTCGGCAGGCGGACGTATTCCCCGTTGAGGGAATGCAGCGCATAGGCGTTATCCCACATGATCGTGAAATCCTCCGCCGCGCAGGGCATCGACGCGAGGCGCCGCACGGTCCGCTCGGAGTAGATGGTGCCCGTCGGATTGGAATACACCGGCACGCACCAGATGCCCTTGACGGAGGGATCCTCCGCGGCGAGCCGCTCGACCATCTCCATGTCCGGCCCGTCGTCGAGCATCGGCACGGGGATGAGCGAAAAGCCGAAGTGCTCGGTCACGGCGAAATGGCGGTCATAGCCGGGCGAGGGGCAAAGCCACTTCACCGGCGCGTCCTTCCAGGGGGCCATGCCTGCGCGCGGGCCGTGGGTATACGAGCGCGACACGAAATCGTACATCAGATTGAGACTCGAGTTGCCGCCGACGAGGATGTTCTCCGGCGGGGTGTCGAGCAGCTCCGAGAAGATCTGCTTCATCTGCGGAATGCCCGAGAGCATGCCGTAGTTGCGGGCGTCGAGACCGCCCGGCAGCGCGAAATCCGCCTCGCTGAGCCCCGCGAGCAGTTCGTTGGAAAGCGCGAGCTGCTGCGCGCAGGGCTTGCCGCGCGACATGTCGAGCTTGAGGCCGGCGCTGCGGAACGTATCGTATTCCCTGTTCAGTTCGCCGAGAAGGGCGGACTTTTCTTCCTTTGAAAGCTTTTCAAGACAAACAGCCTGCATACATAGCCTCCGCGATGTTATTTTCCCATTCTATTGTTAAAAGCCGCCCGCCGTTCTCGGATAGATGCAGACGTCGCGGATATTGCCGATGCCCGTCACATACAGCAGCAGCCGCTCGAAGCCGAGCCCGTAACCGCTGTGTTTCGTCGTGCCGTAACGGCGAAGGTCGAGGTAATACTCGTAATCGCTGCGCTTGAGCCCGCATTCGTCCATGCGCTTGAGCAGCATGTCGAGCCGCTCCTCGCGCTGGCTGCCGCCGATGAGCTCGCCGACGCCCGGCACGAGCATGTCCGCCGCGGCGACGGTCTTGCCGTCCTCATTGACGCGCATGTAAAACGATTTGATCTCCTTCGGGTAATCGGTCACGAAGACCGGCCGGTGATAGATCTTCTCGGTGAGATACCGCTCGTGCTCCGTCTGCAGGTCGCAGCCCCAGAACACCTTGTACTCGAACTCCGCATTGTGCTCTTCAAGCTGCCGGACGGCCTGCGTGTAGCTCACGCGCGCGAATTCGGAGCCGACGAGCTTGTTGAGGCGCTCGAGAAGCTCCTTGTCGTAGAATGCATTGAAGAACTCCAGCTCCTGCGGGCAGTGCTCGAGCAGCCAGCTGACGACGAACTTGACCATCGCCTCGGCGTTGTCCATGTAATCGGACAGATCGCTGAAGGCCATCTCCGGCTCGATCATCCAGAATTCCGCGGCGTGGCGCGGGGTGTTGGACCGCTCGGCACGGAAGGTCGGCCCGAAGGTATAGATCTTGCCGAAGGCCTGGGCCATCGTCTCCCCCTCGAGCTGCCCGGAGACCGTAAGGTTCGTCTCGCGGCCGAAGAAGTCCTTTTTGTAATCGACTTCCCCGCCGTCCGTCAGCGGAGGATTCTTTGCGTCGAGCGTCGTCACGCGGAACATTTCACCCGCGCCCTCGCAGTCGCTGCCGGTGATGAGAGGCGTGTGGACATAAACGAAGCCGTTGTTATGGAAAAACGTATGGATCGCGAACGCCGCCTCGCTGCGGATGCGGAAAACGGCGCTGAAGGTATTCGTGCGCGCGCGAAGATGCGGGATCGTGCGCAGGAACTCCAGCGAATGGCGCTTTTTCTGCAGCGGATACTCGTTCGGGCAGTCCCCTTCCACGTCGATCGAATCGGCGTTGATCTCGAGCGGCTGCTTCGCGTCGGGCGTGAGCACGACGCTGCCGTGCACGACGACGGCGCTGCCGACGGCGATGTTGGCGATCTCCTTGAAGCGGTCGAATTTGCCCGCTTCGACGATCACCTGCAGATTCTGAAAGCAGCTTCCGTCGTTGATCTCGATGAAGCCGAAATTCTTGCTCTCGCGGGAGGTTTTCACCCAACCGCAGACGGTGACGGCGGCGCCGTCCCGGGGCTGCTGTGCAAAAAGAGACTGGATGACCGTTCGTTCCATACAAGGCACCTTCGATAAAAAATTATTAATTTATTATAATACAAATCGAACGCCGGAACAAGCGAATTTCCGCCAGTTTTTCTATTGACTTGCCCGCCGTTTTCATTTATTATATATAAGCGGCTTTTGAGCCGGCCAAAAAAGAACAGCGCAGAGACCCGACCGCGAGGAGAAGTCGCCTAGCTTGGTCGAGGGCGCACGATTGGAAATCGTGTAGGCGTCAAAAGCGCCTCGAGGGTTCGAATCCCTCCTTCTCCGCCACAAAAAAGCCCCGCAAAACCGGAAGTATCCCCGGTTTTGCGGGGCTTTTCGCTGTTTCGGCGCGAATGATGGAAAAAGCGGGGCCGACGAGGACGTGGCGATCTTTCGCAGCTGCTTCACGGGTCCGCCCCCTGCCCGCGCGCTTTTCCGCGGCCGGAAGATGCGCTTTGCCCGCCGCATCGCGGCCGAGATAAAGCAGGAGCCCTTCGGGACGAGGGCTTCCCCGTTTCGAAGAGCTCCTTAAGGGAGGTCTATTTTGCGGCCGGTTTCCGGCCGCGCGGGCGCCGCGATGCGTCAGAGCGACAGGATCGTCCCCGCGAGTCCCTTTGCCGCAAGGCTCGCCTGTTCGAGCGACGTGATGATGGCTCTGCGGCCCGGCCGGCTCTCGGCGAAGCGGACGGCGGCCTGCATCTTCGGCAGCATCGAGCCCGGCGCGAACTGCCCCTCGGCGATATACTTTTTCGCCTCGCCGACAGTGACGGACGCGAGCTCCCTCTGATCGGGTTTTCGGAAATTGACGGCCGCGCGGTCGACGGCCGTGAGGATCAGCAGCACGTCGGCCCCGAGATCCTCCGCCAGCTTCTCGCTCGCGAAATCCTTGTCGATGACGGCCGCCACCCCTTCGAGGGAGCCGTCCGCAAGGCGGACGACCGGGATCCCGCCGCCGCCCGAGGCGATCGGCACGGCGCCGCTGTCGAGCAGCGCCCGCACGGCGGGCAGCTCGACGATCTCCACGGGCGACGGAGAAGCGACGACACGGCGCCAGCCGCGCCCCGCGTCCTCCTTCACCGCGTATCCCTTTTCGGCGGCGAGCGCTTTCGCCTGCGCTTCCGTGTAAAAGCTGCCGATGGGCTTGGAGGGATCGAGGAATTTCGGATCATTTCTGTCGACGACCACCTGCGTCACGACGGTGGCGACGGTGCGCTCGATGCCGCGCTCCCGCAGCGCCTTTGCGAGCGCGTTCTGCAGATGATACCCGATATAACCCTGGCTCATGGCGCCGCATTCCGGAAACGGCATGTCGCCGGACGCGTTCATCGCCTGATTGATGAGGCCGACCTGCGGACCATTCCCATGGGATACGGCGATGGCGTTGCCGTCCGCGATGAGGGCGGCGATGTGGCCGGATGCCGTGCGGACGGCGGCCTTCTGTTCTTCGGGCGTATTGCCGAGGGCGTTGCCGCCCAGCGCGACTACAATCAATGCCATAACGCGCCTCAGTTGAGCTTCGCGAGGAAGGCGTCGAGCTCTTCCTTCGCGGCCGCGATCTGAAGATCGGTGTGAGCGGCGCGGCCGCGCGTGAAATAGACGAGCAGCCCGCGCATGGCGGTCAGACGGTTGCCGGCTTCCTCCCAGCACAGCGAAGACGCCGAGTCCGCAACTTCGTCCGTGACGTCCTCTCCCCTTGTGCAGGGCAGGCAATGGAGGAATTTGCAGCCGATGCTGCCGAGCTCCATGAGCTCTCTGTTGACCTGATAATCATGGAACACGCGCACGCGCTCTTCCTTCGGCATCTCGTTTTCATAAAGGCCGTACCACACGTCGGTGTAAATGAAGTCCGCGCCGCGCACGCTCTCGCGGTCGTCGGTGACGAGGAAGCTGCCCCCGTTCTCCCGGACATTGGCGGCCATGATGGCCTTGTGCTCGTCGCCCAGCTGATGCCCCTTGGGGCCGTAATGGACGAAGTGCATGCCGAGATGAGTGGTGATGAAGCCGAGCGAAGCACAGACCTGCGTTCCGTCTCCCACGAACACGACCTTGCAGTCCTCGAGCTTTTTGCCCGCGGGCAGGTGCTCGATCATCGTGATAATGTCGGCGACGGCCTGCGTCGGATGCACATAATCGCTCATGCCGTTGATGACGGGGATCGAGCAGGCGTTGGCGAGCTCGACGATCGTCTTGTGGTCGATGACGCGCGCCATCAGGATGTCGGTGAGGTACGAGAGGACGCGGCCCGTGTCGCCGATCGTCTCGTGTCCGCCGAGCTGGATCATGCCCGGCCCGAGGTATTGCGCGTGACCGCCGAGCTGCTGCATCGCCGTCTCAAAGGAGACGCGCGTGCGCGTCGACGACTGCTGGAAGATCATGCCGAGGGTCATGTTCTTCATGAGCGGCGGATAATAGCCGTTTTTGATGGCCTTCTTGATGGCAAGCGACAGCTCAATGATGTCCATGAGCTCTTTTTTGCTGAAATCCTGGGTGATCACAAAATCTTTGACCATGATAATCTCCTGACAGATAAATGGTTTATTTTGACTGCCCGGTCATTTTCGATGCGCCGGGCGAACGGCCGAAGATGAGAAGGATCGCCGTCATGAGCACCAAGCCGAGCGGCAGCGATACATAAAACGGGATCCCGAATCCCGCGGGAAGCGTGCCGGCCGCGACCGAGACAAAGGCGATCGTCAGCGCATAGGGCATCTGCGTGCGCACGTGCGCCATGTTGTCGCAGCCCGCCCCGCGCGAGGACAGGATGGTGCAGTCGGTGATGGGCGAGCAGTGGTCTCCGAAGATCCCGCCGCACAGCACCGAGGCGATGCAGACGAGCAGGAAGCTCTCGCGCCCCGCGAGCGCGGGCGAGCGCTCCATCACCGTGATCGCGAGCGGGATGGCCATCGGCATGGCGATGAACATGCAGCCGTAGCTCCCGACGGAGAAGGAGATGAAGCAGCACGAGATGAAGATCAGCGAGGGCACGAGATAATACGGCACGGACAGACTGATCGCGCGCACGACGAAGCCGACGGTGCCGAGGCTCGCCACCATGGCGGACAGCGACCACGCCAGCACGAGGATGACGACCGTCATCAGCAGCGATGACGCGCCCCTGAGCCAGGCGGCGATCCCCTTCTCCACACTCGACAGGCCGAAGACCGCCGGCAGGAGGATCGCGGCCGCGCCGCCGAGCAGCGAGGCCTCCATCACAAGATAATACGTGTTTGCGCTGCCGAACGCAAGCGCGAGCAGGCGAAGGCTGAAAGGTTCCTGCGCCGCGATCGCGCCGCTCGCCGCAAGGGCCGCGCGGCCGTCCGTGTAAAAACCGATCATCGCGAAGACGCACAGCAGCACGATGGGAACGACGGCCACGACGATGCGCTTCGCGAGACCTTTTTCGGGCACCGACTCCGCGGACAGCTCGTCTTCGCCGCCGTAGCCCGGGCAAAGCGGCTGTCCGGCGCGCGCGCGGCGCTCCGCCTGCAGCATGGGGCCGTATTCCCTGTCGGTCAGCGAGCTGATCAGGATGAACGTCAGACAGAAGATGCAGTAAAAGCAAAAGGGGATGCTCTTGAGAAAGGTCGCATAGCCCTCCCCCGCATAGCCCGCCGCGGCGAAGCCCTCGTCGATGATGGCCACCTCCACCGCGACCCAGCTCGAGATGACCGCGATGCCGGTGACGGGCGCGGCGGTGGAATCGACGAGATAGGCGAGCTTTTCGCGGGAGACGCCGAGTTTGTCGGTGACCGGACGCATGACCGGCCCCACGATCAGCGAGTTCGCATAATCGTCGAAGAAAACGATGACGCCGAGCAGCTCCCCGATGAGATTGGCGCGTTTTGGCGTGTTGATCCTGCGGGTGAGCTGCCGCGCGAGCGCTTCAAAGCCGCCCGAGCAGCGGATCACCTCCACCATGCCGCCGATGGCGAGGCACAGAATGATGATCGAGGCGTTGTCTCGGTCGGTGACCGTATCCAGCATGGCGCCGAGACCGATCGGGGCGATCTGCGACGCGCCGGCATACAGACCGCCTGCGCCCGACGCGGCGACGAGCGCCGCGCCGCTGAGAAAGCCGAGCAGCAGCGAGGCGATGACGTCTCTCGTAAGAAACGCCAGCACCACCGCCAGCAGCGGCGGCAGCAGCGTGAGCGCGCCGAGTTTCGCGCCGACGGCGGCGGGGTCGTCCGTGCCGGGCGGTGCGCCCGGCACGAGGCCGACGTACAGGATCGCCGCCGCCGCCGCGAGGCAGACGAGGATCGTTGCGATTTTGCTCTTTTTGTTCACGCGGATCTTCCCTTTCTTATGCCGGAGGCGAAATCGCCGGATAAAAGCGCGCCGTCACGCCGATTTTTTCTTGCCGGAGTAATACAGCAGGACGCCCACGGCTACCGTCAGCAGGATGCCGATGAGCTCCATCCAGAAGACGTAGCCGCTCGTGTCCCAGTCGATGAGGAAATAGCAGGCGAGCGCGACAAAGACGAAGCAGAGCACGCAGCAGATCCACATGCCGGCCTTCCCGCCGGGCACCGCATACTGGCGCGGGGTCTTGTCGGTGTACTTCAGCTTGAGCGCCGCCGGGAACATGAACAGATAGTTGAGCATGAACACGATCGACGAGAAGGAGAACAGCGCCCAGAAGATGTCGTTGGCGTCGCCGGAGAGCGTGTAGTTGAGGATGATGAGCACGGTCGAGATCGCGCCCATGATGTAATAGAGATTGTCGGCCGTCCCGAACTTCTTGCTGCGGTGCGCGAGAAGCTTCGAGCGCTTGTCGAGGCCCGCGCCCATGAAGGATTCGTTTGCGCCGAGCGTCCAGGTGATCATGTTCGCGACGAGCGTGAGGATGGCGAGGACGATGAGGATGTAGAAGATCGGCATCTGCGCGGGTCCGAAGACCGTGCACAGCTCCTGCAGCGCGTACACGAAGCCGTCGACCTCGTCGACGTTTTCCGCCGGGATGGCCGCCAGCACGCCGAAGGTGCCGAAAGCGTACAGGAAGGTGATCGCAACGCCGGCGATGATGGTCATTTTGGGAACGGTGTGCTTCGGATCCTCGATCTTCGAGCCGATCGAGCCGATGAGCTCAAAGCCGAGCAGATTGTAGACGATGGCCGCGACATAGATGATCGTATTGTCCCAGCTGGGGACCCAGTTGGCGATCGAGAAGTCGTTGGCGAGGCCGTTCTTGATGCCGTAGGCGACGCCCATAAAGCCGAAGATGACGAGGATGGCCATCTTGATGACCGCCATGATGCTCGAGACCGTCACGGACAGCTCGATGCCGCGAACGCCGATGTAGACGACGACCCAGCACATGAGGATCGCGATCGCCGCCATCCAGAAAGTGCTCATATTGGGGAAGATCGCGAGGTTGAGCCATCCGGAGAAGGCCGTGAAGACGGCGGGCATCCAGAAGGCGACGTTGACCCAGTACATCCAGCCGACGAGCACGCCCGGAAATTCGCCGAACGCGCGGCCGACCCAGCTCGTGATGCCGCCGTCGTCGGGATAGGTGCTGCCGAGCTCGGCGGACAGCAGGCCGTACGGGATGAAGAAGACGATGGCCGTGAGGATCCAGATGGTGATCGAGGACACGCCGATGATCGCGGGAGAAACGAACGAGTCGAGAACGAGGATGCTGCACACCGTAAACAGAACGGTTTTTGTCAGGCTGACTTTGTTTCCCATAGATGATTCCTCTCTCATTAAATTGTTTGTAAGCGGCCGCGGGTCAGCCCCTCGGCTGCTGCTGCGTGATGCAATGGATATTGCCGCCGCCGAAGGCGACTTCTTCGGTCCGGACGCCAACGACCTCGCGGTCCGGGAACATCTCCTGCACCTGGCGGACGGCGAGCGCGTCGTTTTCGTCGCCGTACTGCGGCAGAATGATGCCGCCGTTGACGATCAGGAAATTCATATAGGAGGCGATGGCGATCTCGCCGTCCTCGCGGGGCATGCTCCCCTCGACCGAGTCGATGGTCGACGCGCCGCGCAGATAGCAGGGATTCTTCGTCAGGCACAGCTTGTGGACCTTGAGCCTGCGGCCTTTCGCGTCGGTCGCTTCGGACAGCTCCCTATAGGCCTGCTGCGCTTCGCGGTAGAAAGGATTCTCGGGGTCGTCCGTCCAGATGCAGGCCACCTCTCCGGGGCGGATGAAGCAGGCGACGTCGTCGACATGGCCGTCGGTCTCCGCCGGGTCGATGCCGTCGGTGATCCAGACGATCTTGTCGAGATTGAGGTAATCCTTCAGCTTCGCTTCGATTTCATCCTGCGACATCGAAGGGTTGCGCCCCGGGGACAGCAGGCACATCTTCGTCGTGAGCAGCGTGCCTTCGCCGTCGACATGGATCGAGCCGCCCTCGAGCACGAAGCCCGGCGTGCGGTAGGTGTCCGTATTCTCGATCTCGCACAGCTTCTGCGCCACGAGCTGATCCTGATCCCACGGGAAATAGAGCCCGTCGTAAAGCCCGCCCCAGGCGTTGAAGTCCCAGTCGATCGCCCGCACGCCGCCCTTGCCGTTCACGAGGAAGGTCGGCCCGCAGTCGCGGATCCAGGCGTCGTTGCTGGTCATTTCGACGACGCGGATCTCGGGCGGCAGCACGTTGCGGCAGTTGGTGTACTGCGCGGGAGACACGCACATCGTGACCGGTTCAAAGCGGCTGATCGCCTTCGCGACGTCCGCGTAGACCTTCTGCGCGGGTTTTGCCCCGTCGCGCCAGTTGTCCGGCCGCTCGGGCCACAGCATCCAGATCTGTTTCTGGGGCTCGAACTCGCCGGGCATGCGGTATCCGTCCTGCCGGGGGGTCGTGCCCTCGATACGTTTTGCCATTTTTGATCATTCCTTTCTGCGGTGCGCTGAAAATTTATGCTTTTCGCTGAATTCATTATAAAATAAAGCGGCCCCCGACGAAAGAGTCTGGGGCCGTTCTGTAACGCTATGTGAAAATTCGGCGGTTGTTCCATATGGCGTAACGGGCGTTACACAGGGGGGTGGCGGGTCATCCGCTTGTACAGGAGCGTCTCGAGGATGGCGATCATGCCGCAGCGCGAGGTGATGTCCTTTCCCTCGTAGCTGATCTCGTCCGCAAAAAAATAGAAGTTGAGATCGCTCATATTCTGGATGACGTTGTTGTCCGCGCGCGTGACCGAGATGATCGTGGGCGTCGAATAGGTGAAGATGTGCTCGATCTGCCGCACGACCTCCGCGTTGTCGCCGGAATAGGAGAGCACGAGCAGGACGTCCTCCCGCTTGATGCGCCGTTCGACGGACCGCAGCTCGTAATCCTTGCGCGGCAGCTCGACGTCGTAGCCGATGACCTTGAACAGGCGGTAAAAGTAATTGGCCACTTCCGCGCTCATGCCCTCGGCGAGAATGAAAATTTTCGGGTAGCGCATCATGATCTGGTCGAACTTTTCGATCTTTTCGTCGGTGATGACCTTGACCGCCTCGATGACGTTCTTTAAATAGCTGTCCCGGTAATTCTCTTTCTGCACGATATCGGGGATCGTGAGCTTTCGGGACTGCTCCTCCGTCCGGCAGACGACGTCCTGGAATTCGGCGTAGCCCGCGAAGCCCATTTTGCGCACAAAGCGCAGGATGGTGGTCGTCGACACGTAGCAGTCGGCGGCGAGCTCGCGGATGCTCATGCGTTTGACGAGCTGGAGATTGCGCGTCACAAAGTTCAGGATCGCCTTTTCTGTGGACGACAGATACTGCGCCTTTTCGCTGGTCAGCTGATAAAAATCCATACGGCGGCCTCCGCGTAACAGAGTTTTTAACGTGTTACATTTATAGTAACACACGCTCCGGCGAAACGCAATCGTTTCCCGCGCGGGCGGTCCGGGCGCGCCCGTTTTGCTTGTTCTTGCGCGGCATGCTATAATACCGAGAGCGTGCCCGGCGATGTTGAAGCATTCGGGCGCGCGGATTCGTTTCATCATTGATCGACATCAACACATGATTGAGGGTTTCTGCCTTGGAAGCGATCTGGAATCTGGTTCCCGACCCGACGGCCGCCCGCGAAGCGCTGGTTCGTTTTGCGTCCGAGCATGCCGGCTTTTATTCATACTATATCATGTGCGCGCGCATATCGCTCGCCATCCTCGCGCTGGTCATCGTCGTGCGCTGCATCTGGTCGCTGCTCGGCGGGCGGCGGGAGTATGAGACGTGGGCGTTTATCGACGTGCCGAAGACCGGGGCGCACATCCCGGTCCTTCACTGGGAAAACGTCATCGGGCGCTCGAAAAACAGCGACATCGTCATCGACTCCCCCGCCGTTTCCCGCAGCCACGCCGCGCTCATCCGCACGGAGGAAGGCTGGACGCTGACCGATCTCAACTCCCGCAACGGCGTCACCTGCGGGGATGTGCCGCTGGTGCCCGAGGAGCGCACGAAGATCCGCGTCGGCGACACCTTCTCCGTCGGCGGCGAGGTGCTTCGTCTGGTGCCGCTGAGCCCGGAGGAAGAGCGCCGCAGCGAAAGCCGCACGCGCCCCGGCCGCGAGATCAAGCCGTCGCTGACGCTGTACACCCTGACGGTCTTCCAGCTCGTCATGGCGACGCAGCTGTCGCTGACGTCTCTCGATGAATTCACCTGGGCGATCCTCCTCACTTTTTTCTGCATGAGCGCGGTCATGTGGATCTATTTCGCCGTTTTCCGCGTCTTCCGCCGGACCGGCTTTGAGATCGATTTTATCGCTTTTTTCCTGTCCTGCGTCGGCATGTCCGTCACCGCCTCCTCCGAGCCGGGCGGACTCGTCAAGCAGTTTGTCGCCTTTCTTCTCGGGCTGACGATTTACATCTGTCTTTGCTGGTGCCTGCGGGATCTGCGGTTCGCCTGCGCGCTGCGCTGGCCCATGGCGGCGGCGGCCGTCGGGCTGCTGCTGTTCGGCATTCTCGCCGGGCGCACGATCTACGGCGCTCTCAACTGGGTCTATATCGGCGGCGTATCCTTTCAGCCTTCCGAGCTGTCGAAGCTCGCCTTCGTCTTTGCCGGGTCGACGACGCTTGAGCGCCTTTTTGCGCGGCGGAATCTCGTGCTGTACCTCGTGCTTACGGCCATGTGCGCGGGCCTGCTCGCCTACATGAACGATTTCGGCGCCGTCATCATCTTTTTCGTCGCCTTTCTCGTGGTCGTCTATCTTCGCTCCGGCAGCCTCGGCACCGTCTCGCTCATCACGGCGGCGGCCGGCTTCGCCGGTCTCATTGTCCTGAAATTCAAGCCCTACATCGCCGCGCGCTTTGCGACGTGGCTGCACGCGTGGGATTACGCGCACGAGGGCGGCTTTCAGCAGACCCGTACCATGTGCGCCGCCGCGAGCGGCGGGCTGTTCGGCGTCGGTGCGGGCAACGGGTGGCTCAAGACCATCCCCGCCGCCGACACGGATCTCGTGTTCGGCATGGTCTGCGAGGAACAGGGGCTGCTCATCGCCACGCTCGCCATCGCCTGCCTGTGCGCGCTGTGCGTTTTCGCCGTGAAAAGCACCGCGGCCGCCCGTTCCTCCTTCTATTCGATCGCCGCGTGCGCCGCGACGAGCATGCTGCTGTTTCAGATGGCGCTCAACGTGCTCGGCTCGGTCGATCTGCTGCCGCTCACCGGCGTCACATTCCCCTTCGTTTCGAACGGCGGGTCGAGTCTGCTGTCCAGCTTCGGGCTGCTCGCGTTCGTGAAGGCGGTCGATACGAGACAGAATGCCAGCTTCGCGACGCGGCTGCAGCATTCCATTCTCCGGGACGCCGCGCAGGAAGAGGAGGAAGCGGAATGAAACGGATCTACAGGCGCACGATCGCGTCCCTGCTCATTCTTGCGCTGTTTTTGACGGGCTACGGGATCTATCTTGTCAAGTACGCGGTCGACGGCGGGGATTGGGTCACGTTCGCCGTCAACAGCCACGCCTACACAAACGGCATTCTGACGACCGGCTCCGTCTACGACGCCGAAGGGGAAATGCTCTCGGGTGTCGAAGACGGCGGCCGCGTTTTCAGCGACGACTACACGATCCGCCGGGCGACGCTGCACGTCGTCGGCGACGCGCAGGGCAATATCGGGACGGGCATGCTCACCTCCCATGCGACCGACCTCATCGGGTACGATTTCGTGAACGGGGCCTATTCCCGCACGGGCCAGGGAAACGATCTCTATCTCACGCTCGACAGCGACGCCTGCGCCGCGGCGCTCAATGCGCTCGGCGGGCGCAAGGGCGCCGTCGTCGTGTACAATTATAAGACGGGCGCCGTCGTCTGCATGGTCAGCGCCCCGGGCTTCGACCCGGCCGATCCGCCGGAGATCAAGGAAGGCGACGCGCGCTACGACGGCGCCTACATCAACCGCGCGATCTCCTCGACCTTCACGCCCGGCTCGATCTTCAAGATCGTGACGCTCGCGGCGGCCATCGAGAACATCGACGATCTCTTCTCGCGTCAGTTTACCTGCGAGGGCAGCACCGAGATCGCCGGCGAGACGATCAACTGCAGCGGCACGCACGGCACGATCGACATCTACGGCGCGCTCGCCGATTCCTGCAACTGCGCATTCTCCGAGCTGGCGCTCGAGCTCGGCGGCGCCACGCTTCAGCGGTATGCGGCGCGCATGGGCCTGACGGACTCCTTTTCCATCGACGGCATCCCCGTCGCGGCCGGCGCTTTCGAAGAAGCCCCCGTCGGCAGCGCCAACCTCGGCTGGTCGGGCATCGGACAATACCGCGACCTCGTCAATCCCCTCGCCTTTGCCCGCCTGATGGGCGCGGTGGCAAACGGCGGAAGGGCGGTCGAGCCGTACCTCATCGGAAAGATCACGACGCCGGCGGGTCTTCCGCTGCGCGTCACGGCGACTTCCGCGAAGAGGCGGCTGCTGTCCTCCTCCACGGCCGAGGTCATCCGCGGCATGATGCGCAACGATGTCGAAAACGCCTACGGCGACTGGCGATTCCCCGATCTGACCGTCTGCGCGAAATCAGGGACGGCGGAGCTCGAGAGCGGCGAGACGCCGCACGCGTGGTTCGCCGGCTTTCTTGACGACGAGGAGAACCCCTACGCTTTCTGTGTTTTCGTGGAAAACGGCGGCTGGGGCGTTTCCGTGGCCGGCGCCGTCGCCAATACCGTCCTGCAGGAGCTCGTGTACGGCTGAGGAGCAGCGCGCCGACGATGCCCGGTCAAAAAAGAAGTAAAGAAACTCCCGCCCGCATCGCTGCGGGCGGGAGCTTTTTCGGCTCTGTCCCCCGGCCTCGTTCAGCGCCCGGCGCGGTGGGATCCCAGAAAAAAACAGGGCCCGCGGAGATCTGTTCCCGCGGGTCCCTGGTTGCTGTCCCGCCTTCCGGCGGGATCTGCATATCTCAGTTTTTGCTGAATTCGGCGAGCTTGAGGCCTTTGTTGTGTTCGAGCGCCCACTGGATGCCCCAGCTGTTCGAGAACAGCAGCAGGTAATTTCCCTTCATATCCTGCACGAGCATCGTGCCCGAGGTGATGTCCAGCGCATGGGGGTCGAGGTCGCCGCCGGCGATCCAGCGGATGTACTGGTACGGCAGGTTCTCGCGGCGGATCTCGACATTGTATTCGCTGTTGAGGCGGTATTCGAGCACGTCGAACTGCAGCACGCCGACGACGCCGACGATGACGTGTTCCATGCCCGTGTTGGGCTGCTGGAAGATCTGGATCGCGCCTTCCTGCGCGATCTGCGTCGTGCCCTTGACGAACTGCTTGCGCTTGAGGGTATCCTTCTGCGACACGGTCGCAAAATGCTCCGGCGCAAACGTCGGGATCCCTTCAAACTCCACCTTCATTCCCGGCGCGCACACCGTGTCGCCGATGGAGAAAAGGCCGGGATCGAAGACGCCGATGATGTCGCCCGCGTAGGCCTCGTCGACGACTTCCCGGTCGGCTGCCATCATCTGCTGCGGCTGTGAGAGCTTGAATTTCCGGTCCGCCTGCACATGGTAGACCTCCATGTCCTTGTCGAAGCGGCCCGAGCAGATGCGCATAAACGCGATGCGGTCGCGGTGCTGCTTGTTCATGTTGGCCTGGATCTTGAAAACGAACGCCGAAAAATCATCGGTGAACGGATCGATGACACCGCTCTTGGCGCTGCGCGGCAGCGGCGGCGTGGTCATGCGCAGAAAATCCTCAAGGAACGGCTCCACGCCGAAATTGGTCAGCGCCGATCCGAAGAAGACGGGCGTCAGTTCGCCGCGGCTCACCCGCGCCTGATCGAAGGCGTCGCCCGCGCCGTCCAGCAGCTCGAGATCGTCGCGCAGCGTCGCGTACAGCTCGCGGCCGAGGCGCGACTCGAGCGCGGGGTCGTCGACCTGCAGCTCGGTCGCCTTCGCCTCCCGCAGGCCGCCCACGACCGCCGTAAAGGCGAGGATCTCTTTCTTTGCGCGGTCGTAAACGCCCTTGAAATCGCGCCCGGAGCCGATCGGCCAGTTGACGGGATATGTTGAGATGCCGAGCTCGTCCTCGATCTGCTGCAGCAGCTCGTAGGGGCTGCGCGCGTCGCGGTCCATTTTGTTGATGAACGTGAAGATCGGGATGTGGCGCATCGTGCAGACCTTGAAGAGCTTGCGCGTCTGATTCTCGACGCCCTTGCTCGCGTCGATGACCATCACGGCGGAATCCGCAGCCATCAGCGTGCGGTAGGTGTCCTCCGAAAAGTCCTGATGCCCGGGCGTATCGAGGATATTGATGCAGTAATTCTCATATTCGAACTGCATGACGGACGAGGTGACGGAGATGCCGCGCTGCTTTTCGATGTCCATCCAGTCGGAAACGGCGAACTTCGCCGCTTTTTTCCCCTTGACCGAGCCCGCGAGCTGGATCGCGCCGCCGTAAAGCAGCAGCTTTTCGGTCAGCGTCGTTTTGCCCGCGTCCGGGTGGGAGATGATCGCAAACGTCCGTCTGCGTCGGATCTGCTGTTCGGTCGTCAAAAGATAATCCTTTCCGTCGCGGCGCCCGCCGCCCGTGTAGAATAAAAGTCAGTCGCCGATGTCCGCCGCACGCAAGAAGAATGCGGGTGCGCGCGCACCCGCACTTCCCGCGGCAAAATAAAACTGCCGCAAAATATTGTATTTCAACGCGCGTTCATTGTCAACCCGAAAGCGCCGCGCAAGCGGAAAAACCCTTTCCTCCGGCACATCCCGCGCGTGGCGCCGGGCCAAAGAAGAGGAGCCCCGCAGGGCTCCTCTTTCCGAAGATCAATCGATATTGCCGTTCTCCCGGTAGCTGCGCCAGACGTTCTCAAAGAAATCGTCGTCCTGCGGCATCGGCCGCACGTCCCGCCAGCTGAACGAACAGGCGCCGTCTTTGTATGCGGCCTCCTGCACGCGGCCGCCGCGGCTGCCGTCGTCGAGCGTGAAGCGGAAGATCTCCGGCAGCGAAGTATACGGCAGCTTGCCGTTTTTGTCGGAATACAGCGCGCTGCCGCGGCTTGCGCCGCCGTTCTCGGCGTAATCGACCATGGCGCTGAGATAGACGTACTGACAGACGAGCGTATCGTGCAGCCGGTACATGCGCGCGACGTCGGCGGGCTTTTCCGTCCTGACAAGCGACGCAAACGTATCCAGCTCCTGCTTTATCTCGCCGAGCGCTTTTCTGATCCCTTCGCCGTCGCGGATGGCCGCGCCGACCCTGCTCATGCGCGCCGCCGCCGCGTCGAACAGCTCCTTTACGTTGCTGCCGCCGCCGGCCGTCCGGTCCGCAAGGGCCATGCACTCCCCCATCGGCGCTGCGCAGGCGCGCAGGAACGCGCCCTCGTCGGCGGGTTCCGCGGTGCGCCGTGCGGCGATATACTGCGCCGCGCGCGTCGAACCGACCTGTCCGGCGTTAAGTGCGCTGCCGCCCGGACGGTAGACGCCGTGGCTCGCGCTCACCTCGCCCGCCGCGAAAAAGCCCTCGATATTGGTCTGCCACCAGCAGTCGATGGCGACGCCGCCGTTGTTGTGCTGTGCGCACAGCGCGATCTCCAGCGGTTCTTTCTGAAGATCGACGCCCTTATCCATATAGAAGCTGACCGCGGGCGCGTTCATGTGCAGCAGGCGCTCGACGGGCGTGCCGAAACAGGCGCCGGCCTTTTCAAGGTAATCGCGCGCCTCCGGCGCAAGGGCTGAGAAGTCTATCGGCTCGCCGCGCGGATTGCTGCGGAAATCGAGAAAAACGCGGCGCCCCTTGATGCAGCTCTCGATATAAACGAGGATGTCGATGATCGAGCTGCCGCCGTCGACCTTGCGAACGTCGAACGGCCACTGGTAGCCCTTTAGGAAGACCTTCGAGAGCATCTCCCCCTTGTCCGCGAAGAAATCGAAGAGGAATTCGCGCTCGTCCTTGCCGTCCTTGTCCGTCGAGACAAAGCGCGGCAGCACCTGCATATATGTGCCGCTGACGTTCCAGCGCGGGCGAACCGACGCGAGGCCGTACTGCCATTCCGTCAGGTTTTTGCCGCGCACGCCGGCTTCAAAGGCGACGCCCGTCGCGCCGTAGTGACCGAGCGGATAGACGCTGTCTGCGTACATGCCCGCGGGGCCGCCCGTCGCAAAAATGAGGTTCGTGCAGTTGAAGGCGACGAAGCGGTGCGCGTCGTCTGCCGCATCGAGGTCAACGCACAGCACGCCGGCGAGCCTGTCGTCCTTCGAGACGATGCGCACGACCTGCAGCTTGTCGAAGATGCGGATGCCCTTTTCTGCGACCGAGCGCTCGAGGCACTCCGTCATGCGCTTCGATGTGTAAGGGCCGACGCTCGTCGCGCGGCGGTTGGGGTCGTGGTCGGTCTTGTAGCCGATGTATTCGCCGTAGCGGTTCTTCGGGAACGGAACGCCGAGCTCGCACAGCCGCAGGAAGCTCTGTGCGGACAGCGCCGCCTCGCACAACGCGATATCGCCGTCGACGCACTGGCCGGCGAACAACACGCCCGCGAGCGCGCGCACGCTGTCCGGATCGTCGCCCGACAGCGACAGCTTATAATACGTCTGCTTGTCGGAGCCGGTGTTGCGCGACGTGCCGGCATTGATGTGCTCGGTGATGATCGCGATGTCCTTCTGGCCGTACTGCCACAGGCGGTCGGCTGCGTTAAACCCCGCCGCGCCCGTGCCGATGACAGCCGTATTCAGGGTGTAAAGGCGGACGCTGCGCCCGCCGATGGTCACGGTCGTCTCTCGCATGGATTCTCCTTTCGGTCACAGGCGCTTGATGTGGAAGCCGCCGTCGATGTCGACGTAGTTGCCCGTCGTATAGAGGAATTTGTCGGAGCAGAAGGCGCTCACGGCGCCGGCAATGTCCTCGGGCTGGCCCCAGCGGGCGATCGGGAAAACGCCGTCGGCGAACATCTTGTCGTATTTTTCCTTGACGACGGCGGTCATGTCGGTCGCGATGACGCCCGGGCGCACCTCGTTGACGATGATGCCCTCTTTGGCGAGACGGTCGGCATACAGTGTCGTGAGCATCGAAACGCCCGCCTTGGAGATGCAGTATTCGCCGCGCCCGATCGAGCTGACCTCGGCCGAGCAGGAGGAGACGTTGACGATCGTGCCGCGCTTTTTGCCTTCCATCGGCTGGGAGATCATCTGCTTTGCGATGCGCTGGGTAAAGAACATCGTTCCCTTCGTATTGATGCCGATGACGCGGTCGAAGCTCTCCTCGGTCATCTCGAGCAGATCGTTGCGCACCTTCGGCGCGACGCCCGCATTGTTGACGAGCACATGGATGCCGCCGAATTTCGAAACGGCTTCGCTGACGACCTTTTCACGGTCCGCCGCGTCGCAGATGTTGCCCTGGATGTAGAGATAATCGATCCCCTTGTCCGCGAGCTGCCGGAAGTTGTCGGCATAATCCTCTTTTTTGTTCATGTCGACGATGACGACGTTGAAGCCGTCCTCGCCGAGCTGGCGCGCGATGGCAAAACCGATGCCGCGGCTGCCGCCGGTCACAACTGCTGTTTTTTTCATGTTCATGCCTCCATAAAGATGTTTTCTTCCGCGGATTGACCGTCCGCGGGCGGATCTTGGAACTATTTCTGCGACGGCTTCAGCACGACCTTGATCGCGCCGCTGTCGCGGTCGAGACAGGTCTCCAGCGCCTTTTGCAGGTCCTGCATCGGGAATTCATGGGTGATCAGCCGCCGAAGATCGATGTGCTCGCTCGCTTCGAGGGCGACGGGGAAATCAAAGCAGTAGCCCTGCGCGCCCTGCACGCGGATCTCGTGCGTGATGAAGCGGGCGGCCGGAATGGTGATGTCCGGCTGCTCAAAAATGCCGACGATCGTCGCGAGACCGTTCTTGCGCAGCGTCTTCATCGCCTGCACGAAGGTCTGTTCCCTGCCCACGCATTCAAAGCTCTTGTCGACGCCTTTCCCGTTTGTGCGGGCGGCGACGGCTTCGACGATGTCTTCGCCGGGCGCAAGGACCGTCGCCGTGGCGCCGAATTCGCGGGCGACCTCAAGGCGGTGCGCCGACGCGTCGCTGACGATGATGTCCGACGCGCCGCTCAGGCGGCACAGCGCCGTGACCATCAGGCCGATCGCGCCCGCGCCCATGACCGCGACGCGCTCGCCGAGCTTTATATCGGCGCGCCGGACGGCGTGGGTCGCGACGGACAGCGGTTCGATGAGGCTTCCCTCCTCGAACGACAGCCGTTCGGGGAGCTTATAAATATACGGCTCTTTGATGACGATGTAGTCCGCCATCGCACCGTCGCCGTTCCGATAGGTGAAGCTGATGTGCTCGCAGAAGCTGTATTCGCCGTGCCGGCAGGCGTCGCACTTGCCGCAGACGATGCAGGGCTCGACCGTGACGCGGTCGCCCGCCGCGAATTTTGTGACGCCGGCGCCGACCGCCTCGATCGTGCCGCTCATCTCGTGGCCGATGGTCACGGGCAGCGGCGCCGAGGGGTGCTTGCCTTTGAAAATGTGCAGGTCGCTGCCGCATATGGCGCTCGCTTTGATCCGGATGAGCGCCTCGTCGTCCGCGAGCGGCCGCACGTCGCGCTCGATAAAATCGACCTTGTACGGCGCATAGACGCGGCCGAGCCTATTTTTGAGCTGCATTTTCCCTTGCCTCCGCATCGGCTCTCGCCGCCTTGTAGATGGGCGCGTAGACGGCGGCGTCACGGATGACGCAGCCCGTCGTGCCGTGGTCGCGCATGATCTGCGTGCATTTGCTGCAGGTGATACAGCATTTGTTCGGGTCCATCGCGCCGTTTGTCATGATGTCGTGCGGCGCGTCGGGGTAAGCGAAGCTCGAGCGGCCCAGCCCCATAAAGCTGCAGGAGCGGTCGGCGAGATTCGCCGCGCCCGCGTAGGGGATGAACTGCCGCAGCCACGTATAGCCGTTGCCGACGACCGGGATGTCCCCCGCCTCCTTCTGGATCTGCCGCGTAAAAGAGAACAGCCGCGCGATGCTCTCGAGCGGATGCTCGTCGGGCGTCGGGATGCCGAGACTCGAGGTGTCGAAGGGGCGCGTGACCTGCGGGTTGAGATAATACGGGTTGCCGCCCGAATTCGACAGCAGATTGACGCCGAGCTCCTTCAGCATTCGCACGAGCGCCATCGGCTCGGTCGGGTCGAATTTCATGTAATCGTTTTTGTCGACGCCGAACCCGTAGGGATACGGGTGCGCATCGAAGACGTTGAAACGGCAGGCGATGATGAAATCGTCGCCGACGGCCCTGCGCACCGCCTTGACGGCGTCCCGCAGCAGGCGCGTCCTGTTTTCGAAGCTGCCGCCGTAGCGCCCCTCGCGCGTATGGCTCGCGAGGATCTCGCTCATGAGATAGCGGTGGCAGGATTTGATGTCGACGCCGTCGTAGCCCGCTTCCTTCGCGAGCACCGCGGAATCCACATACCGCTGCACGAGGCTGTCGAGATATTCGTCCGTCACCACGGGCTCGTCGCCTTTGAGGCCGACGCGGGGATCGAGCAGCGGGTCGTGCTGCGGGATGATGGGCGCCGCCTTGTGACCGACTGGCCGCGCATACCGGCCCGAATGCGTCAGCTGCAGCACGTTGACCGTCGTGTGCCCGTATTTTTCCTTCGCGTCCTTTTTCGTATCCGCGAGCAGCGCAGCGAACTGCTTGACATTGCCTTTATTGAGCCACATCTGCAGCTCGTTCGCGCGCCCCTCTTCCACGATCGCGCAGGCCTCCCACCAGATGAGGCCGTAGCCGCCCTCCGCGAGCCGGTGATAGCGGCGGCTGACAAGCGCGCTCGGCGAACCGTCGCGGTTGCTGTCGCAGCCCTCCATCGGCAGAAAGGCGAAGGCGTTCGGCGCTGTAAGGCCGCCAACCTTTACAGGCCTCTGAAAGACCGAAAAATCGTCCGAAAGACGGATATCCGCGCCGAGTTCCGCGATCTTCGCCTTCAGCTGATCGAGCGAGGTGAAATTGAATTTCTCATGCTGTGCCATTTATCTTCTCCGTTTCTTATGAATAAAGCATTCAACGTGTCGACTTGCGCACAATGAGCTCCGTGTCCATCAGATTGACGCGCGGCGCATAGGTCTCGCCCGATTCCTTCGCTTCGATCTGGCAGATGAGTTTTTTCATGGCGAGCGCGCCCATGCGGTAGAAGGGCTGGGACACCGTCGTCAGCGGCGGCTCGAGCATCGCGCTCAGCTCGATGTTGTCAAAGCCTAACACCGACACGTCCTGCGGCACGCGCAGTCCCGCGTCCCGCAGCGCGCGCAGCACGACGATGGCCTTCGGATCGTTCGTCGCGAAAACGGCGTCGGGCGCAAGCCCGCGGGAAAACAGCGACTGCACCCTGAAATAGAGCTCGTCGCTTCCGCCCGCATCGGGGATCACGAGCGCCTCGTCAAAGGGGATGCCCGCGTCCGCCAGCGCCTGTCTGTAACCGGCAAAGCGATCTTTGTAGATATTCAGTTCGCTCATGCCGAGAGCCACGGCGACGCGCCGGCAGCCGCGCCGGATTAGATAGTCGACCGCGCCGCGCGCCGCGCCGAAATTGTCGACGGCGACGGTATCGAAACCGTCGTCGCCGTAATAGCGCGAGGTCAGAACAATGGGAAATCCCTCGTCCCGCAGGCGGCGGATATGATCGGAGTCGGGCTTCATCGTGCCGACGATGACGCCGTCGACCCACTGTGTGCGGAGCTTGGCGATGTACTCTTTTTCCACGGCGTCGTTTTCGTCGGTATTGCACAGGATGACGGTGATGCCGTGGCGGCGCGCCTCATCCTCCACCCCGCAGGCGATCTCGGGAAAGATGTGGTTCCGGATGCTGGGGATGATGAGCGCAACGGTATTCGTGCGCCCCATTTTGAGGCTTTTCGCGATGATGTTCGGCGAATAGTTGAGCTCTGCCGCCGCTTCGAGGATGCGCGCGCGCGTTTGTTCGGACACGCAGGTCTTATCGCTGAGCGCCCGCGACACTGTGCTCGCCGAGACGCCCGCGCGGCGCGCGACGTCCTTTATGTTATTCATGCCGGTCGTCCCAGAAGACCGTCGCCCCGCGATGGGCCGACGTCGTGTTCCGTCTGTAAAGCTCGAGCCAGCCCCGCGCCTTCTTGACGATGGGGCTCCAGTCCTTTTTGCGGCGGGCGAATTCCTCATCGCTCACGTCGGCGTGCAGCGAACGGTTCTCGATGTCGACGGTGATGACGTCGCCGTTCCGCAGCAGCGCGATGTTGCCGCCCTCGTAGGCTTCGGGGCTCACATGGCCGATGGCGAGCCCGCCCGTCGCGCCCGAAAAGCGGCCGTCCGAGACAAGCGCGATATCGGCGCCGAGGCCCTTGCCGAGCACCGCCGCCATGAAGGTCTCCATATGCGGCATGCCGGGCGAGCCCTTCGGCCCCTCATAGCGTATGACGACGACATCCCCCGCGACGATCTCGTCGTCGAGGATGGCGCGCCACGCGTCGTCCTGCGACTCGTAGATCTTCGCTTTTCCGGTGAATTTCCAGGCGGCCGGGTCGACGGCGCTGAATTTGACGATGGCGCTGTCGGTCCCGATGTTGCCGTGCAGCACGGCGAGTCCGCCCTCCTTGTTGATCGGCGCCGCACAGGTGTGGATGACGTCGGTGTTCCTGTTTTCGGCGAGCGCGATCTTGTCGGCGATCGTGCCGAACATCCCCTTCGCCGCGGTGTCGACGAGGCCCGCTTTCGCGAGCTCCTTCATGACCGCGCCGAGGCCGCCGGCCGCCGAGAACTCCTCCATCGTGTAGGTCGGATGATTGGGATAAATCGCGCTGATGCACGGGACTTCGCCGCTGATGCGGTCGAAATCCTCGGGCGTGATGTCAAAGCCCGCCTGCCGCGCCATCGCCGGGATATGCAGCAGGCTGTTGGTCGAGCCTCCCGTCGCCATCATGTAGCGCACGGTGTTGTCGAAGCTCTCCTTCGTGATGAGGTCGAGCGGCCGGATCTCCTGCCGGACGAGCTCGACGATGCGGCGCGCGGCCGTCTTCGCCATCTCCCGCCAGGCGGCCGTCCCGCTGCGCACGCTCGCGTTCCCGTGCGGCGAAAAGCCGAGGATCTCGGCCGTCGCGCACATGGTGTTCGCGGTGCCCATGAAGGGACACGCGCCGGGTGTCGGGCAGACGTTGCGGACGATCGCCTTGTACTCTTCGCGGGACATTTTGCCTTCCACATAAGCGGCGTACGCCTGCTTGCAGTGCGTGAGCGTCAGCATTCTGCCGTCGTAGTGTCCCGCCGCCATGAAGCCGCCCGTGAACATCACGGCCGGGATATTCACCCGCAGCGCGCCCATGATCATGCCCGGCACGACCTTGTCGCAGGTCGAAAGCATCACCATGCCCTCGAGCATATTGAGCTCCGCGAGCGTCTCGACCTCGCTCGAGACGAGATCGCGCGTCGGCAGCGTGTAGCGGTCGCCCGGCGTGTTGCTGCAGATGCCGTCGCAGATGCCCAGCGACGGCAGCACGAGTCCCAGCGCACCCGCCGCATAAATCTCCGCCTTGATGTCGCCGATGACGTCCTTGAAGGGAAAATGCCCTGGGTTCATCTCGTTCCAGCCGCTCACGATGCCGATGACGGGGCGCCGGGCATCCTCTTCGCTGATGCCCATCGCGTACAGCAGCGCGTTGCGGTGATCGAGCGATTCCTCGTTCCACTCTCTGATCATTGCTCTGCTCCTTGTTTGGATTTGGTTTCATGCAAACGGTTTCATGAATTCCACCGTCTTTTTCTTGATTATAGAACCGAAACAGCGGATATGTCAATATAATCGGGGCCTTATTCCGAAAATTTGTTCTTGTTGACGTGAAAACGATTGCCGCTATTCCGCCAAGCAAGCGCCGGCAGCATACCGACGGCGCTTGTTATCTGTCAGTCCTCGGGCGGCTTCATCTCTCCCGTGAGCAGCTTCACGCGCACGGAGAGGATGAGATACAGGATCCATCCGGCTTCGACGGCCATGCAGGCGATGAAGGCCGACGCATCCTGCGCGAGAAAATAATCGAGCAGGCTCGCCGCCGCAAAGGCATAATAAGCCCAGCGGAGCTGCTTTTTCCGCAGGAAGATGAGGACGACCGTGAGCCCCGCGAGCAGCAGCGTCACGACATAGAGCCCGGCGAACACCCATCTGCCGGCCTTCACCGCCTCAAAAATCCCCCAGCCGCTCGAGACCGCCGAAAGCACCAGCCGCAGGATCAGGAACAGCAGCCAGCCGCCGACACCGCTGAGCCGGCTGTAATCGGGCTCCTCGTTGTCATACCGGAATTGTCTCATAGGGACGCGCCTTCGAAATAGCGCGCGGCGTTGTTGTAGCAGATGTCCCGGACCATGGCGCCGAGGATCTCCTCGTCCCAGGGGAACTCGCCGCGTTCGACATATTCCCCGAGCAGGTCGCAGAGGATGCGGCGGAAGAAATCGTGCCGCGGGAAGGACGTGAGGCTGCGGCTGTCGGTCAGCATGCCGACGAAGGCCGGCAGCAGGCCCGTCTCCATGAGATCGGTCAGCTGACGGCGGATGCCGCGCACCGTGTCGTTGAACCACCAGGCGTTGCCGAGCTGCACATAGCCGGGCGCTTTTCCGCAGCAGAAGTTGACCGCCATCGTCGCAACGGGCGTGAAATCGGAGGGATTGATGGGATAAATGATCGTTTTGGGCAGCGCCCCGCTGCCGTCCATCGCATCCAACAGCCGTCCGAGATCCGAGACGGCGAGCGATTCCCCGATCGAATCGCCGCCGCAGTCGGGGCCGAGCGTTTCGAACAAAGCGCTGTTGTTGTTGCGCACGGCGCCGAGGTGCAGCTGCATGACGACGCCGTTTTTCGCATACAGCGCGGCGAGCCGGACATACAGGAAGGTCTGGTAGACGGCGATGTCCTGCGCCGTCAGCGCCTTCCCCGCGCGCTTCGCCTCGAAGATCCGCGCCGCCGCCTCCTCGCTGTACGGCGCAAAGGCGATGCCGCTCAGTCCGTGGTCGGACACGACGCAGCCGGCCTTTTTGAAGCGCAGCAGCGCGTGCTCGAGCGCCCGCAGCAGCGAGCCGAGGTCGTCGACATCCATCTCCTCGCTGCGGGCGAGCTCCGAAAGGAATGCCGCATAGCCGGCGCTGCCGATCTGCAGCGCTCTGTCCGCGCGGAACGTCGGCAGCATCCGGAAGGGCGCGTTTTCCTTCGCCATCAGCGCATGCCAGCGCAGATCGCTCGTCGGATCGTCCGTCGTGCAGAGCGTTTTCACATGCGAGCGCCCGATGATCCCGCGGGCTCCGAAGTCCGGCTCCCGCAGCTTTGTGCTGCACCGCTCGTAAATATCCGCCGCATTGCGCCCGGTGAGAGGTTCGGTGACGCCGAAATACCGGGCGAGTTCAAAGTGCACCCAGTAATGCAGCGGGCATCCGATCAGTTTTTCCGTCACCTTTGCAAATTCGATGAATTTCTCTTTGGACGGCGCGCCGCCCGTGATATAATACTCATCGACGCCAGCCGCGCGCATGGCGCGCCATTTGTAATGATCGTGGGCGAGCCACAGCTCCGTGATATCGCCGAACGATTTATTCTCATAGATCTCCTGCGGGCTGAGATGATTGTGATAGTCGAAGATCGGCATGTCGCGGGCATACTCCTCATACAGGCGCTGCCCGACCGCATTGTTGATGAGGTAGCCATTTCCGGCAAAATCTTTCATTTTGACCTCCAGTGCGTTTTGTATTATGATAAGATCAGAAAACAGAAGCGGCATTGCAATCGTTTATGAGATATTATACCATAGAATGGGTATGCGTTATAAGCAGAAAGTCGCTGAGGATTAGCAGGTATCACGGATTTTAAACACCGATCGGGAAAGAGGCATCCGTATGGCCCAGACAAAGCCGCTCCATTATGAGGAGAGCCGCGAACAGCTCGAGCTGAACGACAACGTGCGCACCGAACTATTCGGCCGCGTCACCTGTCCGCCCGGCTATTTCGGGCGCTACCATTCCCACGATTTCTGGGAGCTGGTCTATATCTATAAAACGGCGCCGGACCCCTTCATCATGGACTGCGGGAATGAGCGCGCCATTTCGAGCGACAACTGCCTGTTCCTCATGCCCCCCGGCAAGGAGCACTCGTTTCACAATACCGGCAGGCTGGAAGCGCAGAACATCTATATCGGCTTCTCCTATTCCTTCTCCCCCGAGCTGCCGCTGCGGGAAGATCTTCCGCTCCTGCTGCCCACGGACAACCCCTCCGTGTCCCGCACGCTTTCCCTGTTCAACGAGCTGACGAAGCCGATGACCATGGGCGACTTGCGCTACACGCTCAACATCAAGCGCCGGGAGATCATCCGCTGCGTGCTGCACATCGTCAACTGGATGATCGACAGCGAGGCCGGCCACGAGGGCGGCTCCGCCGTTCGCACCATGCTGCTCATCGACAGGATCAAGGAATACATCATGGACAACCTCGACAAGCACATCAGCGTCGACGAGCTCGCGAAGCAGCTGTATCTCTCGCCCAATTATCTCGGCCAGGTGTTCCGCCAGTACACGGGCACGACCGTAAAAAACTACCACAATCAGATGCGCATGGACACGGCGCTGCGCATGATCATCTCCGGCGACAAGACCATCAGCGAGATCGCCGACGAGATGGGTTTCGAGAGCATCGCCTACTTTTCCCGCCGCTTCAAGATGTCCTACGGCATCTCGCCCTCGCAGGTGCTTTCCCACCGCGGCGCCCTTCCGCCGCATGACGATTTAGACACCGAATAATCCCGGCCGAAACAGTATTTTGTATAATATCCCTAATACTTTGTTTAATTACATCTCCCCGCCAAAATGTTATGATGGAGATGTAATTTTTTATGGGCAAAAATCTGCCGGAGGACCTCCATGCCGATCATTCAGAAAGCTCTGTGCAACTTTGAAATCGAGCCTCTCGTCCACCCGTTCGGGTTCAAGGGCGGCGCTCTCAACAGCCTTTGGCAAAGCTGCGTCTGGCTGCAGACTGACGGCGGCCTGGAAGCCGACGGACTCGGCTGCGAGAACACGCTGTGGTCCGACAAGGACGTGTTTTCCGCCGCATCGCCCGCGGCTTCGAGCGCGATGATGTACCTCATCACGGAGTACGCCGCAAAGCAGCTCGTCGGGCGCGAATTCACCACGCCGGCGGCCGCCGTCGACGCGATCTTCCCGCAGACCCTCGCGTACGCAAAGGCGGTGACGGGGCGCGCGCTGCGCACCACCTTCGTGCTCAACGCCCTTGTGCCGGTGGACCACGCGCTCTGGAAGCTGTACTCGAAGCTGAACGGCGGCGCCGGCATGGATGCGCTCATGCCGGACGGCGCGAAGCCGTACATGCGCAGCCGCTATGACCGCATCTCCGTCATACCGCTCATCTCCTACGGCGTGTCGCTCGACGAGATCCGCGCGCTCGCGCAGGAAGGTTTCTTTTTCCTGAAGATCAAGATCGGTTCCGATCCCGACCGGGACGGCGATCCCGAAAAGATGCTCGCGTGGGACAAACGCCGCATCCTGGAGGTGCACGAGGCGGTAAAGGACATCGCGACTCCCTATACGGACAGCGGACACATCGCGTACTATCTCGACGCGAACGGGCGCTACGATTCGATCGAACGGCTGCGCTCGCTCATCACATATGCCGACGAGATCGGCGTCCTCGAGCGCACGGTGCTTGTCGAAGAGCCTTTCCCCGAGGATTACCTCGTCAACGTGTCCTCGCTGCCGGTCATAGTGGCGGCGGACGAGAGCGCGCACTCCCCCGCCGATGTCGCGCAGCGCATCGATGAGCTCGGCTATTCCGCCATCGCGCTCAAGCCGATCGCCAAGACGATGACCGTGACCTACCGCATGATCGAGGAGGCGGGCCGCCGCGGCGTCCCCTGCTTCTGCGCCGACCTGACGGTCGGCCCGCTGATGGTGGAGGTCAACAAGAGCTTTGCGGCGCGTCTCGGCTGTCTGCCCAGTCTGCGGCTGCCGGTCGTCGAAAGCAACGGCTGGCAGAACTATGTGAACTGGGACCGGATGAAGACTTACAACCCGACGAATAGCGAAAACTGGACCGCCATGAAAAACGGAGGCTATTCGCTTTGCGGCGAATTTTACGACCGCAGCGGCGGCATGTTCGAAGACTATCCGCACTACAGGGATCTTGCGGAAAACGCTTGAAAGGAGCAACGATCGCATGATTAAAGTTGCCATTATCGGAACGGGCGCCATCTCGGACAGCCACATCGAAGGCTACCTGACCTTCCCCGAGCGCTGCCGGATCACCGCGCTTGTCGATGTCCATAAAGAAAAGGCCCAGGCCAAGATCGACGACCATCATCTGACCGGCGCTGTCGCTGTCGGGGATGCGCTCGAGCTGCTCGGAGCCTCCGAAAAGCCGGATCTCGTTTCGCTGTGCCTGCCGCCCTCGCTGCATTGCGACATCGCCGTCGCGATGCTGGACGCGGGCATCGGCGTGCTGTGCGAAAAGCCCCTCGCCCCGACGCTCGAGGAATGCGACCGCATGATCGCGGCGGCGAAAAAGAGCGGCGCGCTGCTCGCGACGGTCGCCCAGAACCGCTTCAAGCCCGACGCCGTCAAGGCGCGCGCGCTCGTCGACAGCGGCCTGATGGGCAAACAGTATGCTGCGCTCGTCACGTCGCTCTGGTGGCGCGGTGAGAATTATTATAACCTTTCATGGCGCGGGCGCTGGGAGACGGAGGGCGGCGGCTGTACGCTCATCCACGGCATCCACCATATCGACCTTTTCCTGTCGCTCATGGGGCCCGTCGAGAGCGTCACGGCGACTGTCGACAACGAAGCGCACACCAACAGCGAGGTCGAAGATATCTCGATGTGCCTCGTCAGATTCAAATCCGGCGCGGTCGGGACCGTCGTCAGCTCGCTGCTGCACCACGGCGAGGAGCAGCGCCTGATCATCGACGCCGAAAAAGCGAGCGTCGAGCTGCCGCTGCACATCTATGCGGACGAACAGCTGGAGAACGGTTTTCCGAAAGAAAACGAGGCCCTGCTCAGGAAGCTGCAGGATCTTGCCGACGGCGTTGAAACGAAATATACGGCGCATACCGCCGAGATCGACGACGTGCTTCGCGCTCTCGAGACAGGCACGTCTCCCTTCGTGACGGGCGAAGACGGACGCCGCGCGATCGAATTCATCGCCGCCACCTATCAGTCCGCCTTTACGAAAAAGACGGTCCATCTGCCCATGACGCCGGCGGATCCCTTTTACACGAAGGCAGGGATCGTCGCGGGCGCGACGAAGTTCTATACGAAATCCGTCAGCATCGAGGGCTTCAAAAACGACAAAATCCAAGTCGGCGGCACGCTTTGACCATGGGAGGCAGCACAGTGCAAAAGACGGACGGCATCAATTACGCCCCGGAATCAAAGAACGCTGTCAAAGTCGTAAAGCCGGGTGAATTCTGCTTTGCGGCGGTGGGGCTCAGCCACGGCCATATCTACGCCATGTGCAACGGACTGCGCGAAGCGGGCGCCACGCTGCGGTATGTGTACGAGCGGGACGCGGCGCTGCTCGCCGCCTTTTTGAAGCGGTATCCTGAGGCGGAAGCCGCACAAAGCGTCGAGCAGATCCTCGCCGACGACCGCATCCGGCTCGTCGCGAGCGCCGATATCCCCAATCTTCGCGCCGCGCTCGGGCTTCGCGTGATGGCGGCCGGCAAGGACTTCTATGCCGACAAGCCGGGCATGACGACCTTTTCCCAGCTCGCGGAAGTGCGGCGGGCCGTGCCGCAGACGGGCCGGAAGTATTACGTCTATTTCGGCGAACGCATCCATGTCGAAAGCGCGGTCTATGCGCAGCGGCTCATCGACGAGGGAAAGCTCGGGCGCGTGCTGCAGGTGACCATTCTTGCGCCGCACCGGCTCAACAGGCCCGCGCGCCCCGACTGGTTCTGGGATCCCGCCCAGAGCGGCGAGATCCTCAACGACATCGGCAGCCATCAGTTCGAGCAGTTTCTGTCCTACACCGGCGCCCAAAGCGCCAGCGTGACGGCCAGCCGGTACGCGAACTACGCGAATCCAGACCACCCCGCCTTCCAGGACTACGGCGACGCATGCCTGCTCGCCGACAGCGGCGCGGCCGGATACTGCCGGGTCGACTGGTTCACGCCCGACGGTCTCGGCGCGTGGGGCGACGGACGCGTCTTCGTGATGGGCGAAAAAGCGACGCTCGAGATCCGCAAATACATCGATCTCGCCAATACGAACGAAGGCGACCACGTGCTGTTCACCGACGCGCAGGGCGAGCACCGCTACGACGTCTGCGGAAAGGTCGGCTTCCCCTTCTTCGGCGATTTCATCCTCGACTGCATCAACGGCACGGAGCGCTCCATGACACAGGCGCATGTTTTTGAAGCGATGCGGCTGTCCCTTGAAGCGGCTGAAAAAGCGATCAGGATCCATTGAACCGCGGCCGCAGCCCGGCGGCGGTCATCCATACGGCGAGCCCCCGCGAATGTGAAAATTCGCGGGGGCTCGCTTTTTCGATCGCACGGAACGCCCGGCGAGGGACGTTCCGTTCACTTTTCCCCTGTACAGGCGGTCTTCCCCGCCCCTTTCAGATACAAGTAGCGCCTTCGCAGCAGCAGCTCGACGACGACCGCGATGCCGCTCAGTACCACGACGCTCGAAAACGCCGTCCGGATGCCCGCGGCGCGCAGCAGCATCCCCGTCCCCGCCGGCAGCAGCAGCGTGCTCAGCGCCGACGTCACGGAGATCATGGCCGCGATCGTCGCCGCGTTGTCGCTGAACAGCTCGCCGCCCACGCCGACGCCGATATTGAAAGCGATGGCGACGACGAAGCCCGCCGCGAACACCGACGCGAGAAACAGCGGAATGCTCTTTGCGAGCATGCACACGCAATACGCGGCAAACGCGACGCAGGCGTTGACGATCAGAAGGATGGTGCCGTGCACGCGCTTGAGGAGCTGCGCGAAAAACAGGGTCCCGGCGACACAGCCGATGTTGTAAGCCGCCAGCACGAGCACCGCCGTCGTGTCGCTGATGCCGAGCTTGTCGGCGGAGAAGGCCGAGATCCATGTCGTCGTCACGATGCCGGCGCTGTAGATGAAGAAGACGGCGAGACAGATGAGGATGCCCTCGCGCATGAGGCGCGGCTTATGAACGAAACCCGCTTCGTCCGTGCCGCGGATATAGCGCGGCGGGAACGGGATCACGGCCGCGGCGACGAGCAGCGCGAGCGCATAAAATCCGCAGCCCCGGTACAGCAGGCTCCAGTCCATGCCGTTGGTCAGCAGTCGGTTGGCCACGACCGGCGTTATGACGCCCCCGAGGGAGTAGAACAGCTGAACGTAGCACTGCGCGGTCGAATTGCGGCCGACAGGGGCGAAGCAGTCGAAGATGAGCGCGAGCATCGACGTATTGACCATGCCGAATCCCATGCCGCCGACGACGCTCACCGCGAGCGCGAGCGCAAAGCTGTGCAGCAGCGGCATCGTCATAAAAAACGTCAGGATCAGCACAAGGCCGATGAGGGCGATCGTTTTCCTGCCGTACCGGTCGGCGAGCGGCCCGCAGAAAAGCTGGGTGACGATGCGCCCGATCCCGAGGCAGGACAGCAGATAGCTCACCTGCGAGAGATCGGTGCCGAACATCGCGGCAAGGGGCACGAGCGTCGAATTGACGGTCGCCACGACGACGCCGATGAGCATCATGCACCCGTAGGTCATGACGACAAGTTTGGTCTTTGGCTTGTGTTCCATTTCCGACTCTTTTCAAAAGAATCCCGCCCGGTTGAATGCCGGGCGGGAGCGTTTTATCCGCGGCGGATCATTTGCGCTGTTCGCCGAGATATGCCGCGACGACGGCCGGCGAATGCAGCAGCTCGCTGCCCGTGCCGGACAGGGTGATGCGGCCGTTTTCGAGAACATAGGCTATGTCGCAGGTCTCCAGCGCCTTTTTCGCATTCTGCTCCACAAGCAGGATCGTGACGCCGGAATCCCGGATCGTGCGGATATAATTGAACACGTTGCTGATGATGATGGGCGCGAGCCCGAGCGACGGCTCGTCGAGCAGCATGATCTTGGGGTGCGCCATCATGCCGCGGCCGATGGCGAGCATCTGCTGCTCGCCGCCGGACAGCGTGCCGGCGAACTGCTTCTCGCGCTCCTTCAGGATCGGGAAAAGCTCGAACGTCTCATCCAGCGTTTTCTGCAGTTTTGCGCCCGAGTAGAGATAACCGCCCACGAGCAGATTGTCGCGCACCGTAAGACCCGAAAAAACCTTGCGCCCTTCGGGGACGTGCGTGACGCCGAGCTCGACGATCTTGTTGGGCTTCATGCCGATGATCTCGCGCCCGTCCATCATTATGTTGCCGTGCTTCGGCCTGACGAGGCCGGAGATCGTGCGCAGCAGCGTCGTTTTCCCCGCGCCGTTGGAGCCGATGATCGAGACGATCTGCCCCTTCTTCGCTTCGATGGAGGCGTCGATGAGCGCCGTGATATGGCCGTAATTGACGCTGATATTCTCTATGCTCAGCAGTGTTTCGCTCATATCAGTTGTCCTCCCCAAGATAGGCGCTGATGACCTTCGGATCGCTCTGCACTTCCTTCGGCGTGCCGACGGAGATCGTCTCGCCGAAGTTCTGCACATAGATGATCTCCGAGATGGTCATGACGACCTCAAGGCGGTGCTCGATGAGCAGGATGGTGATGCCGCGCTCTTTTTTGATGCGGTAGATGAGTTCGGTCAGATCGCTGACTTCCTTCGGGTTGAGGCCGGCGGCCGGCTCGTCGAGCAGCAGGACCTTCGGGCTTGAAGCGAGCGCGCGCGCGATCTCAAGGCGGCGCTGCAGGCCGTAAGAGAGGTTTTCCGGATGCTCGTCCGCGAGATCCGCGAGACCGACCCATTCGAGCGAGTCCATGCAGAGCTTGCGGCCCTTTTCCTCCTGTTCGCGGCGGCGCTTCGTTGTAAAGGCCGCGTCGAGCAGGCTGTATTTCGAAACCGGGTCAAAGGTCGTGAGCACGTTTTCAAGGCAGGTCAGCCCCTTGAAAAGGCGGATGTTCTGAAACGTGCGCGCGAGGCCCAGCAGCGCGATCTCGTACTGCTGCTTTTTGGTGATGTCGATGCCGTTCATGACGATCTTGCCGGCGTCGGCCGTGTAAATGCCCGAGATGACGTTGAAGATCGTCGTTTTTCCGGCGCCGTTGGGTCCGATGATGCCGACGATCTGGTCGCTGTCGGCCTTCATCGAGAAATCGACGACGGCCTTCACGCCGCCAAAGCTCTTGCTGACATTGGTAAGTTCAAGCATGCTCATTTGTCGGTCTCCTTTCCCGCGGCGGCCTTTTTCTTCTTCACGAAAAGGTCGGTAAGCTCCCAGTTGCCGAACAATCCGTCGGGCTTGAAGTTGATCGCGAGCAGCACGAGCGCGGAGTAAACGAGCAGGCGGTACTGCTGTACGGAGCGCAGGATCTCAGGCAGCGAAGTGAGCAGGAAGGTCGCGAAGATCGATCCCGTCAGGCTGTTGACGCCGCCGAAGAAGACCATGATGACCCACTCGCCCGATTTGCGCCAGTTGAACAGCGTCGGGTCGGCGTACTGGATGAAAAACGCATACAGGCAGCCGGACAGCGACGTGAGCGACGCCGCGATGAGGAAGGAGCGCATCTTGACGCGCGGCACATTGATGCCCATCGACTGCGCAGCCAGTTCGTCGCTGCGCACGGCGATCGCCTGCCGGCCAAATTTCGAGCGGCGGAAGTTTCTCGCAAAAATTATTGCGAGGATCGTAAAGACAACGACGAGCCACGTCGTCGTATGCTTCGGGATGCCGGTGAGACCCATCGAGCCGCCCGTGATGCCGACGGACTGGTTGATGATGGCGATGATCGCCTCGCCGAAGCCGAGCGTCACGAGCGCGAGATAGTCTCTGCGCAGACGCATGATCGGAAAGCCGATGCAAAAGCCGATGAGGATCGCCATCGCGATGGCGGCGATCAGGCAGATCGGGAACGGGACGTTGAGCCGCACCGCGAGCAGACCGCCGGTATACGCGCCGATCGCCATAAACGCCGCCTGGCCCAGAGAAAACATGCCCGTGAGGCCCGTCAGGATGTACAGGCCGCACACGGTGATGCAGGTGATGAGCGTGAAGGTCAGGATCGATGAAATAAACGTCATTTCTTGTTCCCCCTTACGCTTTTTCGTTGACGATGACGCCGGCGATGCCCTGCGGACGGATGAGCAGGAACGCGAGCATGATCGAGAAGGTCACGACAGGCGACCAGCCGGAGCCGATAAAATAGATCAGCACGTTCTCAAGGATGCCCAGCAGGAACGCGCCGATGACGGCGCCCTGGATGCTGCCGAGGCCGCCGATGATGGAGGAGATGAAACCCTTGATGACGATCTTGCTGCCGAGCTGAGCGGTCAGCGTATATGTAATGCCGAGGAATACGCCGCCAAGACCCGCCATCATGCCCGCGAGCACAAAGACGATCTGAATACAGCGATATACGTCGATGCCCATGAGATAGGCCGTGTCGCGGTCAAAGGACGTCGCGCGTATAGCTCGGCCGAATTTGGTTCTGTTTAAGAAAAAGAAGAGGATCGCCAGCGCGATAACTGCGAAAATCAGCATGTAAACGTCGACGGTGGAGACGACGAGACTGTCGTCCTTTCCGAAGCGGATGACCAGGGAATCGAAAAAGCGCGGATAGGACATGAACGTCGAGCCGACTTTCAGCGTGATGAGCTGCTCGAGAAAGACGCCCCATGTCAGAGAGGAGACGAAATAATAAAAGACCGACGAGCTTCTCTTCGTGATGGTCCGAAAGGCGAGGAATTCGCCGACGAGGCCGACCACGGCGCCGCCGAGCATGGCGAAGGCCAGCGTGCCGTACAGGCCGAGATTGAAGCGAACGGACGCGAAATAGCCGATAAAGGCGCTGATGCTGATCATGGCGCCGTGGGCGAAGTTGGTGAATTTCAGGATTGAAAACACCAGACAAAAGCCGACAGCCACCAGCGCGTAAACAGCCCCCAGCGAAATTCCGTTGAACAGGATCTGGAGTGGCATATGGGTTTCTTCCTCCTTAAATAGGCTACAGGGCTGCCTCCGCACTCGCGAAGGCAGCCCATTACTCAGACTAATGACTCGCCCAAGAGTTGCTCTTTGGCCGCATTATATCAAGTTTTCGCCTTTTTGTCTATGCTGAAGTTGCCGGATTAATAAGCGACAGGCTCCGCCGTGTAGGCCTTGATCGGGACGTTTTCGCCGTTCTCGATCTTGTGCATGATCATCTCGAGGCCGCTCGGCTGATGGGTCTTCGGGTTGATCGTGATGACGCCCGTCAGGCCCTGATACCCGGTCAGGTTCTCCATGCCCGTGCGGATGGACTCCGCATCGGTCGCGCCCGCGGTCATGACGGAGGCGAGGGCGCCCATCATGTCGTAGCCGACGCAGAACTTGTTGATCTGGTTGGGCTCGTCGTTGCCGGTGGCTTTGCGGAATGCGTCGACAACAGCGACGACATCCGGATCGTCAAGACGGATGTTGGAGATGAAATAGACGTTCTCGGACTCAGCGCCGCACAGCGTGTTGAACGGAGGCGCCGCATCGAGGCCGTTGATCATCGGGCCGTCATAGCCGAGGCCGCGGGCCTGCTGGGTGATGGAGACGAGCTCGCCCGTGTAGTTCGGGCAGAACAGGCATTCCATGTCGCTCGCGATGAGCTTGGAGAGCATGGTCTTGAAATCGGTGTCGCCGGACTGGAAGGTCTCGACAGCGACGATCTCAGCGCCGTTCGCTTCGCAATACGCCTTGAAAGCATAATACAGCGAATAGGAATAGGAGTTATCCGAACGATAGAGGACGCCGAACTTCTTGTAGCCGAGGTCGTTGATCGCGAATTTCGCCATCAGCGCGCCCTGCAGGTCGCAGGAAGGCTGCATCAGAAACATGTAGCTCCAGGGATCGCCCGTGCCGGTCTCGCCCTGGCGGGTGACGCGGTTATCCATGCCCATGCAGATGATAGGCACCTTGGTCTCCTGGGAGATCGGGGCCAGCGCGATGCCGATGTTCGCCTGATGAGGTCCGATGACCGCAACGGCGCCCTCAGACACGAGGCGCTTGTACGCGTTGATGGACTCATCGACATTGGCCTTGCTGTCATACTCGACGAGCTTGATCTGACGGCCGTTGATGCCGCCCGCATCATTGATGCACTGGACCTGCCAGCGAATACCTTGGGCGATCATGAGGCCCATGACGGAAGTTTCGCTGCTGATGTCCTGGATGGAACCGACGATGATCGGATCCTGGGTGCTCGTGGTGTCCGTCGTGTCCGTCGTGTCGGTCGTTTCCGTCTTGCAGGCCGCAAAACTGAACGCCAGCGCGAGAACGAGGATGAGCGCTAAGACTTTTTTCATTCTTTTTCTCCTTTGTTTTTTTGTATACGGACAGCCTCTCGGCCGCCGATCCCACGCCCATGCGGGCGCAAAATCCAAAGAAATCGCTAATCGAAATGTTCGTCTTCCGGGTCGAAGGTCGGCACGGCGACATTGAGGATCGTCAGCTGCCCCACGGCGCGATGCCGGGCGCCCCTGCAGATCTTGACCGTGTCGAGCGGTTTGACGGGCACTTTTTCCCCGTCGATCTCTATGTAGCCCTCGCCCTCGAGCACCGTGTAGAACTCGACAAAATTCCTGTGGTAATGCACGCGCGCGTCCTTGCTGACCTTGAGATAATGGACGGACGCGTCCCTGTCCGCGAGCTCCGTGAACGCGCGCTTCGTCGTCCCGCAGGGACACTCGATCGGCGGCAGCGCAGAAAAAGATGTCTTGTAGTAGCCCGCCATGGGAAGCCACCCTCCGCAACTTTATACGTTTATGATAACACAGATTCAAATCCGTGTATTTACATAAATTCTCGTAGTAATTGAACTAACCAAAGGGAGATTTCAACCCCATTTTGTGCATAATGACCACTTTTAATGTGATTTTTTTGTCATTCTCGATTTTACTCGCGGATCGCCGGATCGGGGACGGCGAGATCGTAGCGGCGGCTTTCATGGGAAAAAGCCGTCAGCACCCAGAAATAGGCGTTGCTCGAGCACGGGAAGGCGACCGTCGGATGGTATCCGGAGGGCGCCAGCACCATGTGGCCGCTCCTGACGACGAGCAGCTCCATGTCGTCGAACGCGCCGGAGGCTCTGTACGGCACCTGCGCGCCCAGCTCCGTGTCGAAATAGCAGTAGACCTCCTCGAGATCCTTTTCGTGCTGGTGCGGCGGCCAGCTCGTCCATCCGCCCTTCCCGCCCCACGAGATGCCGCACAGCAGGCGCGATGCGGGCGTGCCGGGGTCGAGCGTGAAAAAGACCTCGCGCGCCATCGGGCCGCTGCCGTGGATCTGATGGATGTCCCCGACGGGCAGCGACAGGTCGAGTTTGCGGAAGAACGGCTTCCCGTATCCCTCGCAGACCGCGCAGCCGACGTAGAACGAGCAGTCTTCCCGCGCGGTCAGCTTGGCCTCGCTGCCGCCGGGCATGTAGAAGCTGTCGAGCTTCCCCATCTCGTATTCCCTGCCGTCGAGCGCGAGCCCGCAGCTGCCGCTGACGAGCAGCGCGTTCATTTCCCGTTCGCCGGAAGGGAGCGCGCACGTCTCCCCTTTGCGAAGATTGATGCGCAGGATATTCGAGACGCGGCAGTCGCGGGTCGCGGGCGAGATGACCTCGTGCACGCCCGGCACCTGCGGCGAAACGATGTTCCAGCTCGACAGGTCGGCGCTCTGTCCCGACAGCACTTCGCGGATATCGCGCATGCAGGCCCGCGCGAGCGCGCGGCCCGACGGCATGAGGCGGTTGGTCTCATTGACGCTCTCGACGGTCAGATATCCGTCGTAGCCGACCTCCTCCAGTGTCCTGAAAATGCCGGCCCAATCGACGCCGCCGTGATTGATGCGGCGATGGGCATAGAATTCCGTACGGGAGGGATCGGGCGGCACGACCGGCGTGAAGCGGCCGATATGCTGCGCGTAGAAGGAGTACGGGAACGCATAGGGAAAATCGCCGCTGGGCAGCCGGATGATATCCTTCACGTGGACGATGAAGATCCTGTCTTTCAGCGCCCGGATGTAGGGCTTCACGTCCTCTGCCGGCACCTGGTACAGGTTCACCGGGTCGAGGATGAAGCCGCAGTTGTCGCAGCCGATGCGGCGGATGAGGTCCTCACAGGAGGCGAGCGTATCGCACAGCGTCCCGTGATGCATTTCGAGGACGACCTTTTTCCCATGCTGCGCGGCATATTCGCAGGAGCGCATCGTCCACTGCGCGGCGCGCGCGCGCACCGCCTCCGGCGCCGTCTCCGACGCCTGCCAGGCGGGCCACAGGCGGACGCACTCCGCGCCCATGAAATCGGCGAGGCCGACGTAATCGCAGAAGGTCGAAAACGCTTTTTCGCAGCCGTCGTCGTCAAAAAGACCGTAGTTTCCCGTAAAGCAGGACAGCGAGAGGATCCTGAGGCCCCGCGCCGCGCATTCGCTGCGGATCTGCGTCAGATACGCCCTGTCGGAATCCGGTTTCGCGTGTGTGCTGCGCAGCTCGATGGCCTTGTATCCGAACGCGGCCGCGGCCTCCAGATGATCCCACACGGGCAGCGCGTCGAACATCTGCCCCGACAGCGATATTTTGTCCAGCATCTCAAATTCCTTTCCGCTCAAAGCTGTATGACCCGGTGCGTGCGCGCGCTCTCGAGCGCCGCTTCCTGAATGCGGATGAGACCGACGCCGCTGTCGCCGTCGGTCATCGGTTTTCTTCCCTCCCGAAGACTCGCCGCGAATTCCCTGTACTGCGCCGCGAAATTGTTCTTTGCGGCCGCATTGTCGAAAACGGTCTCTCCGTTGAGCGACAGCTTCGTCTCGTCGTTGAGGCGCATCGTCCCCCTGTCGCCCTGGACGAACCGCTCGTAGAGGATGTCGGAGGACGCCAGCATCTTCTGATCGCCCGTCCATTTCTTTTCCGGCGCGAGCCGCGTGTTCCAGGACATGCGCACCGTGGCGAAGCGGTCGTCCGAAAAGCCGAGCAGGATCGTCGTTTCGTCCTCTCCCTCCCACGCGGGATTGTTGTTGTAAGCCTCGCAGTAGACGCGCTGCGGCATCTCCCCGAAGATGAACAGGATATAGTCGAGGATGTGGTTGCCCCACAGCGGGATCATCAGGCCGCCGGCCTTCTCGCTGCTGCGCCACCAGTCGGTCGGCGGCGCGGCGAGATAGCCCATGAGCGTGCCCGTGACGGAGATCACCCTGCCGATCTTTCCCTCGTCGCAAAGCCTTTTCGACAGCAGGACGGCCTCGTGATAGCGGCGGCTCTGGCCGATCATCAGCGTGACGCCGGCCGCATGGCAGGCCGCGTTGATGCGTTCGCACTCCGCCGACGTATTGGCCATCGGCTTCTCGAGCAGGATGTGCTTGCCGGCCGCAGCGCATTTGACGGCGCAGTCGGCGTGCAGATAGTTGGGCAGGCATATGTCGACCGCATCGAACGTGCCCGAAGCGAGCGCCTCGTCGATGTCGGCATAGGCGTTCGGGACATGAAATTTCTCCCTGAAGGCATTTCGCTTTTCGTCGCTTCGGCTGACGATGGCGGAGATCTCGACCGCGCCCTCCGACGCGAGCGCTCCCTCGCCGTGGCTCTGCGCGACGCGGCCACAGCCGATGATGCAGATCTTCAGCGGTTCCGTCATTTATCGATCCTCCAGCTTCCGGTATTCGTCGGGGATAAACATGGCTTTGATCGCCTTTCCGTTGTGTATGTCGTCAAAGACGGCCTCCCAGTCTTCGATCGAAGCGCGATGCGTGATCGCGGCGCCGAGATCGTACGGCGTGGTCGCCATGACGGCGAGCGCGCGCTCCCAGGAGGACACGCTCGAGCTCATGTTGAAATAGATCTCCGCGACCTTGTTGACGAGCGTTTTCCAGCCGACGCTGACGCGGTCGTCCCGCGGGATGCCGATGACGCAGATGCGCCCGCATTTCCGCAGCGCGTCGATCGCCGTGTTGATGCCGCTCTCGGATCCGGTCGCCTCGACGCAGACGTCGGCGCCCCGTCCGTTCGTCAGCTCGAGCACCCGCGCCGCCGCGTCGCACGCCGAGCCGTTGACGACCTCGTCCGCGCCGAGCCGCAGCGCCGCGGGAAAACGGATCTGCTCGTCGTGTTCGAGCCCGGTCAGATAGACTTTCTTTGCGCCGCCGGCCTTTGCGACCGCACAGCACAGCAGACCGATGGGGCCGGCGCCGACGATCGCGACCGTGTCCATCGGCTCGACCTTTGTGTGCTCGAGCAGCTCGTGGGTCACGATGGCGAGCGGCTCTGCGAGCGCCGCGATCTCCGGATCGACGCCGTCCGGGACGTGGTGCAGGAACAGCGACGGCACGACGACATAGTCCGTAAAGGCGCCGTCGATGCCCCAGCCCGGCGAGCGCTTGTGCTCGCAGAGCTGGATCTTTCCCGCGCGGCACATCTCGCATTTTCCGCAGAACAGCGTGTGCGGCTCACAGACGACGAGATCTCCCTTGGCGAAGCCCTCGACCTCGCCGCCCGTCTCCTCCACATATCCCGAGAATTCGTGCCCGAGCACGACGGGCGGAAAGTTCTTGAACGTGTCGTGATAGATGTGCACGTCCGTCCCGCACACGCCCGCCGCGCGCACGCGAATGAGCACGTCGTCCGGCTTTTTTATCTGCGGCTTCGGTATCTCGCACACTGCGAAATGGCCGACGCCCCTCTCTGTTTTCATCAGCGCCTTCATGCCGTCATCCTGCCTTTCAAATCACTTTTCGCTTTCATTTTATCGTTCTCTTTCGTCCGAATCCACAACCAAAGCAAACAAAGTCTTGCACTTATTATGGAATTCGATCGAAAAAGGCCGCTTCTCCGGCGCTGTTTACGGTTTTTGTTTTTAAGCGTTGAATGTGTTATACTAATTTCATCGTTCTATGATAGGAACGTCCGCAGCAACGGGCACTTCTATAATAGGAGAGGATCATGTTCGGAAAATTCATCCGGGGACTTTTCAGCCAGCTCACGATCGTAAGTCTGCTGCTTGTCGCGCAGATCGCGCTCTTTATCTGGGTCGTGCAGGGCATTTACTCGCGGTACATCACCGCGCCGCTGTATCTGCTCAGCGCTGTCATCGTCATCCACATCATCAACCGCGAGTCGAATTCCGATTTCAAGCTCGCGTGGGTCGTGCCGATCGTTCTCTTCCCCGTTTTCGGCGGATTGTTCTATCTCCTGCTCAAGCTGCAGCGGCCGACGAAGGAAATCGCCGACAGGCTCAGCGGCATTCTCGCGCACAGCACGCCCGCCATCGCGCAGGATCCCGCCGTCCTCGCCGACGCCGGCAAGGGCAGCGTCCATTTCGCCTCCTGCGTGCGCTATATCAACGACTATGCGCACTACAGCCTCGTGACGAACACATCGGTGCGCTATTTCCCGATGGGCGACGACGTCTGGCTGCCGCTGCTTCGCGCGCTGGAGAGCGCCAAATCCTATATTTTTCTCGAGTTTTTTATCCTCACGCCCGGGCAGTTCTACGACAGCGTCCTGTCGATCCTGCGCCGCAAGGCGTCTGAAGGCGTCGACGTCCGCATCCTGTACGACTCGGTCGGCAGCATATCGACCCTTCCGTGGAACTATCCGGAAAAGATCGAGGAGAGCGGCATACGCTGCCGCGTTTTCAATCCCTTCATCCCCGTGCTGAGCGTCGCGCAGAACAACCGCGACCATCGCAAGATCGTCGTCGTCGACGGCCGCATCGCTTTCAACGGCGGCTTCAATCTCGCCGACGAGTATGTCAACCGCATCGAACGCTTCGGCCGCTGGAAGGATTCCGGCGTGATGCTCGAAGGGGACGGCGCCTATAATTTTGCCGTGATGTTCCTCCAGATGTGGGAATTGTCGGCGCGCGAGAGCGTGGACTACGAATCGTTCCGCCCGCAGCCACGGCCCGCGGCCGGCGGCAGCGGCTACGTTCTGCCCTACGGCGATTATCCGCTCGACAATGAGAACGTCGGCGAATTCGTCTATCTCGAAATGATCAACAACGCGACGGATTATCTGTGGTTTACGACCCCCTACCTCATTCCGGACGACATCCTGCTCAGCGCGCTCAAATTCGCAGCCAAGCGCGGCGTCGACGTGCGCGTCATCGTGCCCGCGGTCCCGGACAAGTGGTACGTCTACTATGTGACCGAGTCCTACTGCGCCGCGCTCCTCGAAGCGGGCATAAAGGTCTACAAATACGCGCCCGGCTTCATCCACTCGAAATCCATGATCAGCGACGACGAGGCGGCCGTCGTGGGCAGCATCAACTTCGATTACCGCAGCTTGTATCTGCATTACGAATGCGCGACGATGCTGTACAAATGCGATGTGCTCGCCGACATACGAAGAGATTTTGAGGAGACCTTCCCGCAGTGCGTGCCCGCGACGCTCGAGGAGTATCGCAGCGCCAACATTTTCAAGCGGTCCGTCCGCGCGGGTCTGCGCCTGCTCGCGCCGCTGATGTAGCTTCCTGCCGTTTCCTTCTGTCAACTGTGCTTCTGCCCTGCTGTTTCGTGAATTCAGACCGCGGAGGATCAACGATCATGGAAAAAGCAAAAAGCCGGCTCGGCTGGCCGGACGTTCTGCGCGCTTTCGCCGCCTACAGCGTCCTGCTTGCGCATCTCGGCTCCTATTCCGCCTATGTCTCCCTGTTCTGTTTCAGCTATGTGATCCAGTTGTTTTTCTTCGTTTCCGGGCTTTTCGCCGCGCACCGCTGCGCGCAGCGTCCCGGCGAGCTCGCCGTCTGGCTGCTGCGGCGCCTGCTGATCCCCTACATACTGCTGTGCGGCGTCAATATGGCCTTTTACGGCATTCACCGCGGCCTGCCCTTCGGCGGGATGGCGCTCGACTGCCTGCTCGCCGTGCGCAACAAGATGTTCGCGCCGGTGCTGTGGTATCTTCCCTGTCTGATCGTGATGATCGCCGTTTACGCGCTGCTGCGCAGGCTCGTGAAAAATCGCTTCGCGCTGCTGGCGCTGTGCTGCGCCGTGAGTCTTGCATTTCGCATCTTCAAAGAGCAGTCGGCGTGGTTCTGGTCGGCGGACAGCGCGCTCATGTATCTTTTCTACTACGCGCTGGGCGATTTCCTGATGCCGTCGCTGCAGCGCCTTGCGGCCGGCGGCTTTCATTCGCTGGGCAGGGCCGGCAAACGTCTGCTGGCCGCGCTGGCCGCCGTCTGTCTCGCGCTGGCGGCTTTTTCCTTCCGCGTCCTCTCGCCGGTCGACCCGATCGTGCTCGGCGACGTTTCCGTGAAGCTGCTGATCTTCCTGTCCTCCGCGGGCGACATCCTTCTGCTCGCCGGCCTCGCGATCCTTCTGCAGAGCGTCCGCCCGCTGCAGCGCGTCGGTCAATGCACGCTGGTCATCTCGATGACCCAGTCGGTCACCTCCTGGCTGTTCGTCAACGTCAGCTGGCTTCTGGGGATCACGTGGTCGATCTGGGCGGATTATCAGGTGCTGTTCTACGGCGCGGCGCTGCTGGCTTTCGCCGCCGTCCTCGCGCGGCCGTTCCATCTTCTGTATGCCCTTGTCCCGTCTGTGCGGCGGCGGTCCCCGTCGCAGGACGAGGACGATGCGGAGGGCACCGCCGCCGCGCTCATCTGAGACGCACAACAAAAAGACCGGATCTTTCGATCCGGTCTTTTTTGCGCCCTGCGCGATTATTCGATGCTGATCTTCTTGTTGTTTTCGGGCGTCGCCGTCTGCTTGGGCAGCTCGAGCTCGAGAACGCCGTTCTTGTACGCGGCCTTGATCTTCTCCGTGTCGATGCCGGTCACGTCGAAGCTGCGGCTGAAGGAACCCCAGCTGCGCTCGCGATGGACGTAATTGTCCTTGTCTTCCTTCTTTTCCTCGCTGTGCTGCGCCGAGACGGTCAGGACGTCGTTCTGCACGTCGATGCTGATGTCCTCTTTGTTGAAGCCCGGCAGCTCGGCCTCGATGACATAATTGTCGCCGTTGTCCTTGATATCGGTCCTGAATGCGCTCATCGGGCTCTCGAAGAAGCTCTTCTCAAAATCATCGAAGAAACGGTTCATCATGGCGTTGTCGCGTCTCTTTTCAAAAGGCATAAGTTCAAACATATTCGATCCCTCCAGATCTCATATTCGCTTTTGATCTTTTGTTCCTTTCGGAACTTACGGCTATATCATAGGGGATAATTGTGAACAAATTATTTAAATAATATTAACCAATCGTAAATTGTTGGCACTCTTATATTCTGATTGCTAATACCTGTCGAGCCATACGAAAACGGGCATGCAAAGCAAAAACCAGGCGGCGGAATACGGCAGACAGATCTGCCCGAACAGATTGCCGGGGATGCCGGAGTAATCCCAGACGCCGAGGCGCAGGCGCACGTTGACGAGCAGCCCCGTGAGCAGCTCCAGCAGCGTGATGCACGCCGCGCCGAGCAGCGATTTGAGCAGAATACCGCCGTGCGGCAGCGCGGCCGCGATGCCGTAAAGGATGAGCATCGCGAGCCCGCCGGCGACGGCCATCGAAATATGGCTGCGTCCGCGCCACATGAGCTCGATGAGCACATAGGCGCTCGCGCCGGAAAGGAACAGAAGCAGCAGGAGAATCAGCACCATCCATCACCCTGCATACTTTTCCCCGGCGGGCGCGAATTATTTTTTTGACAGGGCGCTTTTTTTGTTTTTGAGCGCTTTTTCCACCATCCGGCAGACCGCGGCGGCGACGGGGACCGAGAGGATCGCGGCTTTGACGCCCCCGACGCCCGTGCCGACAACGACGGCGGCAAAAACGAAAAGCCCGCTGAGGCCGACCGCTTCGCCGACGACCTTCGGATAGATGACGCTGCCTTCGAACTGCTGCAGCGCTGCGAGAAACAGGAGAAAAATGAGCGCCTGCGCCGGGTTCTCCAGCAGCAGCAACAGCAGCGCCGGCGCCGCGCCGAGATAGGCGCCGATGACCGGAACGATGCTCGTCGCGGCGATGAGCAGGCTGACGAGCGGCGCATAGGGCAGCCCGATCACCGTCATGCCCGCGAAGCAGAGCCCACCGAGAATGGCGGCTTCGGTGCACTGTCCCCCGATAAAGCGCCGGAAGATCCGCGCGAAAAGCAGCAGCCCGCCGCCGATCGTTTCGCGCGCAAAGCCGGCAGGAAGCAGCGCGCGGCCCTGCTCAAAAAGCTCGAGCAGGCGCTGTTTTTCGAGCAGAATATACACGGACATCGCGAAGGCGATCACGAGCCGCAGCAGCCCCGCCGTCAGGCCGTAAAGGGAGCTGAGCGCCGTCTGCACCGCGGCGCCCGCGGTCTCGGCAAACTGCCCGGGCTGAAGCGAGGGCAGCGCCGAGGCTTCAAGACCGAATTTCCCGCACAGCTCCCGGACGAACGCGCCGGTTTTTTCGACATAGCCCGGCATGTGCTGCATAAACAGCGTTATATTCTGAATGAGCGCCGGCGCGAGAAACACCGGCAGCGTGGAAGCGGCGAGAGCCGTGAGCGCGCAGGTAAAGGCCACGGCGGCGCGCCGTCTGCCGCGGGGATTTTTCAGCGCGCGGAAAAGGTTCGTCTCGAAAAAGGACACGCCGCGATCGAGCGCGAGGGCAAACAGCAGCCCGTTGACGATGGGCTCCGCGGCGCGCGCCGCGCTCTTCAGCAGCGCTGCGATCCGGTCGAGATGCAGCGCCGCCGCGAAGAGCGCGGCGGCAAAGAACGTGAGCTCGAGCAGAGATCTCTTCAGCTTTTCATCCATTCCGCGTCCCTCCCGTCCTCCCCGCCGCGCACCTTTCCTCTCTTTCATCCTATTCCCGCGAAGGCCGATATAAAACAAAAGGCCCCGGCACATTGTGCCGGAGCCTCCTGTACGGGATATGAATTTTCAGATGATGCCCTGCGCCAGCATCGCGTCCGCGACTTTCTTGAAGCCTGCGATATTCGCGCCGGCGACGAGATTGCCGTCCATGCCGTATTCCTTCGCCGCGTCGTAGGCGTTGTGGAAGATGCTCAGCATGATGCCGTGCAGGCGCTCGTCGACCTCTTCGGCCGTCCAGGACAGGCGCAGCGAGTTCTGGCTCATCTCCAGACCCGACGTCGCGACGCCGCCGGCGTTCGAAGCCTTTGCGGGCGCGAAGAGGATGCCGGCCTTCTGGAATTTCGCGACGGCTTCGGGCGTGCTGGGCATGTTGGCCCCTTCCGCGACGGCGATCACGCCGTTCCTGATAAGGATGTCCGCCGCGTCGCCGTCGAGCTCATTCTGCGTCGCGCAGGGCAGCGCGACATCGCAGCCGACCGACCAGATGCCCTTGCAGCCCTCGATGAACTTTGCGCTCTTGACGCGCTTTGGATATTCGCTGATGCGCGCGCGCTCGACTTCCTTGATCTGCTTCACGACGGCGAGGTCGATGCCGTTCTCATCGACGATATAGCCGGACGAATCCGACATGGCGATGACTTTGGCGCCGAGCTGGGTCGCCTTTTCGCAGGCGTAAATCGCGACGTTGCCGCTGCCGGAGATGACGACCTTCTTGCCCTTGAAGCTGTCGTTCTTCATGCACTTGAGCATCTCCGCCGCAAAATAGCAAAGGCCGTATCCGGTCGCCTGCGTGCGGATGAGCGAGCCGCCGAAGGAGAGCCCCTTGCCCGTCAGGACGCCGGTGAACTCGTTGCGGATCTTCTTGTACTGCCCGAACAGGAAGCCGATCTCCCTGCCGCCGACGCCGATATCGCCCGCGGGCACATCCGTGTCCGGCCCGATGTAACGATAAAGCTCGTTCATAAAGCTCTGGCAGAAGCGCATGACCTCGGCGTCGGATTTGCCCTTCGGATCAAAGTCGCTGCCGCCCTTGCCGCCGCCCATGGGCAGCGTCGTCAGGCTGTTTTTGAAGGTCTGCTCAAAGCCGAGGAATTTGATGACCGACGCGTTGACGGACGGATGCAGCCGCAGGCCTCCCTTATAGGGACCGATGGCCGAATTGAACTGCACGCGGTAGCCGCGGTTGACCTGCACCTTGCCGCTGTCGTCCACCCAGGAAATGCGGAACTGCACGAAGCGCTCTGGCTCGACGAGGCGTTCGATGATGCCGTTTTTCTCGTAGGCGGGATTCCTCTCGACGACCGGCTCCAGGGATTCGAGAACCTCATATACGGCCTGCTTGAATTCAGGCTCGTCGGGGTTGCGTTTGCAGACCGTATCATAGACACGGTTCAGATATACATTCTTCATGCGTTTGCTCTCGCTTTCAAAAAATTTATACTCTATTATAGGGCGGCGCTTCCTCATTTGCAAGAGAAATATTTTAACAAATAAACACTTTAAATCGGTAAGTTTTCCGCGTGCTCCCCTGCGCCTCTTTTTTCCGCCCGATGTGTCCTTTTGCGGGGTACAAAACGCTTCTGCGGGAAAGGGCGGCGGGAAAATTCGGCAGGGACTTCTCCCCCGCGCCGGGTTGCCGCCGCCGCGATTATGTGCTATACTGGACTCCGCGAGCCGGCCGGATGGCAGCGCATCGCAAGATGTGAGGAAAGTCCGAGCTCCATAGGGCAGAACAACTGCTAACGGCAGCCGGGGGCGACCCCAGGGACAGTGCAACAGAGATATACCGCCCGGGCGACCGGGTAAGGGTGGAAAGGCGAGGTAAGAGCTCACCGGCGCACAGGCGACTGTGCGGCCCTGCAAACCCTGTTCGGAGCAACACCGATATGAAGCATATGCGCCTGCCCGGCGCGCTTCAAGGCGTGGCTGGAGCCGTGCGGCGACGCACGGCCGAGATAGATTGTCATCCAAGACAGAACTCGGCTTACAGACCGACTCGCGCACGCATAAAAAGAGCGGCATTGCCGCTCTTTTTTGTATTTATCCCGCCATCAGCCGCACCGCGAGCAGCAGCACCGCTCCCGGCAGGCCGCCCAGCGCGGCGACCGCGACCGTCGCATAGTTGACGCCGACGCGCACGCCCGTGAATGCGGCGAGGCTGTCGACGGCCAGCACGGCGGCGACGCCCCCGAGTGCCGACTTTGCGGCCGACAGCCCCGGATGCGCCGCGCGGGAGAGCGCGCGCACATCGAGCACCAGCGCCGACGCGCAGAACAGAGCAAAGGCAATGAAAAACAGCATGTTCTCACCTCCCCGTATGCCGCCATTCCTCTGCTGAAATCTATGCGGATCTTCGCTGCGGCAGCACAAAAAAAAGAAGCGGCAGCCGAACGGCTGCC
>JAYFNU010000023.1:0-69008 GCA_034933305.1 Oscillospiraceae bacterium | reverse complement strand
GAAACCGCGCAAGCCTCGCCGGACCGCGCCGGCGGCCGCCGGCGCGGTCCGGCGAGGCTTGCGCGGTTTCCCGCGCGGTGGTATAGTTGAAAAAACAGCGCGGAGGTTCGTTCTATGAGCTGGTGGATCTGGGTCCTGATCGCATGCGGCGTCTTTTTCGCCGCCGTCGCGGCCGTGAGCGGCGTGCTCATGCGCTACGCCGTCGTGCGCACCGACCCCTACGACTACAACTTCACGCCCGGCCGCGACGACCCCGCGAATTTTCCGCCCTCCGGCGACTCGCCCTATCGCCGCGCGAGCCGCGAGAGCAACATCTGGTGGAACACCCAGCCGCTCGAGGCGATGGAGATCGTCTCGGGCGACGGTCTTCGCCTCGTCGGGCACTACCTCCCGGCCGACGCGCCGACGAAGCGGCTCGCGTTCGTCGTGCACGGGCACCGGTGCGTGTCGGGCGAGATGGGCTTCATCTGCCGCATGTACCACCGCTGGGGCTACAACGTCTTCTGCGCCGACCAGCGCGCGCACGGCAAGAGCGAAGGGCGCTACATCGGCATGGGCTGGCTCGAGCGCGACGACATGGACCGCTGGATCGACGTGCTGCTGAAGAAGCTGGGCGGCGACACGCGCATCGTGCTGCACGGCATTTCGATGGGCGCCGCGACCGTCATGATGATGAGCGGCGCACGCGACCTCTCGGGGAACGTCGTGTGCGCCGTCGAGGACTGCGGCTACACCGACGCGTTCGACACCTTCTACGCGCACATGCTGCGCGATTTCAGGGCCTTGCCCTGCAAAAAGCTCATCCTGTGCGCCGCGAGCATGCTGACGAAGGTGTTCGCCGGCTACAGCTTCCGCGAGGCGTCGGCCGTGCGCGTCATCAGCAGCATCACCTTCCCGATGCTGTTCGTGCACGGCACGCACGACGACGTCGTGCCCTTCGAGATGATGCGCCGGCTGTACGACGCGCACGGCGGCAACAAGGAAATGCTCGTCATCGAGCTCGCCCACCACGGCACCTGCTATTTCGACAACACGCCGGAATACGAGCAGCGCGTGCGCGATTTCATTGACCGGTATCTGGTGGAGGCGTGACGCGGCCCATGCAGCTGAGATCAAGGTATAAGCAGGGACTGCTCGACGGCGTCCCCATCGCGCTCGGGTATCTTTCCGTCTCCTTCGCGTTCGGCATCTCCGCCGCCGCGGGCGGCCTGAGCGCCGCGCAGGCGGTGCTCCTTTCGATGACGAACCTCACGTCCGCCGGCCAGGTCGCCGGGCTGTCGCTCATGTGCAGCGCCGCCTCGCTCGGCGAGATGGCCGCGACCCAGCTCGTCATCAACCTTCGCTATGCGCTCATGAGCCTGTCGCTGTCGCAGAAGCTCGACCGCAGCGTCACCCGCGCGGAGCGGTTTCTCATCGCCTTCTTCAACACCGACGAGATCTTTGCCGTCGCGGCGAGCGGCGGCGAGGTCGCGACGCGGTACATGCTGGGCCTCGGCACGCTGCCGTGGCTCGGCTGGGCGACGGGCACCCTGCTCGGCGCGGTCGCCGGCGAGCTGCTGCCCGCCGCCGTCACGGCGGCGCTCGGCATGGCCATCTACGGCATGTTCATCGCCATCGTCGCCCCCGCCGCGCGCCGCAGCCGGCCGGTGCTCGCCGTCGTCGCGCTCGCCGCGGGGCTGTCGGTCTTTCTGCGCTATTGCGTGCCGGCGGTGTCGTCCGGCTTCTCCATCATTCTGTGCGCGCTCGCGGCGTCCGCTTTCGGCGCCCTCGCGTTCCCCCTGCAGGAGGCCGCCGAATGAATACAGCCGATTATCTGCGCTATCTGCTCGTCATGGCGGGCGTGACCTATCTAATCCGGATGATCCCGCTCGTCGCCGTCGACAAACGGCTCGACAACCGCTTCGTGCGCTCGTTCCTCTACTACGTGCCGTTCGCGGTGCTCGCGGCGATGACGGTCCCCGCGGCGTTCTATTCGACGGGCTCCGTCGTGACCGCCGCCGTCGGCTTTGCCGTCGCGGTCGCGCTGTCGCTGTGCGGTCAGGGGCTCGTCACGGTGGCGCTCGCCGCCTGCGCGGCGGCGTACGTCGCGGGACTGCTGATCCGCTGACGCGCCGCGCGAAACAGATCCGCACACAACAATGCCTCCCGGCGCAGCTTTACGCTGCGCCGGGAGGCTGTTTTTTCGACGGAAGCGCAGCGCGGCGGCAGACGGTCTCCTGCCGGCGCCGTCCCGCCGCGCTCCCTTCAGTTTTCGGTGATGATTTTGCGCACGGCCGCGCCCCACGCCGCGGGCTCCTCCTTGATGGGGGAATGCGCCGAGTTTTCGAACCAGATCCATTCCTTTTTCGGCGCTTTGAGCGCCTCGAACCAGCGCCGGGAGATGGGGATGGGCGTGTTCTGGTCGTGGCGCCCCTCGGTCAGAAAGACCGGCACGTCGAGCGACGGGATCGTCTTGAAGAGATCGAAGCTCACGACCTCGTTCCACAGCGCCCCGAGCGAGAAGAAGGTCCCCTTGTAATAGCCCCACAGATCGCCGAGCCTGTACTCCGGCGTTTTGAGCAGCGGGATGATCATCGACGTCCAGATCGACTCCTTCTCCGCGTAGCAGCCGCCGCCGTACTTCGTCATGAGATTGCGCTGAACCATCATGTCGTCCATGCTTTTATAAAGGCCGTCGACCGGCTCGCCGATGCGCGCGAGATCGGCGAGCGCCTTTTTGTCGCCGCGCTTTTTGGCCTCATCGAGCACGAACTGATAGGACAGCCGCTCGTTTTCGCCGCCCTCGACGAACTGGCCCATGCCGATGTAGGCGCGCACGGCGTCCGGGCGCTGCTTCGCGAGCAGCGCGCCGAGCAGCGAGCCCCAGGAATGGCCGACGATGAAGATCTTGTCCTGCCGGAAGCGCGCGCGCAGGATGTCGAGCAGCTCGCTCGCGTCGTCGACCATGCGCTGCACCGTCATATCCTCTTTCCTGAGCGCCTTGTCGTAGCTCAGGCCCGCGCCGCGCTGATCCCAGCACACCATCGTCGCGGCGTCCGCAAGTCCCGATTGATATTTGAGCACCCAGTGCCGGTCGCAGACGCCGGGGCCGCCGTGGATGAACAGCACCACGGGCAGCGACACGTCCGCGGAGCGCAGACGGATGTGCTGCGTCACGCCGCCGAGCGTCACGGTCTCCTTTGTGTCGAGCGCATACTGCATAAGATCGTCCTCCCGCTTTTTTCTTGATTTTAACACTTTAAATCAATAATTACAACAGCCGCCTTTCGGGCCGCCCGCGCGCATATCGCTCCCCCCGCGCGCATAGTATGGAACAGCAACGGGCTGTGAGCGAAAGGACGAGGGCATGGAAGAAGCACGCGAACGCGCGATATTGCTCGCGCGGTATATCGTAGAAACGGGCGACACGGTGCGCGGCGCGGCGAAGCAGTTCGGCGTCAGCAAATCGACGGTGCACAGCGACGTCGCGAAGAAGCTGCGCCGCATCGACCCGGCGCTGTGGCGGCAGGCCGACCGCGTGCTGCAGCGCAACAAGGACGAGCGCCATCTGCGCGGCGGGCAGGCGACGCGGGAAAAATACCGCTGCCGCCGTCTCGCCGCTTCGCGGCAGTGACCGGCAGAACGCGCCTGCCGCGGAACGCAGACAAAAAAATCGCTGCGGATGACCGGTCATCCGCAGCGATTCCTGTTTTTCGTGCGCCCGCCCCGCGCGCCGGCGTTTCGCCGCGCGCTATTTTTCGGCGAGCATCTCCTTGACCTTCATGAGGCGGGTCTTGGTGCCGCGCTCGTTCTCTTCGAGCTTCATGCTGATGTATTTGATCTGCTGCTCCATTTCGGGGATCATGACGTGCTCGAGCGCGTTGACGCGGCGGCGGGTCTTTTCGATCTCGTCTGCGAGCATGTTGCAGGCCTTCTCGGTCTCGGCGAGCTCGATGAGCTGCGGCAGCAGCGAGCCGAGCTCCAGCACGGCGCCGTCGAGCTCGCCCGCGGTGAACGCGAAGCCGTAGGGCAGCTCCGTGGAGCCCTCGCCCGTGTCGACAAGGCGGACGGTCGGGACGTCGACGCTCATGATGTTCCGCGTGCCGGTCTCGATGTGCGCGGTGCGCGCGGGGTAGATGAGCGCCTCCTCGACGGCGGCGTTGCCCATCTCCGCGCGGGCGACCGAAAAGAGCCCCATCGCGTCGGCGAGCCTGCGCTCGACCTCGCCGCGAAGCTCCCTGTCGCGCCGCACGATCTCGATGAAGCGGCGAACCATCTCGTCGCGCTTGTCCTTGAGCAGCTTGTGTCCGCGAGCGGCGGTCTTGAGGCGCTTTTTGAGGCGCGTCAGCTCCATGCGCGTCGGGTTGACTGTCACGGCCATGGCTTACGCCTCCGTCTTCTCGCCTGCGCCGTCCGCTTCGACAGGCCAGTACTTGTCGAGGTACTCGTCGCGGATGCGCTTCATCTCGCTGCGCGGCAGGATCTTGAGCAGCTCCCAGCCGAGGTCGAGCGTCTCCTCGATGGTGCGGTTGGTGTAGTAGCCCTGCGAGACGTAGCGGTTCTCGAACTGGGTCGCGAACTCGGCGTACAGCTTGTCGACGGGCGTCAGGGCGGCGTCGCCGAGGATGACGGCGAGCTCCTTCGCGTCCTTGCCGCGCGCGTACGCGGAGAACAGCTGGTTCATCGTGTCGGAGTGATCCTCGCGGGTCTTCCCCTTGCCGGTCCCCTTGTCCTTGAGGCGCGACAGCGACGGGAGCACGTCGATGGGCGGCGTGATGCCGCGGCGGTTGAGCTCGCGGGACAGGATGATCTGCCCTTCGGTGATGTAGCCGGTGAGGTCGGGGATCGGGTGGGTCTTGTCGTCCTCGGGCATCGAGAGGATCGGGATCTGCGTGATCGAGCCCTTGTTGCCCTTGATGCGGCCCGCGCGCTCGTACAGCGACGCGAGGTCGGTGTACATATAGCCCGGGTAACCGCGGCGGCCGGGGATCTCCTTGCGCGCGGCGGATACCTCGCGCAGCGCCTCGGCGTAGTTGGTGATGTCGGTCAGAATGACGAGCACGTGCATGCCGAGCTCATACGCGAGGTATTCCGCGCAGGTGATGGCCATGCGCGGGGTCGCGATGCGCTCGACGGCCGGGTCGTTCGCGAGGTTCATGAACAGCACGGCGCGCTCGATGGCGCCCGTCTTGCGGAAGTCGCTGATAAAGAAGTCGGCCTCCTCGAAGGTGATGCCGATGGCGGCGAACACGACCGCGAAGCCCTCGCCGGAGGAGCGCACCTTCGCCTGGCGCGCGATCTGCGCGGCGAGCTGGGCGTGCGGCAGGCCCGAGCCGGAGAACACCGGCAGCTTCTGGCCGCGGACGAGCGTGTTGAGGCCGTCGATGGCGGAGATGCCGGTCTGGATGAACTCGGCGGGATAGTCGCGCGCCGCGGGGTTGATGGGGGAGCCGTTGATGTCGAGCTTTTTTTCGGGGATGATGTCGGCGCCGCCGTCGATGGGACGGCCCATGCCGTCGAAGACGCGGCCGAGCATGTCGCGGCTGACGCCGAGCTGGGTGCCGTGGCCGAGGAAGCGGGCCTTGCTCGTGACGATGCGCAGGCCCTGCGAGCTCTCGAACAGCTGCACGAGCGCCCGGTCTTTCTCGATCTCCAGGACCTTGCCGAGGCGGACCTCGCCGTCCTGCTGCTCGATCTCGACGAGCTCGTCGTATTTGACGCCCTCGACGCCGTCGACGAGCATCAGCGGGCCGACGACTTCCCGGATTGTTTTGTATTCTTTACGCATAGTCGTCCTCCGTTCCGATGAGCGCCGCGAACTCGTCTTCCATCTCGATGTTGAGCTGGTCGATGCGCTGCTCGAATTCGTCCTCTTTGATGTATTTCATGCGGCCGATCTTTTCGATGCAGGCCATCGACGTCAGCTTGCTGAAGGCGACGTCCTTGTCGAGCGCGTCGTTCGCCTTCGCATGCCACGACAGAATGGTCTTGAGCATGCCGTACTGCTTTTTCGGCGAGGTGTAGGTGTCGACCTCGTGGAAAGCGATCTGGTGCAGGTAATCCTCGCGGATGCTGCGCGCCGTCTCGAGCTTGAGGCGGTCCTTATAGCCCAGCGCGTCGACGCCCACGAGCCGCACGATCTCCTCGAGCTCGGCCTCCTCCTGGAGAAGGCCCATCGTCTCGGCGACCATCGACGACCAGTCGGCGCCGATGTTGCGGTCGTAGTATTCGCACATGGTGTCTTTATAGAGGGAATAGCTCGTCAGCCAGTCGATGGCGGGAAAATGGCGCTTGTAGGCGAGCTGCGCGGACAAGCCCCAGAAGACCTTGACGATGCGCAGCGTCGCCTGCGATACCGGCTCCGACGTATCGCCGCCCGGAGGCGACACGGCGCCGATGGCCGTGACCGCGCCCACGCGGTGCTCCTTGCCGAGGCAGACCACGACGCCCGCGCGCTCGTAGAACTCCGCGAGGCGGGACGACAGGTAGGCGGGGTAGCCCTCCTCGCCGGGCATCTCCTCGAGACGTCCGCTCATCTCGCGCAGCGCCTCGGCCCAGCGGGAGGTGGAGTCCGCCATGACGGCGACCTTATAGCCCATGTCGCGGAAGTACTCCGCGATGGTGATGCCGGTGTAGATGGACGCCTCGCGCGCCGCGACGGGCATGTCGGAGGTGTTGGCGATGAGCACGGTGCGCTTCATGAGCGGCAGTCCCGTGCGCGGATCCTTGAGCTCCGGGAACTCCATGAGCACGTCGGTCATCTCGTTGCCGCGCTCGCCGCAGCCGATGTAGACGATGATGTCGGCGTCGGCCCATTTCGCGAGCTGATGCTGGACGACCGTCTTGCCGGAGCCGAACGGGCCGGGGATGGCGGCGACGCCGCCCTTCGAAATCGGGAAGAGGGTGTCGATGGTGCGCTGGCCGGTGACCATCGGCTCCGTCGGCGTCAGCTTTTCGCCGAACGGGCGGCCGCGCCGGACGGGCCATTTCTGCAGCATCGGCAGCTCCCGCAGCTCGCCGGAGGGCAGGCGCAGTTTCGCGATCGTCTCCTCGATCGTGAATTCGCCGTCGGCGATCCATTCGAGCGTACCGCGCAGATTGGGCGGCACCATGATCTTCTGGGTGACGGCCTCGGTCTCGGCGACCGTGCCGAGCACATCGCCGGCGCCGAGCTCGTCGCCCTTTTTGGCGACGGGCACAAAGCGCCACTTTTTATCGCGCGGCAGCTTCGGCACGTCGATGCCGCGGGTGATGCGGTCGCCGAACTGCTCGTAAATGGTCTCGAGCGGGCGCTGGATGCCGTCGAAGATGCCGCCGATGAGGCCGGGTCCGAGCTCCGCGGCCAGCGGCTCGCCCGTCGCGTAGACCGGCTCGCCGGGGCCGAGCCCCGCCGTCTCCTCGTACACCTGGATGGACGCGCGGTCGCCGCGCAGCTCGATGATCTCGCCGATGAGCTTTTTATCGGACACGCGGGCCACGTCGTACATCTGGCAGTCGCGCATGCCGGACGCGACGATGAGCGGCCCCGCGACCTTTTCAATGACGGCGTTCGTCTTTTGTTCACTCATTTATGCATTCTCCTTGTTCTCAAACAGGATATCGGCGCCGATGGCCTTCTCGATGTTCGCCTTGATGCCCCGCTGCCCGAGGCCGTTCGACCCGCCCCGGTCGGGGATGGGGATGATCGCGGGAAACGCCTCGGTCCGGTAGCGCCCGATCGCCTCCGCGGCGAGCTCGGCGTCGGCCTCGGTGATATAGATGACCGCCGCGCCCTCGCGGGCGAGCCGGTGGACGGCGCGCTCGATCTCCCGCTGCTCGGTCGCGAACACCGTCTCGATGCCCAGCGCCCGCCACAGCATGACCGAATCGCGGTCCCCGATGACGGCGATCTTGTTCTCAGCCATTCGAAGTCCTCCTTATACGGCCGCGCGCATGCGCTTTTCCGCGAACATGCGCCGCAGCGCCCGGCACTCATACTCGCCGCGCAGCAAAAACGCCGCCAGCGCGCCGATGCCGAAGGGATCGTCGCGCTGCGCCGTGCCCGCGTCGAGCAGCGCCTTCTGCAGCGCGTCGGACGCGGCGCGCGCACCGCCCGCGGCATATGCGGCGAGCGCCGGCTTGACGGCTTCGCCGTTCTCGCCCCCGCCGAGGCGGGCGGCGAGCAGCTCCGTTTCGGCGCCGAGGCAGCCGGCGAGCGCATCTTTTCCGATCGCGCCGCCGCCGACGAGCATCTGCTCGAAATCGGCCTCGCTCATGCGCAGCGCGCGCGCCCGCAGCAGGCTCAGAATGTTCGTGTAATCCGCCTTGCGGCGGAAATAGTCCTCGCAGAACGCGTTCTTGTGCTTGTCGAGCGCGGCGAAAATATACGCGAACACCGCGTCGTCGACCATCGCGCTGAGCACGCGGGGATCGGGCGACAGCGCCATGCGCGCTTCCACATCGTTCATGCGGGAGCACAGCGGTTCGCCGAGCGCCGCGTAGTCCTTCGCGTCGACGGCCCCGTCGAGCAGCGCGGGATCGAACACGCCCGGCGTGAGCTCGGTCGCGACGACGTCGCCGCCGCCGAGCAGCCGCTGCTTGAGCAGCAGCTTGAGATTGATGGCGTCGTATTCAAGATAAAACAGGTCGGTCAGCTCCGGCTGCGGGGTCAGCTCACGGATGACGTCGCGGATCTCGCGCCGGCGGTAGTCGATGAGACCGTCGGCGTCCTCCTTGACGGGGTATTCCGCGGCGAAGCCCCAGTCGAGCAGCTGCCTGCGGGCCGCGTCGTATGGCAGCTCCGCGAGCCGCGCGAGCTTCGCGTCCCCGAGCAGGCCGCTCTCCAGCACCCGGATACGCCCGACGGCGTAAGGATAATTGTCCGTGGGCATGCTTACTCCTTTTCGCCGAACAGCAGTTTGTAGATCTCCGTTTCCTTCTCGTCGCGCGCGGCGCGCACGAGCGAGGCGAACGAGCAGTCGATGTCGGCCGTCTCGCCGACAAAGCGCACGCCGCCTTTGACCGCCTCGGACGCGGCCGCCTTGAGCGCGCCGTCCCGGCCGGTCTTTTTCATCGTCTCATTCAGCGCCGGCAGCAGCTTTTCACAGCAGGCGAGGCGCGCGGGCGGCACGAGCAGCGTCTCGCGGCCCGTTTCGGCGCAGCGGCCGGCGAGCTTCGTCAGCAGCGCGGCGTATTCGCTGTCGGGCAGCGCGCACAGCGCCGCATAGGCGTTGTCGAACGCCTTGTCGAGCTGGCCGCGGCGCGCCGCGAGGGCATTTTTCCGCGCCGCAAGCTCGGCGCCGAGCATGGCGCGGCGGCGGATCTCCTCGCCGTCCCTGCGGGCGGTGTCGGCGATGCGCGCGGCGCGCTGCCGCGCCGCTTCCAGCGCCGCCTCGCGGGACGCCTGCGCGTCGTCTTTTGCTTTCTGCAGCAGCTCCCCGGCTTCCCTGTGCGCGTCGCCGAGGATCGCGTCGATGATTCTTGTTTCGCTCAACGCGGTATCCTTCCTTTCTTGGATCTATGCGGCGGGACTCAGAGCTGGACGCCGAACACCATCAGGATGGACGCGAGCAGCGCGAGGATGGCGTACGTCTCGACGAGCGCGGTCATCGTGATGCCGCGGGCCGACGCTTCGGGCTGTTTGGCCGTCATGTGGATGGCCGCTACGGCCGTTTTGCCCTGATAGATGGCGGAGAACAGGCCGCCGATGGCGATGGGCATGCAGCAGGCGAAGAGCTCGAGGCCCTTCTCGAGGCTGACGTCGACCGGCGTGCCGCCGATCATGCCGAGCTTGAGCAGGACGATGATGGCCGTCAGGAAGCCGTAGATGCCCTGGGTTCCCGGCAGCGCCTGGATGACCAGCAGCTTGCCGAACAGGTCGGGGTTTTCGGAGCAGACGCCGGCGGCCGCCTGGCCCGCGATGCGCACGCCGTACGCGGAGCCGATGCCGGCGAGGACGGCGGCGAGCGCCGCGCCCGAGATCGCGATAAAGAGTCCGAGAGACATGGTTGTTTCCTCCAGATTATTGATTTCTACTTGTCATAGATTTCGGTGTATTTGGAATCCGCCGAAAGCGGCGCGAATTTGTAACCGCCGCCCTCGTAGAATTTTCCGAAAAATTCGATATACTGCAGACGGCTCGCGTGGACGTAAGCCGACAGCAGGCCCATCGCGAGGTTGAACACGTGTCCCGCGATGTAAATGGCGAGCGCCGGGATGAACCGCAGCGCCATGAGCCACCACGGGCCGCCGCTGCCCTGCACCATGCCCGCGAGCATGTTCATGACCATCGCGACGACGCCCGACGAGAGCATCAGCGCGAGGATGCGGGAATAGGACAGGATGTCGCTGATATAGCCGGTGATGCCGTACAGCGCGAGCAGCCCGCCGCCGAGGCGCGCGAAGGGATTCTTCGTCCCCCGCTTCGCCATGAGCGCGATGGCCGCCGCCGAGGCGATGGCCAGCCACTTGCCGGCCGCCGCCGTCGCGGGCAGGCACAGCATGCCGAGTCCGGCGAGCATCGTCACCCAGCACAGATTGTCAAAGATCCCGGCGAGCGGATCGCCCTGCCTGAACTTCTCGACGGCGTTGATGACGATGCCGCAGCAGATGTGCAGCGCGCCGATGATGAAGCACAGCACCATCATGGGCAGCGGATCGTACAGCGGCGTGAACAGCACCGGCGGGAACCACTCGGCGCCGAAATAGCTACCGAACATGACGCCCCAGAAGGCGGTGGTTATGCTGCCGAGGCACAGCACCCGGATGAGCTTCGCCTCGTTCGGCTTGGGCTTTTTAATGAGCAGATAGCCCCCGAACAGCACCGCCATCACGACGCCGTAGCCGGCGTCCGCCATCATCATGCCGAAGATGATCCAGTACCACGGTGCCATCGCCGGGTTGGGATCGATGCCGTCGCGCGGGTTCGGGCGGCTGAACATGTCGGTGAGCGTCTCAAAGGGGGTGACGAATTTGTCGTTCTTCGTGCGCGTGGGCGGCTTGTCGTCGGGACCGGGGTCCTCGGCGATGAACTCGAAGGCGTCGGTCGCGTCATGCAGCGCGCTCTCGACGGCGTCCGTTTCGGACGCCTCGACCCAGCCCGTCAGATAAAACGTCGCCTGCGTCTCGCCGTACGGCGTCTGCCTGCGGCGAAGATCCGCCCCCAGCTTGTCGTACAGCAGCTCGAGCGAGCGGATCTCGTCGCCCTTCCCGCGCGCCTGCGCGCTGAGCTCGGCGAGCTTTTCCTTCGACGCGCCGATGCGCGCGTCGATGCGCGCAAGCTCCTGCCGGGCGGTCCCGTCGGCCTGCGGCGGCGCCGACTCGATGAAGCCGAGCGATTTGAGAAGCGCGCCGATCTCCTCGTCGCCGCTCTTGTGGTTGACGACGAGGACAGCGAGCGAGCCGGCGGCCGGCCCGAGCAGCTCGCAGTAGGCGCCGCGCTCCCCGAGCTCCTGCTGCAGCTGCGCAGCCTTCGCGGCGGGGACGTAGCCCGTGTGCACGCGGGCGGTCTTCGTGTCGCCGAGCTCGCCGAGGGGGATGTCGAGCGGCAGCCAGGGTGTGAGCTGCTCGCCCGCGCTCGTGAGCGCCGACACGTCGTTGTTGAGCTGCGCCGCGCGCTCCTCGATGCCGCGCACCTCGTCGCACAGCGCCTGCGCGTCCTTTTTGTCGGCCATGAGCTCGTCGAAGCTCGCCGACGGCGCGGCGTCGAGCAGGCCCTTCTTCGGGCCGTATTTCTTCATGAAGGCGAGCGCCTCGGCCGCGCCGCGCACGGATTCCTCGGCGTCGCCGAGCGCCGCGTCGCGCACGCTGCCGTCGCTCTCGACGATCATCATGCGGCCCGAGCGCTGCAGCGCGAGCAGGATCGCCTCACGGTCGCGCCGCAGCGCGAAGACCGTGACTTTTTTCATCGGTACGATCATAGACCGCGCACCTCTTGCACGATGCGCGCGCAGGCGTCGCCGAGCCGGCCGGAAGCCTCCCGCACGAGCTGCGCGTCCGCCTTCGCGGCCTGATCGATAAAGGCGTCGGCCTCCAGCTTCGCGTCCGCGCCCGCCTTCTCCCGCAGCGCGTCCGCGTCGGTCTTTGCCGCGGCGAGGAGCGCCTGCGTCTGCTTCGTCTGCTCGGCGAGCGCCTCGCGCGCGTAATCGCGGGCGTCCGCGGCGCCCTGCTGGCGGACGGCCGCCGCCTCTTTTTCGGCTTCCCTGATTTTTTCCAGTACGTTCATGTCTCTTTCACCTGTCGGATCAAATCTCAAAACTAGGGCATTATAGATAAAAGCATACCACAATTTTGCCCCAAAGTACACCGACAAAATCACGAAATTATAGCACAGCTCCGCGGCGGCCCGCTTTATTGCAAAAAAAGCGCGAGTGTGTGATAATAAGAAAAAACCGAAGGGGCGAGGGCATGGACAGGAACAATCTGACGCTGCTGTGCGACTACTACGAATACACCATGGCGAACGGCTACCATCTTTCGGGGCAGGGAAAGCGCAAGGTCTACTTCGACGCGTTCTTCCGCACCGTTCCGGACGGAGGCGGTTTCGCCATCTGCGCGGGGCTGTCGTCGGTCATCGACTACATCAAAAATCTGCATTTCGACGCGGACGACATCGCCTATCTCGAGAGCAAGCATATTTTCGACAAGAGCTGGATCGACTCGCTGCGCGACTTCCGCTTCACCGGCGACGTGTGGGCGGTCCCCGAGGGGACGCCCGTCTTCCCCGGCGAGCCGCTGATGATCGTGCGCGCCGACGCGGAGCAGGCGCAGATCATCGAGACCTTCGCGCTGCTGTGTCTCAACCATCAGTCGCTCATCGCGACAAAGGCCAACCGCATCGTCCGCGCCGCCGAGGGGCGCGCGGTCATGGAGTTCGGCGCGCGCAGGGCCCAGGGGGCTGACGCGGCCTTCTTCGGCGCGCGCGCCGCGTACATCGCCGGCTGCGCCGGCACGTCCTGCACGCTGACGGACAAGTTCTTCGACATCCCGGCGCTCGGCACGATGGCGCACTCGTGGATCCAGCTGTTCGACGACGAATACACCGCCTTCAAGGCCTTCTGCAAGATCTACCCGAACAACGCCTCGCTGCTCATCGACACCTACAACGTCCTGAAGAGCGGCCTGCCGAACGCCATCCGCGTGTTCAAGGAGCTCGGCATCACGAAATGCAGCGTGCGCATCGACTCGGGCGATATCACCTACCTTACGAAGCGCATGCGCCAGACGCTCGACGACGCGGGCCTGCCGGACTGCAAGATCATCGTCAGCAACTCGCTCGACGAGGACATCATCCGCGACGTCATCGCGCAGGGCGGCGTCGTCGACTCCTTCGGCGTCGGCGAGCGGCTCATCACCGCGAAGAGCGACTCCGTGTTCGGCGGCGTCTACAAGCTGACCGCCATCGAGGACGACAACGGCAACATCGTCCCGAAGATCAAGATCAGCGAAAACGTCCAGAAGATCACCACGCCCCACTTCAAGAAGGTCTACCGCATCTTCGAGAACGCGACGGGCAAGGCGATCGCCGATTACGTCTGCGTCCACGACGAGGTGCTCGACCCCGCGAAGCCGCTCGAGCTGTTCGACCCCGACTACACCTGGAAGCGCAAGACGCTGACCGACTACACGGCGCGCGAGCTGCTCGTGCGCGTCTTCGACGGCGGCCGTCTCGTTTACGCGCAGCCGACGGTGCGCGAGATCCGCGATTACTGCGCGGCGCAGCTCGACACCATGTGGGACGAGGTCAAGCGCTTTGAAAACCCGCACAACTACTACGTCGACCTGTCGCAGAAGCTGTGGGACGTCAAGCACGATCTTCTGAAGAAAAACAGCTGACAGGGAGGCTTATGGCACGCTACAAATACGTCCTTTTCGACTTTGACGGGACGCTTTACAACACCTACGACGGCATCACGAAGGGCTACCAGCTGACGCTGAAGGCCATCCTCGGCCAGGACCACCCGCCCGACGACTTTCTTTGCTGCATCGGCCCGCCGCTCATCGACACCTTCCGCGTGCGTTTCGGCATGGACGAAGAGACGACGGAGCGCGCGGTCGAATGCTACCGCAGCCGCTACCGCACCGTCGGCCTGTACGAGTGCTATATGTACGACGGGATGGAGCAGACGCTGCGCCGGCTGCGCGACGCGGGCTGCACGCTCGCGGTCGCGAGCAGCAAGCCCTCCGACATCATCGACCTCACGATGCGGCACTACGGCACGCGCGATTATATCAGCATGATCTCGGGTCTGCGCGACGACGCCGACGCCTCGACGAAGACGCAGGTCATCGAGCGGGTCATCGAGCGGTACGGCGCGGACAAGCGCGACGTCGTCATGGTGGGAGACCGCTTCTACGACGCCGAGGGCGCGCGCAACGCGGGCGTCGATTTCATCGCGGCGCTGTTCGGCTTCTCCGAGCCGCACGAGTTCGACCCCTACGGCGTGGCGCTGTTCGCCGAACACCCGCAGCAGATCGCCGACTTCATCCTCGCGAAATAGCAAAAAATACCGGCCGCCGCGATGCGTATCGCGGCGGCCGGTGCATATACTATGACCACGGAAGATTTGTTTGCGCTTTTTACGGAGATCAGACGGCTTTTGCAGAAAAGCGGCGTTTTTTCTCTTATGCGGGCGGAAGCAGGTCTTCCGCTTTTTGCGCCCCTTTCCCCGCGCCGGTGCCGGGTCTCACAGCGTCCGGATCGCCTCGAGCGGCGACAGCTTCATCGCGCGGGACGCGGGCGAGATGCCCGCGATCATGCCGACGACGATCGCAAAGCCCATGCCCGCGAGCGCGAGCCAGAAGGGGATGATCGAGATCTGGCTGCCCGCGCCGATGAGCACGTTCACCGCCGTCGACAGCAGGAAGCTGAGCCCCACGCCGAACACGCCCCCGCAAAAGCCGATGAGCCCCGCTTCCATGAGGAACATCGTGCGGATGTTGCCCAGCGAGCACCCCAGCACCTTGAAGATGCCGATCTCCTTCGTGCGCTCGAAGATGCTCATGAGCATGGTGTTCGTGATGCCGATGGCGGCCACGATGAGCGAAACGCTGCCGATGCCCGCGAGGATATACTGGATCGAGCGGGACTGCTCCTGCATCGATTTGAGGTAATCGACCTCGCTGCTCGCCTGATAGCCCATGTCGGTGATGGCCTTCTGCACGGCCGTGACGTTGTCGATGCTGTCGACGAAGATATAGGCCTGCTCGAAGCGCATGGGCGTCACGGGCTTGCCGTTCTTGTCCGTCTGCTGGCCGGGCCACGCGTTCTTCTTGAACATTTTCGTGAACAGCTCGCTGACGGTGTCGTAATCGCAGTAGACGCCGTAGTCGAACTGGGAATAGCTGTAATTCCCCGTGTCCTCGGCGCCCGCGACGCCGGCGACGTCCATGAGGTACTTTTTCGGGGCCTTGCCGGTCCCGCTCTGGGCGTTGTAATAGGCGTTGACGTCGTAGATGACGTAGATGGTGTCGTCCGCGAGGCTGACGTTCGGCGCGGCGCGCGTGCCGTCGTCGCTCCAGCCGCCGTACATCACGTCGCCGCCGTTGCCGTTGGGATCGTAGAAATTATAGGCGACCTGGTTGCCGACGACGAAGGAGATGGGATCGCCCGTCTGCGGCAGCGCGCCGCTGCGCAGCGGGATGTGCATCGCTTCGAGCATTTCGTGCGAAACGGCGTAGACCTGCGTCTGCGTCTCGTATTTGCCGGACTTGAGCAGCACGTTGAAGCTGTAGACGGGCGAGGCGCAGGTGACGTGCCCGATCGCTGCGAGCCCCGCGACGGAATCCGCCGTCAGGGCCGTGTTCGACGACGAGGAGGACGAGCTGTCGTACATGCTGGAATCGCTCACGGTGATCATCGTCAGCGTCGAGCTTGACTCGATCTGCTTCAGGTAGGAATAATTGAGCCCGATGCCGAGCGACATCATCACGACGATGGACGCCGTGCCGATCATGACGCCGAGCACGGTCAGCGCCGTGCGCAGCTTGCGCCGCACGAGATTGCTGAAGCTGAACCGCAGCAGCTCGAACCAGTTCATACGCGCGTTTCCTCGTCGCGCTGCATCAGCTCCCGGTCGAGACGCTCGGCCTCGAGCTTGTCGCGCTTTTTCTGTTCTTTCAGCTTTTTCTGCTTGCGGCGGCTGAGGAAGAAGATGAGCGCCGCGACCGCGAGCACGATGAGCGCGAGGATGATCCACACCTTCGCGCCCGAGCCGGTCTGCTGGGTGGGATCGGTCGTCGGGTCGACGACGGGGTCGGCGGTGCGCTCGGTGACGTTGGCGCTCGTCGAATCGGTGTAGGTGAACTTCCCGCCGTTTTCGTCCTCGTAGGTCACGACCATCGTGATGTCGCCGGTCCCCACGGTCTGCGCGGTCAGATAGATGTCGACGGAGCCCGACGCGCCCGACTGGACGTTGCCGAGATACTGCTCGCCGTCGGCGAAAACGCCCGCCTTGTCGGTGAACGCGGCATTGACGTTGTAGAGCGTCGACTTGCCGGTGTTGTTGATGCTCGTCATGACGTTGAGATCCTGCCCGACGAACAGGTCGGTGGACGAAAGCTGGATCTTGGCGACCTGCACCTTCGGGACCTGCTTGACGGGGATGGAGATGACCTCGGTGTCGGACACGGGATCCTTGAGGCCCGCGTCGTAGGACAGCGCGAAGCTCGCGTTGTAGGAGCCGGGGGCCGCGTCGGCCTTGGCGTGCAGCTTGATGGACTTCGATGCGCTCGCCTTGGGGCCGAGCGCGTCGATGAACAGCGTGGAGGAGCCGGAGACCGGCGTAAAGGTGCCGTCGGAGCTGATGGCGGCCTTGATGTTCTTCGCCGACGCGTCGCCCGACGTGTTCTGGAAGGTGACGTTCAGGGTGAAGTCCTCGCCGGCCACGACCTGCGCCGGGTTTGTCGACGAGGACGTCACGATGACCTTCGGCGTGGTGCCGCCGCCCGAGGACGACGCCGTTTCAACCAGGATGGGAATTGTCACTGTTTCAACAGTTTTAGTCTCCGGTTGATCGCTTGCTTTACTATATGTAATTTCAAAACTTAAGTCATAATACTTCTGCTCTGCATCACCGCGACAGCGCAGACTTGGAAGCTCATATGAAAAGGTACTTTCCGCATCAACACTCGGGTCTTTTATAGTTCCGGAATGAGGAGCATCGGAGAATTCTTTAAAATAATTTACCTGTGTCACTTCAAATGGAAAAACTCCAAGATCGGTGCTAACTTCTAATTGAACAGAATATATCGTTACCGCAGCACCGCTGACATTTTTAAAAACAACAGTCTTTGCGGGCATCCAACTACCTGCCGTCACTTTTTCTGTCGATTTCATGATGGGATCTGAGTGCAATGCCGGAAAAGCAGATTCATTTGTCACAATAAAGCTGATGGGTCCGGCCGCCGTCGTCGTCGCCCCCGCCGCGGGCGCGAAAACGCACGCCAGCAGGACGATCATGCTCAACACGCTCAACAGTTTTTTCATTTCGATCCTCTCCCCTTGCTCTTGCTGTGGTCGGTATATTCCTCTTTGATGATGCGCCCGTCGCTGAGATAGATGATGCGGTCGGCGCGCTGCGACAGCGGCAGATCGTGGGTGACCATGACGACGGTCTGGCCGTTTTTGTCGACGATGCTGCGCAGCAGGTCCATGATCTCGGCGCCGTTGCGGCTGTCGAGGTTGCCCGTGGGCTCGTCGGCAAAGATGATCTTCGGGTCGACGACGAGCGCGCGCGCGATGCCCACGCGCTGCTGCTGGCCGCCCGACATCTGCATGGGCCGGTGGTCGGCGTGCGACGCGAGCCCCACCATCTCGAGCATGCGCGCCGCCTGCGCCTGCCGCTCGGCGCGGCCCACGCCCCGGAAGGACAGCGGCAGCGCCACGTTCTCGAGCGCGGTCATCGTCGGGATGAGATTGAAGGACTGAAAGACGAAGCCGACGTTTTCCCTGCGGAAGCTGACGAGCTCGCTCTCGTCCATCTCGTCGATGCGCTCGCCCGCGATGGTGATCTCGCCGGCGGACACCGGCTCGAGGCCGGCGAGCATGTTGAGCAGCGTCGATTTGCCCGACCCGCTCGTGCCCGTGATGGCGACGAATTCGCCCCGCTCGATGACGAAGGACACCCCCGCGAGGGCGTGGACGCTCGTCTCGCCGATGCGGTAGATCTTATGCACTTTTTGTGCCCGTATGATCTCTGGCATGACAGCTCCCAAAATAATTTCTTAAAAAGACAGGGCATTGCAGCGCAATACCCTTGTCTTTGACACAATATGAGAGACTCGGCCGCTATGTATACAGTAGCGGGGACAAGACTGTTTGTTGCGCGCTCAGTGGATTTTGTCTTCCTTGCAGTGGATCTCGACGCCGCAGTCGTGACGGACCGTCTCGGGCGGCGTTTCGAGCAGCTCGGGATTCCGCAGCACCTTGTCGATGACCTTGAACGCCATCGAGTAGACGGCCCCCGCGCACACGCGCTCATCCGTCGTGACGGCGAGCGGATACATCTTCCGGACGCGCATTTTGCCCTCGGTGTTGACGGAGACCTGGTTGACCTTGTTGCCCATGCCGATGAACACCGTCGTCGTGCCGAAATTGTACAGGTGATGATGCAGATGGTTCATGCCGATGGAGGCCATGTTGGTGATGAACATGCTCGTGTGGAAGGGCGAGGCGTCGACGAGCGAACGGGGCAGCAGGCCGATGCGGTCGAGCCACTTGAGGAAGCCGACGCCGATGCTCAGCAGGCCGGGGATGCCGATGAGCACGTTCGCGACCTTGTCGGTCTTGTTGTTGGTGGTCAGCTTGCGGTTGCGCTCGATGGTGTCGTCGAGCTTGCGCGCGACGTCGTACACCGTGTCGGCGGGGTCGAAGTAGACCTTGACGGTCGTCTCGAGGAATTCCGTCGCGCTGTTGATCTTGAGCATGCAGAAGGAGACGCACAGCTCCTTGCGGGCGTACAGCGTGCGCCCGACGACAAAGCGGTTGATCTCGGGATATTGCGACACCGCGCGCACATAGGCCGCGAGGATAAGCGCCATCTTCGAAATGTTGTGGCCTTCGCGGTGTTTGCGGTGGATATAATCGTCGATGATCTCGCTGTCGAAATACTGCGTGCAGTAACACTGAGCATCCATGCGCTCTGTCATAATATACGGGACGACGCGCGTGATGGGATCGACGTTGTTGCCGACCGTGCGCCCGTCCACTCTTTTTCCGAACATAGACTTATTCCTCCCTTATTCCTTCCGCGGGTATAGCCGCACCGCGGTATGGTTAAAGATAACACGGAACAAACAAGTTGTCAAACCGACAAAATTCGCCGGGAGCCGGTGCGCGGTCTTCGGTAAAACGACGCAGCCCGGCTCTCTTCCTCAAAACCGCGGCGACGGTTCGTAATGCTCAAAAATCACGGCGTCCTCGGTCTTTTCAAGCTCCGCCTGCCGCGCGGGCGTCCGGCAGGTCCACGCCACGCTCATGGCGCCGAGTTTCTGCGCGAGACGCAGCGGGAAGCCGATGTCCTGCTCCCGGTAGGCGATAAAGTGCGGCCGCGCGAGCGCGTCGGCGCACAGCTTGTCGATGAGGAAGGCGACGACGGTGCTGATGGAGCCGTGCCACGCGCGCCAGCCGTTGACGAGCTGTCCGCGCACGACGTCGGGCGCGTTCTTTTTGAACCAGCGCACGACCATGGGATGAAAGCTCTCGACGCACCAGTCGCCCCGGTAGGCGCGCAGCTCCCGCAGCGTCGCCGCGCAGACCTCGTAATACCACGCGCAGCTGAGCCCCTCGGCCTTGATCTCAACGATGAGCGGGCCCCGGCCGGCGACGGTCGCGAGGACCTCGCTGAAAAGCGGCACCGTCTCGCCGCTGCCGAACAGCGGGATCTGCTTCGCCTCGGCATAGGAGACCTCCCACACCTTTTTATCCACGCCGCTCGAGCGCTTGTAGTCGTTGTCGTGGAAGACGATGAGCTTTTTGTCGGACGTGAACTGCACGTCGAGCTCACAGCCGTAGCCGCGCTGCATCGCCGCTTCGAACGCGGGCAGCGTGTTCTCGGGCCGGTCCGTCGCATTGTCGTAGAAGCCCCTGTGGGCGTAATTCCTGTGCGCAAAGCGCGCGCGGGCGCCGCTGCCGGCCGGCGCCGGCCACAGCAGGAACAGATAGAGCGCGATGAGCGCAAGAAGGATCCACACGAAGATCATATGTATTTCCCCCGTTCGATTATTTCCGCTGCGGCGCGCCGAACCGTCTGTCGCACAGAAGCAGCAGCGCGACGGTCTTGGCGTCGGCGATGTCGCCCGACAGCACCCGGCCGACGGCCGTCGGCAGCGGAAGGCTGTAGCAGCTGAGGAATTCGTCCTCGTCGAGCTGCTGTCCGATCGGGCGCAGGCCCGTCGCGATGTACATATAAAGGATCTCGTCCGTGTAGCCGGGCGACGGGTAGAGCTCGCCGACGCGCTCGATGCTGTCGGCCGCAAACCCCGTCTCCTCGCGCAGCTCGCGGGCCGCCGCCGCGTCGGGGTCCTCCCCGCGCTCGAGCTTGCCCGCGGGCAGCTCGGTGAGCGTGCGCATGAAGGGATAACGGAACTGATCGACGAGCCAGACGTTCCCCTTGTCGTCCACCGCGGCGACGCACACGCCGCCGGGGTGCTCGACGACCTCGCGCAGGGCCTGTTTCCCGTTGTGCAGCCGCGCCGTGTCCCTGCGCACGCGCACGATCTTTCCGTCGTACACGATCTCGCTCGCGGCCGTCGTCTCCCTGTACTCCATGCTCTTTTCCTCTTCCCTGCGGATTTGCAATCAGTATATCACATTCGCGGCCTTTTTTCTTCTTTTTCGCGCGGCGCGCGCATATGCATACAAAAAAGGAAAGAGGCGGCGCGATGCGGGAGACGGAAAAAATTTACGGCGACCCGGGGAACGCGGGCGCCGCGGAGATCGCCGACGCGGTGCGCGCGCTCGCGCGGCGCTATCCCTTTCTGCGCGCCGCGCCGCTCGGCGCGTCGGCGCAGGGGCGGGAGCTCATCGCCGTCGAAGCGGGCGCTCTGCGCGACCCCGTCTTCTTCGTGGGCGGTACGCACGCCATGGAGTGGCCGTCCGTGCTGTGCGCGCTGCGGCTCGCCGAAGAGACGGCGGCGCTGTGGGAATCGGACGGGCGCGTGTGCGGCTGCGAGATGCGCGCGTCGCTGCGCCGGCGGGGCGCGGTCATCCTGCCGCTGCTCAACCCGGACGGCTGGGAGCTGCGCCGGCGCGGCCCGTCCGCCGCGGCGGACGGCGGGCGCATGCCCGCGCGCCTTTGCGGCGCCGACTTTTGCCGCTGGCAGGCGAACGCGCGGGGCGTCGACCTCAACCGCAACTTCCCCGCCGGCTTCGCAAAGGCGCGCCGCGCCGCGGCGGCGCTGGGCATCCGGCGCCCGGGCCCGACGCGCTACGGCGGGCCCTTCCCCTTTTCCGAGCCGGAGACGCGCGCCGTGCGGCGGGCCTGCGCGGACTACCGGCCCCGCGCGCTCTGCGCGCTGCACGCGCAGGGGCAGGAGATCTACTGGCGCTACGGCGCGCGGCAGCCTGCGGGCAGCGAATACATCGCGCGCACGCTCGCCGCGCTGTCGGGCTATGTCCTCGCGGAGCCCGACCCCGTCGCGGCCGGCGCGGGGCTCAAGGACTGGTTCATCCGCGCCTACGGCCGGCCGGGCTTTACGATCGAGCTCGGGCTCGGCCGCAACCCGCTGCCGTACGGGGATTTCCCGGCGATCTATGAAAAAGTGCGCGCCGCTCTGTTCGCGGCCATGCTGCTTTGACAAGAGGAAGGGCGCCGGCACGGCCGGCGCCCCTCTTCAGCTCTGATCCTTCGATTTGAACAGCAGCGCCACGACAAGCCCGCACATGAGCGACATCGAGATGCCGCCCGCGGCGGCGGCGAGTCCCCCCGTGATCGCGCCGGACAGGCCGCTTTCGGCGACGGCGTCTTTGACGCCCTCGAACAGCAGATGCCCGAAGCCGACGATGGGCACCGTCGCGCCCGCGCCGCCGAATTCGGCGATGGGCCCGTACAGCCCCAGCGCGCTGAGGACGACGCCCGCCACGACGAAGCTCGTGAGGATGCGCGCGGGCGTGAGCTTGGTGTAGTCGATGAGGATCTGCCCGATGAAGCAGATAAAGCCGCCGACGAGGAAGGCCTTTATATAATCCATGGATTTCCCTCCAGCAAAAAGACTTCGCGGTTATTGTACCGCGAAGTCTTTTTGCTATTCACACAGGATCTTTTTCAGCTGTTCTTCCCCGCGCGCCGCCTGCGCCCTGATCCTGCCGAGGACCGCGATATTGTCTTTCGCCATCGCCGCGCGCTCGCTTTCGGACGGCAGCTGCCCGCGCACGTATGCATCCTTCGTTATATACCGCATGCCGAATGCCGCAAAATCTCCGATGTCCGCCGAATGAAGGATGGGGATGATGCCCCATGCCAGATACTCGAGCAGCTTTGTCGGACAGGCATACCGGTTGACGTCGTTGTCCTGCCTGAGCAGAAAGCCGTACCGCGCTTGCCGGTAATACGCCGGCATCTCCTGCGGCGCAACGGACAGCACCTGCGCGGCAACGTCCCCGAGCTTCTCCCGCAGCGCCGGCGGATCGCTCACAAGAAACATATACCGCAGCGTTCCGTCGGCGCACGCGCGCACGGCGGCGACCATCTCGTCAATGCACTGCCAGGCCTGAAGTCCACCCGCATAGATGACCGCCGGCGCTTCTCCCGGCGCTTTCTCCGCGCACGCCTGCGGCATATCGAACAGGGGGCAGGCGACCGCGGCGACGTCCTCCCCGCGCGCGCGCAGATAATCGGCCGACGCCTCGTTGACCGTCACGAACAGCGAACACTTCTGCGCGCACAGGCGCTCCGCCTCGTCTGCTGCGCGGGCGCTTTCCGCGTCGCCGTTCAGCGCGAATTCCGCGGGCACCGTCCCGTGCATGTCGAGAATGTACCGCACATCCTTCACATCCAGCAGCTCGCGCATGACCTCGCCCGCGTGCAGGACGCGAAGGACGCTTTGAATATAGCAGGTGCTGCACGCCGCAATGAGGGAGGCGGCGAAAGCGCGGTGCGACGCGTAGGCCCCGTTGAAGATCACGCTGTATTCGCCCGGCGCGTGATAAAACGCGCGCAGTCTTGTCGTGTTCCAGTAGGGAGAATCGTACAGATACACACGCGGATGCCCGCTCAGTATGCTCCGGTCGACCGCGGCCACCCGCCGCATATAGCCGTCCGATGCGGACAGCGTCGCGTCGCCGGGGCGCGGCGCGAGCACGGCGATCGGTTGTTCCCCGTTTTCTTTCAGCGCCTGAAGATGCTTCCGCAGCGCCGCCGCGACGCCGTCGTCGACCGGCCGCGCGCTGTAATACCGCTCTCTCCAGCTCCGGGGCGCGCATCTCTGCAGCAGCCGCTCCCGCAGCTGTTTGAGCAGCGAGCGCAGCGGCAGCTCCGGCTCATACGAGGGCAGCGCCCCCAGCGGGTCGGCGACGGTGTCCAGAAACCATGTCTCCGTCTGTTTTATCCGCTCTTTTTCCACGCCGTCCATCAGCCTCCCGTCATTTTGATCCGAAGCGCCGTTTGAGCCGGTCAAGTCCCAGTCTCTGCGCGGCTTTTTGCAGGCCGAGGCTGACGCGCCACGTCGTCGAAGCCTCAATTGCTTCAAGCGTCTGTTTGCTTTGCTCGACCGAATACAGCTCGTTGGCGGACACCAGCAGCGCCTTGACCGCCGGCAGAATGTTCATGTAATTAAAGGTATCGCGCAGCTTTTCGAATACGGCAAAGCTCGTGAAAAGCGGGAGGCTGCCGCCGACTTCGTCCAGCGACGCGTAGAAGCGTTCGAAGATCGCGCACGGGCGCGGCTGCAGCGTCTCAATATGCTCCGTAAAGTCGGCGCAGACGGCCTCAGCCGCATAATCGAGCGCCGCATTTCCATACATAAGATACGGCGCCGGGTCGCGATAACATTTTTCCAGCTGCTGCTGCAGGCCGGCGATGTCCGCGAGCGGCTCGAGATAGCGGTCGCTGAAATTCTGCTCCCGGCCCCGCGCGTACACGGCGGCGTCGACAAGGCCGCAGGGATTGCCCGCCGAATGCAGCAGCAGGACGGGATAGCCCGCCGCCATCGCCTCGATCGCCGTGCGGCAGGCGCCCACGACGCCGTAGCATCCCCCGCTCGCCGAAAGCCAGTTCACATCATATCCGCGCCATTCGATCTTTTTATCCGCGCCCGTTTGCGCGGCGCGCGCGCGCAGTTCCGTCTCGCGCGTGCCCGCCCCGAAAACCAACAGCCGGTCTATGTCGAGCGACGGGAGCCAGTCGAAAAATGCGCATATCCCTTCGTACGCGTCGTCGTCCAAACGGGACGCAAGCGCCCAGATCTTTTGATCCGGCGCGGGCCGGCGCAGCATTTGGGTCTTTGCGGGATTGCGCAGGATGCTGACCGGCGTGCCGCACAGCTTTCCGGCGACGCCGGCGACCGTGTCGCTGACGGCGAATATATGCGAGAACACCGATTCCATCGCCTGATAAAACAGCGCGGTATCCACCGTATACTCCGTAAAGTTGACCGAGCCGTCCCCGTGCAGCGTCACGGCGACCGGCACGCGCTCCAGGACGCCCGCAAACGTCACGGCGCAGATCGCCGGATGCGCGCTGATGACGTCGATCTTTTCTTCGCGCACGATCGCCCGCAGGCGTTCCGTGTCCGCGCGGAATTCATCGACCGAATAATGCATCCCCGTCCCGAAGCGGAATCCCGTCTCCATGCGGCAATGCGCCGCGAAGGAGGGGACGCAGCGCGGCTCGTACTTTGAGACGCAGAAGGTCAGCCTGTGCCCTTTCGAGAGCAGCGTCTGCGACAGGATATCGAGATGCTGCTCGAGGCCGCCGCCTGTGAATTGTCTCGTTGCGATCAGTATGTTCATAGGTCCTCCTTCGGTGACGCGATCGCGCACAGGATCTTCGCGATGCGCCCGCTCGCTTTGCCGTCCCCGTACGGGTTGACCGCCCTGCTCATCTTTCTGTAGGCCTGCGCATCCGTCAGCAGCTCCGTCGCCGCCGCAAGGATCGCCTCCCTGCGGGTGCCGACGACGCGCACGGTCCCCGCCTCAACGGCTTCCGGCCGCTCCGTCTGCTCCCGCAGGACGAGGACCGGCTTGCCGAAGTGCGGCGCCTCCTCCTGGAGCCCGCCCGAATCCGTCAGAACCATGTAGCATCTGCTCAGCAGGTTGTGCATGTCCATCACGTCGACGGGATCCGTCAGGACGCAGTTTTCGGTGCCGCGCAGCACATCGAAAACGGTCTCGCGCACGGCGGGATTCAAATGGACGGGATAAACGACCGTCACGTCCCCGCGCGCGCAGAGCTCTTTCGCGGCGCCGCAGATCTCGCGCAGCGGCGCGCCGAGATTCTCCCTGCGGTGGGCGGTGAGCAAAATGACCTTTTTGCTGAAATCGAGCCTGCGCAGGGCGGGCTCCCTGAACACATAATCGGGGCGGACGGTCGTCGCAAACGCGTCGATGACGGTGTTCCCCGTGACAAAGACGTCCCCGACGACGCCCTCCTTTCTGAGATTCTCCGCCGCGCGCTGCGTCGGAGCGAAATGGTACTGGGCGATGCGGCCCGTCAGCTGGCGGTTCATTTCCTCGGGGTAGGGCGCATAGCGATCCCATGTGCGAAGGCCGGCCTCCACGTGTCCGACGGGGATCCTGCGATAAAACGCGGCAAGCGCCGCGGCAAAGCTCGTCGTCGTATCCCCGTGGACAAGCACGATGTCCGGCCTGCATTCTTCCAGCACGTTCTGCAGTTCGTTCAGCACGCCCGTCGTGATGGCAGTCAGCGACTGGTTCTCCGTCATCAGGTCGATCTCATAGTCGGGCTTCACGCCGAAAACGCTCAGCACCTGAGACAGCATTTCCCGATGCTGACCCGTTGTGCACACGAGAGATTCGAGTCCGTCGCAGGTTTTGAGCGTGCGCACCAGGGGGCACATCTTTATCGCTTCCGGACGCGTGCCGAACACAGATAATACTTTCATGACCTCGCCCTTCCCTCTATCGTTTCGCCCTTTTCAAAAAGCTGAGCTTCTGCAGCCAGGACGCCGCCTTCCACGTTGTGGAGCCGAAGATATCCGACAGCTGCTGCGCGCGCTCCGCTTCAAGCGCCCGGAACTGCGCAAGGTGAAACAGCGCGGCCGCCCGATCGTCCTGCGCGGCGTCCCGCAGCATCACCCGCATGACGGGCGCCCAAGTGGGCACGTCGTTTTCGGCGTTGAAGCGCAGCGCGGGCCACCAGGCGGCGAGGATCGTCTCCACTTCTTCCGGTGTGCGGTCCGCATCCCTGCTGAGCGTCAGAATGTAAATCGTCGCGCAGGGATACCCCTTCAGCCAGCCGAGCTTTTCCGGCGTGTCGTACAGGGCGTAGATCATTTTAAATGCCTGCGCCGCGTCCAGATAAAACCGCATGTCGACCGTGCGCGACGCGGAATTCGCCGTCTCGTGGACGATGTGGACCACATCGCCGATATATTTTCCGGTCCTGCACGACAGCAGATAGCGCGCGAGAAACATCGAGTCCTCGGCGATGATTCCGCTGCCGAAGGTGATCTGTCTGCTGCGGATGAGCTCCGTTTTATACAGCATGCAGCAGAAATGGCCGACCAGCAGGCAGCGGCCGTCCGCTGCGGGGAAGCGGTATTCGGCCGGGGCCGTGTCCAGGATGACCTGTTTCGCGCACCGGGGATCCAGCGGCACTACGGCGAAATTGCCGCCGACGATGTCGTATTTTCCGGTCTGCATCTCGCGCAGCAGCAGCGCCGCGGCCGCCGGCGAAAACTCGTCGTCGGCGTCGAGGAACATGACGTACGGCGCCGTCGCGCGGCGCAGCGCCTCGTTCCGCGGCGCGCCGGCGGAGCGATTGCTTTTCTCCATACGCAGCGCGACGACGTTCGGGTGTGCCTTTGCGAGCTTTTGAATCATCGCCCAGCTGCCGTCCGCCGAGCAGTCGTCGCACAGCAGCAGCTCGATATTCTCAAAGCCGACGGTCTGTCCGACAACCGAACGAACGGCGCGCGGCAGGGTCTTCTCGGCGTTGTAGACGGGGATGACGACGCTGACCTTGTATCCCATCACTTTCTCCAAAACAGCAGCTTCTGCAGCCCCGACGCGACTTTCCACGTGGTCGAGCTGAAAATACCGTCAAGCTCCCGCTGCTGCTGCGCGTGCAGCTCGCGCAGCTGCAAAAAATCGAGCTCGGTCTTTTTCTCATCCTCAAAGGCGAGATCATAGCGCAATATCCTTGCCTGCGCCGAAGTCAGCGGCAGGTCGTTCTGCTCGCCGAAAACGCACAGCGGCCGCAGGCCGTACAGCGCCCGCAGCAATTGCTCCCGCGTCAGATTCCGGTTGCGGATGAGAGCGTCGATACACTGATCCGTTATGTGACACTGCGCTTCATACCGCGCGATCCATGCGCAGCGATCCCGGATCGCCATCGCCCAGCACGCCCCTCTTGTCACATGGAAAAATTCGCTCTCGCAGTGGGAAATGGACGTTGCGTCCTCCGTGTAGATATACAGCGGCTTGTCTATATACAGCCCGCAGCCGCAGACGCCGAGATACATCTGCAGAAAAACGACGTCCTCTGCGGTGACGCCCTCGTAAAACCGCAGCCCGTGTTTCAGAATCAGATCATTTCTGTAGATCTTCGCCCAAAAGGCGCATAAAAACGGGCTGTCCTTCGATATGAACCGCTCCGCGGAAAAAAAGGCGTCCCCTTTGTAAGGGAAAAAACCTTTTCTGCTGTCGGAGAGCCTGAAATTCACCGATGCCGTATCGAGGCGCCCGTTCTCCCGCATCGCCGCATACAGCGTCTCGACCATCTGCGGCTCATAGACGTCGTCGGCGTCGAGGAACATGACGTACGGCGCCGACGCGGCCCCGAGCCCGAGATTGCGCGGCGCGCCCGCGGCGCCGCTGTTCTTCTGCGTGCGCAGCGCGGCCACGTTCGGATATTTTTCCGCGAGCGACCGGATCATCGCCCAGCTGCCGTCCGTCGAGCAGTCGTCGCACAGCAGCAGCTCGATATTCTCAAATCCCATCGTCTGGTTTTTCACCGAAAGGAACGCCCGCTCAAGGGTCTTTTCGGCGTTGTACGCGGGGAGGATGACGCTGACTTTATATTCCATGATTTCTCCGAAAAAGCCCGGCTGCGGAAGCCGGGCTTCTTTTCTTATTTTTTCCAGACGGGCTCCTTGAGCACCCAGCGGCCGAGCTCGTTCTTCTCGAAGATGTCGCGGTTGTAGAACTTGTCGACGATGGCCCAGAATTCGGTCTCGGTATAGCCGAGGAACTCGCAGAAGTCCCGCACGCACAGCGGATCGAGCGCGTGGTCGTGCTCCTTGACGAGCTTTATCGCCTCGTCGCGGGTGATGAGACCGTAGCGCACCGCGCGCGCGCCGTAGTCGGTCGCCGCCGCATGGCCGAATTTCGGATACTTGAGCCAGCTGTGCACGAGATACGCCCGGGAGTCGATCTGGTCGAAATTCTCGACGTGGTGGGTGCGGTCCCACTCGTGCGTGAGGTCGTGGAAGCCGCGGCTCTTCGCGAACTCATAGTTGCGGAAGCTGTTCCAGTCGACGAAATAGCTGAGATAGAACGGGTCGAGCCTGTCCATCTCGGCGGGCGTCGGCGCGAGCGTCAGCGAGAGATCCTTTTCCGTGACGCCGTCGCCCACGAGCTCGTCCATGCCGATGCCGATGGCGACGCCGTTGTTGACCTGTTCCTTCGCGGAGTAGGTCTCCTCGGCGTTGACGCCGCCGTATTCGAAGCTGACGTTCTCGCCGTAGCACAGCAGCGGGGTGTTGAACTTGACCGCCATATGCAGCGGGAAGGTGTAGATGAGCCGGTCGACATACCATGTCGGCTTGCCGTATTTTTCGAACATCTTGCGCATGAGGATCTTCTGCGCCCGGATGTCGGGCTTGCAGCTGATGATGGTGCAGCCGAAGGCCTCGCTGATGTTCTTGAGGTTGTGCTTGCCCGCCTCGGTCATCGGGAAATTGTCCTCGACGGAGAAGAGGATGGGGTTCATGCCCATGACTTCCTTGAGCATGTGCACCTGGAAATGGCTGTCCTTGCCGCCGGAGACGGCGACCGCGCAGTCGTAGCCGCCGGGGCCGTTCATGCCGCGGTACTTGTCGCACAGCGCCTTGAACTCCTCCATGCGCTTGTCCCAGTCGATCTTCTTGCGGCCGTCGTAATGCGTGCAGGCGCAGCAGACTCCGTTTTCATCGAACGTGATGCCCGGGCGCGTGTCCGGCATGACGCAGCGGGTGCAGTATTTCATACCTTTACCTCTTATTAACGTAAATTTTCGTTGTCCTCTGCTTTATCTTTATTATTTTATCAGACGGGCCGCAATTAATCAATTCTCCGCCGTTCATCCGCGGGCCCCGCCGCAAATATACTTATAAAAAGAGCAAAAAGGGGGCGCGCGATGGACGCGCAGCGGGCGGTGATCCTTTTATACGCGGCGGGACTGCTCGCGGCGGGCGCGGGCTTCGCGCGGCGGGAACGGGGCGGCCACGCCGGGCGGCGGGCTGCGCCGTCGCTGTTCGCGGCGGTCATGTCGCTGTGCGCGGGCTTCATCGGCGGCGGATTTTCGCTCGGCAACGCGCAGGCGGGGTTCTGCGCCGGGATCGGCAACGCGGCGGCGCTGTGCGGCTTTTCGGCGGGACAGCTGCTCGTCGCGCTGTTCGCCGCGGGGCGTCTCGCGCGCTTTCCCGGCGCGCGCACGGCGGGCGATCTCATGGCCGCCGCCTTCGGGCCGACGGCAAAGCGCTTCACCGGCCTTCTCTCGGTGCTGTTCTGCACGGGCGTCCTGGGCGCGCAGATCGGCGCCTTCGGCGCGGTCGCGGGCTACGTTTTCGGCGCCGACGCGCGGCTGTGCGCGGCGGCGGGCTTCGCCGCGGTCATCCTCTACACGGCGCTGGGCGGGCCGCGCGCGGCGCTGCGCAGCGACGCCATCCAGGTGCCCGCGCTGCTGCTGTGCACGTCGGCCGCCCTCGCCGTGCTGCTCGCGCGCGCCGGAGGCGCCGCGCGGCTCTACGCAGGTCTGCCGCCCTCCTTTTCCCGCCTGTTCCCCGCCGGCCGGGCGCTGCCGTTCCTCTCGCTGTTTTTCACCTTCATGCTCGGCGAGATGCTGTGCCCGCCCGCCGTGTCCCGGCTGATGCGCGCGGCCGGCGACCGCGCGCGCACGGCCGGCGCGCTGTCCGCGGCGCTGTCCGTGCCCTTCTTTTTCGTCAGCTCGATGCTCGGCACGGCGGCGCGCGTCCTCGGCGCGGCGCGCACCCCGCAGCAGGCGCTGCCGGCCGCGCTGTCGGCGGCGCTCCCCTTTCCGCTGGGCGCGCTGGCGCTCGGCGCGATGCTGTGCGTCTATCTTTCGTCGGGCGGGGCGTTTCTGTCGGCGTGCGCGGCCGCGCTGGCGCTCGACGTCTTTTCCGGCAGCGGCGGCGGCCGCGCGCAGGCCCGCGCGCTGCGCCTCGCCTGCTTCGCGTGCGGCGGTGCGGCGCTGGCCCTCGCGCTTGCATTTGACGGCGTTTTGTCTATACTGATAGTAGCGTATTGCTTCTGGTGCCCCGTGATGCTCGTGCCGCTGCTGTTCGCCCTCGGCGGGCGCAGCGCGCCGGAGCGCCTCTTCTTTGCGTCGGCGGGCGCCGCGGCCGCCGCGCTGCTCGCGTGGCGGGCGCTCGGCGAACCGTTCGGCGTCTCCCCTTTGCTCGCGGGCCTTCTTGCAAGCGCCGCGGTCTTTGCGGCCGCGCTCCCAAATCTCCGAAAAAAGGATATGGAAAAATGAAGACAAAACAGGTCATCGGCATTATTGTCGCCGCCGTCGTGTTCGTGGCCGTCGGCGTGACGGGCGTCTATTCCGCAGTCAGCGCCCGCGAGAAGGCCGCCGCGCTGTTCAGCGAAGCCCAGTCCGCCGGGAGCGACATGCCCGCCGGCGACAGCATCGCGCTCGTGCGCATCACCGGGACCATCGGCGAGACGACCTACGACGCGCTGGGCAACGTGACGAGCAGCTACGATCACGAGCGCATCCTGCAGCTCATCGAGGATATGCGGGACAGCGACGCCAACAAGGGGCTTCTGCTCGTCGTCGACTCCCCCGGCGGCACGGTTTACCACTCCGACGAGGTCTATCTCGCGCTCATGGACTACAAGCAGCAGACGGGCCGGCCGGTCTGGGCGTTCTGCGGCCAGCAGATGGCTTCGGGCGCGTACTACATCAGCTGCGCGGCGGACAAGATCTACGCCAACCGCAACGCCTCCGTCGGCTCCATCGGCGTCTACATGCAGACCGTCAACTTCGCCGGCCTCTTCGACAAGCTCGGCATCAACGGCGAATTCATCCGCTCGAGCGACAACAAGGCGATGGGCAACATGTTCGACGAGCTGACGGACGAGCAGCGCGCCATCCTGCAAAGCCAGGTCGACGAGTGTTACGACCAGTTCCTCGGCATCGTGTGCGAAGCGCGCGGCTATACGCGCGACGAGCTGCTGCCCATCGCCGACGGGCGCAGCTACACCGCGAAGCAGGCGAAGGAAAACGGGCTCATCGACGACGTGCGCTTCTACGACGACGTGCTCGCCGATTTCGAGAGCACCTGCGGCGTCGACGAGGCTTACGACCGCACCTACACGGTGAATCCCGTGCTGTCGCTGCTGTCGAAGCTCGAGGCCGCGCTGCCGAAGAGCGAGACGGCGTCCGCGCTCGAGCTCGTGAAGCAGTCGGAAAGCGGGGTGCTCATGTATTATGCCGGATAGACCCGTGCCCCCCGAGGGATATTCGCTGCGCTATGACAACCAGACCGGCGCGCCGCTGTTCCTGAACGAGGCGACCGGCGAGACGATCGCGCCCGCCGACTGGGCCGCCGCGCAGGAAAAGCGCCGCGCGGCCGAACAGGCAGCCGTGCGCCCCGTCTGCGCGCCCGCGCAGGACGCCCTGCCCGTCTGCGCGCCCGCCGGGACCGACGGCGCGCCGTGCGGCGACTGCGTCGGCTTCATCCGCCGCTTCTTCGCGTTCATGATCGACATGCTGGTGCTGCTGCTGCCCCGCTGCGTCTTCTGGATCTCGGGCGCCGCTTCGACGCTCGCGGGCGGCGCGCTGTCGGAGGCGATCTTTTTCCGGTTCTCCGCGCTCGACATCCTGTGGTATCTCGTCGTCAGCGCCTACTTCATCCTCACGACGAAATGCTGCGGCGCGACGCTCGGCAAGCGGGTGCTGCGCATCCGCGTCGTGCGCAGCGACGGCGGCGCCCCGGGCTGGTGGAGCGTCATCTACCGCGAGACGATCGGGCGCTACCTCACGTCGCTGCTGTGCATCGGCTATCTCGTGCTCGCGGCGGACCGGGAGCACCGCGGGTTCCACGACATGCTCGCCGACACCCGCGTCGTCTACTGCGAACGGTGATTTTGTGCTTTTTGCGGCGATGTGCTATAATATTGCATCCCCGCAAACCACGCACACCAAACGTATATAAAAGGAACGATCTATGTCTGATACCCCTGTGACAAAAAAGGAACGCAAAAAGCGCAGACAGCGCCGCCGCCGTCAGTTCGTCGGGCTGATGGTCTTTGTGCTGTGCGTCGTCGGCGCCGCGACCATCATCACGGGCGCCGTCACGCTCGCAAAGCATTATTTCAGCGAAGAAGAGAATTACGGCGACTATGAGCAGCTCATCGCGCCCATCGTGTCGCTCGACCCCGCGCCCTTCTCGAGCATCGACAAGGCCGACAAGAACATCCTCCTCGAGGCCGCCATCTGGGCCGCGCTCGACTATGAGGACACGTCGAAGTACAGCCTCGACGAGTACGGCGCCATCCTGCTGCCGTCCGTCGACGTCGACACCTACATCACGAAGATGTACGGCCCCTCCTTCAAGATCGAGCACGCGACTTTCTCCGACCTCGACCTCGAGTACAAGTACGACGACGCCACGGGCTGTTACACCATCCCCGTGACGAGCCAGAGCGGCTCCTATACCCCGAAGATCCAGAGCATCACGACCTCCGGCAACACGAAAGTCCTCACCGTCGCCTACATGCAGAACCAGGGCTCCGCGGCCGAGACGGTCGCGAGCGGCTCCGACGTGCAGTCGGCGGTCAAGACGATGGAATACGTCATGCTGCGGGATTCCAGCGGCTACTACCTGTACGCCATCCGCTATCCCGAAAACTCCTGACCGCGTCCGGCCGTGACAAAAGGCGCGCCCCCGCTTTGCGCAGGTGTTCGTAAAACAGGTTTAGTCCAAAATTACAAATGGCAGGCATCTGTCAGGACGGGGCTGGAAAAACGAAAAGGAACTGTATTAGGCCGCAAGGCTTATACAGTTCCTTTTACGTTAGGATGAAAGCACCTTTCCAATATCCGAGTTTATCAAAAATGCTCGTTCTTTGATTACTTCCGGCACGGCGATATTCTGTGTGTTGATGCTTACAAAGCGTGCATCCGGATTCTCTGCACTCATCTTCCAGAAAGGAATCTTGATAATTCCGGGCGTATTGTAGCCCACCCCAAGCTCCAGATACAGTACACGGCCGGTCTGATGACTGCCGAGGAAATCCTCGTAGCGTTTTGCCGCCTTGTTCCAGCCCTCGTCCTGAACAAATTTGTTGTCGGATCGAAGGTTCATGGTCAGCGGCTTGCCGCAGTGCGGGCAATGAGGAATCAGCTCCGTCGGAATACGCATATTTTCCTGCTGCTCCAGCATGGAGAGTACGGCTCCTTCATTGTCGATTGTTTCCTGACAGCATGGCTGCGTACATTGAAACAGACCGTAATCCCCCTGCGTGTAGAAAAGCCGCCGCTTGTCGAACCCGGCCTTTTGAAAACAGTGATCCACATTGGTGGTGAGAACAAAATAATCCTTGTCCTTCACCAGCGCGAATAAGTTGTTGTAAACAGGCTTCGGCGCGTCCGTATAGCGGTTGATCCAGATACTGCGGCTCCAGAACGCCCAACGTTCTTCTGGCGTCTCATACGGATAAAAGCCGCCCGCATACATATCGTGAAACCCGTATTTGGCTTCAAAATCTGAAAAGCTCTTTTTGAAACGAACACCGTCATACACGAATCCGGCGGAGGTTGAAAGGCCCGCGCCGGCACCGATCACAACGGCGTCCGCTGCCTCCAGTTCTTCTTTCAAACGCTGGGCATCAGCGGAGCAATTCCTGATAGATGTCATAGTCTTTATCCTTGAAAACATTAAAAATCACCTTGATTCCTGAGCGGTGCTCAGCAAGATACGCTTTTACTGTGCTGACCGCGATCTCTGCCGCGCGGCGATTGGGAAAATGAAAAATACCGGTGGAGATACAGCAAAAGACGATGCTTTTCAAATGGTAGTTTTCTGCAAACGTCAGGCATGAGCGATAGCAGGAGGCAAGCGTTTCCTCGTCCTTCGGCGTGACCGTGTCCTGCACGATGGGTCCGACGGTATGCAGCACATAGCGTGCGGGAAGGTTGAAGCCCGGTGTGATTTTAGCCTGTCCGGCCGGTTCCTCATGTCCCTGTGCGCGCATCTGCCCGGCGCAGGCCAGACGCAGCTGAACACCCGCAAAAGTGTGGATGCAATTGTCGATACAGGTGTGGTTCGGCACATAGCAGCCGGTCATACTGCTGTTGGCGGCATTGACGATGGCGTCAGCCGCCAGCCGGGTGATGTCGCCCCGCCAGAGGTAAAGTCCCGGCTGCACCGGCTGCAGATCGTCGAGCCGCACAATGCCCTTGTCAAGCGCGGTCCGGGCCAAATACTCATCCTGCACCTGCAAAAAATCTGTGCCCGCAGGTATCGGTGGCCGCACGTTCAGAAGCGCCCGCAGCAGGAGTTTCTGCTCCACGTCTGATTCCGGAATCGCCATGGAACGGTACTTCGCATTTTCATTCAGGAGGCAGCGAATGAGAAACTGCCTGCGCTCTTTTTGCTTTTTTCCTGAAGCGGTCATATTCTCCGCACTCCCATCATGACAAATCCCAGACTTCGATGCCGGAGACGTCGTCGAACTTTCGCGCGATCGCCTTTTCAGCCGCAGTCAGCACGATCTCTCCGGTATAGCCGATCCGTGCCTCTGTCAGATGTCCGGCGGTCACAGCGATCTCGCCGCTTTCCCTGCGCTGGGAGAAGACGGCGTGACTGTGCAGAAACGGCTGCCCGTTTTTGTCGCAGGAGATGTTGCCCGTCAGAGAAACCATCTCGATCATCCCGGCAATCCTGTGGTCGATGAAGTCTGCTTTTTCGGGGAGGTAGGTCGAGAGCACGGCGGAATCGCAGGCGCCGATCCCCGTGAAAAAGCCGCCGCCTATTTGTTCTTTCCGGCAGACCGCACGGATCGTATCCAGGACGTTTTCGCCCTTGTCGATGCGAATATAAAAGACATTTTGTTCTTTCCTGTAGTCCATGTCAGTCGTGCTCTCTCGTTTCTTCCACAATCAGGCTTCGGCCCGCTTTTCTCGGCTTAACGGCCGGGTACTCGCAGCTGCAGTAACCCAGCAGCACGAAGCAGCGCGCAATCATGGCGTCCGGAATCTGCCACTGGCGCAGAAGCGCTTTGCCGAATTCATTGTCGAAGGTTTCTTCCCCGCGGGCGATGATGCAGGAGGCAATCCCAAGCGCGTGCGCTTCCAATACCATATTCTCGGCGCAGCAGAAGGCATCGGGAATGCTGTACAGAAAGTCCGTCGGTCCAAAGATCGCACATACGGTGGGCGCACCGTAGAATCCGCTTTTCATGCTGGGGTCGTCGATCACGCTGGGCTGCTCTGCGGATACAAAGCTTCCCGCGAGAGTTGCCCGATTGAAATGGGCGAGATTCAGCCTACCGAGCTTCTCGGAAAGCACCGGATTTCGGACCGCCTACGGCGACAAGTACAGCCCGCTTATGATGTACGACAGCAAACGCGAAGCTGGGCGGCTTCTGAACGAGTACGCCGAGGACAGGGCGATACAGAAAATAAAGCGGGGGCAGCAACGGCTAATGCAGAAACAGCAGCCGCAACAGCAGAAGAAAAAGAGCCGGGACGATTGGGAACGGTAATGAAAGGAGACCTGCGCCCCAAAAAAACGGGGCGCAGGTCACTTCTATTCTTCCACTACGGCAAATGGCCTATGACATAATCATTGCACATACCGCAACCAGAATCGGTCGTTTTCGACCACCTCAATATGCGGGTCGCTTTCATTGAATTTAATTTCCACATGATTACGCGCCATAAATATATCGGGCGATTTTGTATCCCCCAGCGCCTCTGTGCCGTTTATTTGTAGCCCTGTAATATCCACCGTCGCCGTGCCGGTGCTGTCATCGTGCAACTCGAAGCCGTAATTCCCGCCGTCAAAGGTAACGCTACCCGTCAGGATAAGCGTCATCCCTGCATCCAGCCTTACTCCTATCACCTCAGTGATTGTCGGGTTGTCAAGCTCAACTTCAAGAACACCATCAGTGAGGAACTCCGCGCGTATTCCGACTCCGCCGGGAAAATCCACACCCGAAAGATATTGCGTCATGTCCTCCTGCAACTTTGCCTCATGCATTTCCGGGGTCGTTACCTCTTTGATCTTTACCGAAGCATGAGAACCGTCGTCCGGTATTTCATAAAGCAGCGCGTCACCCAACGTGGGTTCGCCGATTATCTGCTTAAAGTTCATCCCTATAAACAGTATGTCGCTATTACCGCTCGGATAGGCGTCAGGCGCACATGTTACCGTCAAGCCCGATACGTCCACCATGCCGCTCTCAACGTCCGGGTTCTCGCCGATATCCAGCACGCCGCCCTCCATGTTGATCGTACCCGTAAGAGTCAGCGCATGGCCGTTGCAGACGATAAATACGTCGTGCGTGAGCGCCACGCCATCGAGCGCGACGGTAAGGTCGTTATTCAGCACTATTTGCTCCGTATTCGCTTTGGGGAGAAACTCGAGGAACTCCTCTGGCGTGGATATCTCGTAGGTGCCGCCCGGGCCGTTGTCCTGTGGTTCCTCCGCCTGCGGCGCTGCATCCTGCGGACGAATTACCTTGATGCTCGTCCATTCATCGCTTGACATATCTACGGTCAAGTGCTCCTGCGCCTGCGGAGGAGTCAGCTCCACGTCGGAGCGCACCTCAAAAAGCGTTGTCTCCTGTTCGGCGGCAAATGTAAAGTTCAACGCTGAAAGGTCAAGCGCAGGCTTATTGCCGCCTTCGCTTCCTGCCCGCACGGTGATACGGCCCTCGCCGGGCGCGAACGTGCCGTTAAGCGTAAGCGTTATGCCCTCCTGCAACAGCACGGTCCTGTCTGTTGATATGGCGGCGCCCGTCAAATCGGCTTCGGCGTTATCCGTAAGGAGGTAATTCTCGTTGCCGCTGCCCGTAAGATAGGCAATAAGCCCCTCCGCGCCGCCCTCGCTTACGGGGGCGGGTTTGCCGCCGCAGCCTGCAAGCAGCGAGAGCGACATGGCTATTCCCAGCAAAATGCAAATCGTCTTTTTTATTTGATGATCCTCCTTTTATTCCAGCGGCGTATCGTCATCCAGCGTCAGCGCGTACATCACGCCATAATGCCGATCCTCCACGCTGCCGCCCGCAAAGCTGATGATATACTTGCAGTCGCCGCTCATATACACACCCCAGCTCATGGAATTATCGTCAAGGGCAATAATCGCACCGTAAAGATGCTCGCCTGTCGTAGTCCAAAGCTGGAGATTACCGCCGCTGCGAAGGGCGACATACCTATCGTCCGCTGAGAACGCCGCCGCCTGCTTCCCACCGATGGTTCCCCAAAGCGGTGTGCCCGTTTCCATATCAATGAACATACAGCGTTCGTTGGTCGTACCGGTATCCGTGCCCCAGAAAAGTGTCTTTCCGTCATGGGAAAGCGTCATGCTTGCATTTCGCATACCCACGTCGAGAGTCCACAGCGTTTTCCCCGTGGCAAGCTCGGTGCATATGAGATAGCCGACGCCGGTCGCCTTTGTTGAGGTGACAACGCAGGTATCGTTCATCGCCCAGCCGAATATCGTGGCTTCAATGTACTTTTTCCAAAGTGTCTTGCCTGTCGCAACCTCGGTAGCGCGGAAGTCTCCGGCTTCGGTACCGGTGTAGACGACCTTGTCATCGGCGCTCCAGAACAGCTTATACATCTTTGCGTTTGTGAAGAAGTCGCAGAGCGTTTTTTTATCCGCAAGGCGCACAACACATACATAGCCCTCGTCGGTTGAAAGCAGAAGCAGCTTGCCGTCGTTTGAGATTTCAAGGTCGCCGAGTTTGGAGAAAACATCACCGCTGCCGTGGCCTTCTTCATTTTGCACATATAGCGCAGGATTCTCTTTATACGGCACCTGATATGAAAAAATCTCGTTGCCATTCATATCCCATACGACCGCTGTATCCGGATCGCCATCTTTTTCTCCATGAACAACAGAGGCGACAAGCGTGCCGTCGGTGGAAATGTCGCAGAAGGCGCTTTCTCCGTAAAGCCGCTTTTCAAAGAGCAGCTTGCCGGTCTTGTCGAACACATGCAGATACCCGTTCTCGTATTTGTATTCCTCGCTGAAAGTCGTATGGAACGGGGTTGTTGCCACTATGTCGTGGGAGGAATCCACGCAGTAAGCCTGCATCATCATATCATGCTCGGTCTGGAGCGTGTAGTTCACCTGCTTGGGGTTCTTTTTTAACACCAGTGTGAGTTCCATGCTCTCTCCGGCGTGGGGTTCGACAATAATGGATTCCTGTGCATATGCATCGTTTACCGTCGCCATGCCGCCGCTTAATAAGCCGAGCTCATTTACAAAAACGGTAGTGCGCGCCCAATTCCCCGTTGAATCAAATTGAAACGCGGGAACCTCTATCGTAAACCGGCCCTTTATGTCGGTTGTCACGAAGTCGCCGTTACGGGAGGTTTGAATATCAATAAACGGAACGGGAAGCCCTGTTTCATCTGCATAGACTGTTCCGCTTACGGTGCATTTGCCATTTGGGAACTCTGAGGGTCTTATGTGGTTGAGCACAGCTCCCGCAAGAAGCTCTGTGGTTTCCCCGTCGGTAACGTAATATGAGAAGCGGGAATAAAAATCAAGCTCCTCGCCGTCACGCCCGACATAGGAAAGACGCGCTACGGTGGATTCACCGGGTTCAAGAACGCTTGCCGCGCCAAGCGGTATCAAATCCGTGCTCGCATTCTTGGTGCCAAGCTCTGACGCCCAATCCAGTACCAGCGACGGGTCATAATCCGAAACCGCAGCCTTCCACTCGCTTTCGGTCAGGTCGTTTGCCGGAATAAGCTGAACCCTTTTGTCCGAATTGTTGGTGATCAGCGCACAGCGGGTAAGGCTTGTGCCGAGACCGACATCCATATTGTAGGTCGTCCTGTCTGTGATTTCCCTCGGCGCGGAAAGGGTCACACCAAGCGCTTCATCCAAAACATCCGGCTCGTTTGTTGCAAAATACGGCAGGAAATCAGCGCCGTCCTCCGGCTTCGGATAGGCGGTCGCATCCACCATGTATTTCGCATTATCAGCGACCCGGGCGCTGAGCTCGTCTGCGGAAAGCGGCTCGGAGTTCATGGAAACCAGCATTTCCGGCGTGTAGCCGTGAAGCTGTAACACTGCGGCGGCGGTGTTACAGTTTTCTTCGCTGAACTCCGTTTCACCGTTGTTTTCTGCGAGCTTTACCATCTTGTACTCGCCGATGTGCTCATTAAGACAGGTCAGCACATCCTCCGGCATATAGTCCTGATGCGCGACAAGGTATTTGCACCATTTTTCATTGAACAGGAATTCGCCTGCGGTTACGATTTGCGCGATTTCTTCGTCGGTGCAGGGTGTATCTTTTCCTGCACCAACAGGTGTATTGGGGATATTGCTCGTTCCCGAACAGGCTGTCAAAGACAGCAGAAGCGAGACTACCAACAATAATACCGTCATTTTCTTCATGGTTATCCTCCTCCATTGACCACTACAATCTGTTTTACAATTGCGTATTTTTCGCTTAATTTCTAAGACGCGTTTTCCTGCGTTTGCTCATGGTAATCCTCTGCAATCTGTGCGAACAGTTTCCAGAAGTCCTCATCGTTTGTCAGCTCGTAGTGGTCGGAGCCGACGCAGAGAATATGCTGCTCAAAGCTGAGTCCGAAGCTTGTTCCGTCTGCGCACTGAAAGTCCACGCTGTTGTAGGCATCGGTAATGGAAAGATTTGTTTCTGCTCTAATTCGCATCTTTGCTATCGTGTCGTACATTTCGTTTATAAGGTCGGCATCCTCTACGGTGGCGTCGGGGTAAACTTGGTCGTAGCGCACCGTCATGCTCACGGGCGGACTATTGGAAAAAACCTCAAAAAACTCACGGTCATGTGCTGAAAGCACATCAAACAATGCGGCATCCAGCGGCGTTTTAGAAAGTCCGTCAAGCGGTCCAACGGCGCAGCCGGTCAGCGTCAAAATCATGACCGCCGCTAATAGTGCAAAATAGCGTTTCATAAGTACCTCCTGTCATTTGGTGATGTAGTAATCGACGCTATTCAAATAGTAATTCTCTGTGCTGCTATCGATTATTTGCAGGTTCGGGTTACTGTATTGATCGCGGTTAATGTTGTAGTCATCGTAAAAACCTAAATCAGCACGGTATATTTCGCCTGTGTCTGGGTCATAAAGCCTGTCATAACCCAGCGTCGCATCGCTGTTCTTCTGCGAGATAATATCGTAGGAGGTCTGGCGGGCGCTCCACGCGGCGTTGTAGGAATCGTAGGCCGCCTGCATGGACGAAGCCATCGATATTATGGTTTCCGTTTCATCTATAATTTGTTTACGCGCCTGAAGGATGTACTCCTCGGTAAAGTCGAAGCTTGCAAGGCAGGCAGTCAACTGCTCGCGAAGCTCGTTGAATTCACCCGCAGGAGCAATAACGCCATTACAGTTATACACCGTATAAAAGCCCATATCTACGCCGGGATAGACATTGGTGATGCTGATTTTATCCGTTACCTGCGCCGCCATCAGCCCTTCGCATTCAATGCCGCTTGCGGAATAGAAACTGGCTCTTACAATGGAATTATCAAGAGTGTTGAAAGCTGTGGGCGTACTATTTGGATATTTTTCCAATATGTTAATGTCGTCAAGGCACGGAAGCTGATGATTAAGTCCGTATTTATTGACATAGGCGTTGTAGCTGTTATAGATAAAAAAGAAATAATCGGTCGTTGGTTCCGCAAGAACGGGCGCATCTGCTGATATTTGATAGCCGTAGGGGTCATTCGCACCTACCATATCAGCGGATGCCTGGTAAATCTTCTTTGCATCCATGCTTTTCAACAGCGGTTCGTGCTTCATATAAAAGAATATTTGCCGTTCCGGGTTGTTCGGATCGTAGGCACGGAATCCAAATAGCGCATATTCACCGGTGGTCTCGATAACCCAGCCGGTCGGAAGCTGGAGTGAGAAGAAGCCTCCGTCATAGAGCGTGGTCTGAAGCTGCAACGGAGTATTCTTCGTTACAGAATAACTGCCAAGTGTAGTTGGAGCGGTCTGTGACGAGTTATCGTTGGGTTTTGAAGTTGCGTTATCTCCTCCGCCGACAACAAGCGGGTGGCTGTCGTAGTAGTCTGCGGACGGCTGATAGGATTTGATCGCGTCCGTCATCGCCATGATCGGCTCGTCGGCTTCGCCCTCGTAGAAATAGCAGGAATAGCCGATGAGCTGCGTTCCCGTATCCACGAGCATCTCGTAGCGAAAGACCTTGCCGTCCTCGTTCTCGAACGAATACACGGCTCCGCTCATTGTGGCATTCCCGGCCTTGCTCTGCGTCATTTCTTCATAGAGCGTGTACTTATTGCCATCCTTGTTTCCCATATCTTCGGCACGGTAATAGAAGTATTCGCTTACATCAAAGCCCATGGTGTCACCAGAGAATATCACCGAGATATCGACTTTGTCGAGCGCCTCTCTGTCCCCGGTATAAATGGTTACACCTTTTTGGCTTGCCTCGCCGTCGAAATCGCTGTTATAAAGCACGGAAAAATCCTGTCCGTCGCATTGCAGAGCCACATAGCTGCCTTTCTGTGCGCCTGTCGGAGTACCGCTTGCCGGTGTTCCGCTTGAGCTGGGCAGCATCGAACAGCCTGACAGTAATATGCAAAAGGACAAAACAAGTATAACGATTCTTTTCATCTCATCTCCTCCAGTCCTGCCCGCTTCAACAGCGATTGCATTTCATCAAAGAAAGCGCAAATCCATTCTGACTGGCGTTCGTCATCGGTGAAGGGAAACACCTCGACAACCGTTCCGTCTTTGGACAACTCAGGCGATATGGCGATGCGCCCTCCGAGCGTAGGAGAGCCCGAGGAGGATACAAGCAGCGTTCCGCGGCTGCTGTTTGATTTGTTGATTGTAATTCCCATCGAATCGAGCGCGTCGTAAGCGGCGTTAATCACTACCGCCTTTTCACTGGAGAATCGCTTTTCGTTCTTGCCCACATAAACCACCTCCGATAATAATTATGAGCACAAGTCGCCATAGCGAACAGTCCAATCGTGGGATAGTCGCCTCAAAAGAAGGGGTAGTTCAGGGATAGTCATTCGAAATCGGCACAAAAATTTCCGCAATCGCGCACTTTATGTTGCAAAAGCGGAATCAGAATAGTATTATTTATATAAGAGGTGAGCCATGATGCGTATCAGCTATAAGAGGCTATGGAAGCTTTTAATTGACCGCGATATCAAGAAAAAAGACCTCTGCTACATGGCAGGAGTGAGTCACTCGTCCATGGCCAAACTTGGCAGAGGCGAAAATATCACGACCGATGTGCTGCTCAAGATTTGTGCAGCACTTTCCTGTGATCTCACTGATATTATGGAAATTGTCTATGAATGATCAATGTGCCATCTGGTCGTTGCTAAATAGAGAGGACGAGCTTTTATGACAAAGAAAGCATGGGTTTATTCGCTGCTTGTCGGACAGATTTTTCTGTGGACAGGCTCAGCGTTTATTTCTGTATTATATAGACTGTTAAACTACTACGAGCCAACCGCAGTCACTCTTGATACGGAGGTTCTGTATTACATATCCCAAGCGGTTGGAATCGCTCTTTTTGCCCTTGTTCTTAAAGTTAAGCCCACACTTGCAGGGAAACGCAGCTTTGCTGTTTTTGCTCTTGCACTAACAACGGCACTTACTGTGGCTGCGTTGCTCTTTGATACCGGCTGGGGCGTTATGCTTTCTGGGCTTTTAATGAATCTTTGCATCGGAATGTTATCCGGCCTGTACCTTACCCGCCTTACCACACACATCCCGCAGCAAAGTCGTGGTCGAGTTTTTGGATATTCTTATGCGATCGGCAGTATCGGAACATGGCTGCTATCCCTGCTGGATAACGGAAAACTGTTGCAGGGCTGTATGGCAGTCTACGTTTTTATCGGAATGGCGATTCTGTCTGTGATACTTGCCTGTTGGCTTGAGCCGATAGTAAATGATAATGGGCAGTGGCAGAGTGAAGTAGTCAGACCCGACAAGAAACTCATCCTGCTGGCGCTATCCATTCCACTGCTTTGCTCTATTGTAAACGGTTTGGGGTGCTTTTTTTCGGCTGCAGATGTTTCTACTGTGCTCAACCCCGCTTTCACACGAATTTTCTATGCAGTTGGCCTTGTCGCCGCTGGCATCGTCAACGACATAAACAGGCGTTATGGTGCAATCTGCTGTATTATTGCTTTGGTATTTCCGTTTGCCAGTCTTGCCCTGCGCGGTGAAGTGGGCATATCCGCTTTTTTGAGCGTGTTCAGCTACATCTTTTATGGCTTTTTCTCTGTGTATCGTGTGGTACTCTTTGCCGACCTTGCCGGAAAACGCAGCTCGCTGTTACCTTTCGCCGTGTTTGGTCTACTCTCAGGAAGAATAGGCGATGCCATCGGCACTTTCGGCGGTGTAATGCTTGCCGGAAAAGCGGTGGCTCTTATCTGCACGACCGCAGGAGTCTTCGTACTGTGTGCGTTGCTCTTTTTCATGCTGTATAACAAGCTATATTTGCCCCGTTTTACGGAAAAGGAAACCGCTGAAAGCCGATTGCGAGATTACGAAATGGAGCACGAGTTCACTCCACGGCAATCGGAGATTTTCAGACTGGTCATAAGAGGCTGTTCAAACGCCGAGATTTCATCCGAATTGTTCTTGGCCGAGAGTACGGTTAAGTTCCATATGAAGAACATACTGAAAAGAACGGGATGTACAAATAGAACAGAGTTGATATCCAAGTATAACCGAGGAAACTGATACGGATTCTTCACTCCCGTGAATATCGGCTTTTGCTTGCCTACAAAGTCATCGCATTATGTTTTGTGCTTTAGGTGAAAATACCCTTGACAAATCTCGTCTCAAAAGGCCATTCTTCTCCAGTACGCCAAAGACCATCGCTTCCCGAATCCAACATTTTTCGTGGATGACGGCGTAAGCGGCGTCACATTCGATCGTCCCGGTTTTCAGGCGATGCTTTCAGAAGTGGAGGCCGGCCATGTAGCCGTTGCCATCACGAAGGACCTGTCCCGGCTGGGCAGAAACTCCGCGCTGACCGGGCTTTACACCAATTTCACCTTCCCAGAGAACGGCGTCCGCTAATCGTCATCAACGACGATTTCGATTCCGCCGAACCGAACAGCGTCAACAACGACTTCGCGGGAATCAAGAACTGGTTCAACGAGTTCTACGCGCGCGATACCAGCCGCAAAATCCGGGCCGTGCAAAAGGCCAAGGGTGAACGCGGCGTGCCGCTGACAACGAATGTCCCTTACGGCTATGTCAAGGACCCGGCAGATCCGAGGCACTGGGTGATCGATCCCGAAGCGGCAGCCGTTGTAAAGCGCATCTTTTCCATGTGCATGGAGGGGCGCGGCCCGAAACAGATCGCCAACCAGCTGAAAGCGGACAAAGTGCTGACACCAGCCGCGTACAAAAAACGGCAGGGGCGCAGTACCCCCAACAACGAGCCGGAAAGTCCCTTTGACTGGGTGGACAGCTCCGTTGTCCGTATATTGGAACGGCGTGAATACACCGGCTGTACAGTCAACTTCAAGACCTACACCAACTCCATCTGGGACAAGAAGCAGCGGGAGAATCCTTTGGAAAAGCAGGCTGTGTTCAGCAATACCCACGAGCGCATCATTGACGATGACGTGTTCGACAAGGTGCAGGAAATTTGCCGGCAGCGCCACCGCAAGACCCGCACGGGCAGAAGCAGCATCTTTTCCGGTCTGGTTTACTGTGCGGACTGCGGCTCAAAAATGCAATACGGCTCATCCAACAACAGCGACACGGCGCAGGATTTCTTTGACTGTTCCCTGCATAAAAACCACAGTGAGAAATGCGGAGGACACTTTATCCGCGTCAAGGTGCTGGAACGTCTGGTGCTGAAGCATCTGCAGATGGTAACCGGCTATATCCTGCGTTACGAGGATCACTTCCGCGTCGTGATGGAAGAGCAGATGCGCATGGAATCTGCCGGGAAAATCCAGCTCAGCAGGAAGCAGCTTGACCGCGCCGAGAAACGGGTTTCCGAGCTGAAACGGCTGTTCGTTAAAGTCTACGAGGACAACGCCAGCGGCCGTCTGAGTGATGAACGATTTGAAATGCCGAGCCAGAGCTACGAAGCAGAGCAAAAGCAGCTGGAAGCGGAGACCGTCACCCTGCAGCAGGAAATAGAAGTACAGGAACGACAGAACGAAAACCTTGAAAAGTTCATCCGGAAGGCCCACAAATATGTGAAGATTGAAACGCTCGATCCATACGCGCTGCGAGAGCTGGTTTCGGCGATCTATGTGGAAGCGCCGGACAAATCCAGCGGCAAGCGCAGGCAGAGCATTCACATCAAGTACGACGGTCTTGGCTTCATCCCGCTGGATGAGCTCATGAAAAAGGAAACGGCGTGACCGAAGTCACGCCGCGTCCCTTGAAAACACAAGGTTTTCTGAAATTTTCAATTTTACTGTTTTACGGCGCCCCGCCTTTTTGCGGGGGCGCTTTTTTGCGCGCGGAATCTTCGCCGGAATGCGGCGCGCTTTCTTGCAAACCGCTATAAAATTGGATATGATGGAGTTGTACAAAATGCATCTCTGGAAGGAGCGTGTTCCCTCTGTGAAGGTGTTGACGGTCGACAACGAGAGAGCTTCCCTGCATATCCTGGACCGCGCGGCGGCGGAAGCCGCGCCGGGCGCGGAGCTGCACAGCTTCACCTCGGCGCAGGCCGCGCTCGCCGAAGTCGAACAGCGCGGTCTGCGGCCGGATGCCGCCTTTCTCGACATCGAGATGCCGGACATGTCGGGCCTTGAGCTTGCCGGGCGCATCAAGCTGGCGTCGCCCGGCACATGGATCGTCTTCGTCACGGGCTTCTCCCAGTATGCGCTCGACGCCTTTGCGGTGCGCGCGAACGGCTACCTTCTCAAGCCCGTCGACGCCGCCCAGATCCGCGCGGAGCTCGCGCAGATCGGCGTGCGGCCGGCGCCCGCCGCCGGGCCCGACGACGACCTGCAGATCCAGTGCTTCGGCAATTTCGAAGCCTTTTACCGGGGCAAGCCCCTCGACTTCAAGCGCAGGAAGGCGAAGGAGCTGTTCGCCTATCTCGTCCACAAGCGCGGGGCGAAATGCACGACCCGCGAGCTCGCGGCGGTGCTGTTCGAGGACGAGCCGTACGACAAGACGCGCCAGAGCTATCTGCAGACGATCATCGCGGCGCTGCAGCGCACCCTGTTCGAATGCGGCGCCGGCGACGTGCTCGTGCGCAGGTTCGGCGCCCTGTCCGTCGACCCGGCGAAGCTCAACTGCGACTATTACCGCTTCATCGCGCTCGACCAGGCCGCCGTGAATTCCTACACCGGCGAATACATGGATCAGTACGAATGGGCGAAATTCACGGCGGCGTTCCTCAGCGAGGAAAAATTCAAAAACTGACGTCTCCCGCGGAATCGCGCGGGCGGCTTCAAAGCCCGCAGCGGGAAAAACCCGGCGCCGAAATCTTCCGGCGCCGGGTTTTGTCATGCATCGGTCTCTTGTCGGGCGCGCGCGGCCGGTCGGCCGGCGGCGCTCATTTTTCGGCGATGTCCCTTCTCTGGGCGAGGAACCAGACCGCGGCGACGGCGGTGAGGCAGACGGCGAGCGCGGGCATGTCCCAGGCGCACCAGCCGAGGATCGCCGCAGCGATCGCCGCGGCGCCGTCCGCCGCGAGCAGCACGACCGCGGCCAGCTTCTTTTTGCGCAGCAGCCATTCGGCCGCGGCGCCGGCAAGCGCGAGCGCCAGAAGGATCCAGTGCCAGAAGCAGTGGTTCGTCGAGACGCTGACGGGCACCCCGTCTTCGCCGGGGATTATGCCGTTTTGCGCGATCATGCCGGCGAGGTCGGCGCCGCCGTCCTCGTAGACGATCTGCCACACCGTGCCGGGCGCGCCGGACGCGGTGATGACGCCGCGCTCGATGCTCTCGTTGCGCAGCACGCGCACCGTGCCGTCCGCGTCGACGCCCACAAGGTAGAACGTCCTGCCGTCGGCGATGAGTTCCTTCGGGATGTCGACGGTGAAGCTGACGGTGCCGCTGTCCGCGCCGGACGGGTTCGGGACCTCCACGCGGGGGCCCTTCTCCAGCTTCGGATCCTGTTTTTTGAGCTTTTCAAAGGCTTCGTCCAGCCGCTTTCCCGTCTCCGTCGGAACGCTGCTTGCGATCGGCGCCGGTATGCCCGCGGCGGGGGCGCCGCCGGCGGGCGGCGTCGTGGTCGTATCCCCGCCCTTGCCCGCGGTTTTGCGGGCGGTACTCACCGGTGCCGCGGCAGCCGTTTCGCCGCCGTGATTCGTCGCTTTGAGCGTATCCGTGAAGGCGACGGCGTAGACCGAGAATTTGTCCGCTGCAAAGATCAGCGCGCCGCTCTGGACCGCCGGCGCGATGGTGCCGACCGCGCCGTTGTGGTCGAACAGGATCTGATAGCTGCGCGTCATGCGGCTGTCCGTCAGAATCAGCTCGTCGGGGATCGTCAGGCGGATCGTCGCCTTTGCACCGGGCTCGCTGATCTGCACGGGCGCGCCGCCGCCGACGCGCTTGTACAGCGTCAGCTCGAAATACAGACCGATCTTCATCCCGGCGTTCAGCTTCTGCGCCTTTTCGCCGATGGCCTGCTCCGAGCCCGCGTCGAGCACCGGGTCCGCTTCGGACATGAGCAGATAGATGAGGGCGTTTTCGCCCTCCTTCACCTGCGCCATCTCTTCCTTGCTCAGCAGCGCCTCGGCGATCGACCGGGTCAGGTTCGTCTCGAGCCGCGCCGGCGGCAGTCCGGGATCGGCGACGACGGCCGTCTGGATGACGCCGCTGTCGGGGCCCGGCCTGTAGAAACTGCCGGTTCCGTCCGGGGTGGTGCCGGTGCTGCCGCTGGGGCCGGTCGCCTGCGCGCAGATCGTCAGCTGGCCGTCGGTCACGCTGCCGAAGCGGTAGTTCCCGGCGGTCGCATCGGCGAACTCGCCGGGGCTCGTCAGCTCAAGGCCGACTCTGCCCGGCTGAGACAGATCCGTGCCGGCCGGAACGCTGACGACGGCCGGCGTTTTGATGCCGGCGCCGCCGACATTGTCGGCCGCGAGGAAGCCGTCATACACCACCGGCGCCGGCGTGAAGGGCTGACCGGTGAGGACCGCCTGATCGCGCACCGTCACGCTGACGGTCCGCTTCGCGATCGCAAAGGACAGGGTCAGGGAGCCGGTATAATACCTGTCGAGCGGGGACACCGAGACGGTGACCGCATAGTCGCCCGCGTCGGTCGGCTGTCCGCTGAGGACGTTGCCGTCGGCGTCGGTGTACGTGTAGACGAAGCCCAGGCGCTCGGCCGTCTCGGCGCCGGGCGTGCCGATGAGGCCGCGCTGGGGCGTCCCGTCGTAGACGAGGCCCGTCGCGGCGGTGAGCCCGGTGATCGTGACGGTCTTCTGCGCGCGCAGCACGGTCAGCGTGCCCGGCACGCAGGAGATGTCGTAGTTGTTCGAGCGCAGGCCGCACGGCAGGATGTCGTATTCGCCCTCGGGGCTCGTGCGCGTATAGCCGCCGAAGGAATACCGAAGCTCTCCGCCGAGCGCGCCGACCGTCTCCCCGTTGACAAATCCGTCATAGCGCACGCCGCCGTTCGCCGCCTCTTCGCCCATGTGGATCGTCGCGTCGCCCGCGGTGACGGTCAGCGGCGCTTTGCCGACGCGGATATACCGCGTGCCGCCGAGGACGGTCGTCCCCGACACCACGTAGTAGTACACCGCGAGGGTGCCGGCGTCGCTGAGCGTCGGGCTGGCTGTCAGCGCCGACGGGTTGTGCGCGAGATCGGACGTGTCGTCGATCTTCGACGTGCTGTAATAGACGGCGTGCGGCGCCGTGCCGCTCACGTCGACGGTGATGCCGTGCCCGATGCCGTCATAGGTGCAGTCGGCGCCGGCCGCGCTGACGCCGATGTCGGCGTCCGTGATCTGATAAAGTCCGTCCTGCAGCGCAAGCGCGTAATCGGCGCTCGCGGCGGCCTGCACGGCGATGGGATAGCTGCCGCTCGCGGAAGCCGCGGTAGCGCTTGTGGAAAGGGTGACGTCGATCGTGTCGCCCTGCGCGATCGGGCCGACCGCGGTGTAGGTCAGCTCCTTGAGCGCCTCGCCCTCGCGGGCGACGATGTCGTCCGCGGCGATCGTCACCGCCGCCTTCGAGATGGTGAACGCGGCGGGCGCGCTTTCAAGCAGTCCGTAATTCGCGGTCGCGGGGACGACGGCCTTCATATAGTAGGTGCCCGCGTGCACCGGCTGCGCGGCGGCATAGGTGCCGTCCCTGGACGCGCTGTAGAAAAATTCCGGCGCGCCGTAGGCGGCGCTGCCCGTCGGCAGGGACGGCGTTTCGCCGTAGGTCCAGCCGATGACGGACGGGGCGCTCACAAAGGCGTTGACGCCCGCTTTGATGCTCCAGGTGTGGGTCGCCGTCGGCTCGCCGGCCGGGATGACGTAGTTCGCCGCCTTCGGCCCCGCGAGGGTCTCTGCGACGGCGGTATAGGTCCCGGCGTCCACCGCGTTGTTCCGGATGTTCTGCGCTTCGTCGGTCCGATAGCCGCCGACCGTGACGATGTCGCCGTTCACGGCGCCCTTGACGTTCGCGGGCACGCGCTTGACGACGCCGTCATAGGTGAACACGCTGTTGGTCCAGGTCAGCGTGACCGGCTTCGGCTGCACCGTCAGCGTTCCCCCGGTGTACAAATAGGTGTAGTTCCCGTTCTCGGGCAGCGGCTGCACCGAGATGGGATATCTGCCGGCGTCCTGGTACCGCGCGTATCCGACCGTCAGCTGCGGCGCGAGGCCGAGCGACGCCGCGGTCTCGCCGGCGCTGAAGCCCGTCATGGTCACGCCGCCGTCGGCCGGCGCCTCGCCGTAGGTGATGACGGCGTCGCCCGCCGTGACGCGAACGGGCTTTTTGCGGATGACGATGTCCTTGCTGCCGCTGACGGGCGCGAAGCGTCCGCTCTCGACGTAATAGTACACGGTCTTGGTGCCCGCGTCCGTGAGCGTCGGGCTCACCGCGGCGCCCGCGGCGTAGTTGCCGCCGTCGAGCGGCTGCTCGCTGTAGTAGACGACCGCGCCCTTTACGGCGCTGCCGGAGGCATCCCGGACCGAGACGCTGATGCCGTGCGCCGCCCCGTCGTAGACGGTGCTGACACCGGCGGCCGTCACCTGAAGGCCCGCGGCCGCGGTGACGAAATAGAAGCCGTTCGTGAGCGAGACGTCGTAGTTCGCATTGGCGTCGCAGGCGACGGAGATGGGATATTCGCCGACCTTCGAGCCCGCGCGGGCCGTCGTCGTCAGCCGGATGTTCAGGTTGTCGCCCGCGCGGATCGTTCCGCTCATCACATACGTCAGCCCCGCGAGCGGCGCGCCGTATGCGCTCGAGACATCGTCCGCCATGAGCGCGAGCCGGGCCCTTGCGATCTCGAATCGGACCGGCGCGCTGACGAGCGCGTCGTAGTCGGCCGTGCCGGCGACCTCCGCCCGCATGTACCATGTGCCCGCCGAAGACGGGACGGCTGCGGTGAAGACGCCGGTGGGCGAATTGCTGTAGGTATAGCGGACGGTGCCGTAGAGCGCGCTGCCCTGCGGCGCGTTCGCCGCCTGTCCGTAGGTCCAGCCCGCGATGGCGGGCGAACGGGTGAAGGTGTTCGCGCCCGCCTCTCCGGAGCCGGGCTTCACGATGTTCCAGGTGTGGCGCGCGCTGCCGTCCGTCACAGTGTAGTTGGCGGCATTGACGCCTGCGAAGGCGACGGCGTGGGCGGTATAGGTCCCGGCCGGCGTCGCCGTGTTGCACACGCCCGCCGCGGCGTCAAATGCATAGCCCGTGACCCACAGGCTGTCGCCCGCGAGAAGCTGCGCCGGGGAAACGGACGCCGTGACGGTCTGTTCCTTCCCGTTGTAGACGAAGCTGCTGCCCGACCATGCGAGCGTGAGGGGCTTCGGCGAGACCGTGACGGTGCCGGGTCTGCAGACGATGGCGTAGCCCGCCTTCGCCGTCAGCCCCGCGCCCAGCAGCTGATAGCTGCCGGCGCCGTCGCCCTGCGCATAATCCGTGACGAAGGACAGGGTGCCCGCCGCCGCGTCCGCGAGCGTCTTGCCCGCGGGCAGCCCGGTGATCGAGGCGCCGGCGGCGCCCAGCGAGGCCAGGTCGAGCGTTTCGCCGTAGACGAGCGTTTTGTCGGGCGCGGTGACGGTGACCGTGGTCAGCTGCGCGCCCGCGGGCAGCACGGTGAACGCCACCGTCTGTTCGAGCCCGCCGTAGTCGGCGGTCGGCGCGACGGCCGCTTTCATGTAATAGGTGCCGGCCCTGCCCCCGTTCGGGAGCTGCGCCGTGTAGACGCCGTCCGCCTGCGCGCTGTAGGTGAAGACGACCGTGCCGGATGCGGCCGCGCCGACGGGCGCGTTGGCCGCGTCGCCCTCCCTCCATCCGGTGATGGCGGGCGCGATGACAAAGCGGTTGTCCGCCTTCGCGATGGTCCAGCTCTTTTGGGCGGTCGGTTCGCCGGCCGCATATGTGTAGTTCTTTGCCGCGGCGCCGGTAAGCCCGCTCACCTTCGCCGTATAGCTCCCGGCGGCGGTCGCCGTGTTGCGCACGTCCGCCGCGTCCTGCGCGTAGCCGCCGACGCAGACGTCGTCCTGCGCGCGCGCCTTGCCCGCGACGGCGGCCGTGAGGCGCTGCTCCCGGCCGGTATAGGTGAAGCTGCCGGTCGGCCAGGTGAAGGTCAGCGCTTTCGGGTCCACCGTCAGCGCGCCGGGCCGCCAGGTGATGGTGTAGTTCTTTGCCGCGGCGCCGTCCGCGGTGAGCGGATAGGTCCCCGCGTCGTCGTACCGGCTGCAGCCGGCTGTGAAATGGATCGAATCGACGCCGGTCAGCGCCGTCGCCGCCGTGTCGCCGCCGACGAAGCCGCTCCAGGTCAGTTGGTCGCCCGTCCGCTGGGCGGCCTGCAGCGCGTTCGTGACAGTCAGCGGATCGTCGCCGTAGGTCATCCGCGCATCCGGGACGGCCGCCGTCAGCGGCGCCGGATCGATGACGACCTTTGCGGAGCCGCTCACGGGCGCGTAGTTGTCGCACACCGCGAAGAAATACACGGTGTGGGTCCCCGCGTCGGCGAAGGACGGCATGGTCTTCGGTTTGCCGGCGTAATTGGTCGCGTCGAGCGACATTTCCGCGCTGTAATAGACGGTCGCATAGGTCAGGAAGCTGCCGGTCTTCACCGTCACCGCCGCGCGGTGCTGTCCGCCGTCGTAGGTGCCGTGATAGTCGGCCGCGGCGACGGTCAGCGACGCCTGCGTCACGGTGTAGTCCGCCGGGACGACCGTGACCGCATAATCGCCGTTCGCCGCGTCGTAGTCTGCGCCGACCGCGTCGTCATACACGCCCGCGGCGTAGCCCTTGCGCACGGCGGCGGAGGCCGTGATGTGCAGATCATCCCCCGCGAGCACGGCGCCCGACGTCACGCGGCAGCTGAGCTGCGCGAGATCGGCGTTGTACGCGCTCTCGGCGGCGTCGGCCGTCACGGTGATCGGGAGCGGACGGATGGAAAAGGTCTTTTCGGCCTTGCCGGTATAGTTGCCGCCTGCGGCCGCGGTCAGGATGACCTTCGCCGTGCCGGCGTGGGTGTTGTCGGCATAGCTCACGGTGTAATCGGCGTCCCTGAGCAGCCCGACCGCGCCCGCTTTGTCCGCCGCGGTGACGGCGGGCTTCTGCGCGGCGCCGCTGTAATCAAACGCCGACGCGGCCAGCGTGAACATCGACGCGTCGAGCGGCTTTTTGGCGATGGTCAGCGTGCCGGGCTGATAGGTGAAGCTGTAGTTGCCGGACGAAAGGCCGCCGGGGAGGATCCTGTAGCTGCCCGCGGGGCTGCCCGGCGCATAGGCGGCGGCGAGCTGCGCGCCGCTGAGCGCGAAGAAGGTATAGGTCGGGCGCAGCCCGAGGCTGTCGGCGGTGTCGCCGCCGACAAAGCCGGTATAGACCGCGCCGTTGTCCGCGCCCGCCTGCCCGTAGGTGACCGCGGCGTCCTTCGCCTTGACGGTCACGCTCTTCGGGGCGACGGTGATCGTCGTGCTGCCCGCGGCGGGGGCGTAGTTGTCGCAGACGACGTAGTAATAGACCGTCAGCGTTCCGGCATCGGTCTGCGACGGGCTCTGCGCCGAGGCGCTGCCGTAATTCTGGCTCGTCACGGGGGACGTCCCGTAATAGACGGCCGCGCCCGTGAGCGTCCTGCCGCCGGCGGTGACCGCGGGCGCCTTGATGCCGTGGGCCGCGCCGTCGTACGTCACGGCGACCGGGCTCGCGCTCACCGTCATGGTCTTTTCCGTGACGGTGTAGACGCCGGCGACCGGCGTGACGGCGACGTTGTCATTCGCGGCGGTGTGCACCTCGATGGGATAGACCCCCGCGGCGCTGCCCGCGGCGGCTGTCGTCGTCAGCGAGACCGCGAGCGCCTTCCGGTCGGCGTCGCTGAGCTTGCCGGCCGTCACGGCCGTCGAGGACAGCAGCGGCGTGCGCAGCGCAGCGCCGTATTCGCTCGAGGCGTCGAGCGCGGTGACGGTCACCTGCGCGGGCGCGATGGTGAATTCGGTCACGCTGCCCGTGAGCGCTTCATAGCCGTTCCCCGCGGGGACGGTCGCGATGAGGCGATAGGTGCCGGCCTTTGTGGGCACGGAGCTCGTCTTCGGATTGAAGATGCTCCAGTCGGCGATGCCCTCTCTCTGTTCCTGATACTTGAAGGTGACGGTCCCGAACAGGGCCGTGCCGACGGGCTGGCTCGCGGCTTCGCCGTAGGTCCAGCCGCTGATGGCGGGCCGGATGACGAAGGCGTTGTGCGCCGTCGCGATCGACCACTTCCAGGCGGCGTCGGCCGGCAGCCGGTAATTGGCCGCGTCCGCGCCCGAAAGGGCGGTCGCCGCGGCGGTGTAGCTGCCCACGGCCGTCCCGGTGTTGCCGGTGTACGCGCAGACGGCAACCTCGTCCCCGCTGAGGATGCCGGCCGCGGCGGCCGATGCCGTCACGGTCTGCGCCCTGCCGGTGTACGGCAGCGACGACGCCGACCACGCGAGCGCGATCTCCTTCGGCTCGACCGTCAGCGTGCCCGGCCGGTAGACGATGTTGTAGCCGGCGCAGGACTGCCCGGCCGCGCCGAGCACATAGCTGCCCGCGGCGCGGTGCCCCGCCGACGCGCTGTCATAGCAGGTCACGGCGGTGAGCGTGCCGGTCAGCTGCAGGGAGGCCGCGTCGACCGGTCTGCCCGCGGCGTCCGTGAAGCGCACGGCGACCGGCGCCGCCGCTTCGCCGTACACGACGGTCTGATCCTCTGCCGACGCATAGAGCGTCGGGGCCGCCGACGCCGGGTCGCGGATCTCGAAGGGCACCGCCGCGGAATCGAGGCCGGCGTAGTTGCCGGTCTGCGCGACGGACGCCTTCATGAACCAGCTGCCCGCCTGCGCCGGCACGGCGGCGGTATAGATGCCGTCCTCGGCATCGCTGTAGGTGTAGCTGATCCCGTCCGTGCCGAATTTCGCCTGTGCGACGGGGGCGCTGGCCGCTTCGCCCGCGGTCCAGCTCTGGATGGACGGGGAGAGCGCCCATTCGTTGGCGGCCGGCGTGATCGTCCAGGTCTGCGACGCCGAGGCGTCCGCCGGATCGAACGTATAGTTGTAAGCCCTGCTGCCGGCGAGACCCGTCACTTTGGCGGTATAGGTGCCGGCGGCGACCGCCGACGCGGTGACGCCGTTCGCGCCGGCCGCGTAGCTCCCCGCCGTCACGCCGTCGCCGTTCACGACGCCCGACACGGACGCCGCGATGCTCTGTGCGCATCCGGTGTAGGCGAAGTCCATCACCGGCCACGTGAAGGTGACCGGCTTCGGCGCGACCGTCAGCGCGCCGGGGGCGTAGGTGATCGCGTAGTTGCGGCTCGCAAGTCCCCGCGGCGTCAGCGTATAGGTGCCGACATCGGCGCAGCGGACACAATCGTCCGAGGCATAGGAAACGGAACCCGTCAGTTGCTGCGCCGCCGTGTCCTGTCCGCGAAGGCCCGTCACGGTCACATAGGCGAGGTTTTCGTCCGCCGGAAGCGTCGACGGGTCGTCGCCGTAGACGATGGTGCGGGCCTTCGCCTGCACCGTCAGCGGCGCTTTGGTGATGGTCACCGTCTCCCGTCCCGCGGTGCCCGCGCGGTTGGGCGTGAGCGCGTAATAGTAAACGGTATAGGTGCCCGCGTCCGTGAACAGCGGGTTCACCGGGGACGCGCCGACCTCGGGGTCGGTGCGCAGATAGTTGGTCGCGTCGAGCGCGGCGGTCGTGCTGTAATAGATCGCGGCCGTCTCGCCCGCGCGCAGCAGCTGCGGCGTCACGCGGATGCAGTGGGGCTGCGCGTCGTAAATGCCGCTGTAGCCGGCGGACGTCACCGCGATCGCGCCCGCCGCGGCGACCGTGTAGTCGGCGGGGACCGCCGTCACGTCGTAATCGGTGTTCGCGCGGTTCCAGTCCATCCGGACCGCGCCGGCGTAGACCTTCGCGCCGTAGCCGGGCTGCACGTCCGTCGCGGCGCGGATGGCGAGATCCGCCCGGTCCGCTTCGGTGAAGATGGTGCCCGACGTGAGCGCCCAGTTCGCCGAGACGTCCGCCGTCGCTTCGCCGTACACGCCCGAGGCCGCGGACGCGGTCAGCGTGAGGGGCGCGGGGCGAATGGCGAAGGTTTTGGTCACGGTCCCGCAGTAGTTGCCGTCCGTGCTGTAGACGGTCCGGCCGTCTTCGTCGGTCGTCAGCCTGCCCGCGCGGATGGTCACCGTCGCGGTGCCGGCGTGGAGATTTTCAGCGTAGCTGCAGGAATAATCGAACGCCTCGATGCGGTTGACGGAGCTGCCGTCGACCATGCCCATGTCCGCGGCCGTGACCGCCGGCGTCTGCGCGGCGCCGTTGTACTGCGCGTCCGGCACCGTGAACATCTCCGCGGTCAGCGGCTTCTGCCCGATATTGACCGTGACCGGCTCGACCGCGCGCAGAACATATTCCGAGGCTGCCGCGCCGGAGAACTGCACCGAGCTCATGCGCACGGGCTTTTCCGCGCGCGCGAACGGGGAATACACCGAAGCCGGGGAGCCGGACACGAGCTGTACTTCGTCCCCCTCGACCATGCCGGAGAGAACGGCGTCCTCCATGTCCAGCCGGACGGCCGTGGTCCCGTCATAAACGCGGTCGACGGCGCGCAGGCCGGTCACGGTGAGCGGCGCCTTCGCGATGGCGTAGCTCGCCGACATCGCGCCCGTGTAATCGTTGATGCCGGTGACCGTCACGGTGACGGTGCCCGCGTTGACGGCGTTGGCGGCGCCGCCCGCGGCGTCGTAATGGCCGTTCGCGGTGTTCGTGTTGCTGTAGGCGACGGTGTAATCCGTCCCCGCGCGCAGCGCTTCGCCCGCGCGCGTCACCCGGATGACCGGGATCTGCGAGGTGCCGTTATAGATGTAATTCGAGTCGCCGAGCGTCAGCGCGAAGCGCTCCGCCGCCGCGGAAAAATCGGTCGGCTCCCACGCCGCGGACGCGGTCAGCGCCGACGTCACGGCGACGCTGGCGCCCGCCTTGTAAAGCTTCCCGCCGATCGTCCAGCCCGCGAAGCTCCGGCCGCCGCAGACGAGCCCGCCCTGCCCCTGCAGCAGCGCGGACGTCCCCGACAGATACAGCGCGCCGTCCTGCGGAAGCGCGCCGGTGTCGCCGGTGCCGTGGGCGTAGCGCAGGGTATAGTAATCGACCGTCTGCGCCGTTCCCGGCGTGACGCTGCGGACGAGCTGGCCGTCCACGGTGAGCGCGGCCGCGGCGTCGCTGCGCGTCGTCAGGGTATAGCTTCCCATGCCGCTGCGCACCATCAGCGTGCCGCCGAGGGACACCATGCCCCTGTCGGCCGCCGTGCCGTCGATCCGCGTGGTCACCGTCGTCGTATAGCGATAGAAGTCCGCGGCGATGCTGCGGTCCTGCGAAAAGTCGGTGGTCACGCCGGTGGATTCACCGTCCGCATAGACCGTGTAGACGGTGCTGCTCTGGAGCCGGGTGAGCCGGTAGGAGGCGCCGGCGCCGTTCATGCGCAGCGCGCCGCCCTCGGCGTCCCGCAGCTCGACCGTCGACGGACTCACGCCGCCGAGATTGAGGGTGAGCCGGATCGTGTGATACGGCACGTTGACCGTCTTTCCGTACGAGGCGGTGAAGCCCGTGCGCTCGCCGTCGACATAGATCGGGTAGCTGCCCTTGTCCGCCGTTTTGAGCCGCTGCGCGGAATAGAGGACGGCCGCGCCCGACGAGCAGTCGGTGAGCCCCGGCGCGCCGATGCCGGAGAGCGTGACGTTCTTCGGCGTCTTGCCCGTGACCGTGACTTTGAGCGTCTCGTAATCGACGTTGGTCGTCCCCGGATAGGCCGTGCCGACCGTTGTCCCGCCGATGACGATTGCCTTTCCTCCGCCGTCCGTCCCCACAAGGGTATAGGTCCCGTCGGTGTTCGGGGCGACGCCGACGCCGCCGATTTCGATCTCGCCCTTGTAGCCCGACACCGCGCCGTCGAGGCGCACCGCGACGGTATAGGTATAGTAGGCGGGCGCAGGCGCGCCCGCGTAATAGGTATAACTGGTCTTGTCCTTGTCCTGGATGCCGCCGACCTCCTCGGTGATCGCGGTGAACGCGATGCTGCCGTAGGTCGTTTTGTCCAGCGTGACCGACGAGCCCGCCTTGAACCTCGTCTGCAAGGTCGTCGTGAGGGGGCTGCCCTCCGCGCTGCTCTTCGGATAAACGGTCAGTTTCCAGCCGTGGAACGCGATGTCCTTGTTGGAATCCGTGTACGCGGGGAAAACGATCGTATAGGACGTCCCGTACGTGTAGGTCTGCGGGGCGACCGCCGCCCCGGTGCCGGTCAGCGCGGTGTCGAAGCTGACGCTGTAGGTGGCCGACGCGGCGCTCTGCGTATAAGCCGCACCGCCGCCGCCGCCGCCCGCGCCGCCCTGGCCGCCCGTCGCGCCGCCGCCGTTGCCGTCGGAATAGGAACCGCCGCCGAAGCCGCCCAGGCTCGTGCTGTTGCCCCAGTTCCCCATGCCGCCGAAGCCGCTGTTGCAGGCTTTGTTCCAGTCCATATCCTTTGCGTCGTCGTTATAATCCGAGCCGCCGGAAGCGCCGGAACCACCGCCGCCGCCGCCGCCGCCGCCCTGGCCGATGTTGGCCCCGGAGCCGCCGCCGCCGCCGCCCGCGCCGCCGCCGCCGCCTTCCAGGATCCAGCCGTCTTCCTTGGAGTCGCTGTTGTTCGTTGAAGCCCAGCCGCCGCCGCTGCCCTGGCCGCCGCCGCTGCCGCCGCCGCCGCCGTACGCATAAACTTTTGCCGTCGGCGCGATCTTGACGGTCCCGGACGACAGGCCGGCCGTACCGCTGCCGCCGACGTTTCCGGTCGTGCCGAAACGCCGGTTTTCCGCCTCGTTGCTGTGTTTCTCGGCATCGTGAATCCACCAGCCGGAGGGGCCGATGGCGCCGCCGCCGCCGCTGCCGCCGCCGCCGCCGATGCCGGCGCCCGCGCCGCCGCCGCCGTTGCCGCCGTTGCCGCCCGCGCCGGTGATGTTCCATCCGCCCTGGCCGCCCGATCTGTAGATGCCGCTTCCGCCGTTGCCGCCGTTGCCGCCGCTGGCCGCGCTGCCGCCGTAGGCGTACAGCGTGCCGTCGCCGGTGATGCTCAGCGTGGCGTTCGACGCCACATGGATGCCGGCGCCGGCGCCGGACTGATACGACGCGTTGCTGCCGAAGACGATCAGCGTCGCGTTCGCCATGAGATGGATGTTCACCGTCGCGCCGCCGGCCACGATCAGGCCGGGCGTGCCCGCGGCGTAACCGCGCTTGTCGATGACCACGTTTTCGCTGACATAATAGCTGCCCGTCGTCAGGATGTTGCTGCTCGCCGTGATGGGCTGCATGATCTCGTCCGTCGTCGATCTCACGACGCTGTTCGTCGCGCGGTAATTGCCCTGCGCGTCGAGCACCTCGACCGTCATCTCGTGCAGCTGATTGACTGTCGGCTTGACGATCACGCCGCGCAGGAATTCCTGTGCGGCGGCCACCGAGACGGCGCCGTTGAACTGGACGACTACGCGGTCGGCGCCCGGCACGATGGTGACCGCGCCGCCGCTGACGGGCACGCTCTCCGCGCCGTTCAGCACCGTCATGTTGTAGGTCTCGGGCAGCTGGATGCTGTCGGTGCCCGACGTGGTCAGAAAGATATATTTGACGGCGGCGGCGCCCGGGTCGAACCCCTTGATGGAGAGGTTCGCCATGCGGTAATAGGCGCCGTTTCCGCCGATGCCGCCGCCCGCGTCGGTGAAGACCAGCTGGTTGATCTGCACGGTCGGCTTTTCATAGTTCGAGTAGAGATTCACGTTGCGGGTGATGCCCTGCGAAAAGTCGAAGGGCGCGTTGGCCTCGCTGCCGGCCGTCCACGGCGTCTCGCTCCAGCCCGCGACGGAATAGCCGCTGATGCGCACCCGGCTGTTCTCCCGGGCGGGCATCCGGCAGGTGTCCCGCACATAGACCGCGTCCGTGGGCGAAGCCGCCGCGGGATACTCGAGGTCGCTGTCCATGGCGTAGAAGCGGATCCTCCAGTATTGCAGCACGACGTTCTTGTTCGCGCTGCTGATGCGGATGGGGATGTTGTCGACGGTGCCGTCCACCGTCACGTCATAGATCATTTCGGCGCCGTCGGTCCCCCTGTCGAGGAGAACGTGGCGCACCGCATAGCTGCCGTACGAGCCGGAAAAGGCATAGGTCTCCACCCCGTTGGTCATGTGGATGACCGGGGAGGGCAGATCGCCCCGGATCGTCGCGGCCGCCGTAAAATACGTCAGCTCGGTGCGTCTGCTTTCCGCGTTGAGCAGCACGCTCTTGTGGGTGTCGAGGCCGTCCGCGAAGATCTCATAGGCGTCGGCGTCCGCCTGCACGGGCTTCGTGTAGGTCGCGGTATTGCCGCTCGTCCCGCTGTACGCGAGCACGGCGCCGAGCGCGCCCGTCGGCCTGACCGCGGTGACGCGCGCGTCGGTCCACGGCGCGTCGTCGGTGATGTCGACGGTCAGGGTGTAGTAATCGATGGACTTTTCCTGCTCGCTGCCGCTCGCTTTGAAGCCGGTGTCGAGCCCGTCGACGAAGACGGAATATTCGCCCTCGCTGCTCTGCAGCTCGCAGCCGAACTGTCCCTGCGCGCCGGTCAGCGCATAGACGACCGCGCTGCCCTTGCGCAGCGTGACCGCGCCCGGCGCGCTGCTGAGCGCGCCGTCGAGATAGGTCTTGACGGAGATGCTCCTGTAGGCGGCCTGCGCGTTCACGACGATGTCGTGGTCGGTGCAGGCGACCGTGACGGACCGGTCGGATTTCCGGCCGTTGACCCAGATGTCATAGGCACCGTTGACGACCTCGTCGCTGCGGTAGGTGCCCGCGTTCGCGGCGTCGCTCAGGGTATAGCGCACGACGCTCCCCTGCCGCAGCTCCACCTTCTGGTGCTGCCAGGATGCGTCGTCCAGCGTGAGCCCGACGACCGCCGTGTTCCGGATCTGCTGCCACTGGGAATACAGATCCACGTTGCCCGCGTCCGCGGAGACGGAATCGCCCGCCTTATAGGGCGTGCCCGTGCCGTCGGCCCGGGTGTTCCAGTTGAGGAAATACCAGCCGTCCCGGATCATCGGGCGCGGCGCGCGGACGGAGGACGCGCTGACGATGTTGGTGAAATCCAGCACGCCGTCGCCGTCGAAATCGCAGTTGAAGAGCTTGCCCATCGACAGGGTCCCGGCGGTGCCGCAGCCGAGCAGCACGGACTTGACGACCACGCCGTTCGCCGGGATCGTCAGATTCTTCCACGAGACCGCCAGCGTCGAATCGAGGTTCGACTGGTCCGTGCGGCTGTCGTTGAACACGTTTTCACGGTGCTTGCTGTATTTGCCCGTCCACAGCGTGTCCGTCGTGGTCACGGCCCCGCCCGCATAGTACAGGCGGAACTCGTTGCCGCTGTCGATCATGCTGACGTAGCTGCCGCCGGAATCCGCGCCGAGAGTCAGCGGCGCGTTGTCGTTGGCCCCGATCTGCACGTCCGCGGCCAGGCCGAAGTTGAAGCCGGTCACCGGCGTGTCGCTGTTGTTCCAGATATAGTAGGAATACCGGACGAAGCGCCCTTCAAAGGTCGCGAGCTGCGCGACCGTGAGGCCCGCGACGTCCGTCTTGGCAAAGACGCTCGTGCCGTAGAGCAGCTTTCCCTTGCCGCTCGCATTGGCGTCGTTCGACTTGTAGTAGGCCTGGTAGCCCCCGCTTAAAAACGTCGTCTGGATCTCCTGCCCGCCGGTCAGCCCGTGGGCATCGAGATCGTAGCCGTTGATTTTGTAATTCATGTAGCTGCCGGTCGCGGAAGCGCCCGCCGATCTCTTCCATATCGCGCAGTAGCGTTTCCCTGCGGCGGGCGCGGCGACCTTCGCCATGTTGGCGTCGCCGTACTGGTACCATCCGTCGAATTGCATCGTCGAGTCGGCGACGGTCGGCGTCGGGAAGCCCGTCACCGGCCCCACGGACTGGTATTTGTAGCCGCCGGCCATGGTCCAGCTGAGATCGTCGATCATGCCGCAGCCTGTATAGAGGAGGACCGCCGTGGAGGCCGCCGCCAGGACATACGGGGAAAAGCCGGGCGCCGCCGCTTCGACGGTCTGCGCGGCTTCGTCCGCCGTGACGTTCAGCCGGGCCGCCGTGCCCGTCTGCTCTTCCACATGGTAGACGGAAAGGCCGGCGGCGTCCCACAGCTCGGGATCCGGGTTCGTGAAGGTGACGGTGACCTGCCCTCTGGTCTCGTCGGGCTGCAGCTCCTGTCCGTCGGGGCCGCACACGGCGATGTCGAAGGCGTACAGCGCGCTGTCTTCGCCGCTGTCCGCGTCCGCCGCGCGCACGGCCTGCCTGAACTCGTCCAGCTTCTCCTGCTGCGTGATGGCGGAGACCTTCAGGACGGAATCCGCCGGGAAGACGCCTGCGGGCGCCGCGACGGTGACGGTGACGCCGTCGACGACGGCGCTCTGCAAAAATTCATTTTCCCCCGCGCAGGGCGCGAAGGCGACCGTCAGCGTCAGCCGGTCGGCCGCATAAACAGCCGCGCAGGCCCTGCCGGTCTCATCGCTGACGGCGAAGGCGTCCTCCCCGAGGCCGTCGAGCGTATAGCCCGCGGCCGGCGCGAGGACGAGCTGCGCCGTATAGCTCTGCCCCTCCTCAAAAAGGGACTGCGCGCCCAGGGCCGCGCCCCCGATGTACCAGGTGAGCGCGGCGGTGAACTGGCCGTTCGGGTCGGCGTACTGCAGCGCGGGCGACTGACCGGCCGCCGGGGCGCGCAGCACGAGCGAGCGGCTCGTGACGGCGACAGGCGCCGCGTCGATCGTCACCGCGATGGCGGGCAGGGATACCCCCCGCGCAAGGCGATACCCCGACGGGAGCGAGGGAGAATAGACAAAGACGTCGCCGGCGGTCTGCGAGGAGAACGCGTCGGCGCTGCTGCTGCGCGCGTCGAGCACCCAGCTCACCGGCAGCGAAACGCTCTGCGCCGCCGCGGCCGGCGCGGTTTCGGCGGCCTGCGGGGCCGCCGCGGACGGCGCGGGCTCGGTCGGGATCTCCGCCGCCTGCGCCGGCTCCTCCGGTGTCGATGTAACCTGCGCGGACGCCGCGTCTTCTTCCGCCGGGCTCTCCGCCGCGGCGGGCGCTTCCTGCGCGGCCGGCGTCTCCTGCGCGGCGGGCGTCTCCTGCGCGGCCGGCGTCTCCTGCGCGGCCGGCGTCTCCTGCGCGGCCGGCGCGGCGCCTTCGACCGTCACGGTCAGGGCCGCGGGGAACAGGATCTCGCCGAAATCCGCGCCGACGCGCAGCTTCTGGCAGGCGACGTCGGGGGACAGCTCCTCCGCGCTGACGATCGTCGTCTGCGCCGGTTCCGTCCCGCTTTCGGCCGCCAGAACGGGAAGATCCAGCCCCGTCATCATCAAAGCGAGCACAGCGGCAAGCGCCAGCGCGCGCCGCGGCGCATCTTTTCTGCACAGCAGCGCGCGCAGCATGCCGCGCCTGTGTCCGATCCCGGCGGGCCGCGCACAGATCGGGCGTTCAGCGCCGGAAACTGCATTCCGCTTCATAATCTTCTCCATGAAGGATTCCCCCTATAGGATGTTTTCACATCTGTCTCTATACTATCGCGCGGGCGCTATGTTACATTTTGTATTATGATGAGGTAACTACAACAGAAGTACAACAAAACCTGTCGTTTTTCTGTGCTTATTTCATAAAATTTAAAAAAGATCCGCGTTCTTTTCGGCGCGCGCGGTGCGCGGCCGGAAAAAACGCGGATCTGTCGCCGGCGTCAGCCCTGCTGCGCGCCCGACGGCCCGGTTTTCGGGATGAAAATGATCGCGGCGGTCCCCTTTCCGGGGCTGCTGTCGATGGTCAGACTGCCGCCGCACATCTGCTCGAGGCGCTCGCGCACGTTGGCGATGCCGACATGCACGCGCCCGTCCTTCGGCGGCTCGGCGGGGTCGAACCCGCCGCCGTCGTCCTGTACACGCACGACGAAGGCGTCGGGGGTCTCCCGCGAAGAGATCGAGACGGTGCCGCCGCCGCTGTGTTTCATCACGCCGAAGCGCACGGCGTTCTCGGCGAGCGGCTGCAGCGTCAGCACGGGGATGCGGAAATCGAGGGCGCGGATGTCCGTTTCGACGCGCAGCATGTCCGCGCCGAAGCGCTTCTGCTCCATCTGAAGATAATACCGCGTGTGCTCGAGCTCCTCGGAAAACGGGACGGTGTCCTTCCGGCCGAGCGCGTCGATGTTGCAGCGCAGAAACTTTGCGAATTCGTAGGTCATCTGCTCCGCTTCCGGGGCCTTGCCGTGGCACATGTCCTGGATGACGGCCAGCGCGTTGTAGATAAAATGGGGCTGGATCTGGCTGAGCATGATCTCCACGCGGGACTCCGACAGCTCGCGCTCTTTTTTGGCGAGCACGTACGCCCGGTCGATGTACAGCGTCAGGAAGATGACCTGGATCATCGCGAAGATGCCGAGCTCGAGCAGCGGCACCGTGGGGAAATAATCCTCGACCGCCACCGTGCCGAAGCAGACGGCCATGAACCCCACATACGAAAGATACTCGCTGCGCTTCTCCTTCTGCCGGTCGCGGATGCCGGCCCACAGCGCGTGCGCGGCGGCGGCGATCAGATACAGATACGTCCCGACGCTCTGCACCCAGAACTGCGCGCCGCTCTGCACGGCGCCGGCGGCGTCGACATAGAAGACCCAGCCGGTGAAGGCCGAGACGAAGTCGAGCGCGCACAGAATGAAGGCCGGCGTCACCGCCAGCAGCTCCGCCCGCCGGGACCATTCCCCCGACGGCGCGATGCGCACCTCGACGAACCGGAACCAGCAATAGCAGCCGACGGCGACCGCGGCGAGCGCCGCCGCGTTCAGGATGCCGGTCATCCGGCTGCTCATCCGCAGCAGGCCGTCCACCGACAGCGCCCACACCGCATCCGCGGCGTTGACGGCGATGAAGGCGAGGATCATCTTCTTGAAGATGGGGATCTCCCGGCCGCCCGCGCCCGCCCGCGGCAGGCGCAGCAGAATGATGACCGAAAACAGGATGCAGAAGCCCTCGGTGAAGGCATAGGGAAGATACGGGGTTCTCAACGTCTCGACCTCGCTTTCGCCTGCGGACCGCGCCGCTGCGGCGCGCCGCGATGTGGGGCGGCAAGCGGCTTTCCGCGCCGCCCGGAGCCGCGCGCGGCCCCTCGCCTCCCATAGTATGGCAGCGCCGCAAAATATGCAATGGGGAGTTTTGCGCGGCTGCGCGGCGGGCCCCGGCGCGCGGCGTTTTTCCCGCGCGCGGACAGGCCCGCGCGAAAAGAGCGCACGACAAAGGGCCGGATCCGCGGATCCGGCCCTGCGCCCTGACGCCCCGGAAGGGGCGCTGTTTCGTTTTATTACGCCGCGTCCTGCGCCGTGTCCGAGAGCGCGCAGAAATCGCACGGATCGGTGCGCCCGGCGTTGTACGCCTCCTCGAGCGTGCCGTGGAAGAGGTTCTCGGGCAGCGTGCGGCTGAGCGCCTGGCAATTGGGGTCGAGGTGGTAGGACTTGCCGTACAGCGTCCAGTAGACCTCGCCGGTGTAATTGGCGCTCTTGGTCACCTCGCTCTGCATGTCCTCGAGCGAGACGGGGTTGTAGTCGACCGACAGCGCGCCCGCGAGCACGATGGCGACGATGGCGACGGCGCTGACGATCTTCTTCGTCTTGGCGTCCAGATTCTTGTCCTTGAGCAGCAGGACGATGAGCGGCAGGAAAGCGATGACCGCCGCGATGACGCCCATGTTGTTCCAGAGGACGAATTTCACCTTGTTCTTTTCGGAGACAGGATCCTGATGGTTGGCCTTTTTCCAGAGCTGCGAGCCGATGATGACGAGCGCGAGGTCAGCGACGATCGCGATGATGAGCGGCGTCAGCAGGTTCGTAAAGGTCGCGGCGAGAAAGTTCTGGAAGGACTCTCCCTTGCCGTTGAGCATAAGGATCGCGAGCACCTCGAAGCCGATGGCGAGCACCCACAGGATGACCGCCGTGACGCGCAGACCGGTCGCCGGCTTGCGGGCGGTCGTCGTCGGCGTCAGCTTCTGCGGCTCGGCCGCGGGCTTCGGTTCCGCCGCCCGGACGGCGGCAGGTTTCTTTTCAGCCATGTTTTTTCTCCTCATTCCTTTTATCGTATGAGTCCCCGTGCGGCGCAATGCGCCGCGATTCTGTTCATACTATAACAAACTTGTGTTGATTTTGCAACGCGGTGTTTGAACAATGCCGCGCTGCGTTCACAGATCGTCCCCCATTATCTGTAAAAATGAATTTATAATGAAGATAACACAAAGAAAAGAAGGGGATTCCATGGGATCGCTTTATCTGGTCACCGGGGCGGGCGGACATCTCGGCAATACCGTCGTGCGGCTGTTAACGCAGCGCGGTGAGGAAGTGCGCGCCTTCGCGCTGCCCGGCGAGCGCACGGACGGCGTGCTGCCGGACGGCGTCGAAGTCGTGCGCGGCAATCTCTGCGACAGGGAAAGCCTGCGCGCGCTGTTCGAGCGGGCCGGCGGGCGCCGGCTCGTCGTCATCCACTGCGCGGGCATCGTCACGATCCAATCGAAATTCGACCAGCGCGTCTGGGACGTCAATGTCGGGGGCACGCGCAACATCGTCTCGCTGTGCGAGGAATACGGGGCGGCAAAGCTCGTCTATGTGAGCTCCGTCCACGCCATCTCCGAACCCCCCGACGGCGGACTGATCCGCGAGACCGACCGCTTTACGGACGTTCCGCTCGTCGGGCTGTACGCCCAGACGAAGGCCGCCGCGACCGCGTCGGTGCTCGAAGCGGCCAAGCGCGGTCTCGACGCGAGCGTCGTCCATCCCTCCGGCATCATCGGGCCGTACGACTACGGCCACGGCCACATGACGCAGCTGGTGCTCGACTACGTGCAGGGACGTCTGACCGCGGCCATCCGCGGCGGCTATGATTTTACCGACGTGCGCGACGTCGCCGCCGGCATCATCGCATGCTGCGACAAGGGCAGGCGCGGCGAATGCTATATCCTGTCGAACCGCTATGTCAGCGTCAATGAGATGCTCGACACCGTCCACGAGCTGACCGGCACAAAAAAGATCGCCGTCTACCTTCCCATCTGGTTCGTCAAGCTGGTCGCGCCGGTGTGCGAGACCTATTACAAGCTGCGGCATCAGACCCCGCTCTTCACCGCCTATTCCATCTACACCCTCGGCAGCGATTCCAACTTCTCCCATGAAAAGGCCGACCGCGAGCTCGGCTATACCACCCGTCCGCTGCGCGACAGCCTGTCCGACGAGATCGGCTGGCTGCGGGAGCAGGGGAGGCTGTGAGCGAGGCCGCGCGCATCTGATCCGCCGCGCCCGCCGGCGCGCGACGAGCGCCGGCGGGCGCGGCTTTTTTCCGGCGGGCGGTTCCCGCTTTTGGGGGAAAAGTGCAGCCCCGCGGAAAAAAGAGCGCCCGCGGCGTTGACAGAAACGGCGGCGCGTGTTATACTAAGTTAAACGATTAACTTCCCGTCCGCAGCGGCGGGGAGAAAAAAGCGGAGGGCGTATGGACAAGAGAAAACTGATCCTCGACTGCGATCCCGGTCACGACGATGCGACCGCGATCATGATGGCGGGCAACAATGCAAAATTCGAGCTGCTGGGCATCACGACCGTGCGCGGCAACCAGACGCTGGAGAAGACGACCCGCAACGCGCTGGATGTCTGCCAGTGGCTGGGGCTCGACGACATCCCGGTCTGCGCGGGCAGCGACCGGCCGCTCGTGCGGGAGGCGCCCCCCGTCGAAAAACGGGTGCACGGCGAGAGCGGGCTCGACGGTCCGACCTTTGAGCCGCTCACGAAGAAGCTCGACCCGCGCGCCGCGGTGGATTTCATCATCGAGCAGGTGCACCGGTATCCGAACGAAGTCACGGTCGTCATCACCGGCCCGATGACCAACGTCGCGCTCGCTTTCCGCAAGGATCCCTCGATCATCGGGCTGATCCCCGAGATCCTGTTCATGGGCGGCTCCTGGGCGCACGGCAATGTGACGCCCGCGGCGGAGTTCAACATCTGGGCCGACCCCGAGGCGGCGGACATCGTCTTCCGCAGCGGCATCCCGATGGTGATGATGGGGCTCGACGTCACGCGCCAGGCGCTTTGCTATCCCTCCGTCGTCGAGCGCATGGGAAAGATCGACAACCGTGCGGCGAAGCTTTTCGTCGACCTGATGCATTATTTCTGCATGACGCAAAAGAAGGTGTTCGGCTGGGAAGGCGGCCCGCTGCACGACCCGACGACCATCGCGTATCTGATCGACCCGAGCTGCATCGAAACGAGGGACATGTACGGCGAGATCGACATCTCCCACGGGCCGAGCTACGGCCGCACCAACTGCGACTGCTTCCATCTGACGAGCCATCCGGACAACGTGAAGGTCTCCGTCAAGCTGGACGCGGAAAAATTCTGGAACATCGTCGAAGAGTGCATCCACCATTACGACCGCTGAAAAAGGCAAAAGCGGAGGCGACAGCCTCCGCTTTTTTTGTCGTTGTTCGGCTGCGGCAGAGCGCGAGACTGGGAAGGTTTTTTTGAGCGATGTGCATAGGGCGCGGGACTGGGAAGGTTTTTTTGAGCGATGTGCATAGGGCGCGCGAACGGGAAATTTTCATTCAAACGGTGTGCATAGGGTGCCGGAATGGGAAGATTCTTTTTGAGCGGTGTGCGCCGGGCGCCCGAACGGGAGCGGAGATCGTACTTTTCTGCGAGAAAAGTACCAAAAGCGTGGGGGCTTCCGATGGCCCCCACACCCCTCGGCGGTTCAGGGTGTGACCACACCCTGAAAACCCCGCCGCGCAAACGCCTCCGTAAACTGTGACCGTTTGCGCTGGTTTT
>JAYFNU010000022.1:0-13298 GCA_034933305.1 Oscillospiraceae bacterium | reverse complement strand
CTCGTCGTCGAGTTCCGCGATTACCAGAAATTCATCGAGAAGGTCGCCGGCGTCAAGCCGACCTACACCCTCGACGACATCGGCGAGCGCATCCGCGGCGAGCTCGACGGCATCGTCAGCGAGTCCATCCTCAACGGCCAGCAGACCGTCGGCCTCAACGCGCTCGTCGCCATCCAGGCCAACAACCGCACCCTGAGCAAGAAGATGTGCGAGGAGCTCGACAAGGAGATGTTCGACATCGGCCTCGGCGTGCGCGACCTCAACATCATCAGCGTCAACTACCCCGAAGAAGTGCAGAAGATGGCCGAGAAGGTCGCCGGGCAGTCCTTCATCCAGGACACGGCGAAGTACGCGACCGTCGCGGCAGCGGACGGGATGGCGCAGGGCGGCGGCGGGATCGCCGGGCTCGGCGCGCAGATGGCCGTGGGCGCGCAGCTCGCGCAGCAGATGGCCCAGCAGATGGGCGGCGCGGCGCCGGCCGCGGGCGCGGCCCCGGCCGCACCGTCTGCCGCGGGCGGCAGGTTCTGCCCCAAATGCCGCAAGATGGTCGACGGCAATTTCTGCCCCGACTGCGGCACGCAGACGATCTGATGCGGAGGGAACAAAGATGAAACGACTGCTTTGTGTCCTGCTGTGCGCGGCGCTCGCGCTGTCCTTCGCGGGCTGCGGCGGGGCCGCGGCCCCGCAGACCGACGCCGCGGCAGACGCGGCGGACGCCGTCGACACCTCCCTGCTCTGGTCGGCGCTCAGCGGCGTTTGGGTCGGCAGCGACGGCTACTTCATCCTGTTCGGCTCGGAAGGCGGCGGGCTGCAGTACACCACCGGCATCCTGCAGAGCGGCCTGATGCTCGCGGGATCGCTGACGTCCGCGGAAAAGACCGGCGAGAACGCCTACGCGCTCACCGTCGACTTCCCCGCGGTCGCCGCGTTCGAGGACGTGCCCGCGCAGGAGGCGCGCACCGCGACCGTCTCCCTCACCTGCCATCTCACCGACGATCCGAAGACGATCGACGCGACGAACATCGCCGCGGCGAACGGGGGCGCCATGCTGTTCACCTATGCCGGAAAGACGCTCGCGGAGGTCTCCGGCACCGCGGCGGCGGGCGCCGGCGCGGCGCAGCCGATGGAGATGAAAGACGCCTGGTCGCGCTTCGGCGGCATCTGGTTCTGCAAGGACAACACGCTGCTCCGCTTCTGCTGCTTCAGCGTCGAGAACGGCGTGTGCACCTATTCGACCGGCGTTCTGTTCAGCGGCGAGTCCGCGGGCGGGATGGTGACCGTCTACGAGGACGACGCGGCGCAGCAGACGCTGCACCTCACCGTCGACGTGCCGGCGATCACCGACGTGGAAGTGATCCGGGACGCCATGACGCTGCAGGTCGCCGTCGATTACTCCCGGTTCGCCGAGGGCATCCTCAGCATCTCGAACGCCGACGGCGAGGCCGCTGCTGCGTACAGATACGCCGCGGCCGACTTCGAACACCTGCCCGACTACGAGTCCCTGCTCAAGATGTGAGCTTTTGCGCCGTCCGCCGGCGGGCGCCCGGCGGCGGTTCCGTCAAAATACAGCGGGAATCCCGGCGTCCGAACGGGCGGGCGGCAGCAGCCGCCCGCCCTTCTTTGCGCCCGCGCCCGCCCGAAAAGAGCGGAAACAGGCGGGTATTTTGTCGCTTTAATGCACCAAATCGGTAAAACTGCCGGCGCGATTTTCGTGCAACCCTATAAAATCGTTTCGTTTGCGTTGACATCATTTTTCGACTGTGCAATAATAACTTCAATCTTTACGGAAGGCATGGGAACAGGGCGATGAACACGGTATTCGGTCTCGCCATACGCGCGCTCCTGGTCATTATCGCCATTCTCCTTGTATGGCTCGATAAGGCCCAGCTTCGCGGCGGAAAAATTGCCCTGTAAAGACGATTGACGATAAAATCAGTCGGTCTTCGGCAATCGCCGTCGACCGGCTTTTTTTATAAAAAAAGAGAATGTACGGAGGAAAAAGGAATGAACGCAAAAAGATTCACGGCGCTGCTGGCGATCCTCGCGCTTTGCGTGACGTTTTTCGCGGGCTGCTCCGCCGGTAAGGCTGCCGACAGCGAAGGCGCGGGCGACGGCAACGTCGACGGAACGATCAAGATCGGCTTTATCGGCCCGCTGACCGGCGACACCGCGCAGTACGGCAACGCCGTCTGCAACGGCGCCAAGATGTACTTCGACAAGGTCAACGCCGAGGGCGGCATCAACGGCATGAAGATCGACTATATCACGCTCGACAGCGAGGGCGACCCCGCGACGGCCGTCAACGCGTACAGCCGCCTCGTCGACCAGGAGGGCGTCTGCGCCATCGTCGGACCCGTTCTGACGGGCGAGACCGTCGCCGTCGCCGAAGAAGCGGCCGCCGACGGCATCCCGATGGTCACCGCGTCCGCCACGGGCGACAGCATCACCGACATCGGCGACACGCTGTTCCGCACCTGCTTCAAGGATTCCTTCCAGGGCACCAAGATGGCCGATTACATCAGCGAGGTCCTCGGCTACACGAAGGTCGCCGCTCTCTACAACAACGCGGACGCTTACAGCACGGGCCTCTACGGCGCGTTCGAAGCGGAGTGCGCGGTCAAGGGCATCGAGATCGTCGACACGGAGAGCTTCGCCACGGGCGACACCGATTTCAAGGCGCAGCTGACCAACATCGCGGCGAAATCCCCGGAGGCGCTCTATTTCCCCTGCTACTACGCGGACTGCTACATGGCGGCTTCGCAGGCGAAGGAGATCGGTCTCAACGTCCCCTTCCTCGGCGGCGACGGCTTTGACGGCCTGTGCGGCATCGAGAACGTCGATCCGACCATCATCGAGGGCTTCATCTATTCCGCGCACTTTGCTTCCGACGCGGGCAGCGACGAAGTCAAGGCGGTCGCGGCGGACTACAAGAGCCAGTTCAGCGTAGAGCCGCTCGGCTTCAGCTATCTCGCCTACGATGCGGCGATGATCATCGTCGCGTCCATCAAATCGGCGAATTCCACCGACTGGGCCGCCATCGTCACGGCGATGAAGGCCACGGACATGGACTGCCTGACGGGCCATTACAAGTTCGACGCGGACAACAACCCCATCAAGCAGTGCGCCATGACGAAGATCGAGAACGGCGAATACGTTTTCGACAGAATGTTCTAAAATCCGGCGCGCACAACGGAAGGGGCGGCGTTCCGCCCCTTCCATGCTGAACAGAGGGCGACAGGAGACTGTCGTCCGCTGTTCAGCATTGCGTTTATCTGAGGAGGAAGGGAGCGGTCTCTTGAATTTCATCTATCATCTGCTCAACGGCATCCACGTCGGCAGCATTTACGCCCTCGTGGCGCTCGGCTACAGCATGGTCTACGGCATCGTCAAGCTCATCAACTTCGCGCACGGCGACATCATCATGGTCGGGGCGTATGTGTCCTGGTTCGTCATCGCCTCGCGGGGGCTGCCCGTGTGGGCGGGCGTGCTCGCGGCCGTCGTGTTCTGCGTGCTGCTCGGCATGACGATCGAAAAGATCGCCTACAAGCCGCTGCGCAAATCCGCGCGCATTTCGCTGCTCATCACGGCCATCGGCGTGAGCCTTCTGCTCGAGAACCTCGCGCAGAAGATCTTCACCTCGACGCCCAAGACCTATCCCGCCTTCATCACGGGCGGCGTCATGCTCGGCGACCGGCAGATCCCGGCGACGACCTTCGTCGCCATCGGCGTCGCGGCGCTGCTCATGGTCGCGCTGACGCTGTTCGTCGGCAGGACGCGCATCGGCAAGGCGATGCGCGCCGTGTCGGAGGACACCGAGGCGGCGCAGCTCATGGGCATCAACATCAACCACACGATCTCCGTCACCTTTGCCATCGGCTCCGGCCTCGCGGCGGTCGCGGCGGTCCTCTACTGCAACTCCTACGCCCAGGTCTATCCGACGATGGGCTCCATGCTGGGGCTCAAGGCCTTCGTCGCCGCGGTTCTCGGCGGCATCGGCTCGCTGCCCGGCGCGGCCATCGGCGGTCTCGCCATCGGCGTCGCCGAAGCGCTCACGAAGGGCTACATCAGCTCCTCGCTCGCCGACGCGATCGTCTTCGGCATCCTCATCATCACGCTGCTGCTCAAGCCCACCGGCATCCTCGGGCACACGGCGGCGGAAAAGGTCTGAGGGGGTACTGCCATGACAAGAAACGGAAAACTCAGCACGCCCGCCAGATACATCATCAACGCGGCAGCCGTCGTGCTGCTGTATCTGCTGCTGCAGACGCTGCTCGCGAACGGCATCATCGGGCGCTACTACGCGAAGATCATCAACCTCATGTGCGTCTATATCGTCGCCGCGGTCAGCCTCAACCTCACCTGCGGCTTCCTCGGCCAGCTGCCGCTCGGCCACGCGGGCTTCATGGCGATCGGCGCGTATACGTCGGCGCTCATCACGAAGGCCGTCGTGCTGCCGGGCGGCGAGGATGTGACCTTCCTCGCCGCGCTGCTCGCGGGCGGGCTCGTCGCCGGGATGTTCGGCATCCTCATCGGTCTGCCGGCGCTGCGCCTCAAGGGCGACTATCTCGCGATCATCACGCTCGGCTTCGGCGAGATGATCCGCGTCATCATCCAGAACCTCGGCTTCACGGGCGGCGCGATGGGCCTGCAGGGCATCCCCCGCTACACGACGTTCACGTGGGGCTATATCTGGGTCGTCGTCACGATCTTCGTGACCTACACCCTCATCCATTCCCGCCAGGGCCGCGCGATCCTGTCCATCCGCGAGGATGAGATCGCCGCCGAGAGCTGCGGCATCCCGACCACCTATTTCAAGACGCTTACCTTCACGGCCGCGGCGTTCTTTGCCGGCATCTCCGGCGGGCTGCTCGCCCACCACGTCGCCTTCATCGGGCCGGGCGACTTCAACTTTATGGCCTCCATCGAGATCCTCGTCATGGTCGTGCTCGGCGGCATGGGCTCCATCGCGGGCTCGGTCATCGCCGCGGGCGTGCTGACGCTGCTGCCCGAGCTGCTGCGCGCCTTTTCCGACTGGCGCATGGTCATCTACTCGGTGCTGCTCGTTGTCGTCATGATCTTCAGGCCCTCGGGGCTGATGGGGCGGTATGAATTTTCGCTCGGCAGGACGCTCGACCGCGCCCTCGCGGCTCTTCGCCGCCGCCCGGCGCAAAAGGGAGGCACGAACGGTGACTGAGAAAAAAGAACGCCTCGTCAAGGTTCCCAACGCGGAATTCTATCTGAAAAAGGACGACCTCAACAAGACGCCCATCCTCGAGATCCGCCACCTCGGCGTCGATTTCGGCGGTCTGACCGCCGTGGAGGATTTCAACCTCATGATCGGCCGCACCGAGATCGCCGGCCTCATCGGCCCGAACGGCGCGGGCAAGACCACCGTCTTCAACCTGCTCATGAACGTCTACGCGCCCACGCGGGGCAGCATCCTGCTCGACGGCGTCGACACGAAGGGCAAGCCGACGCGCGAGCTGTGCCGCATGGGCATCGGCCGCACCTTCCAGAACATCCGCCTGTTCCGCCATCTGTCGGTGCTCGACAACGTCAAGATCGGGCTGCATTACGAGATGGACTACACGCTGCCCGAGGCGATCCTGCGCCTGCCGCGCTACTGGCGCGGCGAGCGCATCGCGACCGAGCGGGCGCTCGAGCTGCTGTCGGTGTTCGACATGCAGGATCTCGCCGACGCCGAGGCGGGCAGTCTCCCCTACGGCGCACAGCGCCGTCTCGAGATCGTCCGTGCGCTCGCGACCAACCCGAGCCTGCTGCTGCTCGACGAGCCCGCCGCCGGCATGAACCCGTCGGAGACCGCCGAGCTCATGGGAAATATCCGCAAGATCCGCGACACCTTCCAGATCGCGATCATCCTCATCGAGCACGACATGAACCTCGTCATGGGCGTCTGCGACGGCATCGTCGTGCTCAACTACGGCAAGATCATCGCCAAGGGCACGCCCGAGCAGATCAAGCGCGACCCGGTCGTCATCGAGGCGTATCTCGGCAAAAAGGAGGAGGCGTGACCATGATGCTTGAAGTCAGCGACATCAACGTCTATTACGGCAACATCCGCGCGCTGCACGACGTCTCCTTCAATGTCGGCGAGGGCGAGATCGTCACCCTCATCGGCGCGAACGGCGCGGGCAAATCGACCATCCTCAAGACGATCTCCGGCCTGCTGCGCCCGAAGACGGGCGACATCCTTTTCGACGGCGGCTCCATCATCCGCACCGAGCCCCACGCCATCGTGCAGCAGGGCCTCGCGCACGTCCCGGAGGGGCGGCGCATCTTCCTGTCGCTGAGCGTCGAGGAGAACCTCGAAATGGGCGCCTACACCCGCCGCAGCGGCATCCGGGAGGCGCTCGACGACGTCTACGCGCGCTTTCCCCGGCTCGCCGAGCGCAGCCGCCAGATCGCCGGCACGCTGTCCGGCGGCGAGCAGCAGATGCTCGCGATGGGGCGCGCGCTCATGATCCGGCCGCGCATGATGATGCTCGACGAGCCGTCGATGGGCCTCGCCCCGCTGCTCGTCAAACAGATCTTCGACATCATCCGCGAGCTGAACGCCGCCGGCACGACGATCCTGCTCGTCGAGCAGAACGCGCGCATGGCGCTGTCGGTCGCCGACCGCGGCTACGTCCTCGAGTCGGGCCGCATCGTGCTCGCGGACACGGCGCAGCGCCTGTTCGAGAACGACTCGGTCAAAAAGGCCTACCTCGGCGGCTGATCCCTTCGGAAAAAGCATACGGCGCCCGCCGCGCCGAAAAAAACCGCGCCCCCGGACGGCGCCGCGCATGCAGCATGCGGGCCGTTCCGGGGGGCGCGGTTTATCTTTGAGCGATGTGATCTCAGAGCCCTTTGAAGAGCACCGACAGCAGCAGCAGGACATAGGCGCCCATCAGAAAATAGGTCGGATAGGTGCTGATGACGGGGATCGCGACGACGCCGAAGATGCACAGGATCGCGGCAACGCCGAACAGAAGGCTGAGCAGAAATGTGAAAAATCTCGGTGCGGAAAGCTTCATGATGTTATCTCCTGAATTTTATTCATTGCAGACGCAGGCAAACGGGCCGAAGCGGCAAGGCAGATGCGCGGCGGGGACCGCCGCCCGCCCGTCCCGGCCTTAAATTATAATACGCGCCCCAAAAAATAGCAAGGGCCGCGGGGCCGCGCGCCCGCTCTACTCCTTTTCCCCGTCCGCGGCGGCGTCCTTCTTCGGCGCGCGCTGCGCCTGCCGGCAGGCCGCGGCCGAGACGAACGCTTTGAACAGCGCGTGGGCGCGGTTGGGGCGGCTCTTGAATTCGGGATGGAACTGACAGCCGATGAAGAAGGGATGTCCCGCGAGCTCGAGCGCCTCGACGATGTTGCCGTCGGGCGACTCGCCGCAGACGGTCATGCCCGCCGCCTCGAAGGCCGCGCGGTATTTGTTGTTGAACTCATAGCGGTGGCGGTGGCGCTCGCTGACCTCGTCGGCGCCGTAGGCTTTCGCGAACAGCGTGCCCGGCTTTACCGCGCAGGGGTACGCGCCGAGGCGCATCGTCCCGCCCTTCGCGATGCCGCTGTACTGGTCGGGCATGAAGTCGATGACGAGATCGCGCGCGAGCTCGTCGAATTCCCGGGAATTGGCGCCCGCGAGATTGAGGGCGTGGCGGGCGAACTCGATGGCTGCGATCTGCATGCCGAGGCAGATGCCGAAATACGGGACGCCGTTTTCCCGGGCATAGCGCGCCGTGTTGATCATCCCCTCGATGCCCCGGTCGCCGAAGCCGCCCGGGACGAGGATGCCGTCGAGGCCGCCGAGCTTTTCCGCGGCGTTGTGCTTGTGGACGTTCTCGGAGTCGACCCACTCGAGGCGGACGTGCAGCCCCTGCTCGTAGCCCGCGTGGCGCAGCGCCTCCGACACCGAAAGATAGGCGTCGTGGAATTTCACGTATTTGCCGACGATGCCGATGACGGGGCCGCGGCGCGCGCTGCGCACCCGCTCGAGCATCGCCTGCCAGTCGGACAGATCGCACGGCCCCGTCTGCAGCGACAGCGCCCGGCACACGACGTCGTCGAGGCCGTTGCGGTGCAGCATGAGCGGCGCCTCGTAGAGCTCGTCGAGCGTTTCGTTCTTGACGACGCAGTCGGGCCGGACATTGCAGAACAGCGAGATCTTGTCGACGATGTCGCCGTCGATGGGCTCGTCGGAGCGCAGCACGATGATGTCCGGCGAGATGCCGCACGCGCGCAGCTCGCGCACCGAGTGCTGCGTCGGCTTCGACTTGTGCTCGCCCGAGCCGCGCAGATACGGCACGAGCGTCACATGGATGAATACGCAGTTCTCCTTGCCGACTTCGAGCGACACCTGCCGGATCGCCTCGAGGAAGGGCTGGCTCTCGATGTCGCCGACCGTTCCGCCGATCTCGGTGATGACGACCTGCGCGCCCGTCTTCTCGCCGACGTTATAAATGAAGCGCTTGATCTCGTCGGTGATGTGCGGGATGACCTGCACCGTCTTGCCGAGATACTCCCCGCGGCGCTCCTTGTTGAGGACGTTCCAATAGACGGCCCCCGTCGTCAGATTGGAATATCGGTTGAGATCCTCGTCGATAAAGCGCTCATAGTGGCCGAGGTCGAGGTCGGTCTCGGCGCCGTCGTCCGTCACGAAGACCTCGCCGTGCTGGAAGGGGCTCATCGTGCCGGGATCGACGTTGATGTACGGATCGAGCTTCTGCGCCGCGACATGGACGCCGCGGCTCTTGAGCAGCCGCCCGAGCGACGCCGCCGTGATCCCCTTGCCGAGGCCCGACACCACGCCGCCCGTCACAAACACATATTTCGTCATTTCTCCCCGCCTCCGCTTAAAAATTCACGCACGATCGCGAGGCCCGCCTCCCCGCTTTTCTCCGGATGGAACTGGCAGCCGAGCACATTGCCGCGCGCATTGCGCGCCGCGGCGCAGACCCTGCGCCCACCGTAGACGCACCACGCGGCGCAGTCCTGCTCCCGCGCGGGCTTCGCTTCAAAGGAATGCACGAAGTAGACCTCGCCGCCCGCCGGGAACGACCGCAGCGCCGTGCCGCCGGCGCAGGCGCTCAGCTCGAGCGGGCTCCAGCCGATGTGCGGCACCGTCTGGCGCCGGCCGTCGGCGTCGACCTCGGGGATGCGCTCCACGGTGCCCGCGATGAGGCCGAGGCCTTCGTGGCGGCCGAATTCGCCGCTCTCGTCGAACAGCATCTGCATGCCGAGGCAGATGCCCAGCAGCGGCGTGCCCGCCGCCGCTTTTTCGAGGATCGGCCCGACGAGTCCGCGCCGGCGCAGTCCCTCCATGCCGTCGGCGAACGCGCCGACGCCCGGCAGCACAAGGAGATCGGCGCCCCGCACCTCGGCGGGGTCGCCGCTGACCGCGGCGTCGGCGCCGCAGTATTCGAACGCCCGGCGCACGCTCAGCAGATTCGACAGGCCGTAATCGATGATGACCGTTTTCACCGCCGCACCTCCACGCCCGCGGCGCGCAGCGCGCTCTTGAGCGACTGCACGTCGGTCTTTTCGTAATGGAGCATCGACGCAACCGCGACCGCGGACGCGCCGCGCTTCGCCGCTTCCGCGACGTCCTTCGCGCTCCCCGCGCCGCCCGAGCAGATCACCGGCACGTCGACGGCCGCGCACACCGCTTCGATGAGCGGCAGATCCATGCCGCGCCCCATGCCCTCGCAGTCGACGCTCGTGAGCAGCACTTCGCCCGCGCCGCGCGACACCGCCTCGCGCACCCAGGCGACGACCTCGCGGCCGCTGTGCTCGCGCCCGTTGTCGTAATAGCACTCGTAATTGCCCGCGGGCGTGCGCTTCGCTTCGACGGACAGCACCATGCACTGGCTGCCGAAGGTCTTCGCGACGGCGGTGATGAGCGACGGGTCGCGCAGCGCCGCGGTGTTGATCGCCGCCTTGTCCGCGCCGCACGACAGGATCGCGCGCACGTCCTCGACGCAGCGCAGCCCGCCGCCCGCCGTGATGGGGATGAAGACGTCGTCCGTCGTGCGCCGCACGATGTCGCCGAGGCTGTTGCGGTTGTAGAGGCTCGCGACGATGTCCATGTAAAGGATCTCGTCGATGCCCGCTTCGTAATAGCGGCGCGCGAAGTCGTTCGGATGGCCGAGCTTGCGCAGGCCCTCCAGCTGGATGCCCTTGACGAGATAGTTGTTCTTGACGTCGAGGCGCGCCGCAAGACGGATTCTGTTCATGGCTCGAACACCGTATGGCGCAGCTTCCAGACGCCGTCCTGCTTCATCCAGATGTGCGGTGAGCGGAAGCGGTCGGCGAGATGGTCGAAATAGTCGCGGTCCATCAGCGGCTGCTCAAAGCAGCGGCTCGCCTGCGGGAAGATCTTCTCGTCGATGGACAGATATTTGAAGATCTCGTCGGCAAAGCGCAGCGGGTATTCCCCGTCGAATTTCTTGACGAGCGCCACGCCCTCGTCGCGCGTGATCTCGTCGTTGCGGATCTCCTGCGACGCGTCGTAGCTCGCGCGGCCGACGCCGAATTTGATCCACGTCGTGTAATAAAAGAAGTCGTCGATCTTGTCGTCGATGGAGTTGTACTTGGAGTATGTGCCGACGGTGCGCTCGGGGCTCGGCTTGAAATCCGAGTGCTCGACGGCGTAATAGTACGCGCCCTGCGGATGCCATTTGAGATAGTAGCCGAGGTAGTGCACCTCGATGCGGTGCTTCTCGATCTCGTCCTCGCTCGCGGGCAGATAGATCGCGAGGTCTGCCGGGTCGACGCCGAAGTCCTCCTCGAGCTGCCGGATGGGCACGCCGCCGATGTAGATGTGATCCTTATCGTTCGTCGCGAAGTAGCTGCGGTCGCGCAGCGAAGACTTGTTGTCGGCGATGGGGTTGCCGTATTCCGCCTCGTTCTCGCCGTAAAAGACGAGCGGGATGTTGAACATCGCCGCCATCTTCGGCGCGAGCTGTTTCTGGCCGAGGATGAAGGGCTGGAAGGGGTGGAACAGATTTTCCGTCGCGAGGCGCGTGAGCAGGCGGTGCGTCATGCCGTTCGGGGTGCACAGATAATTGTCGAAGCCGGCGTGGATCCAGGCCTCGAAATTCTCGAAGCCCCACGGCGTGTAGATGTGCGGCGCCCAGGTCACCGTCAGCGGGTGCATGCCGTACTTGTATTTGAGCATGTGGCTCGCGTAAAAGCTGTCCTTGCCGCCGGAGCCGGGCACGAGGCAGTCGTAGCTGCCGTCGGCCCTGCGGAAGCGGTCGCACAGCTCGATGAGCTCCTTTTCGCGCAGCGACCAGTCGATGTTGCCGTCGCGCTTCTGGTCGTTCGCGCGGCAGGCGTCGCACACGCCGTCCTTCTCGTCGATGTGCATGCTGTATTTCTTGCTGCGGATGGTGTGCTCGAACTCCGAGCAGGAGTTGGGCTTCTGGTTGCTCATGACGCAGCGGCTGCAAAAGCGCACCTCCTGCGGCAGGCCGTACATGACCTCGGGGTGCTGCAAACCGGGCAGATACTTCGATTCGTCGATCGCAACAAAGCGTTTGAGCGGTTCCATGTTTCTCTCCTTGTCCGCCGGCAAAAGCCGGTCTTTTGCAATAAAAAAAGCCGGCGGCAGGGGACAGATGTCCCTTGCCGTCGACGTCTTTGTCAACTGACCTGTGGATTATAGCACAGCCCCGGGCGGAATGCAATACCCGCGCGGGGTCTTTTGCGCTCTGTCAGGCGTGGTATTTCTGCAGGATCGAGCGCGCGACGTCCGCGCGCGTCTCGCGGGTGTCCATGGCCGTTTTTTCGATGCGCCGGTGCGCCTCGGCCTCCGTCATGCCCGCGGCGATGAGGGCCCATTTCGCCCGCTCCACGAGCCTGATTTCGTCGATGCGCGTGAGCAGCTCGCGGTTCTCGCGCTTGAGACTGTCCGCGCGGCGGCGGCTCGCGAGCGCGAGGCGGAACGCCTGGTGGAACAGCGCGCGGGAGACGGGCTTCGACACCGTCAGCACGCCGGCGTCCTCGACGCGCCCGGTGACCTCGTCGAAGAGCTCGCTGCGCACGATGAGCAGCGTCTCGCACTGGACGTCGGCGCAAAGCGTCAGCGCCAGCGCGTCGCCGAACTCGTCCGACAGCGGGGCGTTGACGACCGCGGCGTCAAATTCCTCGCTCAGCAGCAGACGGCGCGCCTCTCCCCCGCTGCGCGCGAGCACGGGCTCGCCCGCGCCCTCGTCGGCGAGCAGCTTTCGGATCGCGGCGGCGCCGTTGTCGGTCGAGCACACGACGAAAACCCGCAGCGGTCTTTCGTCTGCGCCCATCCTATCTCGACCCCTTTGCTTCTTTGTCCTGTCCGCCCTTCAGAAGATAACATTCGATGATCTTTTTCGGCAGCACGCGCGACACGAAGCCGCTCTTCGCCATGAGGCTCAGCGCCTCGGCAAAGCCCGACGGCAGCTGCGCGCAGCCGGCGAGCTGCTCGGGCGTCGCGGCAAATACGTTGCCCGCGAATTCCGCCGGCGGGCGCATTTTCCCTTCGACGCCGTCGAGACCGGCGTGGATGAGCAGCGCAAAGGCGAGATAGGGCGACGCGAGGCTGTCGGGCGAGCGCAGCTCCATGCGGGCGCTGCCGTCCGTCGTATAGGGCACGCGGATGAGCGCCGAGCGGTTTCCGTGCGACCACGTCACATACCGCGGCGCCTTGTGCGCGCCGAGCCGCCTGTAGGATTCGTCGTCGGGGTTGAGGAACGCGGTGATCTCACAGATGCGCGCGAGCACGCCGGCCATGAAGCCGTCGCGCAGCGCGGCGGCGTCGGCGCCGTCCTTCTCGAGCGAGATGTTGATGTGGAAGCCGCTGCCGCTGTCGAGCGCGCGCGGCTTGGGCGAAAAGCAGGCGTACAGCCCGCTGCGCGCGGCGACGGAGCTGACGGCGGCCCTGAAGCTGACGACGTTGTCCGCGCAGCTCATCGGGTCGGAGAAGCGGAAGTCGATCTCGTTTTGTCCGGGGCCCTCCTCGTGGTGGGAGCGCTCGACCTCGATGCCCATCTGCCCGAGCGTCAGGCAGATCTCGCGGCGCACGTTCTCGCCCGCGTCGTCGGGCGCGGCGTCGATGTAGCCCGCGCCGTCGAGCGGCGCGTCGGTCGGGCGGCCGTCGTCGTCGGTCCTGAAGAGGTAAAATTCGCTCTCCGCGCCGAACGCCAGGCGGACGCCCATGCCTTGCGCGCGCGCGACGGCCGCGCGCAGCAGCGCGCGGGGGTCGGTCCCGCCGGGGGTGCGGTCGGCGCGGCGCCCGTCGCAGAAAAAGCGCGCGACGCGGCCG
>JAYFNU010000021.1:0-11535 GCA_034933305.1 Oscillospiraceae bacterium | reverse complement strand
CCCCCCCCCGGCCCTTTGCCGCGCGCGCGGATGCGCGGGCGGCCGGCAGCGGACACGGCGCGGACACGCGCGGAGCGGTGGAATAAATTGCGCGAAAACTGCTTGTACATGATTTGTTCACGGAGTATAATTAAAATGGTTTAAATTTGGGCTTGCCGTTATGCGGCCGACAGGCAGCGCGGCGATCCTCCGCGTGCGGTCTGCTGTACGCACCGTATCCGGCGGCAAAGGGGCGGGAAGACGCCCCGCCTGCCGCCCGTGCGCGCGCACAGGTCTCCGCCCGCCCGGCGCGCGGGAACGTGTTTTGTCCGCGCGCAGCCGGGGAAGAGGGATCGGAGCGCCGGAAAAGCCGGTCGCTGACGCGAACCAGCCAAAAAAAATAATTTGCGGGGGTTTAAGAGCTATGGCGCAGTATCTTGTTCTCGGCGTCATCTTCCTGACGCTGTTGTACATCCTGTACAACTTTTTCAATATCCGCAAAATGCCGGAGGGAACGCCCGACATGGCGGAGATGGCGGGCATCATCCGCAGCGGTGCGGGGACGTTTCTCCGCACGGAGTTCAGGACGGTCATCATCGTCGTCGCGATCATTGCGGCGGTCTTCAGCCTGTTCGTCGAGCGCACGAGCGGCCTGACCTTCCTGATGGGCGCGTGCATGAGCAGCGTCGTCTGCGTGCTCGGCATGAAGAGCGCGACGTACGCCAACGTGCGCACCGCCAACAAAGCCCGCGAGACCCGCTCGATCGGCGAGACCGTCAAGGTCGCGCTGTGCGGCGGCAGCATCAGCGGGCTGAGCGTGCAGGCGTTCGGCATGCTCGGACTCGTGCTCATCCTCATCCTGTGGAAGGGGATCGATCCGAACGCCGTGGGAACGGGCTTCGCCGCGAACATGCAGTGCAACCCGTCCGTCATGCGCGTGACGACCTATTCGCTGGGCTGCTCGCTCGTCGCGATGTTCAACCGCGTCGCGGGCGGCAACTACACCAAGGCGGCCGACATCTCCTCCGACATCCTTGCGAAGCTCCGCCACGACATGCCCGAGGATGACAGCCGCGTGCCGAACGTCATCGCCGATTTTATCGGCGACAACGTCAACGACATCGCCGGCAACTGCTCCGATCTGCTCGAGAGCTTCGTCGCGACGATGGCGGCGGCGCTCATGATCGGCGTCACCATCTACAACGGGGCCGTCGCCGCGGGCGCCTCGGCGATAACCGAGGCGACGCTCAACGCGACGAGCGTCTATCCCATCGTTCTCGCGGGCGCGGGACTGCTCGGCTGCGTGGTCGGCCTCGGCAGCGCGGCGCTGCGCAAAATGGGCAACAACCCCTCGCGCGAGCTCGATCTTGCGACGTGGATCTCGGCGGGCCTCACGGTCGTACTCGGCCTCGTCGCGTCCTATGTGATCTTCCGGAACGTCCCGCTGTACGACTCGTTCCGCGCAGGCTGGCTGTCGCCGTGGATCTCGAGCGTGCTCGGCATCATCAGCGGCATCGCCATCGGCTCCATCACGGAATACTACACCAGCACCGACTTCAAGCCGACGCGCGAGCTCGCCGAGATCGCGACCGAAGGCGAGGCCTTCGTCATCACGAAGGGCGACGCCATCGGCTCCCGCTCCTGCCTGCTGCCGATCTTCATCATCGGCGTCGCGCTGTTCCTGTCCGGCAAGCTCTGCGGGACCTACGGCATCGCGCTGTCGTCGCTCGGCATGCTGGCCTTTGTCGGCGCGACGGTCTCCATCGACGCCTTCGGCCCCATCGCCGACAACGCGGGCGGACTCGCGGAATCGTGCCACCTCGACGACGACGTGCGCGTCATCACCGACAAGCTCGACTCCGTGGGCAACACGACCGCCGCCATCGGCAAGGGCTTTGCGATCGGCTCCGCCGCATTCGCGACGGTGTCGCTGATCGTCGCCTATGTCGGCAACTATACGGCGCTCGGCGCGGAGCCGGTGCTCAACATCGCCTCCTACGTCGTCGTCTCGGGCGGCATCATCGGCGGCGCGCTCATCGAGTATTTCTCGGCGCTGCTCACCGACAACACCATCGAGTCGGCCCGCCTCATGGCGGACGAGGGCGACCGGCAGCTGTCGGTGCCCGGCGTTCTCGAGGGAACGGTGAAGCCCGACTACAACCGCTGCATCGAAATGGCCGCCAGGCAGGCGCTGCGCAAGATGCTGCTGCCGTCGGTGCTCGCGCTCATGATCCCCATCATCGGCGGCTTCCTGTTCGGCGTTGAGTTCGTCGGCGGCATCCTCGTCGGCGCGACCATCGTGGCCATCCCGCGCGCGATCTTCATGGGCAACTCGGGCGGCGCGTTCGATAACGCCAAGAAATACATCGAGGGCGGGTTCCTCAAGGGCCACGGCAAGGGCACCTCGGCGCACAGAGCGGCCGTCACCGGCGACACCGTCGGCGACACGCGCAAAGACGTCGTCGGCGTCGCGCTCGACATCTTCATCAAGACCATGTCGACCGTCGCCAACACCCTTGCGGGCGTTTTCTCCCGCTTCACGCTCATCAAATAAGCACCCCGATCTTTTCATGAAAAGGCCGGGCGCGGATCTTCCGCGCCCGGCTTTTTTTCATGGAACGCTCAGTATTGCCCGAGGACCGTGCGGATGATGTCCATCGCTTCGTCGAGCAGCGGCTCGGTGTGCGAGGCCATGTAGCTTGTGCGCAGCAGGCACTGCCCGGCGGGCGTTGCCGGCGGCAGCACGGGGTTGACGTAGACGCCGGCCTCGTAGAGGGCTTTCGCGACGATGAGCGTGCGCTCGGTTTCAGAGGTGTAGATCGGCACGCTGGGCGTCACGGAGCCCCGGTGGGGGATGCCGCGGCGCGTCAGGCCGTCGCGGACATACTGCGAATTCTTCGCGAGGCGTTCGACGAGCTCGGGATGCGCGATGAGCTCATGCAGCGCGGCGAGCGCGCAGGCGCAGCTCGCAGGCGTCATCGACGCCGAAAAGATGAAGGGCCGCGACGCATGGCGGACATAATCGGCGACCTCGTCGGAGGCCGCCATGTAGCCGCCGAGACTTGCGAGCGATTTGGAGAAGGTGCCCATGTAGATGTCGACCTCCTTCTCAAGGCCGAAGTAGCTCGCCGTGCCGCGGCCGCCCTCGCCGATGACGCCGAGGCCGTGCGCGTCGTCGACCATCACGCGGGCGCCGTACCGGCGCGCGAGCTCCACGATCTCCGGCAGGCGCGCGATGTCGCCGCCCATGCTGAAAACGCCGTCGGTGACGATGAGGATGCCCGCCTTCTGCGGGATGCCGCGCAGCGTTTTTTCGAGATCCTCCATGTCCGCGTGTTTGTAGCGGACCATCGTGCCGTAGCTGAGCTTGCAGCCGTCGTAGATGCTCGCGTGGTTTTCCTTGTCGCAGACGACGTAATCCCCGCGGCCGACGATGGCGCTGATGATGCCGAGATTGCTCTGGAAGCCGGTCGAGAAGGTGACGACCGCCTGCTTGCGCAGAAAGGCGGCGAGCTCCTTTTCAAGCTGCAGGTGCAGCGTCAGCGTGCCGTTGAGAAAACGCGAGCCCGAACAGCCCGAGCCGTATTTTTTCAGGGCCTCGACGCCCGCCGCGATGACGTTTTCGTTGATCGTGAGGCCGAGATAGTTGTTGGAGCCGAGCATGATGCGGCGCTTGCCCTCCATGACGACCTCGACGTCCTGCCGCGACTCCAGCGCGTGAAAGTAGGGATAGATGCCCTTTTCGCGCGCTTCCCTCGCCAGGGAAGGCCTGCCGCATTTTTCAAAGATATCCATGGATTCCCTCCTGTTCAGTTCTGTTCCCTTTTCCGCTGTATATCCTCATGGGCGTCCGGATCGGCCAGCTGGCGCACGCGGCGCGCGACGCTGTCGAGCAGCGCGCGCTCCTCGTCGGACAAGCAGGCGAGAACGCCGGTGAAGCTGAGAAAATGCGCGCCGTAGTAATCGAGGAATTTCTGCGTCACGGCGAGCCGGCATTCCCGGCGGTCGCGGCGGCAGGGGACCTTCGTCACATAGCCTTTTTCGACGAGCGCGTTGATCTTGTAGGTCGCGTTGGGCTGGCTGATCCCGATGAAGCGGGCAAACTTGTTGACGGTCGGCTGGTCGAGCAGATAGATGATCTCCGCCGAAAAGGCCTCCGTCGCCGTAAGGCTGCCGGCCTTTTCGCGGATGGCCGAAAACAGCTTTCTGTAATGGAGCAGCCGCAGAGAACGGTACAGATCCTCCATATCGTCCACGGGACATCCCTCCGAATTACATAAAATATTTTATGTAATATTATCACGGATCCCGCCGATATGCAACTGTTGTTTTGACCGGCGGCGCGGCGAAAAGGGGCATCCCTTGTCAATTCGCGAAAGAATCGGTATAATTGTATAAAATCGTTCCGCGCGGAAGCGGAGCGCCATGAAACAGCCCAAACAGACCGCGCCCGCTGTCCGGACGAGAGCGGAGGCCCCCATTGAAGAAAAAGGCACTGCTGGTCGCTGCCAATCTGCTGATCATCGTAGCGATGGTCGTTTTTGTGCTGTTCTTTTCGATCTCGCTGCGCACGCAGTCGAAGGAGAGCGCGAAGAAGGATTTCCGCGACACGATCGCCGTCATGGGGCAGATCTCCTCGAGCTATCTCGCGATGAGCCAGCACGTGTGCGACGACTGGGCGCTGTTCATCAACACGCGGCAGTGCACGATGGAGCAGGGCATGGCATTCCTCACCGACATGAATGCGGAGGAGGACGCCTCGATCCAGCTGCTGCGGGCCTCGGATCTGACGGGGATATCCTCCGCCACCCGGCCGACCGATCCGGCCGACCGGTCGGTCGCATACACCGAAAAATACGGTACGCTGTACGACGACCTGCAGGCGTTCGCCGCGGGGAAGACCGCCGCGGGGGACATCAGCGTCACGCGGAATTACACCAACCCGATCGACAGCAGCTTTGTCGTCGCCTTTTGCAGCCACGTCACGCTGTACGAGCAGAGCGGGCAGCCCTACGACGGGCTGCTGCTGCGGCTCGAGCCGCGCGACAAGATCGCCAAGCGCTGGGCCTTCCCCGTCGGATACGACGGCGCGCAGATCGGCCTGATCGACGGCAACGGCGACTACATCCTGCGCCCCACCATGCTCAAGAGCGAGAATTTTTACGAATTCATCCGGGCGTACAATGCGCTGACGTATCAGGAGAGCTATGCGCTGCGGGACGGGGTCACGGCGACCGAGCGCGGCGGGTTCTCCTACCTCGACGCGGCGGGCACGAACACCTATTTCGCCTACGCCCACGTCAGCGGCAACGAGAAATGGGTGCTGGTCGGGTCGATCCCCGAGAGCTCCCTCGGCACCGCCGAGACGCAATGGCAGCTGCTCGCGGTCACCTGCGGCTGCTTCGTGCTCTTGCTGCTGATCGACGGGCAGTATTTCTCCGATATGAACCGGCGCCTCACGGACAGCCTGCTCGAGGCGGAGAAGGCGAACAAGGCGAAGACGAATTTCCTGTCCACCATGTCGCACGACATCCGCACGCCGATGAATGCGATCATCGGCATGACCGCGGTGGCCGAGCAGAATCTCGACGACCGCGAACAGGTGGAGGATTGCCTCAAAAAGACCCGACTCGCGAGCAACCAGCTGCTGACGCTCATCAACGATATTCTCGACATCTCAAAAGTCGAGAGCGGCAAGCTCGCCCTCAACCCGTCCGTCTTTTCGCTCCCGCGCGCCGCGCAGGAGCTTGTCGGCATCATGTACGCCCAGATCAGGAGCAAGCAGCTGCGCTTCGACTTCCACGCCGTCAACGTGCGGGACGAGTACGTCTTCGCGGACGCCCTGCGCATCAACCAGATCTGGATCAACATCCTGTCGAACGCGGTCAAATACACGAACAGCGGCGGCAGCGTCCTCGTGACGCTCAAGGAAGAGGAGATCCCGGCCGACGCCGCGCGGGTGAAGCTGATCTTCACCGTCGCCGACACGGGCATCGGCATGTCGAAAGAATTCCTCGGAACGATTTTCGAGCCCTTCACGCGGGCCGCGGATTCGCGCACCGACGGCGTCGAGGGCTCGGGGCTCGGCATGGCCATCACGAAGCAGATGGTCGATCTGCTCGGCGGGACCATCGACGTGACGAGCGAGCAGGGCAAGGGCTCGACTTTTACGGTCGCGATGGAGCTGCCGCGCGCGAAGGCCCCCGACAAGGACAAACAGTTTCCCGGCGCGCGCATCCTGCTCGCGGGCAGCGACGGGGTGAGCGTTCTCGCGGCGGCCCAGGCGCTCGCCGCCATGCAGGCGGACGCGGACTGCGCGGACGACGCCGCGAAGGCCCGACAGAAGGCGGCCGCGGCCGCCGCGGCGGGCCGGCCGTACGACGCCGTGATCATGGACGAGCGGCTGTGGAGCGAGCAGACGGCGCGCGGCATCCGGGCGGCCGCGGGCGGCGCGAAGCTCATTCTCGCCTCCTACGATCCGCCGCAGGCGGCGCATCTTCTCGCCGCGGCGGGGGCCGACGGCAGCATCATGCTGCCGGTGTTCCGCTCGACGCTCGCCGAAAAGCTCGACGCCGTTCTCAACGACACGCGCGCCGACGTCCAGGCGAAGCCGGCGGTCGCTTTCGGCGATCTTCACATCCTCGTCGCAGAGGACAACGATCTCAACTGGGAGATCCTGCAGAAATCGCTGGCCCATTACGGCATCGCGACAACGCGCGCCGAAAACGGCAGGGTCTGCGTGGAGCTGCTCGAGCAGGCGCCGGGCGGCACCTATCAGCTGATCTTCATGGACGTGCACATGCCCGTCATGGACGGCTACGAGGCGACGCGGGAGATCCGGATGCTGCGGGATGCCGCGAAGGCGTCCGTCCCCATCGTCGCCATGACCGCGGACGCCTTTGCGGAGGACGTCGAGGCCTGCTTGCGCGCGGGCATGAACGCGCACATCGCGAAGCCCGTCAATATGGAAGAAGTGCTCAAAACAATAGAAAAGCAAACGGGAAAGGGGATTGATAAGGGATGAAGAAGATTCTGGCGATTCTGTTGGCGCTGCTGCTGCTCGCGGCGGCGGCGGGCTGCGGCCCGGCACAGAGCGAACAGCAGGAGGCCGCTTTTTCTCCCTCGATGGATACGGGCGCGACGGCGGACATCGAAATCGTCGGCAAACTGGACAATTTCGAAGCGCTCGAGGCCGTCATCAAGGACTTCAATGCCGTCTATCCCAACGTGACGGTCAGCTATTCGAAGATGGACAACTACAACACGGTGCTGGCCGACCGCGTGCTCGGAAGCGACCCGCCCGAGATCTTCATGTCGCTGCGGTCTTATTTCGAGATCAATCCGCAGCTGCTCGAAGCGACGCTCGACCTCTCCGATGCGGGGCTCGACACCGGCATCATCGACCCGGAGGTCATCGAGGGGTGCACCAAGGACGGCAAGCTCGTGCGGCTGCCGCTCATGCTCAATTACCAGGGCATCGCCGTCAACACGTCGCTGCTCGAAAAAGAGGGACTGAAGATCCCGCAGACCTACGACGAATTCATCAGCACCTGCGACGCGCTCGTCTCGAAGGGATATACGCCGCTGCAGGGCTTCCCCGACACGATATACGCGATGCTCCTTTTCAACGAGTGGCGCATCCGCCTTTCGCAGGAGGACAACGCCGGCGAGATCTTCGAACAGCTCAACGCCGGTGCCGACGGCTGCGGCAGCTATCTGGAGAAAAGCTTCGAGATCCTCGAGGATTATCGCGAGCGCGGATATTACGACGCGGCGGTCAACGATCAGATCACGGACAGCTACGACGCGGCCATCCTGCATTTCTTCGAGGGCAACACGCCCTTCCTCGTGTGCAGCGCCGAGGCGATGAGCGGCATGAAAAAGCGCGAGACCAAGTCGGAAGCCTTCACGGCGTCGCCGTTTGCATACGAATTCACGGAGCTTCCCGTCAGCGACGCGGGCGCGAACGCGGTCGTCGATATCTGGAGCGGCTTCTCCGTCGTGAAGAACAGCGCGAACGTCCTTTGGGCGGAAGAATTCATGCGCTTCCTGTGCACGGCGGACGAGCTCAACAAGATGGCGAGCGTCAAGGGCATGCCGACCGCAGTGCGCGGCGGCAACGCCGACGCGCGCTACGCCGATCTCGAGCAGCTCGGCGCGGGACAGAAAAAGACCATCGGCGCCATCGGCGTCTCGAACGCCGTGTCCGCCGCCTACGCCGACTGCGCAAAGAAGATCGGCACCGGCGCCTGTACGGCGCAGCAGGCCGCCGACGGCTTCGCGGCGGCCGTGCAGGCCCAGCTCGGGAAGTAGCGCCGCCGGCTGGAAAAGACGCGCCCACGGGCGCAGAAGGTCCCGCTTTTCGCAAAAGCGGGACTTTTTTTGCGAAGACCCTTGACTTGGAGCCCACTTCATGGTTTATCATGACTGCGGACTGAAAAAATGAGCCGCGCGGCGCGCCGCGCGCAAAAACGGGGCCGGAGCGCCGGCGAAGGGAGAGCATATGGACAGAGTCAAAAAGAATTTCGGATTCGGATGCATGCGCCTGCCGATGAAGGGAAGCGAGGTCGACACGGCCGAGTTTTCGGCGATGGTCGACCTGTTCCTCGCGGGCGGCTTCAACTATTTCGATACGGCGCACGGCTATATCGACACGAAGAGCGAGACGGCGCTGCGCGCGTGCCTGACGAGCCGGTATCCGCGCGAAAGCTACGTGCTGACCGACAAGCTGACCAATTTCTATTTCAAGAAGGAAGAGGATATACGGCCCTTCTTCGAGAGCCAGCTGCAGGCGTGCGGCGTCGACTACTTCGACTATTATCTCATGCACGCCCAGGGGGCGGAGTCCTTCGCGTTTTTCAAGAGCTGCCGCGCCTATGAGACGGCGCTTTCGCTGAAGGCGCAGGGAAAGATCCGGCATTTCGGCATATCCTTCCACGACAGGGCGTCCGTCCTCGAGCAGATCCTCACCGAGTATCCGCAGATCGAGGTCGTACAGATCCAGTACAACTACGCCGACGTCGACGACCCCGCCGTGCAGAGCGGGAAATGCCTCGAGGTGTGCCGGAAATTCGGAAAACCCGTCATCGTCATGGAACCCGTCAAGGGGGGAAATCTGTCCGCGCTGCCCGACGACGCGAGAGCGCCGCTCGAGGCGCTGCACGGCGGCAGCCCCGCGAGCTACGCGATCCGCTACGCGGCGGGCGCCGAGGGCGTCGCGATGGTGCTGTCGGGGATGAGCAGCCTCGCGCAGATGAAGGACAACCTCAGCTTCATGAAGGACTTCCGGCCGCTCGACGCGCGCGAGCTCGCCGCCGTCGAGCAGGTCCGCACCATCTTCCGCTCGAAGCACCTCATCCCCTGCACGGCCTGCCGCTACTGTACGGCGGGGTGCCCGAAGCACATCCCCATCCCCGATCTGTTCGCCTGCATGAACACGAAAAAGGTCTTCCACGACTGGAACGCCAATTTCTATTACAGCGAGGTCTGCACGAAGAGCGGCGGCGCGGCGTCCTCCTGCATCCGGTGCGGCAAATGCGAAAAGGCCTGCCCGCAGCATCTGCCCATCCGCGAACTGCTCGCGGACGTCGCGAAGGAGTTCGAAAGCGGGGTATGAAAGCGCCGCAGCGACCGGACATAGAACGTCCCGCGCGGGACAAAAAACCGCCGCAGTTTGCTGTGCGGCGGTTTTTTTATGCGGCGGAAAAAGTTTTTTGCGCGTACGTTTTGTACGAAAAGGGAATGGTAGACTGATAGCATCCGGAAAAGGATGAGAGCGCCGCGCGGCGGCGCGCCCGCTTCCGGTACGGCGAAGGCCCGATGCAGGGGCCTTCGCCTTTTTATGGCCGTCAGGCGCGGCCCGGGCGCGGCTGACGGCGGGACATCATTTCGAAAGGAGTCACAAATGGCAAAAGCAAAGCCCCCCCTGACCAGCGAGGAAGCGATGCAGGCGCTGAAAAAGGGCGAAGCGGTCGATCTGCTGTCGCTCGAGCTGCCCGCGGCAAAGGAGCAGGCCGCGCCGGCTTCCTTCCGGCTGAACGACGCCGGAACGCCGGCCGATTTCACACTCGAGGAGCTGCTCGGGATGGCGCAGGAATGTCTCGACGGGCGCTACGAAAAAGCGCGCGCGCACATGGAGGCACCCGCGCGGCAGCTTGAACAGGAGGCGGACCTCTCGGCGCTGCCGGAGCTCAGGGAGTTCGTCGGCGCGCATCCCGAACTGACGCAGCTGCCCGAGGAGGTCCTCGAAAGCGTCCGCGGCGGGAAAGGGCTCATGCGCGCGTATGCGGACTACGAAAACGCGCAGCTCAAAGAGAAGCTGCGCGCCTACGAGCAGAACGAGCAGAACCGCCGCACCTCGGCCGGCAGCGTGCGCGGCGACGCCGGCGACGACGCACAGCTCGACGAGCTGCTGCGCGTCTTCAACGCCGTATTCTATTAATCCGACAAAGGAGACAGAAAATGATCAATCAGAATATCCGCATCGCGGACCAGATCCAGCCCTATTACAAGCGGGAGAGCATCCTGTCCGGCCGCCTGTCGGACGATTTCAGCTTTTCGGGCGCGAAGACCGTCAAGGTCCTCACGCCGCTCACCGTCGATATGAACGACTACACCCGCAGCGGCAGCGCGCGCTACGGGACGCCCGCCGAGATGCAGGACATCGTGCAGGAGCTGACGCTCACGCAGGACCGCTCCTTCACGATGACCGTCGACAAGGGCAATCTCGACGACGGCAACTTCCTCAAGGACGCCTACAAGATGCTTGCGCTGCAGATCCGCGAAAAAGCCATCCCCGAGATGGAGAAGTACGTGCTGCGCGGACTTGCGCGACAGGCCGGCACCGTCGTCGGCAGCGCCACCGCCGCGAGCGCGTCGAACATCTGCGAGCTCATCAGCGCCGGCACCCAGCAGCTCGACGACAGCGAGGTCCCGCAGACCGACCGCACGCTCTTTGTGAGCTCCGCGTCGTACAAGCTGCTCAAGCATTCGACGGAATTCCTCGCGGTCGAGAGCATCGCCCGCGAGGCGCTCAAGAAGGGCGTCGTCGGGCGCTATGACGGCATGGACGTCGTCAAGGTCCCCAGCGGCCGCTGGCCCGCCTTCGTCAACTTCATGATCGTCCACAAGGAGGCGGCCATCGCGCCCGTCAAACTCGACGAGACAAATATCCACGACAATCCCCCCGGCATCTCCGGCCGGCTCATCGAGGGGCGGCAGTATTACGACGTCTTTGTTTTCGGCGTCAGGTGCGACGGCGTCTACGTGCACGTCGACACCGGCTCCGGAAAGGGGACGGTCGTCGCCGCGCCCGCCGTCGCGGCGGGCACCGGCGCCATCACCTGCGCGACGGCCGGCGCGGTCGTGCGCTACACGACCGACGGCTCCGATCCCCGCTACAGCCCGACGGCAAAGACGGGCACGCAGAGCGACGTCACGGCTTCGGGCACCGTCGTGAGCGCCTGCGCCTTCAAGGATGCGGACGGCTTCTATCCTTCCGCCGTCACGAAAGCAACGCTCGGCTGACAATAACGGCCGGGGGGGGGGGGGGGGGGG